>NZ_JOCQ01000007.1 GCF_000720725.1 Streptomyces rimosus subsp. rimosus
CGTCGATGTGGATCCGAAGACGGTCGCGCACGAGGGCCCGGTCTACGAGCGCCCCTACGCCCGCCCCGCGTGGCAGGACGCGCTGCAGGCCGACGACGCGACCAAGCTGGCGCGCCCGGCGAACGGGGCGGCGCTGCGTGCGCAGGTGCTGGCGCTGGTGGGCTCGCCGAATCAGGCGTCCAAGGCGTGGATCACCAGCCAGTACGACCACTTCGTGCAGGGCAACACGGTGCTGGCGCAGCCGCAGGACGCCGGCATGATCCGCATCGACGCGGACTCCGGCCTGGGGGTGGCCATCGCCACCGACGGCAACGGCCGCTACGCCAAGCTGGACCCGTATGCGGGGGCGCAGCTGGCGCTGGCCGAGGCCTACCGCAACGTCGCGGCCACCGGCGCCCGGCCGCTGGCGGTCTCGGACTGCCTGAACTTCGGCTCGCCGGAGGATCCGGCGGTGATGTGGCAGTTCGCCGAGGCGGTGCGCGGCCTGGCCGACGGATGCCTGGAGCTGGGCACGCCGGTCACCGGCGGCAACGTCTCGCTGTACAACCAGACCGGCGAGGCCGCCATCCACCCCACCGACAGTGGACCTGGCGCGGGAGAAGCTGCTGGCCGAGATCCTGATCTCGGCGTCCCGCGACGGCATGATCGACGCCGCGCACGACCTGTCCGACGGCGGGCTGGTGCAGGCGCTGGTCGAGTCGTGCCTCAAGGGCGGCCGCGGCGCCCGCATCGTCGTCCCGGACGATCTGGACCCCTTCGTCCTGCTCTTCTCCGAGTCCGCGGGCCGCGCCATCGTGGCGGTGCCGCGCAGTGAGGAGCTGCGCTTCACCGACATGTGCGGGGCACGGGGCCTGCCGGCCACCCGCATCGGCGTCATCGACGGCGACACCCTCGACGTCCAAGGCCACTTCACCATCCCACTGGACGAGATCCGTGCCGCCCACGAAGCGACCGTCCCCGGTCTCTTCGCCTGATGCGACGGCGGCCGTGGCCCCTGCCTCCCGGCGGGGGACCACGGCCGGCGCGTGTCCGGACGCCGGGCTCAGCGCAGCAGGACCTTGCGCCCGTCCATGTGATGGCCGTTGCGGGCCAGGCGGCCCACCACGTCGACGAGCAGGGCACGCTCGACTTCCTTGATGCGCTCGTGGAGGGACGCCTCGTCGTCCGTGTCGCGCACCTCCACCGCCTCCTGGGCGATGATGGGCCCGGTGTCCACGCCGTCGTCGACGAAGTGGACCGTACAGCCGGTGACCTTCACGCCGTACGCGAGCGCGTCCGCCACCCCGTGGGCCCCGGGGAAGCTGGGCAGCAGCGCCGGGTGGGTGTTGACGATGCGCCCGCCGAACCTCGCCAGGAACTCCTTGCCCACGACCTTCATGAACCCGGCCGAGACGACCAGGTCCGGCGCGTACGCGCCGGTGGCCTCGGTGAGGGCCGCGTCCCACTCCCGGCGGGTGGCGAAGTCCCTTACCCGGCAGACGAAAGTGGGCAGGCCGGCCCGCTCGGCCCGGTCCAGCCCGGTGATGCCCGTCCGGTCCGCCCCCACCGCCACGACCCGCGCCCCGAACGCGTCCGGTTCACCGGCGATGGCGTCCAGCAGGGCCTGGAGATTCGTGCCCGCCCCGGAGACGAGGACGACCAGACGTTTCGCCGTTGCGCTGTCCCCGGTCATGACAGGGCGTCCACCAGTGCGTCGCCTCTGAGCGTCCGCAGCACCCGGACCTCCCGGCCCTGCCGTTCGCGGTAGAGGAGTCCGGCCTGTTCGAGCTGTCGGCAGTGGTACGTCACCGTGCCGGCGGTGCAGTGCAGCAGGTCGGCCAACTTGCCCATCGATACGGACTGGTTGCCCTTGCGCAGGATGACGGCGCGTAATTCGCCCAGCGTCAGCGCGAGCGCGTCCGCCGATCCCTCCGCCCGGTCCTCGCCGCCGCCCAGGAGCGGTGCGAGCCCGGTCACCGGGTAGCCGATGTACGCGTGTCCGTCGTCGCCGAGGCGGAGAACGCAGGCCCGGGTACCGGAAACCAGCGGCATCAGCGTCAGCTTCCGTACCGCGACGCCATGGGCGAGCGGTGTGTGGTCCGGCAGCCGCAGATGGCCGTCGACGAAGGCGGTCCGTGGGCTGAGACCGGCGAGGAGAGCGCCCATCGTCCCCGTGACCGAGGCCGTGCCCACGCGCTCGATCTCCCGTTCCAGCAGCGGCTTGGCCCGGTGCCATACGGGGGCGACCGCGTCCCAGACCGCACGGACCAGTCCGGAGTACGAGATCAGGAAAGCGGCGGGATGGTCGACGACCTTTCGCCAGGCGGCCGGCGCTTCCCCGCCGAACGTTCGCTCCAGGTCGGCCAGCAGGGAATCCGGCGTGGTGTCGGCGATTCTCTCGATCTCTTCCCGCATGGCGTTCGGACCGGCTTCGCCGCCCATCGAGAGAACGCTTGGAATATGCAGGTAACCTGCGGACGTGATGGGCCCCATCACGTTCCAAAGATGCTCTGGACAGGACTTCCGCAGCATTGTGCGGCGGTTCGCGGGAACTCCCTGCGGGATCCCGAGTGTGTCCCCCATCAATGACAGAACAGAAACTCCGGGAACGAACCGTAGGAGTACTGGAATGTCAACCTTCTCGCCTACCTGAAGCGTGGCGGCATCGCCCACTTCAACCCCCCGTTCACGATCGAATACGAGCCACGGCCTTGCGCGCACTCCGGGGCCCCACCCCAGGAGCGCGCGCCCGCGTCACCCCCAGGCGGGGTCCTCGTCAGTGGGCGCGGGCCCGGCGCAGAGCGTCGCGGGTGTTCCCGCCGACGCCGCCGGTCGCCCGATGCGGGCCACGAACGCGGCGGCGATCTCCGCGACGCCGAACGTGGCCGGCGAAATACTGTGCATCGAATCCCCCTACCGTGCGGATGCTGGAGAGCCCGCACGCGTCAGGCCGAGGGAAAAGACGGGCACGGCCGCTCCCCCCACAGCAGCGATCCTCGTTATTCATCCTGGCCGAAGCAGCCGTGAAACGATGGATTGAGCCAGCTGCGTGATGTTACCTTGCACTTCTGTGAAGCGACACGAGACCTGCTCGACGGCACCCTCATGCAGCGCAGTTGATGTTGCGGAGCCCTGCCTCTCAGCCAAGGATCTCTACCGCCGGGCGGTGATTGAAGGAAACATTCCTCTTGAGTCCGTACCCGAGTGCCTGAAGCGGCTTCAGCTGCTCGTCGAGTCGCAGAGCCCCGACGGCCGGGCCTTTCCGGTACCGCCGGTCATCGCGGCCGAGGCCGCCCTCCGCCCCCTGGAGGAGACGATGGCGCGCCTCAGGAGGGAAGCGGCACAGATCCGGGCCGCCGTGGGCGCCTACGACTCCGTCTACTCCGAGGTACGCAGCAGGGAGGAGCAGCCGCTCACCGTCATTCGGGGCACCCGGGCCATCAGCCACGCGCTGGAAGCCGCCGTCAGCGGCTGCGCCGGGGAACTCATCACCGCCCAGCCCGGCGGCGGCCGGCCCGCCGAGCTGCTGCGCGAGGCCCTGGGGCGCAGCCTGCCCCTGCTGGCCCGCGGGGTGCGGCAGCGGACGCTGTACCAGCACTCGGTGCGCACCCACCGGCCCACCCTCGCCTACATCAGGAGGATCACCGCGGAGGGCGCGGAGGTCCGCACGCTGGCGGAGATGTTCGACCGGCTGATCATCTGCGACCAGGCCGTCGCCTTCATCCCGACCTGCGAGGAGACGGCGGACACCGCGATGGAGATACGCCACCCCGCCCTCATCCGCTACCTGACGGTGATGTTCGAACGCCACTGGGCCCGCGCCGTTCCCGTCGACCCGTCGGCGGGGACGCAGCGCGAGGCCCCCGTGCTGGACGATCTCCAGCGCGTCATCCTCCGGGCCATGGTCGAGGGCGAGACCGACGAACGCATCGCCCGCCGGATCGGCCTGAGCCGCCGCACGGTCGTGGCTCATATCCGCAAGGTTTCCGAGCACTTCAACAGCAGCAGCCGGGCCCAGCTCGGTTTCCTGCTGGCGAGTTCGGGGCTGCTCGACGGTGACGGGGACGATGAGCGGTCCGGGCCCGGAGCGGTTGGCGAGACGGTTTCGGGCGAGGGTTAGCCGTATGCCGTAAGTCCATTATGGGCCGCGCGAAAGCGGGAAATCCACGTCCTGGCGGATGATCTTGCGCGGTTTTCGGCGGCCTAGCGTGAAGGCATGGCTACTGCTCATGAGGTTGAGGACAGATGGGTTGCCGCGTCCGACGGTGTCGAGATCGCTGTCCGGGATCACGGCGGAAACGGACCGGCCCTGTTGCTTCTGCACGGGGCCGGGCGGACGTTGGCGGATTGGGAGCTCGTGGCGCCGGTGCTGGCCGAAAGGCATCGGGTGGTGGCGATGGACCTGCGCGGGCACGGCAAGTCCGGTGGCGGGGACGGGGATTGGACGTTCGCGGGGGCGGTCGCGGATGCGGCGGCCGTGTTGGAGGAGTGCGGGATGCCGGACGCTGTGGTGGCCGGGCATTCGTTGGGTGGGATGGTCGCGACTCGCTGTTCGGAGGAACTGGGCCGTGTGCCGGGCGCGGTGAATCTGGATGGGCACGGGATGGGGCGGCCCGGGCAGTACGTGGGGATGGACCGGGATTACGTGGTGCGACGCCTGGCGGAAGCCCGGGAATTCGCTGACGCGGCGATGGGACGGCCGTTGCCGGAGGGCGGGCTGGAGGGCGTGCTGGCCTACAACGCCGCCATGGCAGAGGAGTTGGGAATTCCCGTCGGGCTGTTGGAGGCGGGGGTGCGGCGGGGAATGGCGGAGAACGCGAACGGGGAGGTGTATCTGCGGCCCGAGCGGGTGGCGGGGCTCGGTATGCAGAAGGCCATGGCGGAGATCGATCTGTTCGAGCTCTACCGGCGGGTGCGGAAGCCGTTGCTGATTACCCGGGCGCTGCGGCCGAATCCCCCGACGCCCGGTATGCCGTGGGTGGATGCATTGATGGCGGCGTATGTGCGGGGGCTGCACGCGGACCTGGACGAGCTGGCGCGTACACAGCCGTGGGTCGAGGTGGCGGGCGTGGACGCGACGCACGCGATGCTGCTGGAGCGGCCGCGGGAGGTCGCTGATCTGGTGGTCGAATTCGTCCGGCGGGTGGAAGCGGGGGAGTGGGGAGCCCGGCCTCAGCGCGGGTAGAGCTGGAAAAGGGTCGCGGGAGCGCCGCGGTACTGCTCGCCCGCCGAGCGCAGCATGGGCTCCAGAAAGCCGCGGGCGTAGGCCTCCGGGTCCTGGCCGGCGCCTTCCAGGCCGGTGATGTACGCGCGGTGCTCGGCCAGGGAGGCTACGGCCCGCTCGATCCCGGGGCCGACCTCCTTCGCGTGCGTGGGGTACGGGGACCCGGCCACCGCCACCCACCGGACGCCGTCCCAGGGGTCGAGCCCCTGCTCGGCGATCAGCTCGGGGAAGATCCAGCGGTTGCCCGCGTCGCCCGCCGCGTCCAGGGCGGCGCGGCCGACCACCCGGTGGTCGGGCGTGTTCCAGGCGACCCCGCCCCAGGTGTCGTGGTGGTTGAGCGTGATCAGCAGCTCCGGGCGGTGCCGGCGGACGGCCGCCGACAGGTCGCGCCGCAGCGGCAGCCCGGCCTCGATGACGCCGTCCTGGTGCTCGTCCAGGAACTCCACCGTCCGTACGCCGACCACCGCGGCGCTCGCCCGCTGCTCCGCCTCGCGGATCGCGGCGCACTCCTGGGGTCCGAGCCCGTCGATCCCCGCCTCACCACGCGTGACCAGGACGTACGTGACCTCGCGGCCGGCCGCTGTCCACTCGGCGACGGCGGCGGCCGCGCCGTATTCGAGGTCGTCGGGGTGGGCGACGACGGCGAGGGCGCGCTGCCAGTCCTCCGGCATGGGGGAGAGGGAAGGGGCGGTGGCTGTCCCGGGCACGGTGGGCTCCTCCCGTATCGGGTCGGGCGCCGGTGGCGTCGGTCGCGTACGGCGTGTCGTACCGACTTTCGCACGAAACGTACGGCCACGCCGTACCGCCGGGAACCCGTGTCTCCAGGCGGCCAACTTCCATGATCGGCACATTGGTTGAGCTGGGCTTCATCACTTCGAGTGAATTACTGGCCCAGGCTTGCGGTCAACAACGCGCGGTTGCCACGCTGTTGCTGACTGTCAAGCTGTTGGGAGGGGCATGTGCCTTTCGGTGAGCAGCCCGCGTACCTCCGCGTCGCCGGCGACCTGCGCCAGAAGATCGTCGAAGGTGTGCTGCCCCCGCACACCCGCCTCCCCTCCCAGGCCCGCATCCGCGAGGAGTACGGCGTCTCCGACACCGTCGCCCTGGAGGCCCGCAAGGTCCTGATGGCCGAGGGCCTGGTCGAAGGCCGCTCCGGCTCCGGGACGTATGTGCGCGAGCAGCCCGTCCCGCGCCGCATCGCCCGCGCCGGCTACCGCACCGGCATCGGCGCCACACCCTTCCGCCAGGAGCAGGCCGACGAGCGGGTGAAAGGCACCTGGGAGTCCAGCAGCGAGCGGGAGGAGGCCGGCCCGGCGGTCGCGTCCCGGCTGCGCATCCAGGTGGGCGACCGGGTGATGCGCACGCGCTATCTCTTCCGCGCGGAGGGCGAGCCGGCCATGCTCTCCACCTCCTGGGAGCCGCTGGACCTGACGGGGCGCACCCCGGTGATGCTGCCCGAGGAGGGGCCGCTGGCCGGGCGCGGCGTGGTCGAGCGGATGGCGGCCATCGACGTGATCGTGGACAACGTCGTCGAGGAGGTCGGCGCGCGTCCCGGCCTGGCGGAGGAGGCCATGGCGCTCGGCGGGGTGCCGGGCCACGCGGTGCTGGTCATCTCGCGTACGTATTTCGCGGGCGGCCGCCCGGTCGAGACCGCCGACGTCGTCACGCTCGCCGACCGCCATCGGGTGGCGTATCACCTGCCGGTGCATTAGGCCGCTCGCCGGCGCATCAGGGGCGGTCGCGACCGTGCAGCACCCACCGGCCCGCCGAGGGGCACCCGGGGGAACGCTGACGGACGCCCCTTCCCCCGCATTCAGCGCCTCTTTCCCACCCCATCAATGGCCGAAACCCATCCCCTCATAGCAATTTCGGCGGCGCGGGGCTCAAGATCGCACGTTGTGTACTGACGCGTAACCCTCGGGTAGTCACCCCCTAAAAACGTGTATGTCCTGATTTGCCCAGCCAATTGTTGTGTTGGAAACCTCACACACCTTCAGCCAGACCCGAGTTTTGACCCCGCTTGGGAATCCGATCTTCCAATTCGCTCTTACGATGGCGAAGTTTGTGCACGGCACGGGGGAAGATCAGGAGACCAAGCACGTTGAGCACGACGCAGACCCAGAGCGCGGAGCAGGGCTCCCACTCGAATTACCGACGGTCCCTCGGGACCATTGCCCTGACCGCCACGGGTCTTGGGTCGATCATCGGTTCCGGCTGGCTCTTCGGGGCCGAGCGGGCCGCTTCCATCGCCGGCCCCGCCGCCATCCTCGCCTGGGTCATCGGCGCGGCCGTCGCGCTCACGATCGCCCTCACCTACACCGAGCTGGGCTCGATGTTCCCGAAGGCGGGCGGCATGGTCCGCTACGGCCAGTACTCGCACGGCTCGCTGGCCGGTTACCTCGCGGCCTGGGCCAACTGGATCGCGATCGTCTCCGTCATACCCGGGGAGGCGACCGCCTCCGTCCAGTACATGAGCTCGTGGGACTTCGGGTGGGCCAAGGCGCTCTACGACGGCAAGGAGCTGACCGGCACCGGTGTCGCCCTGGCCAGCGTCCTGCTGGTCTTCTACTTCTTCCTGAACTGGTTCGCGATCTCCCTCTTCGCGAAGACCAACACCGCGATCACGGTCTTCAAGGTCGTGGTGCCGGTGCTGACCGCCGGCGCGCTGATGCTGGCGCACTTCGACACCTCCAACATCAAGGACCACGGCGGCTTCACGCCCAACGGCTGGAGCGCGGTCTTCTCGGCCGTCGCCCTCTCCGGCATCGTCTGGGCCTACAACGGCTTCCAGTCGCCGCTGAACATGGCCGGCGAGGCGCGTAACCCGGGCAAGTCGCTGCCCAAGGCCGTCATCTACTCGATCCTGATCGCGCTGGTCATCTACGTCGCGCTCCAGGTCGCCTTCCTGATGGCCGTCCCCGGCGGCAAGCTGGAGTCCGCCGGCGGCTGGGCCCACCTCGGCTACAACTCGCCGCTCGCCGACCTCGCCATCGCCTGGGGCCTGAACTGGCTGGCGCTGCTGCTGTACGCGGACGCCTTCGTCTCCCCGTCCGGCACCGGCATGATCTACGCCGCGACCACCTCGCGGATGATCCAGGGCGTGCAGGAGAACGGCCATCTGCCGAAGATCTTCGGCCGGGTCGACAAGAAGACCGGTGTGCCGCGTCCGGCGCTGGTCCTCAACCTGTTCATCGCCTTCCTGTTCCTCGCGGTCTTCCGCGGCTGGGGCTCGCTCGCCGAGATCGTCTCGGTGGCCACCGTCATCTCGTACATCACCGGCCCCGTCGCGGTGATGTCGCTGCGCCGGCTCGCGCCCGACCTCAAGCGCCCGGTGAAGCTGCGGATCATGCCGGTCATCGCGCCCGTCGCGATGGTCTTCGGCTCGCTCGTCCTGTACTGGGGCCGCTGGCCGCTCACCGGCAAGGTCATCCTGATCATGGCGGTCGGACTGCCGGTCTGGGCCTGGTACGAGCTGCGCAAGCCGTGGGCCGAGCTGAAGCCGCACCTGAAGGCGGGCGCCTGGATGGTGGCGTACCTGCTGGTCATGGCGTGCGTCTCGTACATGGGCGGCGAGGAGTTCGGCGGCAAGGGCTACCTGCCGGCGGGCTGGGACATCCTCGTGGTCGCGGTGATCGGCCTTCTCTTCTACGTCTGGGGCGTCCGCAGCTCCTGGCGCAACCCGACGCTGATCCAGGCCGAGGCGGAGTCGCTGGCGGCGGCCGAGGCCGAGGCGGCCGGGGAGCCGGGCGCGGACGGTGCGAAGTCCGGCGCCAAGTGCGAGGCGGGGACCGTCTGACAGGACCGCTCGCAGGGCTGCGCGGCGTGACCGCCGGGCGGCCCCGGTGATCCCGAACTTCGCAGTCGACGGCGTCGTCGGTGGCAGGAGCCGCCGGCGGCGCCCGTTCGCGTACCGGCCCAGGAGTGGCCGGGCGCGTTTCACGCGCCCCTCGTGCACGGTCTGATGGCCGGTTCGGTACCTCTTTGTGCAAAGCCGTATCCGGTGCGTAAAGGTCGGGCGTAGGCTCGGGCATATGCGGTATGCGGTTTCGGCATCAGATCAGGAGGGGCGCGCGACGGCGCGCCGGACGGCGGACGGAGGGGCGCGATGACCGACAGTGGCGCGGTACTGCCCTGGCTCGTCATTCGTCAGGACGAGGGCGGCAACCGCTATCGCGTCGGCCGCTACGCCACCCGGGCGGAAGCGGAGCAGGTGGCCGACCGGCTCGACACCCGCAGCCATGGACGGCTCTACGTCGTGGAGCGGGTGGGCCACGTCGCCACCTGACGTACGGGGACGGCATGGGGGGCACGTAGGCTGCCGCGCATGACGGACGTGCGTGTGGTGGTGGGCGCGGCGGTGCTCGACGGAGGCAGGCTGCTGGCCGCGCGGCGCAGCGCTCCGGCCGCGCTGGCCGGCCGCTGGGAGCTGCCCGGCGGCAAGGTGGAGCCCGGTGAGACGCCCGAGGAGGCGCTGACGCGCGAACTGCGCGAGGAGCTGGGCATCGAGGCGGAGCCGGTGGAGCGGATTCCGGGGGAGTGGGCGCTGCGCCCCGGGCTCGTCCTGTGGGTGTGGACGGTCCGGCTGGTGTCCGGCGAGCCGAAGGCCCTCCAGGACCACGACGCGCTGCGCTGGCTGGCGCCGGAGCAGGAACACGAGGTCGACTGGCTCGACCAGGACCGCCCGGCGGTCGCCGAGGCGATGCGACGCTTGAACGGGAACGCGTACGCGTCAGGCGCCTGAGCGGAAACGTGTACGTGCCTGGGGCCTGAGCGGAAACGTGTACGCGCCCGGGCCTGGGCGGGAACGCGTACGCGCCCGGGGCCTGAGAGCGCGCCGCCCGCGCCCGTACCCCGCCCCGGTCACCCCCTCACCTCCCGCTTCCCCCATACGGGCCGATCATCGGACCGACACGGGTCCCTCGTACGGGGCTGCCGTCCGGAGCGTGGCGCGGCCTGCCGCCCTGGGACAGCCCGCCGGAGGGCTCCCGCGCCGTACGAGGCGTGTGCGGCGAGCCCCCGGCCACCTCAGTACGCCGTTTGTGCCACAGTGCGCCATTGAGGGCGATATTGCGACCCTGATACCGGGTATGTGCTGTTTACCCCCTCACCACGGACAATCCGGAGGGTGTGCGCACCGGGCTGGGAAGTGATCGGCGTGAGCGACAGCGCAGCGGCAGGGGTCCCCGATTCCGCGTCCTGCCCGCCCCGGCGCGGTGTGATCTCCGGATCACCCATCGCCGAATGGAGCTTCCCGGCCGAACCGGGCTCCGTGCGCACCGCCCGTGCCGTGGTCCGCGAGACGCTCCGGGAGTGGGGGCTGGACTCCGCCGCCGACCTGGCCGTTCTGCTCGTCAGCGAGCTGGTGACCAACTCCCTGCGCTACGCCAGCGGGCCCATCGGGGTGCGTATGGTCCTCAAGAGCGGGGGCGAGCTGCTCGTCGAGGTGTCCGATCCGGTGCCCGACCCGCCCCGGGAGCGCGCCGCCGCCCCCGAGGACGAGGGCGGCCGGGGGCTGCAACTGGTGGCGTGCACCTCGCGGCGCTGGGGCACCCGGCACGGCAGGACGGGTAAAACAGTGTGGTTCGAGCTGTCTGTGGCGGGTTAGGAGTCTGGTGGCGGCCTGATCGTTGCCGTTTCATTGACATTCTGTGGACGGCCTGCGATCGAGACTGTGCTGTGATCGTGAAGACCGTGTTCCGGATAGCCGCGGTGCTGGATACTCGGCTCGTCCGGTCCGGGCACGATGAGCTGGAGGGGACGGGGCTCGTGAGCGAGAAGTCATCTGGCGGGGCAGGACCCGCGCAGCCGGCCGGGCCGGGCGGTACGGACGGCCCGGCACGGCCGGCGGGGCCCGAGGGCCCGGAAGGCCCGCCGATATGGCAGAGCAGCCCGCCCGGCTCGATCTACGACTACATCCGTGTCGCGTCCTTCTCGCTCGGCCCCGACGGCCGCATCGACCGGTGGAGCGAGCGCGCCGCCGAAATGCTCGGCATCCCCGCCCGGCACGCCGTCGGCAAGGACCCGGTCTCCGCGTTCGTCCCCCATGAGCTGCACGAACAGGCCCGCCGTACGGTCTCGCAGATCCTCGACGGCCGGGAGTGGACCGGCCTGGTCCCGTACCGCACGCGCGAGACGGACGAGGACACCGGGGAGCGGGGGAGTCAGCGGCTCGCCGAGATCTACGTGATGCCGTCCGAGACCGCGGACGGCGAGCGCGCCGCGGTCTGTCTGGTGGTCGATGTCCGGGCGCTGCGCGGCATCGAGACCGATATAGCCGCCTCTCAGGCCGTTTTCGGCCAATCTCCCATGGGCTTCGTGCTCTTCGACACGGACCTGCGGATCCGGCGCGTCAACGAGCGCTTCGCGACCGTCTTCGGCGGCCCCCCGGCCAAGTACCGCGGCGGCGGACCGCACGACTTCCTGCCGCGTTCCGAGGCGGACCGGCTCCAGGCGGCGCTGCGGCGGGTGCTGGAGACCGGCGAGCCCGTCGCGGAGATGCCGCTGGTCGGTACGGTTCCGCCGCCCGCGCCCGCCCCGTCCGACTCCACCCTTTCCACCCCCTCCATCCCGGCTCCCACCACACCCGAGCCTCCGGCCCCCTCGCCCACGGTCCCGCCCCCCGCCGAGGCCGACCGCCGCCGCTGGTCCGTCTCCCTGTACCGGCTGCACGGCGCCAGCGGCCGCCCCATCGGCGTCGCCGCGCTCGCCGCCGACGTGACCGGCCGGCGGCGGGCCGAGCGGGAGGCCGCCAGCGCCCGCCGCAACCTGGCGCTGCTCAACGAGGCCGGTGCCCGCATCGGCAATTCCCTGGACCTGGAGACCACCGCCCGCACCCTGCTCGACGTGGCCGTGCCGCAGTTCTGCGACCTGGCCTCCGTGGACCTCTACCAAGGTCTGCTGGCCGGTGACGAGGCGCCGCCGGGCATGGCCGACGGCAGCGCCGAACTGCGCCGGGTCGCCTTCGCCAGCGCCGTCTCGGACGCGCCGCTGGCCACCACGCCCTGCTGCGTCCCCGAGGGCGCGGACGGCCCGGTCGAGGTCGGCGCCGTCCACCGCTACCCGTTCAACTCCCCGTGCGCGGGCGCGCTCCGCACCGCCCAGGCGCAGATCATCCCGGGCCGGGAGGGCGAGGAACGGTCCGAGCTGGGCGCGGTGGTGCACTCGACGCTCGCCGTGCCGATGGTCGCCCGGGACACGGTCGTCGGACTGGTGCAGTTCTCCCGTACCAAGGGCAGCGAACCGTTCGGTGAACGGGACACCGCCCTCGCCGTCGAATTGGCCGCGCGCGCAGCGGTCTGCATCGACAACGCCCGGCTGTACCGCCGGGAGCACGAGCGCGCGCTGATCCTCCAGCGCAGCCTGCTTCCCCCGGGCGACCCCGAGGCGGCCGGCCTGGACATCGCCTGCCGCTACCTGCCGGGGACCACCGCCACCGAGGTCGGCGGTGACTGGTTCGACGTCATCGAGCTGCCCGGCCACCGCACCGCGCTCGTCGTCGGCGACGTGATGGGCCGCGGACTGCGGGCCGCCGTCGCGATGGGCGAGCTGCGGACGGCCGTACGCACCCTGGCGCTGCTCGACATGGAACCGGCCGAGGTCCTCTCCGCGCTCGACGAGATCGCGCGCGGGCTCGGGGCCACCGGCGGCGGCGCCCGTACGACCGCGCGCGCCCCCCGCAGCCGTACCGCGGCCTCCACCGGCACGTCCGCGGACTGTTCCGCCGACACGCCCCGGCCGGGCCCCGGCACCGCCGACCTGTCCGAGGTCTACCTCGCCACCTGCGTCTACGCCGTGTACGACCCGGTCACCCGGCGCTGTACGTTCGCCAACGCCGGGCACCTGCCGCCCATCCTGGTCGAGGAGGGCGAGGACGCGCTGCTGCTGGACGTGCCGCCCGGCATGCCGCTCGGCGTCGGCGGCGAGCCGTTCGAGGAGACCGAGGTCGAACTGCCCGACGGCGCGCTGCTCGCCCTGTACACGGACGGCCTGGTCGAATCCCGCGAGCACCCGCTGGACGAGGGCCTGAGCGCCTTCCGTACGGCCCTGTCGGAGACCGGGCGCCCGCTGGAGGACGTCTGCGACCACGTACTGAACGCGCTGGACACCCGGCACGGCGAGGACGACATCGCCCTGCTCATGGCGCGGGTGCACGGCCTGCCCAAGGACTCCGTCGGCGACTGGAACCTCGCCCCCGAGGCCCGCTCGGTGTCCCGCGCCCGTGAGCTGGCCCGTGACCAGCTCACGGACTGGGGCCTGGAAGCCCTGGTGGACACCACGGAACTCCTCGTCAGCGAGCTGGTCACCAACGCCCTGCGGCACGGCCACGGCGAGATCCGGCTGCGCCTGCTGCTGGACCGCACGCTCGTGTGCGAGGTCTGGGACGCGGACCTGGCCCAGCCCCGCCGCCGCCGGGCCCGGGACACCGACGAGGGCGGGCGGGGCCTGCAACTCGTCGGCCTCCTCAGCGCCGGGTGGGGCAGCCGCCGTACGCCCCGAGGCAAGACCGTCTGGTTCGAGCTGGCGCTGCCCGACGGCGAGACCGCGATCCCCGATCCGGCGGACGCCCTGCTGAGCCTGTTCTGAGCCCGGGGACCGGCCCGAAGGGCGTCAGTCCGTACGGTTGCGCCGACGGATCTTGCTGCCCAGCCAGACCAGCGGGTCGTACTTGCGGTCGACCGACCGTTCCTTCAGGGGGATCAGGGCGTTGTCGGTGATCCGGATGTGCTCCGGGCAGACCTCGGTGCAGCACTTGGTGATGTTGCAGTGGCCCAGGCCGTGGTTCTCCTGGGCGGTGCGCTTGCGGTCCAGGCCGGTGTCCGGTGCGGCGTCCAGCGGGTGCATGTCCAGTTCCGCGATACGCATCAGGAAGCGGGGCCCGGCGAAGGCGGTCTTGTTCTCCTCGTGGTCGCGCACGACATGGCAGGTGTCCTGGCACAGGAAGCACTCGATGCACTTGCGGAACTCCTGCGAGCGGCCGACGTCCTCCTGCTGCATGCGGTACTCGCCCGGCGCCAGGCCGGGCGGCGGGACGAAGCTGGGGATCTCGCGGGCCTTGGCGTAGTTGAAGGAAACATCCGTGACCAGGTCGCGGACGACCGGGAAGGTACGCATCGGGGTGACGGTGACCGTCTCGTCGCGCTCGAAGACGGACATCCGGGTCATGCACATCAGCCGCGGCCGCCCGTTGATCTCCGCGCTGCACGAGCCGCACTTGCCCGCCTTGCAGTTCCAGCGCACGGCCAGGTCGGGCACCTGGGTGGCCTGGAGCCGGTGGATGATGTCGAGGACCACCTCGCCGTCGTTGACCTCGACGCGGAAGTCCTCCAGGCCGCCGCCGTCCGCGTCGCCCCGCCAGACCCTGAAGTGCGCCTTGTAGGCGTCGGACTGCGCGCTCACCGGCTCGTCTCCTCGTCGTCCGTCGTTCCGGCGGCCGGCGCTCCCGGCCCGGAAGGCGCGGCCTCCGCCGCCAGTTCCTCTTCCGCCAGGTACTTCGCCAGTTCGTCCCGCTCGAACAGCTCCAGCAGGTCGGGCCGGATCGGCGGGGTCTCGCGGCGGGTGAGGCGGATCTGCCCGGTGGCCGGGTCCTGCGGCGGGGAGTCCGGGCCGCCGTCGGCCAGTTCGCAGACCAGGTTGATCCGGCGCCAGCGCCGGTCCATCTCCGGGTAGTCGTCCCGGGTGTGCCCGCCGCGGGATTCCCTGCGCTCCAGCGCCGCCCGCGCCACGCACTCGCTGACCAGCAGCATGTTGCGCAGATCGATGGCCAGGTGCCAGCCGGGGTTGTACTGCCGGTGGCCCTCGACCCCGGCCCGTCGGGCCCGTACCCGCAGGTCGGCGAGGCGTTCCAGGGCCTCTTCCATCTCGCCCTGCCTGCGGATGATGCCGACCAGGTCGTTCATCGACTGCTGGAGTTCCTGATGGAGGGTGTACGGGTTCTCGGCGGGGCGCCCGGCGTGCTGCGCGTCGGGCCCCTCGGCGCTGAACGGGCGCAGCGCCTCGGCCTCGGCCGCGTCGAGCTGGAGCGGGTCGGCGGTGGGGCGTACGGTGCGGGAGCGGGCGTACTCGGCCGCGTACAGGCCCGCCCGGCGGCCGAAGACCAGCAGGTCGGAGAGGGAGTTGCCGCCGAGCCGGTTGGAGCCGTGCATCCCGCCGGCCACCTCGCCGGCGGCGAACAGGCCCGGCACGCCGGTGGCCGCCGCGGTGTCCGGATCGACCTCCACGCCGCCCATCACGTAGTGGCAGGTCGGCCCGACCTCCATCGCCTCGGCGGTGATGTCCACGTCCGCCAGCTCCTTGAACTGGTGGTGCATGGACGGCAGCCGCCGCCGGATCACCTCGGCCGGCATCCGCGTGGACACATCGAGGAAGACACCGCCGTGCGGGGAGCCGCGGCCCGCCTTGACCTCGGCGTTGATGGCCCGCGCGACCTCGTCGCGGGGGAGCAGCTCGGGCGGACGGCGGTTGTGGTCCGGGTCCTCGTACCAGCGGTCGCCCTCGGCCTCGGACTGCGCGTACTTCTCCTTGAACACGTCCGGGATGTAGTCGAACATGAAGCGCTTGCCGTCGCTGTTGCGCAGCACCCCGCCGTCGCCGCGTACCGACTCGGTGACGAGGATGCCCTTGACGGACGGCGGCCAGACCATGCCCGTCGGGTGGAACTGGACGAACTCCATGTTGATCAGCGGCGCCCCGGCGAGCAGTGCGAGCGCGTGCCCGTCACCGGTGTACTCCCAGGAGTTGGAGGTCACCTTGAAGGACTTGCCGATGCCGCCGGTGGCCAGCACCACCGACGGCGCCTGGAGGACGAAGAAGCGGCCGGACTCACGCTCGTAGCAGAACGCGCCGGCCACCCGGTTCTCGTCCTTGAGGACACGGGTGACGGTGCACTCCTGGAACACCTTCAATCGCGCGTCGTAGGCGCCGAGTTCGCGTTCGTCCTCCTGCTGGAGGGAGACGATCTTCTGCTGGAGGGTACGGATCAGCTCCAGGCCCGTACGGTCGCCGACGTGCGCCAGGCGCGGGTACTCGTGGCCGCCGAAGTTGCGCTGTGAGATCCGCCCGTCCGGGGTGCGGTCGAACAGCGCACCCCAGGTCTCCAGCTCCCACACCCGCTGCGGCGCCTCGCGGGCGTGCAGCTCCGCCATCCGCCAGTGGTTGAGGAACTTGCCGCCGCGCATGGTGTCGCGGAAGTGCACCTGCCAGTTGTCGCCCTCGTTGACGTTGCCCATGCTGGCCGCGATGCCGCCCTCGGCCATCACCGTATGTGCCTTGCCGAACAGCGACTTGCAGATCACGGCCGTCCGCATGCCCTGCTCCCGGGCCTCGATGGCGGCGCGCAGCCCGGCTCCGCCCGCGCCCACCACGACGACGTCCCACTCCTGCCGGTCCAGCTGCGTCATCACCAGGCACCCTTCCTAGAAGAACCGCGGGTCGTCGAAGACCCCGGTGGCGAGCAGGAAGACGTAGAAGTCGGCGGCGGCCACGCTGATCAGCGAGGCCCAGGCGAGCGCCGCGTGCCGTGCGTTGAGCTTGCCGACCCAGCCCCACAGGCGGTAGCGCACCGGGTGTTTGGAGAAGTGCCGCAGCCGGCCGCCGATGATGTGCCGGCAGGAGTGGCAGGAGATCGTGTACGCCCAGATCAGGGCGATGTTGACGACGAAGACCACGGTGCCCAGGCCCATGTGGCCCCACTCGTAGTCGGCGTCGCGGAAGGTGAGCGCCGTGTCGTAGGTGAGGATGCCCGCCACGACCACCGCGAAGTAGAAGAAGTAGCGGTGGATGTTCTGGAGGATCAGGGGGAAGCGGGTCTCGCCGGTGTACTTCTTGTGCGGTTCGGCGACCGCGCAGGCAGGCGGCGAGGACCAGAAGCCGCGGTAGTACGCCTTGCGGTAGTAGTAGCAGGTCAGCCGGAAGCCCAGCGGGAAGATCAGGATGAGCAGCGCGGGGGACAGGCCCCACCAGCCGCCGAAGATCTCCCAGTTGGGGCCGCCGCGCATCGGGTGGCAGTTCTCCGCCAGGCACGGCGAGTAGAACGGCGAGACGTAGGGGGCGGCGTAGTAGTCCGCGTTCGCGAACGCCCGCCACGTCGAGTAGACGACGAAGGCGAACAGGCCCGCCGCGGTCGTGGCGGGGTACAGCCACCAGCGGTCGGTGCGCAGGTGGCGGGCGGGTATCGCGGCGCGCGAAGGGGCGTGCACTCCGGTGCTGTACGGGCCGGACGCGCCGTTCGCGCCGCGTGCGTCGGTATGCGGTTGGGGTTCGGTGCCAGTGGCCAACGTCGGTCTCCGTGGACGGCTGTCTGGGGTGGGACGGGTGGCGCTCAGCGGCGGTACGGGGGCGTGCCCTACGGCGTCCGGCGGCCGAGGGAGCCGAGCCCCTCGTCCTCCGCGCCGGCCCACAGGGCGGTGTCGTACGGTGCGTCCGGGATGGTCACCATCTCGGGGCCCGGTACGGGGACGGGCCCGCCGCACGCGGGCCGCTCGCGGGGCGGTCCGGCGGCGCCCTCCCGCAGCAGTTGCAGGCTTTCGCGCAAATGATCCGTGTCGCTGCGCACCCGGCGTATGTCCAGGCCGCCGCCGACCCGTTGCTCCAGTCGTCCGACCGACCGTTCCAGGTCGTCCAAGTTGCGCTGAACAGCCGTCAGGTCGTCCTGAAGTGACATGACTTGCCTCACCTCCGCGGGTGTGGTCGGCACCGTTCCGCGCGGCCCCGGAGCCCGGTCCGGGTGCAGCGGCGTGCGCCTGCGAGTGTCGCGCGTCACAGTCGCGATTGGGAAGGGATCTGCCGCGATTGCGGAACCGGACCGGCGTGTTTCGGCGGGTGTGCGCCGTCGGTCCGTACGGCGGGACGTGCGTTTGTACGGCGGCGCGTACGCCCGCGGGCGCCGGCCCCTACGCTCTCTCCCCGCGTGGCCCGTCCGGCCGGGGCCGGACGGTCTCGCGCACGAGGTCCCGCGCGCGCCGGGACCGCCGCCGCAGCGGCGGCGGTTGGGCCGGGCGGGTGGCCTTCCCGGCCGTGGCCGACGTGTCGCCCGCACGCACGGGGGCCGGTCGCCTTCAGTGGTGGAGCCATAGATGTGATGAGCCGCAAAGTCGGCCGAACGTGATCCGTGGTCCCGCGGCCCGCCGCGGTGGCCCGGCGCGGGCGAGCCCCGGAGGTATTCGTGATGATCCACCCCGTCAGGCCCGGCGGTGCGGCCTGCCGCAGGCGCCGCTGCGCCGCGCTCCTCGTCGCGGGGGTGCTGCTGCCGCTGCCGGTGCTGACCGGCTGCGGCGGGGGCGACGACGCCGAGGAGGCCGCCCCCGGCGGCCAGGACATCGCGGCCGCCGCCCGCGGCCAGGTGCGCCAGGGCGGCACGCTGCGCTGGGCGGTGGACGCCGTGCCCGGCACCCTGAACGCCTTCCAGGCGCGCGCGGACGCCGCCACGCGGCGCGTCACCGACGCCGTACTGCCCCGGCTGTTCACCCTGGACCAGCGCGGCCGGCCGCAGCGCAACGCGGATTACCTGGCCGCCGCCGACGTCACCGACCGCGAACCCCGCCAGACCGTCGTCTACAAGATCAACCCGAAGGCCCGGTGGAGCGGCGGACGCGCCGTCGGCCCGGAGGACTTCGCCGCCCAGTGGAACGCGCTGCGCGGCAAGGACAACGCGTACTGGAGCGCGCGCAACGCCGGGTACGACCGGATCGAGAAGGTCGAGCAGGGCGGCAGCGCGCGCGAGGTCAAGGTGACCTTCGCCAAGCCGTACGCCGACTGGAAGTCGCTGTTCACGCCGCTGTACCCGAAGAGCGTGATGGGCGACGCGCGTGCCTTCAACGACGGCGCGCGCGAACAGCTGAAGGAGACGGCCGGACCGTTCGCGGTGCGGGAGCGTGACGAACAGGCGGGCACCC
Source organism: Streptomyces rimosus subsp. rimosus (assembly GCF_000720725.1). Taxonomy (GTDB): domain Bacteria; phylum Actinomycetota; class Actinomycetes; order Streptomycetales; family Streptomycetaceae; genus Streptomyces; species Streptomyces rimosus_A. The sequence continues at coordinate 19,093 of NZ_JOCQ01000007.1, forward strand.
TCACCCTCGCCCGCGACCCGAAGTGGTGGGGCGCGCCCGCCAAGCTGGACACGGTGGTGCTGACGGCGGTGCCGCGCGACAAGCGGGCCGCGGCGCTGGCCGCCGGGACGGTCGACCTGGCCGAGGTGGACCCGGACGACGCCCGCAGGATCACCGCGGCGGGCCGGCCCGCGCCGTCCGGTTCGGCGGGCACCGCGTCCCGCAAGGCCGAGTCGCCGGGCGGGGGATCGCCGGGCGCCGGTTCGGCGGGTGCGGGTTCGCCGGGCGCCGGGGCGCCCGACCGGGCCTCGCAAGCCGGGCGCGCCGAGGGCGCGGAGAACGACGCCGAGCGCTCCCCGGCCACGGGCGGCGACGACGTACCACCGCGCCGCGCGGCCACCGCCGAGCAGGAGGCGCTGCGCGCCTACACCGTCCGCAAGGCCCTCGAACCCGCCTACACGCAGCTCGCCCTCAACGGCAGCACCAACCCGCTCAACGACGAGCGGGTGCGCCGCGCGGTGGCCCGTGCCATCGACCGGCAGAAGCTGGCCGACAGCGTGCTCAAGCCGCTCGGCCTGCCGAACCGCCCGCTCGGCAGCCACCTGCTGATGGCGGGCCAGCCCGGCTACGCGGACCACAGCGGCGCCCTCGGCGGACCGGACACCGGCGCCGCGCGGGCGATGCTGGCGGACGCGGGCTGGCGGGCGCCGGGCGGCACGGCCCGGCCGCGGAAGCCGGACGAGAAGGTGGACGCCGGACACGACGACGACAAGGGCGGCGACGTGGTCCGGGCGGGCACCGTACCGACGACGCCGCTGGCCTCGGCCGGGGTGCGGGCCGCCGACCTCCAGCGGTCCACGCTGCTGCGGCAGAGCGCCGTCTTCTACAAGACCGCTGCCGCCGACCGGCGCACCACCGCCGAGGGCGACACGGCCGCCGCCGCGTACGCGGACTACCGGCGCTACGAGATGCTGGCGGCCAACGCGCTGAGCGTCGCCGAGATGATCGAGGTGGCTCCCGCGCCCGGCGGCGTACGGACTCCGTACGGGAACGCCGGAGCGGGCCGGGCGGCCGACGGCAAGCCGGCCGGCGCGGACGCCCTGGCGCTCACCGGCCCGGCCGACCCCGCCGCGGGCGGCCCGGCCGCCGTGAAGAAGGACGGCAAGCCGCTCGCCCTGCGCTTCGTGCTGCCGGACGGGCCCGGCTCCGAGCGGCTGCGCACGGTGGCCGACCGGATCTCCGGGATGCTCGCCCGGATCGGGGTGCAGACCGTCGTCCAGAAGGTGCCGGACAAGAGCTATTTCGAGGACCACATCGCCGCCGGCGACTTCGACCTGGCGCTCTACACCTGGCCCGGCTCCGCCTACCCGGCCACCGACGGCCGCCCGATCTACGCCAAGCCGCAGCCCGCGGCCGACGGCAGCCTGACCGTCGAGCAGAACTACACCCGGGTCGGCACCGACCACATCGACCAGCTCTTCGACCAGGCGGCGGCCGAGCTGGACGAGGACGCCTCCCGCGAGCTGGTCGAACGCGCCGACGCCCGGATCTGGGCGGCGGCCGGCTCGGTACCGCTCTACCAGCGCCCCGAGGTGGTCGCGGCGAAGAAGAACCTGGTCAACGCGGGTGCCTTCGGGTTCTCGACGCCGCGCTACCAGGACATCGGCTACCGGAAGGGCTGACGGCGGACTGCGACTGACACCGCGGGACGGCCGCCCCGGACGATCACCCGGGGTGGCCGTCCCGCAGCCGTACGGTCAGGTCGCGGGCGCCCGTCCCCGCGCCGTGACGGTCGGGTCGCGTGCCCCCGTCCCACCGCCGCGAGGACGGGTGACGTGCACCCGTCACCCGTCCGGCCGGGCGGGGAACGACAGGTGCCCAACCGGTGCACGATTCCCGTTCGGATTAGCATCGCCGCAGGTCAGAGCCGGTCCGCGCAACCTGGGGCGGCCGATGCCGCCCCGGCCACGTACCATGGGGTGAGGCCGTGGCGTCTTCATGCCCGGCAGGCACACGTACCGGACCGTACGTGCAGCCATCCACGATCCGGGAGAAGCGCCGCAGTATGCCCACGCGCCACGACATTCGTAACGTCGCCATCGTCGCCCACGTCGACCACGGCAAGACGACCCTCGTCGACGCCATGCTCAAGCAGGCCGGCTCGTTCGCCGCGCACGCCGCGGAGAACCTCGACGAGCGCATGATGGACTCGAACGACCTGGAGCGTGAGAAAGGCATCACGATCCTCGCCAAGAACACGGCGGTGAAGTATCACCCCAAGGACGGCGGGGACCCGATCACGATCAACATCATCGACACCCCCGGCCACGCCGACTTCGGCGGCGAGGTCGAGCGCGGTCTGTCGATGGTGGACGCGGTCGTGCTGCTCGTGGACGCCTCCGAGGGCCCGCTGCCGCAGACCCGCTTCGTGCTGCGCAAGGCGCTGGCCGCGAAGATGCCGGTCATCCTGTGCATCAACAAGACCGACCGCCCGGACTCCCGGATCGCCGAGGTCGTCGACGAGACCTACGACCTGTTCCTGGACCTGGACGCGGACGAGGACCAGATCGAGTTCCCGATCGTCTACGCCTGCGCCCGCGACGGCGTCGCCTCGCTGACCAAGCCCGAGGACGGCACCGTCCCGCAGGACAGCGACAACCTGGAGCCGTTCTTCTCCACGCTGCTGGAGACCGTCCCGGCCCCCGAGTACGACGAGTCGGCCCCCCTCCAGGCGCACGTCACCAACCTGGACGCGGACAACTTCCTCGGCCGTATCGCGCTGCTCCGCGTCGAGCAGGGCGAGCTGCGCAAGGGCCAGACCGTCGCGTGGATGAAGCGCGACGGCTCCGTCCAGAACGTGCGCATCACCGAGCTGATGATGACCGAGGCGCTGACCCGCAAGCCGGCCGAGGTGGCGGGCCCGGGCGACATCTGCGCCGTCGCCGGTATCCCCGACATCATGATCGGCGAGACGCTGGCCGACCCGGAGAACCCGGTCGCGCTGCCGCTGATCACGGTCGACGAGCCCGCGATCTCGATGACCATCGGCACCAACACCTCCCCGCTGGTCGGCCGCGGCGGCACCGGCAAGGGCGCGGACGCCAAGGCCGCGGTCAAGGACCGCAAGGTCACCGCCCGCCAGGTCAAGGACCGCCTGGAGCGCGAGCTGATCGGCAACGTGTCGCTGCGCGTGCTGGAGACCGAGCGCCCGGACGCCTGGGAGGTGCAGGGCCGCGGTGAGCTGGCGCTGGCCATCCTGGTCGAGCAGATGCGCCGTGAGGGCTTCGAGATGACCATCGGCAAGCCGCAGGTGGTCACCAAGGAGGTCGACGGCAAGACCTACGAGCCGGTCGAGCGCATGACGATCGACGTGCCCGAGGAGCACATGGGCGCGGTCACCCAGCTCATGGGCGTGCGCAAGGGCCGGATGGACAACATGTCCAACCACGGCTCGGGCTGGGTCCGCATGGAGTTCGTCGTGCCCTCCCGCGGTCTGATCGGCTTCCGTACGGAGTTCCTGACCAACACCCGCGGCACCGGCATCGCGCACTCCATCCACGAGGGCCACGAGCCCTGGTTCGGCACCCTGACCACCCGCAACAACGGTTCGCTGGTCGCCGACCGGGCCGGCGCGGTCACCGCCTTCGCGATGACCAACCTCCAGGAGCGCGGCGTGCTGTTCACCGACCCGGGCACCGAGGTGTACGAGGGCATGATCGTTGGTGAGAACTCGCGCTCCGACGACATGGACGTGAACATCACCAAGGAGAAGAAGCTCACGAACATGCGGTCCTCCACGGCCGATGTCACGGAGTCGATCGTGCCGCCGCGCAAGCTCTCCCTGGAGCAGTCGCTGGAGTTCTGCCGCGACGACGAGTGCGTCGAGGTCACCCCGGAGGCGGTCCGCATCCGCAAGGTCGTCCTGGACGCCCGCGAGCGGGCCCGGACGGCGTCGCGCGCCAAGCGCTGATCCGTCACGCCGGGTAACTCCCGGCGTACGACCGGCGATTACGCTCCGAGAGCGCCCCATCGGATTCACCGTCCGATGGGGCGCTTTCCGTTTCCCGTCCTGGTGCAGCTGTTATCGCAATGGAACGCAATGAGTCAACAAGATTTCGGTTGCGATCCGGCCATGGTGAGTCCGAATTGCGGACGAAGATCGTGATGTGGTGCGCCGACAGTCCGTTTCGTTACCGTCTGGATGGTTTGGTTTGTCCGGATTCCGAACTTCCGGAAAACGGATGTGACCAAACCGAGACCCCTTACACGTGGTTTATGGGGCGAAGGTGACTGAGACTGGGGTGCATTGAGCTCGGGTCAATGGGTCACGCGCTGTGGGGAGCGCCGACTCACGAGCAGCAGGGGCTGGTCGCTGGCTGTCAGGGGTGTCAGCTGCGGGCAGCTCCTTTCCATGAAGTGAATGGACTCATGAGGAGGCAGTCCCATGCGCGGTGCCAAGAGCGCCACCTGGATCGCAGGGGCGATAGCCATCGCCCTGTCGGCGACGGCGTGCGGTGGAAGCAGCGGTGGTTCGGGTGCTCAGGCCGGTTTCGTCCGGGCCAACTGGGGTGACCCGCAGAACCCGCTGGAGCCCGCGAACACCAATGAGGTGCTCGGCGGCAAGGTGCTGGACCAGATCTTCATGAATCTGAAGGAGTACGACCCCAAGACCGGCGAGGCGAAGAACGCCGCCGCCGAGTCCATCGAGACCACGGACGCCCAGAACTTCACCATCAAGATCAAGAAGGGTCTGAAGTTCTCCAACGGCGAGGCGCTCACCGCCAAGTCGTTCGTGGACGCCTGGAACTACGCGGCGCTGGCCACCAACAAGCAGAAGAACTCCTACTTCTTCTCCGACATCGAGGGCTACGACAAGACCTCGCCGGAGGACGGCAAGCCGACCGCCCAGACGCTGTCGGGCCTGAAGGTCGTGGACGACACCACCTTCACCGTCAAGCTCAGCAAGAAGTTCGGCACCTGGCCGGTCCGCCTGGGCTACAAGGCGTTCGCGCCGCTGCCCAAGCTGTTCTTCGACAAGCACGAGGAATACCTCAAGAAGCCGGTCGGCAACGGCCCGTACGCCGTCGAGTCGTACGAGCGGGGCAAGCTGATGAAGCTGGTTCCGAACGAGCACTACGCCGGTCAGCACAAGCCGAAGAACAAGGGCGTCCTGCTCCAGGTCTTCACCGACTCCAACGCCGCGTACGCCGCCCTCCAGGCCGGCAACCTCGATGTCGACGATGACATCCCGGCGGAGCAGATCAAGAACGCCAAGAACGACCTCAAGGGCAACTACTTCACCCAGCCCGCGGGTATCTACCAGGCCGTCACCTTCCCGTTCTACAAGCCCGAGTGGAACAAGCCGGGGATGGAGAAGGTCCGCAAGGGCATCTCCATGGCGATCGACCGCAAGAGCATCACGGAGAAGATCTACAACGGCACCCGTACGCCGATGGTCGACCTCACCGCCCCGGTGCTCGGCGAGGCCAACGGCTACGACAAGAACATGTGCGGCGATGTCTGCACCTACAACCCGACCGAGGCCAAGAAGCTCATCCAAGAGGGCGGCGGCATCCCGGGCGGCAAGCTGACCATCAGCTACAACGCCGACAAGGACTCCCACAAGCAGTGGGCGGACGCGGCCTGCAACAGCATCAACCAGGTCCTCGGCGACGACAAGGCGTGCGTGGGCAACCCGGTCGGTACCTTCGGTGACTTCCGCAACCAGATCACCAAGGGCGAGATGAACGGGCCGTTCCGCGCCGGCTGGCAGATGGACTACCCGCACATCGAGAACTTCCTCACCCCGCTGTACGCCACCGGGGCCAGCTCCAACGACGGCAAGTGGAGCAACAAGGAATTCGACAAGCTGATGGACGATGCCGCCGCCGAGACGGACATCAAGAAGGCCACCGAGATCTACAAGCAGGCCGAGAAGCTCGTCATCCAGGACGCGGTGAACATTCCGCTCTTCTACCAGAACGGCACCGTCGGCTGGTCGGAGAAGGTCTCCGACGTCGCGCTCAACCCCTTCAGCGTCCCTGTCTTCAGCGACATTCAGGTCAAGAGCTGATCCGACGCAGCCGCCCCTGAGCGGGGCGCGAAGAACATAACCGCTTACGGCGGCAGGGGGCAGTCGGTATCCGTCCACAACGGGTCCGGCTGCTCCCGCGTCGGCGCTTTCCTGGAGGACACATGGGGCGCTACGTCATACGACGACTGCTCCAGATGGTGCCCGTCTTCATCGGCACCACTTTCCTGATCTTCGTCATGGTCTACGCGATCGGTGACCCCATCGCCGCCATGTTCGGAGACCGGACACCGGACCCGGCCACCGCCGCGGCGATCCGGGAGTCCCTGCACCTCAACGACCCGTTGTGGAGCCAGTACCTGCAATACATGGCCGGCATTTTCCAGGGCGACTTCGGTACGTCCTTCAACGGCACCCCGGTCGTGGAACTGATGGGCAATGCCTTCCCGAACACCATCCAGCTGACGCTGGTGGCATTCGCCATCGAGCTGGTGGTCGGCCTGACGCTCGGCGTCATCGCGGGCCTGCGCCGCGGCCGGCTCGTGGACACCGGCGTGCTGATCTTCACGCTGCTGGTGATCTCGATCCCGACGTTCGTCACCGGCTACGTGCTGCAGTACTTCATCGGCGTGAAGCTCGGCTGGGCCGCCCCGGCGGTCTCCATCGACGTCACCCTCGACCAGCTGCTGCTGCCCGGCATCGTGCTGGCGGGTGTCTCGCTGGCCTATGTCTCCCGGCTCACCCGTACCTCGATCGCGGAGAACCTGCGCTCGGACTACATCCGCACCGCGACGGCCAAGGGCCTGCCGCGCCGCCGGGTGGTCACCGTCCACCTGATGCGCAACTCCCTGATCCCCGTCGTCACCTTCCTCGGCACCGACATCGGCGGCCTGATGGCCGGCGCCGTCGTCACCGAGCGGATCTTCAACATCCAGGGCGTCGGCTACCAGCTCTACCAGGGCATCCTGCGGCAGAACTCGCCGACCGTGGTGGGCTTCGTGACCATCCTCGTGGTCGTCTTCCTCGCCGCCAACCTGCTCGTCGACCTGCTTTACGCGGTCCTGGACCCGAGGATCCGTTATGCCTGACACCGAGACCTCCGTGCACACCCAGGCCCCCGTGGACGCGGCCGACGTCGTCAGCGTGGAGCTGAAGACGGACAAGCCCCGCAGCCTGTGGGGCGACGCCTGGCGCGACCTGCGGCGCAACCCGATCTTCTACATCTCCGCGGTGCTGATCCTCTTCCTGGTCGTCATCTCGCTCTGGCCGAGCCTGCTGACCAGCACCAGCCCGTACGCCTGCGACATCACCAAGTCCAAGCAGGGCCCGGCCGCCGGCCACCCCTTCGGGTTCAACACCCAGGGCTGCGACGTCTACGCCCGCACCGTCTACGGCGCCCGGGCCTCGGTCGTCGTCGGTGTGTGCACCACCCTCCTCGCCGCCGTGTTCGGCTGCCTGATGGGTGGTCTGGCCGGCTTCTTCGGCGGCTGGTGGGACTCGATCCTCTCCCGGGTCGGCGACATCTTCTTCGGCATCCCGATCCTGCTCGGCGGCATCGTCTTCCTGTCCGTCATCAAGGGCGGCTCGATCTTCACCGTCGTGCTGCTGATGGCGATCCTGGGCTGGCCGCAGATCGCCCGTATCGCCCGCGGTTCGGTGATCACCGCCAAGCAGCAGGACTACGTGCAGGCGGCGCGCGCCCTGGGCGCGAGCACCTCGCGGATGCTGCTGCGGCACATCACGCCGAACGCCCTGGCGCCCGTCATCGTCGTGGCGACCATCGCGCTCGGTACGTACGTCTCCCTGGAGGCGACGCTGTCGTTCCTGGGCGTCGGCCTGAAGCCGCCGACGGTCTCCTGGGGCATCGACATCTCCACTGCCGCCACGGACGTGCGCAACGCGCCGCACATGCTGCTCTACCCGGCGGGCGCCCTGAGCATCACCGTTCTGGCGTTCATCATGCTCGGCGACGCGGTGCGCGACGCCCTCGACCCCAAGCTGCGCTGAGGGAGGCGTACGTGACCACCATCTCCAAGCCCGCGGACGTTCCCGCGCAGCGGGACCAGGGCAAAAGCTCGGGCACGCTGCTCGAAGTCCGCGACCTGCACGTGGAATTCCACACCCGGGACGGCGTCGTCAAGGCCGTCAACGGCGTCAACTACAGCGTCAGCGCAGGTGAGACGCTGGCCGTGCTCGGCGAGTCCGGGTCCGGCAAGTCCGTCACCGCGCAGGCCATCATGGGCATCCTCGACATGCCGCCGGCCAAGATCCCGCAGGGGGAGATCCTCTTCCGCGGGCAGGACATGCTGAAGATGTCCGGCGAGCAGCGCCGCAAGATCCGTGGCGCGAAGATCGCCATGATCTTCCAGGACGCGCTGTCCTCCCTGAACCCGGTGCTCAGCGTGGGCTACCAGCTCGGCGAGATGTTCCGGGTCCACCAGGGTTTGAGCAAGAAGGCGGCCAAGGCCAAGTCCGTCGAACTGATGGACCGGGTGAAGATCCCGGCCGCCTCGAAGCGGGTGGACGACTACCCGCACCAGTTCTCCGGCGGGATGCGCCAGCGCATCATGATCGCGATGGCGCTGGCCCTGGAACCGGACCTGATCATCGCGGACGAGCCCACCACGGCCCTCGACGTGACCGTCCAGGCGCAGGTCATGGACCTGCTCGCGGACCTCCAGCGCGAGTTCAACATGGGCCTGATCCTGATCACCCACGACCTGGGCGTGGTCGCGGACGTGGCCGACAAGATCGCGGTGATGTACGCGGGCCGGATCGTCGAGCACGCTCCCGTGCACGAGCTGTACAAGAACCCGGCACACCCGTACACCCGCGGCCTGCTCGACTCCATCCCGCGCCTGGACCAGAAGGGCCAGGAGCTGTACGCGATCAAGGGCCTGCCGCCCAACCTGCTCAACACCCCGCCGGGGTGCGCGTTCAACCCGCGCTGCCCGAAGGCGCAGGACGTCTGCCGTACGGAGGTGCCGCCGCTGCACACCGTCGCCGACGGCCGCGGCAGCGCGTGCCACTTCTGGGAGGAAACGATCAATGGCTGAGCCGAAGAAGGACGCGCGGCGCGAGCCCATCCTCGAAGTCCGCAACCTGGTCAAGCACTTCCCGCTCACCCAGGGCATCCTGTTCAAGAAGCAGGTCGGCGCGGTCAAGGCCGTGGACGGCATCTCCTTCGAGCTGTACCAGGGCGAGACGCTCGGCATCGTCGGCGAGTCCGGCTGTGGCAAGTCCACGGTCGCCAAGCTGCTGATGAATCTGGAGCGGGCGACCTCCGGCGAGGTCTTCTACAAGGGCCAGGACATCACCAAGCTGTCCGGGCGCGCGCTGAAGGCCGTACGGCGCAACATCCAGATGGTGTTCCAGGACCCGTACACCTCGCTCAACCCGCGGATGACGGTCGGCGACATCATCGGCAAGGTGCAGGAGCTGCTGGACGTCGTCGGCCTCAACCCCGAGTACGTCAACCGCTACCCGCACCAGTTCTCCGGCGGCCAGCGCCAGCGCATCGGCATCGCCCGCGGCCTCGCGCTCAACCCGGAGATCATCATCTGCGACGAGCCGGTCTCGGCGCTGGACGTGTCGGTCCAGGCGCAGGTCATCAACCTGATGGAGAAGCTCCAGGACGAGTTCAACCTCTCCTACCTCTTCATCGCGCACGACCTGTCCATCGTCCGGCACATCTCCGACCGGGTCGGGGTCATGTACCTCGGCAAGATGGCGGAGATCGGCACGGACGAGCAGATCTACGACCACCCGACGCACCCCTACACCCAGGCGCTGCTGTCGGCCGTCCCGGTCCCGGACCCCGACGCGCGCGAGGGCCGCGAGCGCATCATCCTGACCGGCGACGTCCCGTCCCCGGCCAACCCGCCGTCCGGCTGCCGCTTCCGCACCCGCTGCTGGAAGGCCCAGGACAAGTGCGCCGAGGAGCTCCCGCTCCTGGCGATTCCGGAACGCTTCGCCGGCTCGGACTCGCTGGCCGCCCACGAGTCCGCCTGCCACTTCGCGGAGGAGAAGGACGTGGTGGGGGCGGCGTAGGGCCGTCTTCCTCCTGCATACACGGGCGCCCGGACCGGATCGGTCCGGGCGCCCGCGTACGTTTTCCCGACTACCGCTCCGGGCCTTGTACCCCGCCCCTCGGGGCACCCCGGCCTACCTCAACCCCATTCCTCGAACGCCGTTCCGGACTTCCGCTGCTCCAGCGTGAACCACACCGCTTTCCCGTTCGGATAGTCCCGGACCCCCCAGCTGTCGGCGCAGGCGTCCACGATCCCCAGCCCCCGCCCGTACTCCGCGTCCACCGCCGCCTTCTGCTGCTCCGGCACGCCCGGGCCGGTGTCCCACACGGCGATCGTCAGATCGAACGGCGAACGGTCCACGCTCACGTACGCGTCGGTCCTGCCGTACTGGTACGAGTTGGTCACCAGCTCCGACACCATCAGCTCCGCCGTCTCGACCAGGCAGTTCAGCCCGGCCCCGGCCAGGATCTGCCGCAGCGCGGCTCTGACGACACCGACCGCCCGGGGGTCGTGCGGAATGAACAAGCCGTAGGACCAGGTCTCGCTGGGCGTGCTCATGAGGCAGCCTCCAGGTGAGTGCAGTCTGTGACTGGCGCCATACGTAAGGTAAGGGCGTGTGGCGTATACGTGCAACCGACTCACAAGAATGCCGAGTTGAGCCATACTGCCGATGGGAGAACTGGGAGGGACGCATGGGCCTGAGGGCGAATCCCACGTACCGGCAACGGCGTTTCGGGGCCGAGGTCCGCAGGCTGCGAGAACGGGCCGGACTGACGGTCAGCGAGGCCGCGGGCGTCATGGGGATGCGGCAATCGCACGTCAGCAACGTCGAAGCCGGGCGTACGTCGTTGGCTCCGGCGAGGCTGCGCGAATTGGCCCAGACCGCGAGTGGTACACGTTCTACCTACCTTGAAGCCTTGATCGACCTCGGACGGCAGTCCGGAAAAGGGTGGTGGAGCCTGTACCGGAACAGCGTCCGGGCACCACTGCTCGACTTCGCCGAGCTGGAGGCGGGGGCCGAGTCCATCACCTGCTACGAGCCGATGTTCGTACCCGGTCTCTTGCAGACGCGGGCATACGCCACGGCTGTACACCGCAGCGGGTACGTGGAAGTGCCGCGCAGTGCGGAGGCATCCGCGGTGGAGTTCCGGGTGGAGAGGCAGCGGGTGCTGTCGGGGGAGGGGGCGCCGGGGCTGCACGCGGTCGTCCACGAGGCCGCGCTGCGTGTCACCTTCGGGGGCCGCGAGCTGATGCGGGACCAGTTGCTTCACTTGCTCGACGTGTGTCACCTGCCGAACGTGACGCTCCAAGTGCTGCCGTTCGACGGCCCGGTGCCTTTCGGGGCACCCTTCACCGTGATGATGCCGCCCGTGCGGGAATTGTCGACGGTGGTCGTCCCACACGTCGAGAACTCCCTGTACCTGGGCGAAGTTGAGGCTGTCCAGCGATATTCGCACACGTTCGCTAAGCTGGCGGAGGCGGCGCTTCCACCTGAGGCGCAGCGTTCGAAGGACACGGTCAGGCTCATCGAGCGACTCTTGTACCCCCTGCTCTAGGAAGGTGTACATGTCCCGGTTCGAGTGGCAGAAATCCAGCTTCAGCGAAGGGCACACCGAGGCGTGTGTCGAGGTCGCGGCGGGGCCCGACGGTGCTCGGCGGCTGCGGGAGAGTGCGGAGCCGTTGGCGGTGATGACGGTGGCTGTTGAGGCGGTGGGCGGGCTCCTGCGGGTGGTGAAGGCGGGGAGGTTCGACCCGGCCTCGGGGTGATCCACGGGCGGAGCCCGGGCGGGTGGCGCAGACTGGGGGCGTAGGGACGATTCGCCTGGTGGGGTGAGGTCAATGCGCCGTCGCTGCGTTGTGCTGAGTGCCGCGTTGGTCGGGGCCGTGCTGGCTGGGTGTGGTTCCTCCGGTGGAGGCGGGGCGGGTGGTTCGGGGACGACGGTCACGAGCACCCGTACGGTCACCGAGGCGCCGACGCCCTCCGGTACGGAAACGGGCGCGGCCGGCACCGCGCCGGATGGGGCGGCCACGGCCCGGGACGCCGCCTCCGTCGTCGCGGATTACTACGCGGCCGTCAATGCCCGCGACTTCCGCCGCGCCTGGGAGCTCGGCGGCAAGCACCTCGGGGGTTCCTACGACGCCTTCGTGGCGGGCTTCGCGGACACCGCGCACGACACGGTCCGCGTCACCGGCGTGCGGGGCGACATCGTCTCGGTCACGCTGGACGCCGAGCAGCGGGACGGGTCCGTGCGGTCCTTCGCCGGTACGTACACCGTCCGGGACGGGGTGATCGTCGGCGCGGACATCCGGGTGGTGGCGGGGCCGACGCCGAGTGGCGGGGGCGGCGGCTCGCCGTCGCCGGGGCCGTCGTCCGGGCCGTCGTCGGGCGGGGACATCGACTGCTCCGATCTCCACGGGCCGACCCTCGTCGGGCCCTCCGACCCGCACCACCTCGACCGCGATGGCGACGGACTCGGCTGCGAGCCCCACGGCGGATGACGCCCGGTGACGCGTGGTGCCCGGCCGCGCGGGGTGGCCGGGCATGAAGCGAGCCCGGTGACGCGTGCCCCCTCCGCGGAGGTACGAAGATCGCTCGTACGGGGGGTTCTCGACCGCGCCGGGCCCGGCTGACGGGGCGTGATGGGTCCGGGATGCCAGGTTGGGGCCGGTAGGCCGGGCGATGCGGGCGTCCGGGCCGCAGCTCTGAGGAGGCAGCTCGTTGCGCGGAGCCTTGCGCGTCGGTTCGGCGTTCTTCGCGGCCACCGCGGTTGCCCTGGCGGCCGCCGGGTGCGGCGGGGGCGGGCAGGACCCCAGCGTCGTACGGGCGTCCTGGGGCGACCCGCAGAATCCGGTGGAGCCGGCCAACACCACCGACGTACAGGGTGGCAAGGTGCTCGACCTGGCCTTCCGGGGGCTGAAGCGGTACAACCCGCGGACCGCTGTCGCCGAGAACATGGTGGCCGAGTCGGTCGAATCGCCGGACGCGCGGAATTTCACGGTGAAGATCAAGCCGGGGTGGTCCTTCAGCAACGGCGAGAAGGTGACGGCCCGGTCTTTCGTCGATGCCTGGAATTACGGTGCGCTGGTCAGTAACCGGCAGCTCGGGGCGCCCTTCTTCAGTTATGTGGAGGGGTATGAGGATGTGCATCCGGAAGGGGCGGGGGCGAAGCCGGCCGCGCGGACGATGCGCGGACTGAAGGTCGAGGACGAGCTGACGTTCACGGTGCGGTTGAACCAGAAATTCGGGCTGTGGCCGGAGATGCTCGGCTACAACGCTTTTCTGCCGCTGCCCCGGCAGTTCTTCACCGATCACGACGCCTGGCTGGCTAAGCCGGTCGGCAACGGGCCGTACGCCGTCCAGTCGTATGCCAAGGGCGGGATCATGCGGTTGCGGAGGTGGAAGGGCTACCCCGGGCCGGACAAGGCGGAGAATGGTGGGGTCGATCTCCAGGTCTACACGGACAACGACACCGCCTATACCGATCTGATGGCGGGGAATCTCGACCTCGTCGACGATGTGCCGGCTTCGCAGCTCAAGCACGTACAAAAAGATTTGCGCGGTCGGTACATCAACCAGCCCGCCGGGATTATTCAGACGCTGTCGTTCCCGATGTATGACAAGGACTGGGCGAAGCCGGGGGTGGAGAAGGTCCGGCGCGGCATCTCCATGGCCATCAACCGGCCGGCGATCACCCGGCAGATCTTCCGGGGCACCCGTACGCCGGCCACCGACTGGACCGCCATGGCCCTCGGCGAGCACGGCGGCTACCAGGCGGGACTGTGCGGTACGGCGTGTACGTACGACCCCGCGGCGGCCCGGAAGCTGGTCGAGGAGGGGGGCGGGATTCCCGGCGGGTCGATGAAGGTGACGTACAACGCGGACACCGGCTCGCACAAACTGTGGGTCGACGCCCTGTGCAACAGCGTCAACAGGGCGCTGGGGCGGCATGTGTGCGACGGGAGCCCGATGGGCACCTTCGCCGATTACCGGTCCAAGGTCAGTGCGAAGAAGATGAGCGGCCCGTTCCGCGCCGGCTGGCAGATGGACTATCCGCTGATCCAGACCTTCCTGCAGAGCCAGTATTTCACCGGCGCCTCGTCCAACGACTCCGGCTGGAGCAACAAGGAATTCGACGGGCTGGTGAGCCGCGCCAACGCGGAGAGCGACGTGCGCCGGGTCAACGACACCTATCACCGGGCCGAGCGGATCCTGGCGCGGGAAATGCCCGCGATTCCGCTGTGGTACCAGAACGGCAGCGGCGGCTACGCGGACCGGGTCGAGCACGTTGCCCTGAACCCCTTCAGCGTTCCGGTGTACGACCAGATCACGATCAAGGACTGAGGGCGGGCGGACGGCCATGGGGCGTTATGTGATCCGGCGGCTGCTGCAGATGGTGCCGGTCTTCATCGGTGCCACCTTCCTGATTTTCGTGATGGTGTACGCGCTCGGCGACCCGGTCGCCGCGCTCTCCGGCGACCGCGCCCCCGACCCCGCGACCGCCGCGCAGATCCGCCGCGAACTCCATTTGGACGAGCCGCTGTGGCAGCAGTACCTGCAATACATGGGACAGATCTTCACCGGCAATTTCGGCACGACGTTCGACGGCTTGCAGGTACTGGACAAGATGGGCACCGCTTTTCCCGTCACCCTGCGGCTGACCGCCGTCGCCATCGTCGCCGAGATCGTCGTCGGGGTGACGCTGGGCGTGCTCAGCGGGCTGCGGCGCGGGCGGCTGCTGGACACCGGGGTGCTGGTGCTCACCCTGGTCGTGGTGTCCGTGCCGACGTTCGTCAGCGGATATGTCCTCCAGTACCTGCTGGGCGTGAAGTGGGGGTGGGTCACCCCGGCCGTCCCGATCGGCGCGCCCCTGGACGCGCTGCTGCTGCCCGGCTGCGTACTCGCGCTGGTGTCGCTGGCGTACGTCACCCGGCTCACCCGTACGTCGATCGCGGAGAACGCCCGCGCCGACTACGTCCGCACGGCCGTCGCCAAGGGCCTGCCCCGGCGGCGGATCGTCGTACGGCACCTGCTGCGCAACTCGCTCATCCCGGTGGTCACCTTCATCGGCGCCGACATCGGCAGCCTGATGGGCGGCGCGGTGGTCACCGAGCGGATCTTCAATGTGCACGGCGTCGGCTACGAGCTGTACCAGGGCATCGTCCGCCAGAACTCCCCGACCGTCGTCGGCTTCGTGACCGTCCTGGTCATCGTCTTCCTGCTGGCGAACCTGATCGTCGACCTCCTGTACGCCGTGCTCGACCCGAGGATCCGCTATGCCTGAACACGAGCGCCCCGAGCCGTTCCGGACGGCGGGCAGCGGGACGCCGCTGCCCGCCGTCGAGGCGGAGACCATGGGCGGGCTCGCCGGACCGCCCGAAGTGCCCGGCGCGCCGGGAGCGCCGCAGGGTAGCGGTGTGCAGCCCGCGGCCGGCCGGGCCCGCAGCCTGTGGTCGGACGCCTGGCACGACCTGCGCCGCAACCCGGTCTTCCTGGTCTCCGGACTGCTGATCGTCTTCTTCGTGCTGATCGCCGTCTGGCCGTCCCTGCTGACCAGCACCGACCCGCTCGACTGCGACATCACCCTGTCCCAGGAGGGCTCGCGCGCCGGGCACCCCTTCGGCTTCGACACCCAGGGCTGCGACGTCTTCGCGCGGACGGTGTACGGGGCCCGCGCCTCGGTGGCGGTCGGCGTCTGCGCGACGGCCGGGGCCGCGCTGCTCGGCGGGGTGCTGGGCGGCCTCGCGGGATTCTTCGGCGGCTGGTGGGACGCGCTGCTCTCCCGGATCGCCGACATGTTCTTCGCCATTCCGATGCTGCTGGGCGGTCTGGTGTTCCTGTCCGTGGTGCCGTCCGGCTCCGTGTGGCCGGTCGTCGGGTTCATCGTGCTGCTGGGCTGGCCGCAGCTCGCGCGGATCGCGCGCGGTTCCGTACTGACCGTCAAACAGGCCGACTTCGTGCAGGCCGCGCGGGCGCTGGGGGCCGGGAACACCCGGCTGCTGCTGCGGCACCTGGCACCCAACGCGGTCGCCCCGGTGATCGTCGTTGCGACCATCGCGCTCGGTACGTACATCGCGCTGGAGGCGACCCTGTCCTACCTGGGCGTCGGCCTGAAGCCGCCGACCGTCTCCTGGGGCATCGACATCTCCGAGGCGTCCAAACAGATCCGCAACGCGCCGCACATGCTGCTGTGGCCCGCGGGCGCGCTCAGCCTGACCGTGCTGGCGTTCATCATGCTCGGCGACGCGGTGCGCGACGCCCTCGACCCCAAGCTGCGCTGAGGAGACGGTGGATGACGGTTGAGGGCACGGCAGAGGCCGCCGCCCCCGCGGGCAGCGGGGACCTGCTGGACGTGCGCGGCTTGCAGGTCGAATTCCGTACGCGGGACGGAATCGCGCACGCGGTCAACGGCGTCAGCTACACGGTCGCCGCGGGCGAGACGTTGGCCGTGCTGGGCGAGTCGGGGTCGGGCAAGTCGGTGACCGCGCAGGCGGTGATGGGCATCCTCGACACCCCGCCCGGCCGCGTCACCGGCGGCGAGATCCTCTTCCACGGCCGGGACCTGCTGCGGACGGGCGCCGAGGAGCGGCGCCGGATCCGCGGCAGCAAGCTGGCGATGATCTTCCAGGACGCGCTGTCGGCGCTCAACCCGGTGCTCAGCGTGGGCGCGCAGCTCGGGGAGATGTTCGAGGTGCACCGCGGCGCCTCGCGCAAGGCGGCCCGCGCCCGGGCCGCCGAGCTGATGGACCGGGTGCGCATCCCGGCCGCCCGCAGCCGGGTGGGCGACTACCCGCACCAGTTCAGCGGCGGGATGCGCCAGCGCATCATGATCGCGATGGCGCTGGCCCTGGAACCGGAGCTGATCATCGCGGACGAGCCCACCACGGCCCTGGACGTGACGGTCCAGGCGCAGGTCATGGATCTGCTGGCGGAACTCCAGCGGGAGTACGCCATGGGTCTCGTGCTGATCACCCACGACCTCGGCGTGGTCGCGGACGTGGCCGCCCGGATCGCCGTCATGTACGCGGGCCGGATCGTGGAGACCGCCCCCGTCCACGACCTCTACCGGGCGCCGGCCCACCCGTACACCCGCGGCCTGCTCGACTCCATCCCGCGCCTGGACCGCAAGGGCCGGGAGCTGTACGCGATCAAGGGCCTGCCGCCCAGCCTGACCGCGATCCCGCCGGGCTGCCCCTTCCACCCGCGCTGCCCCAAGGCGCAGGACATCTGCCGTACGGACCGGCCGCCGCTCTACGACGTGGCCCCGGGCCGGGCCAGCGCGTGCCACTTCTGGGAGGAGACCGTCAGTGAGCAGGGAGAGCGCCCATGAGCGCTGAGGCGGCGGCGGGCGCGGGGGAGCCCGTCCTCGACGTACGGGAGCTGGCCAAGCTCTACCCGCTGACCCGCGGCATCGTGGTCCGCAGGCAGATCGGCTCGGTCAGGGCGGTGGACACCGTCTCCTTCACGCTGCGCAAGGGCGAGACGCTGGGCATCGTCGGCGAATCCGGGTGCGGCAAGTCGACGGTCGCCAAGATGCTGGTCGGGCTGGAGAAGCCGACCGGCGGCCGCATCCTGTATCGAGGGGACGACATCACCAGGCTGTCGGGGCGCGCGCTGAAGGCCGTACGGCGCAACATCCAGATGGTGTTCCAGGACCCGTACACCTCGCTCAACCCGCGGATGACGGTCGGCGACATCATCGGCGACGTGGTCGGGCTCAACCCGGAGTACGTCAACCGCTATCCGCACCAGTTCTCCGGCGGCCAGCGCCAGCGCATCGGCATCGCGCGCGGCCTGGCACTGCGCCCGGAGATCATCGTGGCGGACGAGCCGGTCTCCGCACTGGACGTGTCCGTCCAGGCGCAGGTCGTCAACCTGCTGGAACGGCTCCAGGACGAGTTCGACCTGTCGTACGTCTTCATCGCGCACGACCTGTCCGTCGTGCGGCACATCTCCGACCGGGTCGCCGTGATGTACCTCGGCCGCTTCGCCGAGACCGGTACGGAGGACGAGATCTACGGCCATCCGACGCACCCGTACACCCAGGCCCTGCTGTCCGCCGTACCCGTACCGGACCCCGGGGCACGCACCCGTCGCGAACGCATCCTGCTGACCGGGGACGTGCCCTCACCCGCCGACCCGCCGTCCGGCTGCCGCTTCCGCACCCGCTGCTGGAAGGCGCGGGAGCGCTGCGCGCTGGAAGTGCCGGCGCTGGCCGTACCGGAAGGGTTCGAGCAGGTGACGGGGCCCGCGCGGCACGCCTCGGCGTGCCACTTCGCGGAGGAGCGGCAGGTCGTGCCGGAGGACTGACGGGCGGCCGGTGCCCGCCCTCAGGGCGCCTCCGGCTCCTGCCCCGGCGCCACGTCCTCGATCGCCGCCAGCGCCGGGTCCAGCACGATGTCCTCGTCCCGCGCCGCCGTCGTGGGCTCCTCCGGGAAGTGGCACGCCGTCAGGTGGTCCGCCACATTGCCCGTGATCCGCATCAGCGGCGGTTCCTCGGTGGCGCACTTGTCGCGCGCCTTCCAGCAGCGGGTACGGAACCGGCAGCCGGACGGCGGGTCGATCGGCGACGGCACGTCCCCGGCCAGCCGGATGCGCTCGCGGTCGTCCGGCTCCTCCTGCGCGTCCAGCAGCCGGGCCTCCGGGACGGCGGAGAGCAGCGCGTGGGTGTACGGATGGCGTGGCCGGTGGTAGATCGAGTCCCGGTCGCCGACCTCGACGATCTTGCCCAGGTACATCACCGCGACCCGCTGGCTGAAGTGCCGCACGATCGCCAGGTCGTGCGCGATGAACAGGAACGCGATGTTCAGCTCGCGCTGCAACTCCTGGAGCAGGTTGACCACTTGGGCCTGGATGGAGACGTCCAGCGCGGAGACCGGCTCGTCCGCGACGATCAGCTTCGGCTCCAGCGCGAGCGCGCGGGCCACGCCGATGCGCTGGCGCTGGCCGCCGGAGAACTCGTGCGGGAAGCGGTTGTAGTGCTCCGGATTGAGGCCGACGGTCTCCAGCAGCTCGCGGACCCGCTGCTCCCGGCCGCCCGGCGGATCGATGCCGTTGATCTCCATCGGCCCGCCGATGATGGTGCCGACCGTCTGCCGGGGGTTCAGCGACGAGTACGGGTCCTGGAAGATCATCTGGATCTCGGAGCGGACCGGGGCCAGCTCCTTGCGCCCGGCGTGGGTGATGTCCCGGCCCCGGTACGTGATCGACCCCGCGGTCGGCTCCAGCAGCCGGGTCAGCAGCCGCCCGGTGGTGGACTTCCCGCAGCCCGACTCGCCGACCAGGCCGAACGTCTCGCCGGTGCGCACGGTCAGGTCGATGCCGTCGACCGCCTGCACCGCGCCGATCCGGCGCTTGAACGGGAACCCGGCCATGATCGGGAAGTGTTTGGTCAGGCCCTCGGCGCTCAGCAGCACCTCGCCGGGCTCGGCGGCGGCCGGACGGGGAGCGGGCACGATGACGTCTTCGGGTGCGCTCATGGTCGTCCCCCTAGCCCAGCCTGGGCTTGATCTTCTCGGTGAACAGGGTGTGCTTCTGGTCGGGGCTCAGATGGCAGGCCGCGGCGCGCCCGGGGGCCAGCAGGGGGCGCTCGTCCTGGCAGCGGGAGCCGCCGACCTCGGCCGGGAACGCGCAGCGCGGATGGAAGGGGCAGCCCGAGGGCGGCGCGAGCAGGCTCGGCGGCGTGCCGGGGATCGGGGTCAGCGGCTCCTCGACGCTCGACGACAGCCGCGGCATCGAGCCCAGCAGCCCCCAGGTGTACGGGTGCCGCGGCTCGGTGAGGATCTCCTTGACGGTGCCGCGCTCCACGGCCCGCCCGGCGTACATCACCAGCAGCTCGTCGGCGGTGTTGGCGACCACGCCCAGGTCGTGGGTGATCAGGATGATGGCGGAGCCGAACTCCTGCTGGAGGTCCTTGAGCAGGTCCAGGATCTGCGCCTGTACGGTCACGTCCAGCGCCGTGGTCGGCTCGTCGGCGATCAGGAGGGACGGGTTGCACACCAGCGCCATGGCGATCATGGCGCGCTGCCGCATCCCGCCGGAGAACTGGTGCGGGTAGTCGTCCACCCGCAGCGTCGGCTGCGGGATGCCCACCTTGCCCAGCATCTCGATCGCCCGCTGCCGGCCCTCGCGCTTGCTCGCGCCGGTGTGCTTGACGTACGGCTCGGCGATCTGCCGCCCCACCGTGTAGTACGGCGACAGCGAGGTCAGCGGGTCCTGGAAGATCATCGCCATCTTGTTGCCGCGCAGCTTCTCCAGGTCCTTCTCGCGGGCCCCGGTCAGCTCGTCGCCGTCCAGCAGGATCTCCCCGGCGATCTTCGTGTAGTTGGGGTTGTGCAGGCCCAGGATCGCCAGGTTGGTCACCGACTTGCCGGAGCCGGACTCGCCGACGATGCCGAGGGTGCGGCCGCGCTCCAGGTCGAAGGAGAGGTCGTCGACCGCCTGGACCACGCCGTCCTCGGTGCCGAACCGTACGTACAAATCCCGTACGGACAGGAAGGGCGGGTCGGACGCCGGCGCGGCCGGGCCCGGTGCGGCCGCGGGCTGGGTGGGTGTGGACACGGGGTCTCTCCTAGGACAGCCGCACGCGCGGGTCGATGAACGCGTAGCAGGCGTCCACCACGATGTTGAACAGGATGATGAAGGTCGCGGCGAACAGCATCACGCCCATGGTCATCGGCAGATCGGTGTTCTGCACCGACTTCACGGCGAGGGTGCCCAGGCCCGGCAGCGCGAAGGTGTATTCGGTGATCATCGCGCCGCCGAAAAGGGAGCCCAGGTCGATGCCGAAAATGGTGACGATGGGAATGAGCGAGCCGCGCCAGGCGTAGCGGAAGAAGACCCTGCGGGACGCCATTCCCTTGGCCCGCGCGGTCCGTACATGGTCCTCCTGGAGCTGTTCGATCATCGAGGAGCGCGCCATACGGGTGTACTGCGCGGTGAAGATGATGGACAGCACACACCACGGAATGATCAGCCCCAGGAACCACCCCACGGGGTCGTCGAAGAACGGTACGTATTTCGGCTGTCCGAACCAGCCGAGGTTGTAGACCAGCACGGCCAGCACGATCGGCCCGACGAAATAGATCTGCATCGAGGAGAGCACCAGCGAGGCCGAGCTGAAGATCTTGTCGATCAGCTTGCCCTGTTTCCAGGCCGCGATCATTCCGGTGCCGACGCCCACCGTCAGGAAGACCGCGGCGGCGCCGATGGTCAGCGAGACGGTGGTCGGGAAACGGTCCACGATCGTGTCCCAGACGGGGTCGCCGTTGGCGAAGGAATAGCCGAAGCACGGGGCCGGGCAGGGGCCCTGGGCGAAATCCCGTCCGGTGACGATGCCGGACATGAATTCCCAGTACTGGACCGGTACCGGCTTGTCGAGCCCGAGATTCTTGTGGATCACTGCGATGGCGTCGGGCGTGCAGTTCTTTCCGCAGGCCAGCAGCGCGGGATCCCGGGGGGCGGCGAAGAAGAGGAAGAACGTGAACGCGCTGATGATCAGCAGGATCACGATCGCGCCGAGGGACCGGCGGAAGAGGAAACGCAGCATGGCAGTCGCAGCTCTCGTAAGCGGCCGGAGGGGGCAGGGTGCGCCGGGCCGGTGTGCCCGTCCGGGACGACGGGCACACCGGGCGCGGGCGGCGCGCGGGCGCCTTGGGCGCCGGCTCCGCTACTTCTTCACGTACAGCTTGGTCGGGTCGACGGAGCTGATGATGTCGTTGTTGACGACTCCGCCGACCTTGGAGCCGTGCAGCTGGACCTGCTTGTAGTAGAAGGTCGGCAGCTGCGGCAGGTCCTCCTTGAGGATCTTCTCGCCGAGCGCGAACCAGTCGTGCGCGGCCTTCGTCTGGTCGGTCAGCTGGGAGATCCGGTCGATCTCCTTGTTGACCGCGGGGTTGTTGTAGTGCGAGTAGTTCGGCGCGTTGTCCTGGATCTGCCGGCCGTCGTAGACCGGCGGGATCACGGTCAGCGAGCTGGGCCAGTCGGCGCCCCACGCGGAGGGGTAGATGTCGAACTGGTTGTCGACCTTGCCGATGATGTCGTAGTAGGTGTCCGAGGGCAGGTCCTTGTTCTGCACGTTGAAGCCGGCCTTGCGCAGGTTGTCGGCGACCGCGACCGAATACTTCTGCGGCTCCGGCGCGTTGGTGTACGCGAAGGTCAGCTTCATGCCGACCTTGCCGGCCTCCTTGAGCAGCTGCTTGGCCTTCTCCACGTCGCCCATCGGCTTCTTGAGCTTGCCGTACGGGTCGATGTCCTTGTGACCGGTCAGCGTCGGGCTGATGTAGCTGCCCGCCAGCTCGCCGCCGCCCGGCACGCCGTACGCGTCCAGGACGGCCTGGATGGGCAGCGCGTAGGCGATCGCCTCGCGGACCTTCTTGTCCTTCAGGCGCTTCATGTTGAAGTTCATGACGCCGACGTAGGGCTGGTAGCCGGAGGTGGAGCGCTTCTTGACGTCCGGGTTGTTGGCCACCTGCTGGAGGTTGGCGGCGTCGACCTGGTTGTTGAAGCTGATGGCGGCCTGGTTGTCGGTGC
This sequence comes from Streptomyces rimosus subsp. rimosus, assembly GCF_000720725.1. GTDB lineage: Bacteria > Actinomycetota > Actinomycetes > Streptomycetales > Streptomycetaceae > Streptomyces > Streptomyces rimosus_A. The sequence continues at coordinate 41,663 of NZ_JOCQ01000007.1, forward strand.
TGTCGGACATCAGCCGCTGCGTCGAGTCGGGGTAGGAGACACCGAACTGGATGTCGAACCGGTCGACGTACTGGTGGCGGGTGATGTCCGTGTTCGGGTCCCAGTTGGGGTTGCGGACCAGCTGCATGCCCTTGCCGGACTTGAACGACCCCGGCTGGATCTTGTACGGGCCCGAGGCGATCGGCGCCTTGTCGTACCGCTCCTTGGTGTCGCCCTTCTCCGGCACGATGCCGTAGCCCGCCATGGCCAGCGCGTACGGCAGGTCGCCGACCGGCTTCTTGAAGTGGAAGCGGATGGTGTTCTCGTCCGGTGTCTCCAGCACGCTGTCGGGCAGGTGCTTGCCCTTGTACGGGCCGTCCGGCAGCAGCTTGCGGTATTCGTTGCCCTCCGCGTCGGCCAGCCAGCGCTGCACATACGTCGGCCCGTTGGAGATGAAGCTCGCGAACTGCCGCTCGAAGGTGTGCCGGATGTCCTTGGAGGTGATCGGCTGCCCGTTCTCGAACTTCACGCCCTTCTTCAGGGTGTACGTCCAGGTCCGGCCGCCGTCGGAGGACTTGCCGCTGTCCGTCGCCAGGTCGCCGACCACCGTGTACTTGCCCTGGTTGTCCAGGTGGTACGAGGTCAGCCGGCGGAACAGCAGCGTGGACATGGTGCCCTCGTCGCTGACGTAGATCTGGGCCGGGTCCAGGTGGTCGTAGGTGTCGCGCTGGTAGACCTTGAGCGTGCCGCCGGACGTGGCGCCCGGCACCGCCTCGGCCGGTCCGGTGGACGCCTTGGCGTCCCCGAAGGTGATCTGGGCACGCTGGCTCTCCGCCTTCTTGCGTCCCTCGTCGTCCCCCGCTCCCTTGCCGGCCCCGCTGCTGCAGGCGGTCAGGACCAGTGCCCCCGCGGACAGCGCCACGACCGTGGCGCGCGCTCTGTGCGTACGGACTGTCTTCATGGTGGTGGATGCACCTGCCTGTCGTAGTTCCGTAGCCGCTGCCTGACGTGTGCGGTGCTGGGGTGGCAGCACCCCCCGTGGAACACGTTTCACCGGGCGCGCTTCGGGTCGAAGGCGTCCCGGACGGAATCCCCGAGGAGGTTGAACGCCACGATGAAGATCACCATCGCGACGCCGGGGAAGAACAAGTACGTGATGTCGTTGCGGTAGTAGTCCGTGGCGTTGGCGAACATCCGGCCCCAGTCGGGCGTGGGCTCGACCAGGCCGACGCCCAGGAAGGACAGGCCGGCGATGGCGGTGACGAAGTTGGGGAGCATGTACGTGGTCTGCACCAGGATCGGCGTCATCACGTTCGGCAGCAGCTCGCGCCGGATGATGCGGGCCGGGGAGGCCCCGCTGACCTTGGCCGCGTCGATGAACTCCCGTTCGCGCAGGGACAGGACGGTGCCGCGCAGCAGCCGGGCCAGGCTCATCCAGCCCAGGAACCACAGCACCAGGATCAGAATGAGACAGCGCATCCAGGTCGCCATCGCGTCCTCGGGGGCCACGAAGATCGCGCCGACCACGGGGACGAACGCGACGAAGAACAGCTGGTTGGGAAAGGCCATCAACAGGTCGATGATCCGCCCGATGAAGTAGTCGACCCGGCCGCCGAAGTATCCGGCCGCCACCCCCATGACGATGGCGGTGAGCACCGATACGAGGGTGATGGCGACCGAGAGGTAGAGCGTCGTGCGGATGCCGTAGATCAATTGCATGAACACATCGCGGCCGAGACCCGGCTCGATACCGAACCAGAATTCGCCGGAGATTCCGCCGTTCGGCTGTGCGGGATATCCGTTGACCAGCAGACCCGGGGTGATCTGCCCGTAGCGGGTGTACGGATCTTTCCCGTACAGCTTGGAGATCACCGGGGCCAGCAGGCCGATCAAGAAGAACGCCAGTACGACGAAGCCGCTGATCACTCCGGCCCGGTCCCGCCGGAATCTGATCCACATCAATTGGCCGGGGGAACGGCCGACCAGTTCCCCGTTCTTGCTGCCCTTGATTTTCCCGGTGCCCTCGGGGCCGAGTCCGGAGGGATCGGTTTGCGTCACCGCGGTCTGGGACGGACTGGTCATCGCGAAGTTCCCCCGCACGGAGTTCACTTGGAACGGGAAGCCGAGCTGATAGGCACCGCTGGTTGAGCGGACTTTCGCAAGTGATTTATGTCGCAGTCAAGAGGACGGTGGGGGCCTGGCCGGGTGGTGTCCGCTTCTTGAGCGAAGGGTGTGCAGATCGACGCCACGGCGTGCTTGACAGGCGCACGCGGTGTACGGCATGGGTGACATATCGTGCCCAACGGCTTTAACACGGAGGCAACTTGACTGACGTCACGCCGATATACGGACGCGCCACGCTCGTGAGCGTACGGCCGTGCGGGTGCCGTGAACCGGCCGGGGCGTCCTGGTGACCGCCCCGGCCGGGAGCGCGGCGGGCCCGCCGCCCGCCGTCTGCTGCCGCACTGTTGTCCCGGTGCGGCGAGTGGAGTAGACCTGTCCGTACGGGGGCAGGGGGCGGGCCACGTCATGGGGCGGAGAAGGACTCGCGCGCGCGGCGCCGGGGGATTCGCCGTACTGCTGTGCGCGTTGTCGGCCCTGCTGTGTGCCGGATGGGTCGCCCGGGATCTGTGGGTCGCCGAACGCGGCCGTTAGGAATGCCGGCCGCCGCGCTGCTGCTGACGCACGGCGCCGCGAAGCCGGCGGCCGAGCAGCGCGCGAGACCGCTCGGCCGCTTCTCCGTCTTCGACTACGAGCCCGCAGGGCTCACCGCACGCCCAGCGACCGCTTCAAGAAGTCGACTTGCAGCAACAGGAGGTTCTCGGCCACCTGTTCCTGCGGTGTCATGTGGGTGACGCCGGAGAGCGGCAGTACCTCGTGCGGCCGCCCCGCGGCCAGCAAGGCCGAGGAGAGGCGCAGGGAGTGCGCCACGACCACGTTGTCGTCGGCGAGGCCGTGCACGATCATCATCGGCCGGTGCTGCTCCGCCGGGTCCACCAGGCCGTCGTCGCCGACCAGCGAGTTGGCGGTGTAGCGCGCCGGGTCCTCGTCCGGGTGGCCCAGGTAGCGCTCCGTGTAGTGGGTGTCGTACAGCCGCTGATCGGTGACCGGCGCGCCCACCACGGCGGCGTGGAAGACATCGGGGCGGCGCAGCACCGCCAGCCCCGCCAGGTAGCCGCCGAACGACCAGCCCCGGATCGCCACCCGGTCCAGGTCCAGCGGGAAGCGGCCGGCCAGCCCGTGCAGCGCGTCGATCTGGTCCTGGAGGACCACCGCGGCGAGGTCCCGGTGGACGGCCTTCTCCCAGTCGGGGGAGCGGCCCGGGGTGCCGCGCCCGTCCGCGACGACCACCGCGAAACCCTGGTCGGCGAACCACTGCGACGTCAGGTGGGCGTTGTGCGCGGCCACCACCCGCTGCGCGTGCGGACCGCCGTAGGGGTCCATGAGTACCGGCAGCGGCCCGTCGCCCTCCGCGTAACCGGTCGGCAGCACCACCGCGCACGGGATGCGCCGCTCGCCCGAGAGGACGAGCTGCGGGCTGGTGGCGAGCACCGGGACCTCGGCGTACGAGCCGACCGCGGCCAGCCAGGTCTCGCCGCCGTCCGCCTCCAGGCGTACCACCTCCGTCTGCGCCCCCGGCCGCTCCAGGCAGACGTGGGAGAGCACCGTCACGGAGCCGCCGCGCACCGCGGAGGACACCGACGGGTACGGGCGCTGCCCGACCCGCTCCCAGCCGCCCTGGTCGCCGCTGCCCCGGTACCAGGCCCGGTAGACGCCGATGTCGTGCAGGTCCTCCGCGCTCGCCGTGAACAGCACGTCGTCGTCGCCGATGTCCAGGACGGCGCGGACGTGCAGCGGCGCGGCGGTCAGCGCCCGGTCGCCGACGAACAGGCGGCGCGCGCCGCCCTCGTCCGCGATGCGTACCAGGCGCCCGTCCGGCGTCCAGGCCGGCGATCCGGCGGCCAGCTCGACCCACCGCGGGTCCTCGTCGGCGTGCAGCGTGCTGGTGGCGCCGGTCTTGGTGTCGACGGTCAGATAGCGCTGCGCGCGCTGGTCGCGGGACTGGACGAGCAGGAGGGGCGGACCGGCCGCGGACCAGTGCACCCGCGCCAGGTACGGGTAGCGCTCCTGATCCCACGTCACGTCCGTACGCGAGCCGTCCAGGCCCAGCAGGGCGAGGCCGACCGACGCGTTGGGGGTGCCGGCCGCCGGGTAGGCGACCTGCGCCGGTTCCCGGTCCGGGTGCGCGGGGTCGGCGATCCACCAGCGCCGTACGGGGGTGTCGTCCACCCGCGCGGCCAGCAGGCGGTCGCTGTCCGGCGACCACCAGAAGCCGCGGTGCCGGTCCATCTCCTCGGCCGCGATGAACTCCGCCAGGCCCCAGGTGACGCCCGGTCCGTCCGGCTCGGCCAGCGAGCGGTCGCCCGCGCCGTCCTCCTCGTGCTCCGATCCGTCGGCCGGTACGACCCGCAGCCGGCCCTGCGACACGTACGCGATGTGCCGCCCGTCGGGCGACGGCCTGGGGTCCACCACCGGGCCCGGCACGGGGAGTTCACGTGCCGTGCCCGCGCGCAGTTCGGCGGTGAACAGGCGGCCCGAGAGGGTGAAGGCGGCGAGTTCCACCGCGGCGTCGACGGCGTACCCCACCACGCCGGACGAACCCTCGCGCGTACGTTCGCGGCGCGCCCGCTCCTCGGCGGACAGTTCCTCGTCCGCGCCGGCAAGCAGGGTGCGGGGGTCGGCGGCGGCGTACTCCCGCCCCTCGTCAAGATCCAGCACCCACAGCAGATTCGCTCGATCGGTGCCCGTACGGGAACGGAGGAAGGCGACGCGCGAGCCGTCCGGCGCGACCGCGAAGCCGCGTGGCGCGCCCAGCGAGAAGCGCTGGGTGCGGGCGTGTTGCCGGGGAAAGGAGAGCTGTCCGGTCATACGGACGAGCCTACGGGGCCGCGCGCGGGCGCGGCGGCACTCGCGATGATCGCGTGCGCCCCCGTTCTGCTCCCGTGCACCGACATATGCGCGAGCATGGAAAGTTATGATCCCTTCCGCGGAGTGGGTATGGGAGTGGAGCGCGACTTCCCCGTGCCCGCGGGGCCGTCGGCCGTCGGCCCCGCGCCGCCCCAACGCTTTCCGGACCGTGCGTACTTGGAGGTGAGCCGCCGTGGCACTGACGATTTCGGCGGTGGTGCTGCTGGCGATCATCGTCTTCCTGCTCGTCAAGAAGTCCGGGCTGAAGACGGGGCATGCGCTGGTGTGCATGCTGCTCGGGTTCTATCTGGCCAGCTCGTCCATCGGCCCGACCATCAAGCAGATGACGACGAACATCGCGGGCATGCTCAACGGCATCAAGTTCTAGCCACTGTCCGCGCGCGTTCCGACCGCCCCTTCGTGCCGCCCGCCGGGACCCCCGGTGCCGATGGTGAGCGGGTTCTCCAGTCGGGGGACGGGCCGGGCGGGCCGGATCGGATGCTGAGTCCCGGCCACCCGGCTCGTACGCTGTTCCCATGACCGACCTTCCCGCCCGCCGGCTGCTGCTCGTGCACGCGCACCCGGACGACGAGTCCATCAACAATGGCGCCACGATGGCCAAGTACGCGGACGAGGGCGCCCTGGTCACGCTCGTGACCTGCACCCGGGGCGAAGAGGGCGAGGTCATCCCGCCGGAGCTGGCCCACCTGGCGCCGGACCGCGACGACACGCTGGGCCCCTACCGGGCCGAGGAGCTGACCGCCGCCATGACGGCGCTCGGGGTCACCGACCACCGCTTCCTGGGCGGCGCGGCCCGCTACCGCGACTCCGGGATGATGGGCGCGCCGCAGAACGGGCGGCCGGGCGCCTTCTGGGGGGCCGACCTGGACGAGGCCGCCGGCCACCTGGTCTCCGTGGCCCGCGAGGTACGGCCGCAGGTGCTGGTCACCTACGACGACAACGGCGGATACGGCCACCCCGACCACATCAAGGCGCACCGCGTCGCCATGCGCGCCGCCGATCTCGCCGCCGACCCGGCCTTCCGCCCGGAGCTGGGCGCCCCGCACCGGATCGCCAAGATCTACTGGAACCGCAACCCGCGCTCGGCGGTCGAGGCGGGCTTCGCGCGGCTGCGCGCGGCGGGCCTGTCCTTCCCCGGCATCGCCGCGGTGGACGATGTGCCGGGGGTCGTGGACGACGCCGTGGTGACCGCCTCGATCACCGGCGGCGAGCGGTACGGGGCCGCCAAGGCGGCGGCGATGCGGGCGCACGCCACGCAGATCGCCGTCGAGGGCCCCTTCTTCGCGCTCTCCAACGACCTGGGGCAGCCACTGTTCGCCACCGAGCACTACCAGCTGGTACGAGGTGCGTCCGGCGCCGCGGAAGGGGAACGCGAGGACGATCTCTTCGCGGGCGTACCGGACGACGAGGGGGACGAGGAGCGCAACGCGGACGAGAAGGAGAAGGCGGTATGAGCGGCGCGAAGAAGCGGACCAGGGCCACGACGGGCGGCAAGGTGCCGAAGACGGGCACGGCGGCCGCTGCCGGGGGTGGCCGGAAAGCAGCGGACGGCGGCACGGCGGGCAGAGCGCCCGGCACCGGGCTCGCCGCGCCGCTGAGCCCCGGCCGGGTGGCCGCGTACGTCCTGCTGCTCGTCCTCGGCGCGGTGGTGGCCGTCGCGGGCGGACTCGTCCAGGCCGCGTGGTTCCCCGGCGGGCTGCTGCTGGCGCTGGCGGGGGCCGGCGGCCTCTTCTACGGGGGCGCGCGGGCGCTCGGCCGGACGGGTGGCGTGCTGGCGCCCGGTGCGGGCTGGCTGGTGACGGTGATCCTGCTCAGCGACTCCCGTCCCGAGGGGGACTTCCTCTTCGGTGCCGGCCCGGGCACGTATGTCTTCCTCGTCGGCGGCATCGCGCTGGCTGTGATCTGTGCCACCGGTTCGCAGATGCGGGCCAACGGTGCGCAAGCGGCCCGACTTGGCGGGTAAGCGCCGGTCGGGTAGATCATTTTCGGAACCGCACGGCGGTCCGGGGGTGGGGCGTTGGACCGCTCCCCGGGTACCCGCCCACGGCGGACAGTATGGTGGTGCGCGCCGCCGAGCCGCCCAAGCACCTTACTGACGAGCGGCGGAGCCAACCGGGAGAACCTGCTTTGAGTCGTGAATCTGACAGTTCGTCCTCCGGTGCCCAGGGGCGCGGCGGTGCCGCGTACCCGTCGGGGACACCGCCGTACGGCACGCCTCACGAGGCGGACGACGGAGCGGCGGCCGACGCCGTGGCGAAGCCGGAGGAGCCGAAGACCGAGACCACGCTGACCACGCGGATCAAGATCAACATTCCGGGGTCCCGCCCCATTCCGCCGGTCGTCGTGCGCAAGCCCGTCGGCGAGGAGTCCGGCGCGAACGGATCGTCGGGATCCGGTTCGTCCGGTTCGCCGGGGACGTCCGGCGCTTCCGGTACGGGCGCTTCCGACGGCGGGCCCGCGGGCGCCGAGCGTACGGGAAGCACCCGCAGGCCCGAGGCGGCCGGTTCCGGCGGCGCCAAGAGCGCCCCGGCCGAGAAGACCAGTGACTGGTTCTCGCCCCGTAAGCCCTCGGCGGCCTCCGCCGGTTCCCCGTCCGCGCCGCCCGCCTCTCCGGCGGCCTCGCCGGACCGGCCGGGCGCGACCCCGCCGCAGGACCCGGCCACCGGTACGCAGCAGCGCCCGGACCTGCCGTTCTTCTCCGACGCGCCCGCGCACGGCGGCGACTCGCCGTTCGACGCGGCCCCGCCGTCGCCGTTCGACGCGCCCGCCAACCCGTTCGACGGGGCCGCGGGGCAGGGCGGGGCGAGCCCGTTCGACGCCCCCGGCGGCTCCGGCCGTACGGACGGCCGCGGCGTCCCCACCGGGCCCGCGGGGCCCACCGGGCCTACCGGACCCGTCGGCCCCAGCGGCCCGACGACCGGCCCGGCCGCCGGCGATGTGTCCTTCGACCGGCCGTCCGGCTTCCAGGGCCCCGGTGCGCCCGGCGGTCCCGCCGCGGCCGACGACACGGCCATCCTCACTCCGCAGCCCCCGGCCCCGCCCGCCGGACCCGGCAGCGGCCTCGGCGTCACCGGCGGCATCGCGGGCGGTGTACCGGGTGGCGGCACGGACGGCGGGGGATTCCCCGGCGGCGCGCCCGCAGCTCCCGGCCGTTCCGGAGGCCACGGCGGCGACCAGATCTCCAGCGACACCCTGGTCAGCGGCATCCCGGCGGTGCCCGCCGACGCCGCCCCGGCGTCCGGCCCGGCCTTCCCGCCCGGACCGGGCGCGGGCCAGGACGCCCCGGCCCCGCCGCGCCCGAAGATCCCCGAACCGATAAACCCGAAGAAGAAGAAGGGCCGCAACAAGATCGTCCTGTTGGGCGTCGCGGTCGTCGTGCTCGCGGGCGTCGCGTACGGTGCCGGGCTGCTGCTCGACCACGCCGACGTACCCAACGGGACCACCGCGCTGGGCGTGGACATCGGCGGCGCCACAAAGGAAGAGGCCGTCAAGAAGCTCGACGCGGCGGTTCAGAAGGCCCGTACCGAGCCGCTGAAGCTGACCGTGGACGGCAAGGAGCAGACGATCGTGCCCGCCAGGTCCGGGCTGAACATCGACACCCAGGCCACGGTCCGCGACGCATCGGGGCGCGACTACAACCCGGTGTCCGTCATCAGCTCGCTGTTCGGCGGCAAGCGCACCGCCGAGCCCGCGATGATCACCGACGACGAGAAGCTGGACAACGCGCTCAAGGCGATCGCCGGTCCGGCGGGCGCCGCCCAGGACGGCGGGATCACCTTCGAGAACGGCAAGGCCGTCCCGCACTACGGCCGGCCCTACAAGGCGGTCGACGTCAAGGCGTCCAAGAGCAAGATCGAGAAGGCGTATCTGGACCGCGCCACCACCGGCAGGAACACCCCGGTGGTGCTGGCCGCCGTCGAGCAGCGGCCGAAGGCGGACAAGGCGGCGGTCGACCGGGCGATGAAGGAGATGGCCGAGCCGGCGGTCTCCGGCTGGGTCTACCTGTCGGCGGGCGGCGTCGAGGTGCCGTTCAGCCAGCGCTCCATCGGCGAGCTGCTGTCCTTCTCCGTCGCCGAGGACGGCTCGCTCCAGCCGGTCATCGACCTGGCCAAGCTGGAGGACAAGTACGGCCATGCCTTCGACAACGTGTCGATCGACGGTGGTGCCGGCAAGGTCAAGATGACCCCGAAGCACGCCGCCGCGGCCCTGCAGCAGGCGCTGCGGAAGCCCGCGCCGCCCGCGCCGCAGAAGCGCGTCGCCAGGGTGGAGGGTGCGATCACGGGCTGATGCACGCCCGCCGCCGCTCCGGAGGCGTTACGTCGAGCCGGCCCCGTACCGTCGTACGGGGCCGGCTCGACGTCGTACGGCATACAGCGGGCGATCGGCCGGGCCGGATGCCTTGCGCAGGCCCGGTCCGATGCCTTCCGAAGGTGGGTCCGCCACCCTTACTTTCGTCGCTACTGCGGGGTGGCCTGCGAGCCATAGCGTCCCGGGCATGCCTTCCGAGAACAGCCGCTTGAGCGGTACCGTCCGCACCACCGCCCTCACCCTGGCGCTCACCGCCGTCCTGGCCACCGGGCCCGCCGCGGCAGCCGCGGCCCCCGGGAACCGGACGGACGGCCACCGTCCGGAGACCCGTCGTTCGGACAGCCACCGGGCCACGCAGGACGCGCTGCGCGCCGTGGTCGAACAGGGCGGGCTGCCCGGGGTGGCCGCCGAGGCCAGGGACGGGCGCGGCCGGTGGTTCGGCTCGGCCGGTCACGCGGACACCGGGACGCACCGGGAACGCACCCGCGCCGAGCACTTCCGCGCCGCCAGCATCACGAAGACCTTCATCGCCACCGTCCTCCTCCAACTGGAAGAGGAGAAAGCCCTGAGCCTGGACGACACCGTGGAGAAGTGGTTGCCGGGGGTGGTGCGCGGCAACGGCAACGACGGCCGCGCCATCAGCCTGCGCCAATTGCTGAACCACACCAGCGGCCTCTTCAACTACACCAGCGATCCCGAGTTCGCACACCGCACCTCCGGCCGCGGATTCCCCGGCCACCGCTACACCACCTACCGTCCCGCGGACCTGGTCGCCCTCGCCATGAAGCAGCCGCCGCGCACCACATCGGGCCAGGCCTCGTACAGCAACACCAACTACGTCCTGGCCGGGATGGTCATCGAAAAGGTGACGGGCCACTCGTACGCCCACGAGGTGCAGCGGCGCATCCTGACGCCCTTGAAGCTGCGCGAAACCTCCTTCCCGGGCCTGCGCCCCCGGATGCCGCTGCCGCACCCCACCGCCTACTCACGGCTGCACCAGAAGCAGCCGGACGCGCCCGTCGTGGACGCCACCGCGCAGAACATGTCGTGGCTGGGCGCCGCGGGCGAGATCATCTCCACCACCGGTGACCTGAACACGTTCTTCCGGGCCCTGACCCGCGGTCAGCTCCTGGGCCCGGAGGCGACCCGGAAGATGTTCGCCACCGTGCCCGCGGAGACCGGCGGCTGGCGCTACGGGCTCGGCATCGAGTCCGTCACCCTCTCGTGCGGCGTTACGGTGGTGGGCAAGACGGGCCGCGCGAACGGCTCGGTGTCCGGGGTCGTCGGGACGGCGGACGGCGATCACCAGCTGACGTTCAACATCAACGGCGACTGGCTGGGCGACGCCGCCTCGTACGTGGGGGTGGTGGAGGCCGAGTTCTGCGGGGCGCGCAACGGCTAGGTGTGTTGTCCCGGCACGTTGGTGACAGGTGACACGCTCGCGACGGGCGCTTCTGCCGGACCCCACGGCGCCGCACGGGGCAGGCATCGTCGGGGGTACCCCGCACGCCCCCTAGGGGACTCCACCCATGACATCTGTCATCCCGGAGTCACGACACCCGACACTGCCGGACGGCGCCGCTCCACCGGCAAGCTGGTGCACATGACGAGCACAGCCACCACCTCACCACCTGCCACCGGGCGCCGCACGGGGGCGGCGCCCGTTGTCAGTTTCCGGAAAGTCAGCAAGAACTACGGCTCCGTGAAGGCGGTGGCCGACCTCGACCTGGAGCTGTACCCGGGCGAGACCGTCGCCCTGCTCGGCCCCAACGGCGCCGGCAAGTCCTCCACCCTCGACCTGCTCCTGGGCCTGCGCAACGCCGACACCGGCTCCGTGTCGCTGTTCGGCACGACGCCGCAGCGCGCCATCGAGCAGGGCAAGGTCGGCGCGATGCTGCAGAGCGGCGGCCTGATGGGCGGCGTCAAGGTCCGCGAGCTGGTCCGGCTCGCCGCCGACCTGCACCCGCACGCCTACCCGGTCGACCGGATCCTGGACACCGCCGGGATCACCGAGATCGCCGACCGGATGGTCGACAAGCTCTCCGGCGGCCAGGAGCAGCGGGTGCGGTTCGCGCTCGCCACGGCCGGTGCCAACGACCTGATCGTGCTGGACGAGCCGACCACCGGTATGGACGTCTCCTCCCGGCAGACCTTCTGGGGCACCATGCGGGCCCAGGCCCAGCAGGGCCGTACGGTGCTGTTCGCCACCCACTACCTCGAAGAGGCGGACGAGATCGCGGACCGCGTGATCGTGCTGCACCGGGGCCGGGTGCTGGCCGACGGCACCTCCGCCGAGATCAAGGCGCGGGCCGGTGCCCGCCGCGTCACCTTCGACCTGGACGGCCCGGCCGACCGCGAGGCGCTGCGCGGCCTGCCGAGCCTGACCTCCCTGGAGGTCTCCGGCCGTACCGTACGCATCCAGTCCCAGGACGCGGACGCCACGGTGCACGCCGTCTACGGCCTCGGCCTGTACCCGCGCAACCTGGAAGTGGCCGGACTCGGCCTGGAGCAGGCGTTCATCGCCATCACCGACGCAGCGACCGCCGAGGAGGCGGCACGATGACCACCCTGATCAAGCTGGAGATCGTCCGCGCCCTGCGGAACAAGAAGTTCATGTTCTTCTCGGTGATCTACCCGCCGGTGCTCTACCTGATCATCGCGGGCGGCGCCGACAACTCACCGATACCCGGCATGAAGCTGAACATGGCCCTGTACTACATGGTCGCCATGTCCGCGTTCGGCGCGATGACCGCCGTGCTCATCGGCAACAGCGAGGCGATAGCCAAGGAGCGGGAGAAGGGCTGGGTACGGCAGCTGCGGCTGACCGCGCTGCCCGGACGTGGCTATGTCGCCGCCAAGATGGCCTCCGCCGCGACGGTCAGCCTGCCGTCCATCGTGCTCGTCATGCTCGTCGGCGCCATGGTCAAGGGCGTACGCCTGGAGGCCTGGCAGTGGATCGCCATCCCCGTCGGCACCTGGCTCGGCAGCTTCGTCTTCGCCGCCCTCGGCGTGGCCATCGGCTACCTGGCCAGCGGCGACGCGGTCCGTCCGATTGCGATGATGGTGTACTTCGTGCTGGCATTCCTCGGCGGGCTGTGGATGCCGCTGACGATCCTGCCGCAGTGGGTGCAGAACATCGCCGAGTGGCTGCCCACCCACGCGTACGCCGCGCTCGGCACCGCCGTCGAGGCCGGCGGCGCCCCGCACGTCAAGGACGTGGCCATCCTCGTCGGCTACCTGATCGTCTTCGCCGGGGGCGCGGCCTGGCTCTATCGGAAGGACACGCGTACGGCATGACCGAGCCGGAGACCGGAACCAACCCGGCGATGTTCGGGGTGGCGCCCCGCACGCGCAAGCAGATGCTGACCAAGTGCATCTGGATCGTCATCTGGTTCCTGTACCTGACGGGTCCGATCGGGGACCTGGCCGAGGGCGGCCTGTCCCCGGCGGACGAGGCGCTGGGCTGGGCCGGTCTCCTGACGTTCATCGGCGTCTACTTCGCGCTGCTGTTCCGGCACATGACGCACCGGCCGCTGCCGGACGGCCTGGTCCGGGCGGCGGTGCTCTTCATCGTGGCGCTCGCCGTCCTGCTGTCCTGGGAGATCGGCCCGAACTGGCTGGTGCTCTTCACGTTCGCGTGCGTCTCCGTGGGCGTCACCCAGCCCTTCCGCGTCTCGCGGTGGGCCATCCCCGCGCTGACCGGCACCCTCGTACTGATCGGCCTGCGCTATCCGCACGTGCAGGTTTACCTCTTCGCGTACGCCCTGCCCTGCCTGCTCAGCGGGTTCGCGATGGTCGGCGTGCAGCACATGGTCCGTACGATGCAGGAGCTGCGCGCCGCCCGCCAGGAGGTCGCCCGGCTCGCCGCCAACGAGGAGCGGCTGCGCCTCGCCCGCGACCTGCACGACCTCCTCGGCCACTCGCTCTCCCTGATCACGCTCAAGAGCGAGCTGGCCGGACGGATGCTCCCCGGCACCCCGGATGCCGCGGCCCAGCAGGTCGCCGACATCGAACGGGTCAGCCGCCAGGCCCTGGTGGACGTCCGCGAGGCCGTCACCGGCTACCGGCGCCCCCGCCTGGCCGTCGAACTGGCCGGGGCCCGCGCCGCGCTGCGCACCGCCGCGATCACGGCGGACATCGATCCGGCCCTGGAGCAGGAACACCGGGGCCTGTCGGCGGACGGGGAGGGCGCGCTGGCCTGGGCGCTGCGCGAGGCCGTCACCAACGTCGTACGGCACAGCGGCGCCGACCGCTGCGAGCTGCTGCTCACCGAGGAGTGGGAGGCCGACGAACGGCGCTATCTGCGCCTGTCCGTCGTCGACGACGGCACCGGCCCGCCGCGCGGCGGAGGCCACGACGGCAACGGCCTCAGCGGCCTGCGCGAACGCCTCGCCCTGGCCGACGGCCGCCTGGAAACGGGCGCCGCACGAAGCGGCCGCGGCTTCGCCCTGCACGCGTACGTCCCGCTCGGCGCCCCACCGCTGACGGACACCGCCGGCCATGTCACGGATCACAGCGCGTCCGGGACATAGCTCGCCGTTCAAGATCCGGCACCGGACGCAGCTATGAGGGGCGTGCGACGATGCGTCGGCCGGCAGAGCCACGAGCGGAGACGAAGGACGATGGAGTACATCAATGCGGAGGCGCAGACCGGCACCGTGCCCGGCGTCCTGTCCGCTGCCCCTTACCTGGAGCGTCTGGCCTCGCTCGCTGACGATCTGCCGGCCGGGGCCCGGGCCTTCGCCACCGCCCCGGACCACTACGACTTCTCCGGCAAGCGGTGTGTGAAGGACCTGGAACTCCAGCACATCCGGGGCATCGGAGCCGATGACCAACAGCTGGAGATCCGGTTCCGGCACAACTGCTGGAAGCACGACGAGGACCTGATCATCCGCTACACAGGTGTCTCCGGCTTCCATGCCGAAAGCGCCGAGGAGGACAGTGCCGAGGGGGACAGCGTCGAGGAGGGCAGCTGGGAAGACCTCGGGACCGTGATCCTGGACGAGGTCCTGCCCCACCGGAACGGCTGCAGCCACGAGATCGCGTTCCGGAACGGCTCACTCGCCGTCGTCTGCCATGACCTCGACGCGACCTGGACCGTGGCTGACTGCCCCGGCAATCCGTGAACCAGGCAAGTCGTCCCCACCGCCCCCTGCCCGACCGCGCCCCGACCAGGGCCTCCAGCTGGCTAGGGTTGCCCCATGACTGACCTCCGCCACGACCGGCCCCCGCAGAAAGTGCGCCTCCTTCTTGCCGAGGACCAGTCCATGGTTCGCGAGGCGCTGGCCGCGCTCCTGGGGCTGGAGCCGGATCTGGAGGTCGTGGCGCAGGCCGCTCGGGGCGACGAGGTCGTCGCCGCGGCGCGGGCGCAGGCTGTGGACGTGGCGCTGCTCGACATCGAGATGCCGGGGATCAGCGGGCTGGACGCGGCCGCCCTGCTGCGCGCCGAGTTCCCGGAGCTGAAGGTCGTCATCCTGACCACGTTCGGGCGGCCCGGCTATCTGCGCCGCGCGATGGAGTGCGGCGCCGACGCGTTCCTGGTCAAGGACGCCCCGGCGGCGCAACTGGCGGACGCCGTGCGGCGGGTGCTGCGCGGCGAGCGGGTCATCGACCCGGCGCTCGCGGCGGCGGCCCTGGCCGACGGGGCGAATCCGCTCACCGACCGCGAGCGCGATGTGCTGCGCGCGGCGGCCGACGGCTCCACCAACGCCGAGATCGCCGCCGCCCTGACCCTCTCCCAGGGCACCGTGCGCAACTACCTGTCCACCGCCATCCAGAAGACGGGCGCCCGCAACCGCGCCGAGGCCGTCCGCACGGCGGGCGACAAGGGCTGGTTGTAGCCCCGCGGCCCGCAGGGGGCCCGGCCGCTGTAAGGAGTCTCACCCGCGCCACGGCTCCCACCAGGACTTTCGGCCCTGGGCCGACCGGTCGGGCGGGCGCACGCTGGACAGGTGACGACCATCCAGCGATCCCCGGCGCGTGACCGCGGTGTGGCGATGCTGCTGGTCATCGTGACCCTGGCCATCACGCTGGCGGACGCGGTGTCCGGCCCGCAGCTGCACTTCGCCCTGTTCATGGGCATCGCGCCGCTGATCGCCGCGCTGCGCTGCGCCTACCGGTGGACCGCCGCGGTGGCCGCCGTCTACGTCCTGTGCCAGGCGTACATCCACGCCCGCCTCGTACCGGACTGGTCCGTGGCCAGCAAGGTCGTCGGGATCTTCGGGGTGGCGCTGGTCGCCGTCTTCGCGCTGGTGCTGTGCCGTACGCGGCTGGAGCGGGAGGCGCTGTACGCCCGTACGAGCATGGTCGCCGACGCGGTGCAGCGGGAGATGCTGCGCGAGCTGCCGCTGACCGCCGGGCCGCTGGAGGCCTACGGGTTCTACGTCTCCGCCCAGGAGGGCGCGCGCGTCGGCGGGGACATCTACGAGGCCGTCTCGACGCCGCACGGGCTGCGGCTGGTGATCGGCGACGTGCAGGGCAAGGGCATGCCCGCGATCGGCGCCGGACACGAGGTGCTGGCCTCGTTCCGGGAGGCGGCTTACTACAAGGACACCCTCGAAGCCGTCGCCGAGCGCATGGAACAGGCACTGTCCCGCTACAACGCCCGCTCCGCCGAGCGCGGCGGCCAGGAGCGGTTCGTCACCGCCCTGCTGCTGGAGGTGCGCGGGGAGGACGGCACGAAGGTGCTCTCCTGCGGGCACATTCCGTACTACCTCGTAAGGGACGGCCAGGTCGGCGAGCGTACCGACGGCGAAGGCGGCCTGCCCCTGGGCCTGGGGTGGCTCACCGATGAGGCACGCCGGAGCGTGGCCGTCGAGCCGCTGGCGGACGACTGGATCGTGCTGTGCACCGACGGCGTCACCGAGGCGCGCGGCGCGGATGGCGCGTTCTACCCGCTGGCCGACCGCCTGGCCCGCTGGACGCACCTGGAGCCGGACGAGCTGGCGCACACGCTCCGCGCCGACCTGGAGCGGTTCACCGGCGGGCAGCTGAAGGACGACGCGACCGTACTGATCGTGCGCCGCGGCCCGCACGCCGCACCGCGTACGGACGCGGAGGCCGCCCGGGCCACGCCGGATCAGTTGAGCATGGCGCGCGCTGCCGCGGCCTGACGGCGCATCGCCGCCGCGGCGGGCGGATCGACCGCCTCGACCACCTCCGCGTACTCCTCCAGCTCGGCGGCGCCGCCCAGGAAATCGCCGCGCTGGACGAGCAGCTGCGCGTGGTCGTGGCGCAGCCGCGCCGGGTGGCTGGGCAGCAGCAGGGACAGTTCGACCGCCCACAGCTGTACGGCGCTGTGCTCCGGCCGGGCCGCCGCCCACGCCCGGATGTTGTTCAGGATGCGCAGCACGATCTCCAGCGGCTCGGCCGGCGTGAGCATCTGCTCGGTCAGCGGCGCCCCGGTCGCGCCCGCGACCAGCACCCCCGCGTCCTCGTCGGTCAGCAGCCGCCCGCCGTCGAACGGATCGACGAGGACGTGCGCACCGTACGGATCGCCGAAGCCGACGACGAAGTGGCCCGGCAGCGCCACCCCGTACACCGGCGCCCCGGCCCGCCGCGCGACCTCCATCCACACCACCGACAGCAGGATCGGCAGACCCCGCCGGCGCCGCAGCACCTCGTGCAGCAGCGACGACTCCAGGCGCCGGTAGTCGGCGGGCGTGCCGCGGAAGCCGAGGCGCGCGCCGAGCAGTTCGGCGACGTTGCGGGCCCACGGACGCGGGCCGCCGGCCGGGGCGAACGGCAGCCGCCCGGCCAGCGCGTCCAGCTCGATCTGGGCCGCGTCCGCGCCTGCCTCGTCCAGCGCGGGATCGGCCTCCGCCGCGATCAGCAGGCACAGCAGGGCCAGGTCCGGCCGCTCGTCGCGCGCGGCCTCGGCGAACTGCCGCCGCCGCTCGGCGGAGGCGCCGTTCCCGTCCGGCTCCGGGAGCCCGCGGGGCTCGTACCCGTTCAGCTCGGGCCTCCCTGAGTGGCGCGCCAGTGGTGGTAGTGGTGGTGGGTGACGAAACCCAGCCCGTCGTAGAGCGCGCGGGCGTCGTGATTGTCCGTTTCCACCTGGAGGTACGCGGCCGAGGCCCCCTCGTCCAGGGCCTTGCGGGCCAGCGCCGCCATCACGGCCGAGGCCAGCCCGCGCCGCCGGTGCTCCGGCGCCACCTCGACGGCCGCGAACCCGGCCCAGCGCCCGTCCACCACGCACCGCCCGATCGCGATCACCTCGCCCGTCTCGTCCGGCACGCTCGCGAACCACACGGACGGGCCGCCGTGCAGCACCTTGAGCACCTCGGGCCCCGGCTCGGCGGACCGCTGGTAGCAGCGCAGCCACCCCGCGCCGATCTCCCGGGCGAGCGCCACCCGGGAGACGTCCGCGTCCAGGTCGCCGAGGGGGGCCAGCGCCGCGGTCCGGATCTCCGCCGACACCTCGCGCGTCCAGCCGCGGCCGTCCAGTTCGGCCGCCAGGTGCTCCTGGGTGCCCGGGGCCCCCGTACCGACCTGGATGTAGGCGGGCAGCGAGCGCTCCGCGTACCAGGCGCGGACCCGCTCCAGCGCGGTGTCCAGCGGCAGCCCCGGATCGCCCAGGGCCGCCACCGAGTTGGCCCGCCGGGTGAAGCCGCCGCTGGCCCGCAGCTGCCACTCGCCCAGCCACGCGCTCTCCACCGGCGGCCAGCCGCGGGCGGCCACCCGCTCCAGCTCGGGCGCGCTCGTCGCGGGGGAGCGGCGGCGGGCCGGAGCCGCCGGTACCGTCTTGCCCGCGACCAGCGTGGCCTCGGCAATGCGGACGGTCTCTCCGTTCCGGCGTGTGATGCTCAGCACACCGCCGTCCCAGGATGTGAGCACACCCACCGTGTCGGTGAACTTCGCGGACCCCTCGCCGGTGCCGACGAGGCGCCGGACAGATACCCTTTTGCCCACGTCAGCACGGGTGATGTGGACCTCCAGCCGTCCGCCGGTAGTGAATTCCACGGCTCTACCCGCCCCTCTTGTTCGTCTCGTGCCCGGGAACGGAGATACTAGGTGCGGGCATCGACGACGCCGCGCTCCCGCGCGCCCCGCGGCGGAACTGCCAATCGGTCCGCCAGCCCTACCGAGGAGGAACGACAGCGTGACCTACGTCATCGCGCAGCCTTGTGTCGACGTCAAGGACAAGGCATGCATCGAGGAGTGCCCCGTCGACTGCATCTACGAGGGCTCCCGGTCCTTGTACATCCACCCGGACGAATGCGTCGACTGCGGCGCCTGCGAGCCGGTCTGCCCGGTCGAGGCGATCTTCTACGAGGACGACACCCCGGAGGAGTGGAAGGACTACTACAAGGCGAATGTGGAGTTCTTCGACGAGCTCGGTTCGCCCGGTGGCGCCAGCAAGCTGGGCCTGATCGAGCGCGACCACCCCTTCATCGCAGCGCTGCCGCCGCAGAACGGCTGAGCGGCCGCATGGCGCCGCCCCGGTCCCGTACGGCCGGCCGCCCCCTCGCGTAGGACACGCGACGGGGTGCCGATGCCGCACGGGGCCGAGGCGTTTCCGGCCCTGTGGGTCCTGAGGAACGTGAGGAAAGAGAGCAACGTGGGCACCGTCTCATCCCGTCTTCCGGTCTTCCCCTGGGACCGGCTGGAGCCGTACAAGACCACGGCGGCCGCGCATGCCGACGGCATCGTGGACCTGTCCGTGGGCACTCCGGTCGACCCGGTGCCGGCGCTGGTCCAAAAAGCTCTCACGGACGCCGCCGACAGCCCCGGCTACCCGACGGTCTGGGGCACCGCCGCGCTGCGCGACGCGCTCACCGGCTGGGCGGAGCGGCGCCTGGGCGCCACCGGCCTGGCCCACACGAACGTGCTGCCGGTCGTCGGCTCCAAGGAACTGGTCGCCTGGCTGCCGACCCAGCTCGGCCTGGGCGCCGGCGACCGCGTCGCCCACCCGCGCCTGGCCTACCCCACGTACGAGGTCGGCGCGCGCCTGGCCGGCGCCCAGCCCGTCGTCTACGACGACCCCTGGGACCTGGACCCGGCCGGCCTCAAGCTGCTGTGGCTCAACTCGCCGTCCAACCCCACCGGCCGCGTGCTCGGCGTCGAGGAACTGCGCCGCACCGTCGCCTGGGCGCGCGAGCACGGCGTCCTGCTCTTCAGCGACGAGTGCTACATCGAGCTGGGCTGGGAGGCCGACCCGGTCTCCGTCCTGCACCCGGACGTCTGCGGCGGCTCGTACGACGGCATCGTCTCCGTCCACTCGCTGTCCAAGCGCTCCAACCTGGCCGGCTACCGCGCCGCGTTCCTCGCGGGCGACGCCGAGGTCCTCGGCGAGCTGCTCCAGATCCGCAAGCACGGCGGCATGATGATCCCCGCGCCGGTGCAGGCCGCCACGGTCGCGGCGCTCGGCGACACCGAGCACGTCGGCGAGCAGCGCGAGCGCTACGCCCGCCGCCGCACGGCCCTGCGCGAGGCCCTGGAGGCCGCCGGTTTCCGCATCGAGCACAGCGAGGCGTCGCTCTACCTGTGGGCGACGCGCGACGAGTCGTGCTGGGACACCGTCGCCGACCTCGCCAAGCGCGGCGTCCTGGTCGCGCCCGGCGACTTCTACGGGACGGCGGGGGAGCGGTTCGTACGCGTCGCCTTCACCGCCACCGACGAGCGGGTGGACGCGGCCGTACGGCGCCTGGCGCAGTAACCGCGCACCCGACGAAAGCCCCGCGCCTACCGCGCATACGAGTCTCGCGCGTACGAGTCCCGTGCATACGAGTCCCGCGCATACGAAAGCCCGGGGCGGACGCCTTCCGTACGGCGTCCGCCCCGGGCTTCGTGCGCTGCGGCTCGTCAGCTGATCGGCAGCCCGTTCGACGGCAGCAGGTCCGAGGCCAGGCCGCTGTCGCTGATCCCCTGGGCCAGGCCGTCGGCGGACACCGAGTCGGTCAGACCGTCGGTGGACAGGCCGTCGCCGGGCAGCGTCTCGGTCAGGCCGTCGGTCGGCAGGCCGTCCTCGGTGGCCGTGTGCAGGGTGTCGGTGAGGATGTCCCCCGCGCTGTCCGCGGTGTCGCCGGCGGCGTTGCTCGCGGCCTCCTTCGCGGCCGGGGCGGTCTCCTTGAGCGTCTTGCCGGTGGTCTTGCCGGCCGACTTGCTCAGCGACGGAACGGCCTTGCGGACGACCTTGCTGCCCGCCTCGGCGGCGTTCCCGCCGGTCTCACCGGCGAGGTCGCCGGCACCCTGCACCGCGCCGTCCGCGGCGTCGGCGAGGCTCGCGGTGTCCACCGCGGTCAGACCACCCAGGTCGGTGGTCTTCGGCAGCTCCACGGCGCTCGCGGAGCCTGCCGCGCCGACCACGGGGGCTGCGCCGGCGGCGACCAGCAGCGCGGCTCGGGCGATCCGGCGAAGGGGGAGGGACATGGTGCTCCTTGTCGGAGAGGGACTGGTTCTTCTGACAGACGTGCCGTGTCCGCCGGGCGGGGCGCGGAGGCTGCCGGGCGCACGACGTGACTACCGCGCCAGCCCCGGGAAGGTTGCGGCGCCGCCGGTAAAGAATCGGTGGGGTGTCACATAATCTGCTCCGGAGGAAACCGGGCAAAGTGCGCCGTACGCAGTACGGTGCAGAAACGTCACGCCGCTGTGTTCAGGCGGCATGCATGCCGATCGGGTGACCCCGGCGGCGGCGATGGCGTCCCACTGCGCCGGATTGACGGTGTTAACGCGAACGAGCGACCCGCCGGACGGCTGCTCGGTGACGCCGGGGCTGACGGCGGGACGGCCGTCCGGGTTACCGGCGCGGCGGCCCGCAGGCGCTCCGGCAGCGGCCGGACAGCCAGGTCACGGCCGCGTTCCGGGCCCCGGCGGCAGGCGTACGACCGTGTCCAGGACCCGGCGCCGCCGCGCCTCAGCGCCCGGTGACGATCCGTACGTCCGTACCCGGAGCACGCGCCGCCGCGCCGGTCGCCTGCTGCCAGCCCTTCCCGGAATCGGCCGCGGACCACATCTTCCCGGCGTAGGAAATCTGCTCGATGCCCAATTCGCCGGAGTGGGCCATTGCCCAGGTGGCCAGCTCCCAGCCGCGGCGCTCGCTGCCGGCGCCGTCCGCGTCCGACGCCGACCCGCCGGCCTGCCCCGCGCCCGGCGTGCGGCGCGTCACCGCGTCCTCGTCCCCGTCGCCGCCGGAGGAGTCCGGCAGCGCGGGCACCGTCAGCACCCGGCCGCCGTCCTTGCCCTTGTCGCCCTTGTCACCCTGATCGCCCTTGCCGCCGCCCGGCGCGGCCCCGTCCGTGTGCGGCAGCACGTCCGGGCCGAACTCGCGCACCAGCTTCTTGCGCACCTGGTCCGTGCCGCCCGGGTGCTTGCCGTCCGCCGGGCGGTTGACCGAGCAGGTCATCGCGGCCCCGTCGCGCCCGGTGAGCGCGCCGGTCAGCAGCGCGGCGTTCGGCTCGTGCTTGGCGTACGCCTGCGGATAGCCGCTGCGCTGCACCTTCTGCGCGGCCACCGTCAGCGGCAGCCGGGAATAGCCCGGCACCTTGGCCAGGTGGGTGTAGAACTCCCCGGCCGAGTAGACCGGGTCCATGATCTGCTGGACCGTGCCCCAGTCCTGCGAGGGGCGCTGCTGGAAGAGGCCGACCGAATCCCGGTCGCCGAAGCCGATGTTGCGCAGCCCGGACTCCTGCATCGCGGTCGCCAGCGCGATCGTCACGGCCCGCTCCGGCAGCTTCCGCGAGGAGCCGACGGCCGCGATGGTGGCGGCGTTCGCGGCCTGCTCCGGCGAGATCTCGTACGGGGCGCCGCCGTCCGCGGTCCGTACCGAGCAGCGGGGTGCCCCCGGGCCGCCGGTGACGTACTGGACAACGAGGTACACGGCCAGCCCGACGAGCACGGCGAAGGCCGCGCCGATACGCAGGAGGCGCTTGCTGCGGGCGGGAGCGGTGGGCTGGGCGGACACGGAGCCAACGGTACTGGAGGGCCGCCGGTAGGGTCGGACCCATGCAGCCCGCTACGCAGACCCCCGCACTGGACCTCTCCCGCGACGCGGCCGAGCTGACCGCGCAGCTCGTCGACATCCCGTCGGTCAGCCAGGACGAGAAGGTTCTCGCGGACGCCGTCGAGAACGCCCTGCGCGCGCTCCCCCACCTGACGGTGGAGCGGGACGGCAACTGCGTGGTCGCGCGCACGCACCAGGGCCACGCCGAGCGGGTCGTACTGGCGGGCCACCTGGACACCGTGCCGATCGCGGACAACGTGCCCTCGCGGCTCGACGAGGACGGCGTCCTGTGGGGCTGCGGCACCACCGACATGAAGTCCGGCGTCGCCGTCCAGCTGCGCATCGCCGCCACCGTCCCCGCCCCCAACCGCGACCTGACCTTCGTCTTCTACGACGCCGAGGAGATCGCCGCCGAGTTCAACGGGCTCGGGCGGCTCGCCGAGGAGCACCCGGACTGGCTCGCGGGCGACTTCGCCGTCCTGCTGGAGCCCTCGGACACCCAGGTCGAGGGCGGCTGCCAGGGCACCCTGCGGGTGCTGCTGCGCACCGCCGGCGAGCGGGCCCACTCGGCGCGCAGCTGGATGGGCAGCAACGCCATCCACGCGGCGGCGCCGATCCTCGCCCGCCTGGCCGCCTACGAGCCGCGGCGCGCCGTGATCGACGGGCTCGAATACCGTGAGGGCCTGAACGCGGTACGGATCGAGGGCGGCGTGGCCGGCAACGTCATCCCCGACGCCTGCACGGTCGCCGTCAATTTCCGCTACGCGCCCGACCGCTCCGAACAGGAGGCGCTCGACCACGTCCGCGAGGTCTTCGCGGACTGCGGCGTCGCCGAGACGGTCGTCGACGACCACTCGCCGGGCGCGCTGCCGGGCCTGTCGCACCCCGCTGCCGTCGCGTTCATGGAGGCGGTCGGCGGTACCGCGAAGCCCAAGTTCGGCTGGACGGACGTCTCGCGCTTCAGCGCGCTGGGCGTGCCCGCCGTCAATTACGGCCCCGGGGACGCGCTGCTGGCGCACAAGAAGGACGAAAGGGTCGCCACCGACCGCATCCGGCACTGCGAGGAGCGCCTGCGGGCCTGGCTCACCGCGTGACGCGGGCCCGGCTCACCGCGTGAGGGGGGCCTGGCTCACCGTGTGACCCACCCGGCACACCTGCCGCGGTTGTTCCGCGGCATCCGGAATTGCCCTGCCCGTCACCTGCGCCGATCTACCCTTGCCGGACACCGACCGGCAGCGGAGGGAGCACGATATGGCCATCCCCGAGGAAGAGCGGGCGTGGGAGGAACAGCGGCTGGGACCGGTGGTGCGCCGGCGCGATCAGGTGCAGCGGGGGACGACGGACCAGCGGCTGCTGGACACCGCCGAGGGCGACACGGAGTGGGTGCACACCGATCCCTGGCGGGTCATGCGCATCCAGTCGGAGTTCGTGGAGGGCTTCGGCGCGCTGGCCGAACTCCCGAGTGCCATCAGCGTCTTCGGCTCGGCCCGTACGCCCGTCGGCTCGCCCGAGTACGAGACGGGCGTGGCCCTCGGCCGGGCGCTGGTGGAGGCCGGCTTCGCGGTGATCACCGGCGGCGGGCCCGGCGTGATGGAGGCCGCGAACCGGGGCGCCCGGGAGGCCAAGGGCGTCTCCGTCGGCCTGGGCATCGAGCTGCCCTTCGAACAGGGCATGAACCCGCACGTCGACATCGGCGTCAACTTCCGCTACTTCTTCGTCCGCAAGACGATGTTCGTGAAGTACGCGCAGGGGTTCGTGGTGCTGCCCGGCGGCATGGGCACCCTCGACGAGCTGTTCGAGGCGCTGACCCTCGTCCAGACGCGGAAGGTGACCCGCTTCCCGATCGTGCTCTTCGGTACGGAGTACTGGAACGGCCTCGTCGACTGGCTGCGCGACACGGTCGTCGCCCAGGGCAAGGCCTCCGAGCACGATCTGCTGCTGTTCCACGTCACCGACGACGTGGACGAGGCGGTGGCGCTGGTGTCCAAGGAGACGGGGAAGTAGCCGTACGGGCGGAGCTCCCGCCCGTCCGCTAAGCGAGCCCCCGGCGGGCGACCGCCGGGGGCCGGTGGCCCGCGATCGAGGCCACCATCTCCAGCACCTGCCGGGTCTCGGCGACCTCATGGACGCGGTAGACCTGCGCGCCCAGCCACGCCGACACCGCGGTCGTCGCCAGCGTCCCGAGCAGCCGCTCCTTGACCGGCTTGTCCAGCGTCTCGCCGACGAAGTCCTTGTTCGACAGCGAGACCAGCACCGGGAACGGGGTGTTCCCCGCCCGGTCGAAGCCGAGGTCCCCGGGAACGGCGGCCGTCATCTCGCCGAGCCGGCGCGTCGCCTCCAGGCTGTGCCGGGTGTTCTTCCCGAAGTCGTGCCCCGGGTCGATCATGATCGCGTCCCGGCGTACGCCCAGCTCCACCGCGCGCTCGGCCAGGCCCAGCGTCACCCGCAGGATGTCCGCCATCACGTCCTCGTACGCCACCCGGTGCGGGCGGGTCCGCGGCTCGACACCACCCGCATGGGTGCACACGAGACCGGCGCCGTAGCGGGCCGCGACCTCGGCCAGCTTCGGGTCCACCCCGCCCCACGCGTCGTTCAGCACATCGGCGCCGGCCTCGCAGACCGCCTCGGCCACATCGTGCCGCCAGGTGTCCACACTGATCACCACGTCCGGGTGCCGCCGGCGCACCTCGGCCACGAAGCCGACCGTGCGCCGGGCCTCCTCCGCGGCGCTGACCTCCTCGCCCGGGCCCGCCTTGACCCCGCCGATGTCGATGATCGCGGCACCCTCTGCCACCGCCTGCTCCACCCGGGCGAGCGCGGGCTCGTCGCTGAAGGTGGCCCCCTGGTCGTAGAAGGAGTCCGGGGTCCTGTTCACGATCGCCATGATCACCGGCTCGTGTGCCGTGAATTCCCGATGGCCCAGCCGCAGCATCGCTTCTCCCTCTTCGTGGTCCGGCAGCGACCCTAACCGTCACACCCGCATGGCACGATCAGGGGCAACACATAGCTCGGGGAGATGGTCGTGTTCTGGTTCCTGCTGATCGCGATGGTCGTGGTGGTCGCCGCGGTCACGCTCGCCGTGGTCGGCGGGGGTGAGGCGGGCGGCCTCGGCGAGGCCGCGCCGGACCGGCTGTACGACCCGCTGCCCGCCGACCGGCCCGCCTCCCGCGCCGACGTGGACGCGCTGCGGCTGCCGGTGTGCGTACGCGGCTACCGCATGAACGACGTCGACGACGTCCTGGACCGGCTCGGCGCCGAGCTGGCCGAACGGGACGCGCGGATCGCCGAGCTGGAGTCCGCCCTCGCGGGGGCGCACGCCGCGGCGATGGGCGCGCCCGGCCTGATCGAGGACGGGCCCGCCGACCGGGCCGAGGAAGGGCCGGAGCAGGGGCACGCCCCGGCGTCCGGCGGCGAGGACGAGGGGAAGACCGTCTGATGACTTCGGTGAGCACGGCGCCGGACGGGGTGCCGCGCTGCCCCTGGGGCATGGAGTCGGAGAAAATGGCCGACTATCGCACGTACCACGACACCGAGTGGGGCCTGCCGGTCCACGGCGACGACGCGCTGTTCGAGCGGATGAGCCTGGAGGCGTTCCAGTCCGGGCTGTCCTGGATCACGATCCTGCGCCGCCGCGAGGGCTTCCGGGCCGCGTTCGCGGACTTCCGGATCGAGGCGGTCGCGCGGTTCACCGACGCGGACGCCGAGCGGCTGCTCACCGACGCCCGGATCATCCGCAACCGCGCCAAGATCGCCGCAGTGATCAACAACGCCCGGGTGGCGGCCGGGCTGGAGCCGGGCGAGCTGGACCGGCTGATCTGGTCGTACGCCCCCGAGCGCGGCGCCCGGCCCGCGCCGCGCACCCTCGCCGATCTCGCGCCGGTCACCCCGGAGTCCACGGCGCTGGCCAAGGATCTGAAGAAGCGCGGCTTCCGCTTCGTCGGCCCGACCACGGCGTACGCGACGATGCAGGCGTGCGGCCTGGTCAACGACCACCTCGCGGACTGCCATGTGCGGGACGCGGTGGAGGCGGCGGCGGAGGGCTGAGGAGCCCGGCCGGCTCCCCGGCCGGGCCGCCGGGCCCGGGCGCTCTCCCGGTCAGCGCCCCGGAAAGGTCAGCGCCCCAGGAAGCGCGGCTTCTCCTTCTTCACGAAGGCCTCCACCGCGATGTGGTGATCTTCCGAGGCGCCCGCCCGGGTCTGGAGCTCCTCCTCCTTGGCGAGCGTCTCGGTGAGCGTGTGAGCGGCCCCGTACGCCAGGGATTCCTTGATCGCGGCGTACGCGGCGGTCGGCCCCGCGGCCAGCGTGCGCGCCACCGCCGCCGCCTCGGCCGCCAAGTCCGCCGCCGGTACGACCTTGTTGGCGATGCCCAGGTCGTACGCCTCCTGTGCGGTGATGCTGCGCGGGAAGAGCAGCAGGTCGGCGGCGCGGCCGTGGCCGACGAGGCGGGGCAGCGTCCAGGAGATCCCGGAGTCGGCGGTGAGCGCGACGCCCGCGAAGGAGGTGTTGAAGGAGGCGGTGTCGGCGACCACCCGGAAGTCGGCGGCCAGCGCGAAGCCGGCGCCCGCGCCCGCCGCGACCCCGTTCACCCCCGCCACCACCGGCTTCGGCATCCCGGCGAGCGCCGTGACGATGGGGTTGTAGTGCTCGCGCACCGTGCTCATGGTCTGCCCGGAGCCGGTCGCGCGGTCCTCGGCCAGCAGCCCGATGTGCTCCTTGAGGTCCTGGCCCACGCAGAAGGCCCGGCCGGTGGCGGTCAGCAGGACGGCCCGTACGGCCGGGTCGGCGGCGGCCTCCCGCAGCGTGTCCCGCAGGGCGGCCTTGGCCTCCGTGTTCATCGCGTTCATCGCGTCGGGACGGTTGAGGGTGATCGTCCCGACGCCGTCGGTCACGTCGTAGAGCACGGTGTCGGCCATGGTGAGGGGTCCCTCCGTCGCGGCTCGGGCTGCTCGGCTGTGGCAGCCGTCGCTCAGGATGCCGGAGATCATCGGCGCCCGTCATGTGACGTACGTCAAACAACCGGCGAGGACCGGACGCCGGTGGATGGCGAAGTATCGCAGCCCACTCCCCGAATTGGGTGGTTTTGCGAGAGCGCGTTGCCGAAGGGATGCTCCCCGATGTTGGTCATCGGGTCGTGCGATGCGGGATAATGGCCTGGAAGCAATGTGTTCGATGCCGGTGACACCTGGGTTGTCGGCTGCGTGAGCTGGTTTCAGGAAGGGGAACGAGCATGGCGGCCATGAAGCCGCGGACGGGCGACGGCCCGCTCGAGGTGACCAAGGAGGGGCGGGGCATCGTCATGCGCGTTCCGCTCGAAGGCGGCGGTCGACTCGTCGTCGAGCTGACTCCCGACGAAGCCAAGGCCCTGGGCGAGGCCCTGGAGAAGGTCACCGTCTGACAGGGCAGCCGCCCTGATGCTGCGGTTTCCCGGGGCTGACCCCTGGACCCCCAGCCGAATACCCGGGCCCCGGCCGGTGCTCGCGCGCGTGCGCGACGCCTGCCGGGGCCGCGTTCGTTTCCGGGGCGGCCGGGCGGCGGCCGTTCCCGCGTACGCCACGGCCGCGCTCAGCCCCGCTTGACGGCGCACAGCAGGCCGTCGCCCACCGGCAGCAGGGACGAGACCAGCGCGTCGCTCTCGCGCAGCGTGCGCAGCAGCTCCCGCAGGCGCAGCACCTCCGCGGGCTGCGCCGCCGAGTCGACGGTACGGCCGTCGGCGAAGACGCCCTCGAAGCAGACCAGGCCGCCGGGGCGCAGCAGCCGCAACGATTCAGCGAGGTAGTCGAGGCACTCCATGCGGTCGCCGTCACAGAAGACGAGGTCGTAGCCGCCGTCCGCGAGCCGGGGCAGGACGTCCAGGGCGCGGCCGGGGATGAAGCGCGCGCGGTTGCCGGCGAAGCCCGCTTCCCGGAACGCCTGCTTCGCGAACTGCTGCCGTTCCGGTTCCAGGTCGACCGTCGTCAGGACACCGTCGGGGCGCATACCGTGCAAAAGGTAGATACCCGACACTCCCGTGCCGGTGCCGATCTCGGCGACCGCCTTGGCGTCCGCCGTCGCGGCGAGCAGGCGCAGGGCGGTGCCGGTGCCCGTGGAGACCGCCCGGATGCCCACCTCCCGCGCCAGGTCACGGGACCAGTGCAGGGCGGCGTCGGCCTTGTCGTCGATGGTCCCGGCGCCGTACGCCTCGGCGAATGCCAAGCTCGTCTGCCGGTTGCCGGTAATGGCCCTCTCCTGTCCCCGTAGTTGACGCAACCGTGACTGTATCCGCTGCGTGCGGGAACCCGCAGATGGGACCGGGCGTTGAAGCACTGCAGGGGGGATGCGTCGGTGAAGACCCAGCGAGATGTACGGGATGACACGAAGCCAGACCAAAAGCAGGTCAAATCTGCTTATCCGGAGCTAACGGGCGAGGTGGATATGGTAGGGGCTCTACTGGACACCACCAGAGCCACCAGGGGAGGTGCGGCTGCGGCGGGTGACCGATGGGCGCGCAGGCGCTTCAGGCGGTCGGTCGTCGAGCCGAAATCCGTGACAGACACCGCTGACCGTTCCCGCTCCCACGGCCTCAAGGGCAGGGCAGGGGCCGCCGACACCGCTACGACAGCGACCTTCGCCGCCGAAGCGGACGCGCAGGTCTGGTCCCCGCCCAGCTGGGAGGAGATCGTCAGCACCCACAGCGCACGCGTCTACCGCCTCGCCTACCGCCTCACCGGCAACCAGCACGACGCCGAGGACCTGACGCAGGAGGTGTTCGTCCGCGTCTTCCGCTCGCTGTCGACGTACACCCCCGGCACCTTCGAGGGCTGGCTGCACCGCATCACGACCAACCTCTTCCTGGACATGGTCCGCCGCCGCCAGCGCATCCGCTTCGACGCGCTCGGCGACGACGCGGCCGAGCGGCTCCCCAGCCGCGAGCCCTCCCCGCAGCAGCACTTCAACGACACCCACTTCGACGCCGACGTGCAGCAGGCGCTGGACACCCTCGCGCCCGAGTTCCGCGCCGCCGTGGTGCTCTGCGACATCGAGGGCCTGTCGTACGAGGAGATCGCCGCCACGCTCGGCGTCAAGCTGGGCACGGTCCGCAGCCGGATCCACCGCGGCCGCTCCCACCTGCGCAAGGCGCTCAAGCACCGCTCCCCGGCGGCGCGCGCCGAGGAGCGCGAGCGCGAACAGCGGACGCTCACTTCGCTCACTACAGGGGAGGTCGGAATCGCGTGAGCGGTACAGGCGGTCCGTCCCCCGCCGAGCATCATCTCGGCGACCGCCTCGCGGCTCTGGTCGACGGGGAGTTGGGGCATGACGCGCGCGAGCGGGTGCTCGCGCATCTCGCTACGTGTGGAAAGTGCAAGGCGGAGGCCGACGACCAGCGACAGCTGAAGAACGTCTTCGCGGCAACCGCGCCCCCCGGTCCTTCCGAGGGGCTGCTGGCGCGTCTCCAGGGCCTGCCCGGAGGTGATGCCGACGGCTATGGAAGGCGGCTGGGCCGCGGCGGCCCCGGTGGCGGCGCGTTCGGCGGTGACTTCGCCGAGGGCGCCGAGTTCGAGGCGCGCGGCGGTTCGATCCGGTACGCCCCGTCCGGGGGGCACGCCATGGGCGCGGTGCCGCGGCAGCCGCGCTCGCGGGGGTTCCGTATCCACGAGACGGAGCGGCCCGGGCCGCAGCGCCGCCGGTTCGCCGCCGCGGCGGCCGGTGCCGTCTCGCTGGCGGCGATCGCGCTCGGCGGCGCGCTGCCCCTGGAGGCGGCGGTCGACACCCCGGGCGGCCGTACGGACGGTACGGGCAGCCAGATGACGCCGCTCAGCGCCACCCCGGGCCTCTACGGCCGGCCCGGCCCGGTCCACGGCATCCCCCTGTCCGCGACCGGCACCCCCTGGTCCCGCTCGCTCCCGGCCGCGGGCGCCACGGCGGAGCCGGCGCCCAGCTCGCTGGGGCTGACCGGGCCGTCGGCGCCGTCCGCCGCGCGGTCCGCCGCGCCGCTGCCGCTCTCCCTGGTCGGCTGGCCGTCCGACGGCCGCTCCGCGCTGACGGTGCCGACCGGTCAGGGCCTGCCGTACCTCGCACCGGCCGTCGCGTCCCCGCTGTCCGGCGCCCGCGCCGACGCCCGGCCGCTGCCGCCCGCGGACGCCGGCCGTCCCCTGGCCGGGGCCTTCGGACCGTCCGCTCCCGCCTCCCGGGAGACACTGACCGCCCACCGCCCCGTCCAGCGCTGACCGCGTCCTGCACGGGGCCGCTCGGACCTGGTTGAATCGCTGTCCGGGCGGTGCGGCGCGCCGGGCTCTTGCCGGGCCGCGCCGCCGGTGAGGTGGCGATGCCCGCGTGACACGGCGGGCGAATCGGTGGGGAGATCATGGACGAGGGGACGGCCGCCGGGCCGAAGCGGAACTGGTGGAGCCGGCCGGGACAGCGGTCCGCGCATCCGGCGGCGGATTCCGCGGCGGCGCCCGGTGAGGCGGCGGCGGGGGCGGAACGGGATGCCGTGTCGGCGGGCGGTTCGCCGGAATCAGGCCATATGTCGGAATCAAGCGGTACATCCGTAGCGACTGGTGCGTCTGAACCCGCCCCTGACACAGCCTCACCCCCGCCTGCGACCGGCTCGTCCTCCGACGTGCCGCCTCCAGCCGACCGGACCCCCGCGCCGCCGACTGCACCGCCGACCGCGCCTCCGCCCGCCCCGCCGCAGCAGCCGCTGCACCCCCAGGACCCGTACGGCACGCCTCCCTACGGCGACCCCGGGCCCTGGGCGCCCGCGCCGCCGGTGCAGCGCCCGATGGCCACCCCGGCTCACGGCACCGGCGTCCCGCCGCAGGGCACGGGCGCCATGCCGCAGGCCGCCGTACCGCCGCCCGGTCAGCAGCCTGCCTACGGAACCGGCGCGCCCGTACCGCCCCAGCAGCCGTATCCGGCCCAGCCGCAGCCCCCCGCGGCCCCGGCCGGGGCCCAGCCGTACGCCGACTCCGCCCGCACGCCGATGCCCCAGGCCGAGCCGACGGCCCCGCACGCGCCGGTCCCGCACGACCCGGCCGGGTCCCACGACCCCATGGCCACCCCGTCCTCCGGCACGGACACCACCGTGCTCACCAAGGGCGACGGCGCGCGGCTGCCCGCCGTGGCGCACGACGCGTCCGGCGCCCCGCTCCCGCCCGAGACGCACGGTGCGCCCCACCCGGGGCAGCCGCCCGTACCGCAGCCGGTCGGACAGCAGCACGGCGAGGCGACGGGGCACTGGCAGCAGTACGACCCATGGCGCTCACCGCAGCACGGCGCGGCGATGCCGCTGGGCACGCC
Source organism: Streptomyces rimosus subsp. rimosus (assembly GCF_000720725.1). Lineage (GTDB taxonomy): Bacteria > Actinomycetota > Actinomycetes > Streptomycetales > Streptomycetaceae > Streptomyces > Streptomyces rimosus_A. Next base: position 73,158 of record NZ_JOCQ01000007.1, read on the forward strand.
GCCCCCGCCCCCGGCGGCTCCCCGGCGCAACCGCCGGGGCGCGCTGGCGGCCGGCGCGGTCGCGCTGGCGCTGCTGGCGGGCGGTATCGGCGGCGGCGTCGGCGCGTACATCGAGCGCAACGGCGGTCTGGGCTCCATCGAGTTGCCGCAGGACACCGGCGACCGGGGCGGCCGCAAGGCGGACAGCGTCGCCGGCATCGCCCAGGCGGCCCTGCCCAGCGTGGTCACCCTGCATGTCCGCGGCAATTCCGAGCAGGGCACCGGCACCGGCTTCGTCCTCGACAAGCAGGGCCACATCCTCACCAACAACCACGTCGTCGAGCCGGCCGGCACCGGCGGCGAGATATCGGTCTCCTTCAGCGGCGGCGAGACCGCCAAGGCCAAGGTCATCGGCCGGGACGGCGGCTACGACCTGGCCGTCGTGCAGGTCCAGGGCGTCTCCGGGCTGCGCCCGCTGGCGCTCGGCGACTCCGACTCGGTACGGGTGGGCGATCCCGTCGTGGCGATCGGCGCCCCGTACAACCTCGCCAACACGGTGACCGCGGGCATCATCAGCGCCAAGCAGCGGCCCATCACCGCGGGCGGCAAGAAGGGCGACGGCAGCGACGTCTCGTACGTGGACGCCCTGCAGACCGACGCCCCGATCAACCCGGGCAACTCCGGCGGCCCGCTCGTCGACTCCCGGGCGCGGGTGATCGGCATCAACAGTGCCATCCGCGCGGCCGACAGCTCCGGCGGCGGCCTGGAGGGCGGCGGTCAGGGCGGCAGCATCGGCCTCGGCTTCGCCATACCGATCAACCAGGGCAAGTGGGTGGCCGAGCAGCTGATCAACAAGGGCCGGGTCATGCACCCGGTGATCGGCGTCACGCTGGAGATGGAGTACGCGGGCGACGGCGCCCGGGTCAGCTCCAAGAGCAAGGACGGCGGCACCCCGGTCACCCCCGGCGGCCCGGGCGCCAAGGCGGGCATCAAGCCGCGCGACGTGATCACCAAGGTGGACGGGCAGCCGGTGCACAGCGGCGAGGAGCTGATCATCAAGATCCGCAGCCACCGGCCGGGCGACCGGCTCACGCTGACCCTGCGCCGGGACGGCGCGGAGCAGACGGCGCAGCTCACCCTGGGCGCCTCCAGCCAGGAGTGAGCGCCGGGCCCGGGACCCGGCGTGAGCGTTTGCACGGTGTTGGGGCGGGCGACTCCCGTCGGATGCCCGGGGCCAGGTACCGTGATAGGCGGCCTGGCCCATAGGCCGGACAGGTCCCCCTCGACCCCCTAGGTCCCAGTTGGCCGCGGATCACCCCCAAGGAGCTGCAAGGTGTTCTTCGACATAGGACCCCTAGAGCTGGTCGCGCTCGTGATCCTTGCGGTTCTGATCTTCGGGCCGGACAAGCTGCCCAAGGTGATCTCGGATGTCATGGGGTTCGTGCGCAAGGTGCGGGCGTTCTCGGACAACGCCAAGGAGGACATCCGCAGCGAGCTGGGGCCGGAGTTCAAGGACTTCGAGTTCGAGGACCTCAAGCCGCGCAACTTCGTGCGCAAGCACGTGCTGGAGAACGACCAGTACGGCCTCCAGGAGATCCGCAACGGCTTCGACCTGAAGAAGGAGATGGCCGAGGTCACGGACGCGGTGCACGGCACCGACAGCGCCTCCTCCGCCGACCGGGGGGCCGCGCCCCGGGTGAGCTTCGACAAGGGCGCCCCCGACGCGGGCACCGGCGGCGGATCCGCGGCGCCCGACATGTTCAAGAAGGGCGCGAAGCCGTCGCCGGGCGAGCGCCCGCCGTTCGACCCCGATGCCACCTGACTCGTCTTATGCAAGCCTTATGCCTGCTGGTGCCGACCGGGTTGACTATGCTCCCCGTGTCCGGGGTGAGGTCGCCTGAGGGGGGCGGGCCGCCCACGACATTGGGCAACTAGGAGGCTCCGCGCAGATGGAGACGACGGGTCGGGCAGGAGTGCGGGCGGTCACCGCCGGCGCCGCGCGCAAGGTCGACGGCTACCTGATGGCCGCTTTCCCGTGGTACGGACTCGACGACGCGTTCACCGGTCCCCGCTGGCTGATGCAGGTCGGTGCGGCCGCGGACGGCACGGTCGAGCACGGCGCCACCGGCCACGGCCAGGAGCCCACCATAAAGGTGGAGACCGCGCCGGACGCGGAGCGCTTCGCGGTCGTGGTGACCGTCGCCAGCCGGCCGGTGCGGCGCAGCGCCGACGGCACGGGAGTCCTGGAGGCCACCTCCGTCGCCACGGCGGCCTGGCTCGCCGGGTCGGGCCTGCTCTCCCGTACGTGGCCGACGCAGATGGACCGCTCGCTGCGGCAGGACTGGCTCGACCAGCAGACGATGCTCGCCTGGGAGCTGGCCGACGACCTCGGCGGCGAGGGCTGGAGCGCGCTGACGCTGCCGGTGGACGGCGTGCCGACGCCGTTCCGCTACCGCGAGTCGGAGTACGGCTGGGTGCTGGCCGGCTCGGCCGGTGACGGCCCCGGGGGCGTGCACATCGGGGCGTACGGGCGCGGGATGAGCGCGTACGGGCTGGGCTTCGCCGTGGTCAAGGACCTGAGCGTGTACGAGCACGGCAGGCGCGGCGCGGCCACGGAGGACGCGCGGACGGACGATGTGCCCGCGGAGGGCGTGACCGCGGACTGACGCGGGGCCGGGAGCGCCCCGCACGCGCCGCACGGCGCCACGAAGAAGGGGCGAGCCCGTCGGGCCCGCCCCTCGGCGCATTCCGGCCACCGCTCCCGGCGGCGTCCGGACCGGCTCAGAACTTGTTGCGCGGCGTGATGCCCAGCGACATGCCCGCCAGGCCGCGCTGCCGGCCGCCCAGCTTGTCCGCGATGGCGCGGATCGCCGCGCCGGCGGGGGAGTCCGGATCGGTCAGCACCACCGGCTTGCCCTCGTCGCCGCCCTCGCGCAGCCGTACGTCGATCGGGATGGCGCCCAGCACCGGCACCTGGGTGCCGGTCGTCTTCGTCAGGCCCTCGGCGACCCGCTCGCCGCCGCCGGTGCCGAACACGTCCACCATCTCGTCGCAGTGCGGGCAGGGCAGCCCGGACATGTTCTCCACCACGCCGACGATCTTCTGGTGGGTCTGTACGGCGATGGAGCCGGCCCGCTCGGCGACCTCCGCCGCGGCCTGCTGCGGGGTCGTGACGACCAGGATCTCCGCGTTCGGGACCAGCTGGGCCACCGAGATGGCGATGTCGCCGGTGCCCGGGGGCAGGTCGAGCAGCAGCACGTCCAGGTCGCCCCAGTACACATCCGCCAGGAACTGCTGGAGCGCGCGGTGCAGCATCGGGCCGCGCCAGACCACCGGGGCGTTGCCCGGGGTGAACATGCCGATGGAGATCACCTTCACGCCGTTGGCCGACGGCGGCATGATCATGTTCTCGACCTGGGTGGGCCGGCCGTCCGCGCCCAGCATCCGGGGCACCGAGTGGCCGTAGATGTCGGCGTCCACCACGCCGACCTTCAGGCCGTCGGCCGCCATCGCCGCGGCCAGGTTGACCGTCACCGACGACTTGCCGACGCCGCCCTTGCCGGAGGCGACCGCGTACACCCGGGTCAGCGAGCCCGGCTTGGCGAACGGCACCTCGCGCTCGGCGGTGCCGCCGCGCAGCGAGGAGGCCAGCTCCTTGCGCTGCTCGTCGCTCATCACGTCCAGCTCGACGGTGACCCCGGTGACGCCCGCGACGCGCGTCACGGCGTCCCGTACGTTCGCGGTGATCGTCTCGCGCATCGGGCAGCCCGCGACCGTCAGATAGACCGCCACCGCGACCGTGCCGTCCGCCGCGATCTCCACCGATTTGACCATGCCCAGTTCGGTGATGGGGCGGTGGATCTCGGGGTCGTTCACCGTGGCGAGCGCGGCGCGGACCGCGTCCTCGCTGGGCGCTGCGCCTTGGGGCGTGTCGGTAGCCATGCTCCAAGACTACGGCGCCGGTGGGGGCCTCCGGAAAGGCCGGTCGGCGGTCGTGTTCGTCACTCCCGGCGCCGGCCGCGCGCCGGGACCACCGGCCCCCGCCGTACGGGGCCCGGCCCTACTCCCGCCGCCGGTACTCCCCGTCGCCCTCCGCGTCCACCAGCTGACGCAGCTCCAGCTCCTTGAGCACATCCTGGAGTTCGGAGCGGATCCAGTCCCGGGTGGCCACCTCGCCCAGGCCCAGCCGGAGCGCCGCGATCTCCCGGGTCAGGTACTCGGTGTCGGCGATGGCGCGCTCGTTCTGCTTGCGGTCCTGTTCGCGGGTGACCCGGTCCCGGTCGTCCTGCCGGTTCTGGGCGAGCAGGATCAGCGGGGCCGCGTAGGACGCCTGGAGCGAGAGCATCAGCGTCAGGAAGATGAACGGGTACTGGTCGAAGCGCAGATCGTCGGGCGCGGCGACGTTCCAGATGATCCACACCACGATGATCACCGTCATCCAGACGATGAAGCGGCCGGTCCCCAGGAAGCGGGCGATCTTCTCCGACAGCCGCCCGAACGCCTCCGGGTCGTACTCCGGCAGCAGGCTGCGGCGCGGCGCGCGGGGCTGGTCCAGACGCACCCGGGGGCGCCCGCCGCCCGGCCCCGAGCCGGGCGCCGCGCTCAGCGCCCGCGCGCGCTCCTTGACACCGTCCCGTTCCTCAGCGCCCATCGTCCGGCTCTCCCTCCCGGTCCGCCGCCGCGCCGGGCGGGCCGTGCATCTCCGCCTCGCGCCAGTCCTCGGGCAGCAGATGGTCCAGTACGTCGTCGACGGTCACCGCGCCCAGCAGCGAGCCGCTCTCGTCCACGACCGGCGCCGCGACCATGTTGTAGGTGGCCAGATAGCTGGTCACGTCGTTCAGCGGGGTGTCCGGCGGGAGCGGCGGCAGATCGGTGTCGGCGACGGAGCTGACCAGCGTGAACGGCGGGTCGCGCAGCAGCCGCTGGAAGTGCACCAGGCCCAGGTACTTGCCGGTCGGCGTCTCGTCCGGCGGCCGGCACACGTAGACCTGCGCGGCCAGCGACGGCGAGAGGTCGGGGTCGCGCACCCGGGCCAGCGCGTCCGCGATCGTCGCGTCCGGCCGCAGCACGATCGGCTCGGTCGTCATCAGGCCGCCCGCGGTGCGCTCCTCGTACGCCATCAGGCGCCGCACGTCCGCCGCGTCGTCCGGCCGCATCAGACCGAGCAACCGTTCCTTCTCCTCCTCCGGCAGCTCGGAGAGCAGGTCGGCGGCGTCGTCCGGGTCCATCGCCTCCAGGACGTCGGCGGCCCGCTCCTCCGCGAGCTTGCCCATGATCTCGACCCGGTCGTCCTCCGGCAGCTCCTCCAGGACGTCCGCCAGCCGCGCGTCGTCCAGCGCGGCGGCCACCTCGCCGCGCCGCTTCGGCGTCAGGTGGTGCAGGGCGCTGGCCAGGTCGGCCGGGCGCAGCTGGTCGAAGGTGGCGAGCAGGTTCTCCGCGCCCTGCCCGTGCTCCTCCAGCGAGAACCCGGTCACCGCCGACCACTCCACGGTCACCGCCTCTCCCTTGCGACGGAGCGCCCCGCCCTTCCCCTTCCGCACGAAGACCTTCTCGATCTCCCAGTCGCGGCGGGCCGGCAGCTGGGTGATGCCGATGTCGAGGACGGTGGCCTCCTCGTCCGTCTCGACCAGACGCACCCGGCGGTCCAGCAGCTCACCGAGGACCAGCGTCTCCGAGGCGCGCTGTTCGAAGCGCCGCATGTTGACCACGCCGGTGGTGATGACCTGGCCGGACTCCACGCCCGTCACCCGGGTCATCGGCAGGAAGATCCGGCGGCGGCTGATCACCTCGACGACCAGGCCCAGCAGCCGGGGCGGCCGGCCGCCGACCCGCAGCAGCGCCACCAGGTCGCGCACCCGGCCGACCTGGTCGCCGTTGGGGTCGAAGACGGCGACGCCCGAGAGGTGCGAGACGAACACCCGGGGGGTGACCACCGCCATGCTGAGTGCCTCCGCTTCCGTCGCGCCGCCGGGTCCGGTCCGCCGCGTCGCCACGGCCGCGCCCGTTCCTGCCTCGCGTTACGTGTTGCCGCTCATCCGCAGGTGAAGCCCCCCACGGAGCCTTGATCCGAATTCAGGCTAACGTGCACCGGCCGGTGCCGCCCGGGCGGGAAGGGCCGTACGGTGTCCACCACGTACTCCGCCGTACGGCGTGCCCGGCCCCGGGTACGCTGCCGTACTGCCGCCGAGGTCATCCGTATCAGGAAGCAGAGCCGTCGTGACCACATTCCCCTCGGCAGGCCCCGCCCGGGCCTGCTTCCGCCGTCCGGCCGCTTCGCACCGCAGGCGCGGGGCGGCGCTGACGGCGGCGGTGTGCGCGGTGCTCGCCGGGGCGCTGGCGGGCTGCGCGGCCGAGGACCCGGACGCCGGTACGAACGGAGTCGGCAAGCTGCCCGCCGACCAGATCCAGACCAAGGCGCAGACGGCCGCCCGCGGTGCCGGAACGGTACGGCTCGCCGGCAACCTGGTCAGCCAGGGCCGTACGTACAAGCTCGACATGCGGCTCGGGCAGAACGGCGCCCAGGGCCAGCTGTCCACCAAGGCCGCCACCTTCCAGCTGCTGCGGGTCGCCGACGCGCTGTACCTGAAGGCGGACGCCGGCTTCTGGGAGCGCGAGAAGGGCGCCGCCCCGTCGAAGAACGACGGGACGTCCGCCTCCAAGCTCATCGGCAAGTACGTGAAGGTGCCCGCCTCCGACCCCGTCTACAAGCGCTTCAGCGGCTTCACCGACAAGGACACGCTCCTGGGCAGCCTGCTCGGCCTGCACGGCAAGCTGACCACCGGCGAGCGCGGCACCGTGGACGGCACCCGCTCCATCCGTATCGCCGCGGCCCAGGGCAGCGGCGGCACGCTCGACGTCTCCCTCGAAGGCAAGCCGTACCCGCTGCGGCTGCGCCGCGCGGGCGGCGCCGGGGAGGTGCGGCTCACCGACTGGGGCAAGCCGGTGGACCTGCGGGCGCCGGCGGCGGACCAGGTGATCGACTACGGAAAGTCGATCACGATCGGGGACTAGGTCCGGTCAGGTCCGGTCAGGTGCGATCGGTGCTGACCGGGACCGACCAGGTACCGGCCGGGGCTGGCCAGGATCGGCCGGGGCCCCCTCACCCCTTCCGCTTCCTCCGCAGAAGCTTCGGAAGGGCCGCCGGGATCGGCTCGCGGGTGGTGGCCGGAGTGGGCAGGGGAGCGGCGGCCCGGGAGGAGCCGTCGAAGTCCGTGCGGGCCGCGGCCTCCGTGATCGGGACCAGCTTCAGCACGCGGCATTCGCGCGCCCAGCGCTCCGGCATCGTCTCCGCGTCCGGGGCGTTGAGCCGCTTGCCCTTGAGGTCCTCCACGGCGGCCTGCCAAACCTCGCCGTCCGGCGTCAGCTCGCTGACCCGGGCCTGCCAGCTGACCAGCCGGCCGCCCTTGTCCTTGCTGCGCACGGTGACGGTCGCGGTGCCGCCGTCCACCAGGCCCAGGTCGTGCAGCGGCTGCTCGTCGGCGGGGTCGGCCGTACCGGCGGTCCGGCCCGTACCATCGCCGCCCGCGCCGACCACGCACGCGGCGCCGTCGTGCCAGACGTGCCACAGCGCCCGCGCCGGGCCGGTGGCGCCCCGTACCCAGATGAGGCCGGACTTCTTCGTGGCCTCTTCGATGAGCGCGCGGTCCAGCAGCGCCTGCGACACGGTCTCCGTCATGGGAGCAGCCTAATGGGCGGCGGGTGGGCGGCCCGGACCGTACGGCCCTACAGCCAGCCGTTGCGCTTGAAGCCGCGGTGGATGCCGAAGCAGATGGCGACGGTGACCAGCAGGACGAGCGGGTAGCCGTACTTCCACTTCAGCTCGGGCATGTACTCGAAGTTCATGCCGTAGATCCCGGCGATCATCGTGGGCACCGCGAAGATCGCCGCCCATGAGGTGATCTTGCGCATGTCCTCGTTCTGCGCCACCGTCGCCTGCGCCAGATTGGCCTGGAGGATCGAGTTGAGCAGGTCGTCGAAGGAGAGCACCTGCTCGGTGACCCGGGCCAGGTGGTCGGCCACGTCCCGGAAGTACTTCTGGATGTCGGTGTCGATCAGCCGCATCGGGCGCTCGCTGAGCACCTGCATCGGCCGCAGCAGCGGCGACACGGCCCGCTTGAACTCCAGCACCTCGCGCTTGAGTTGGTAGATCCGCCCGGCGTCGCCGCCCTTCGCCGAGCCCTTGCCGCCGCCCGCGCCCTTGCCGTCGGATCCGGAGCTGAAGACATCGATCTCCACCTCGTCGATGTCGTCCTGCATCGCCCCGGCCACCGCGATGTAGCCGTCCACGACCTGGTCGGCGATGGCGTGCAGCACCGCGGAGGGGCCCTTGCCGAGCAGCTCGGGGTCGTCCTGGAGGCGGTGGCGCAGCGCGCGCAACGAGCCCTGGCCGCCGTGCCGCACGGTCACGATGAAGTCCTGGCCGGTGAAGCACATCACCTCGCCGGTCTCCACCACCTCACTGGTGGCGGTCAGCTCCGCGTGCTCCACGTAGTGGACCGTCTTGAAGACGGTGAACAGGGTGTCGTCGTAGCGCTCCAGCTTGGGCCGCTGGTGGGCGTGGACGGCGTCCTCCACCGCCAGCGGGTGCAGCCCGAACTCCCGTGCGATCTCGGCGAATTCCGCCTCGGTGGGCTCGTGCAGCCCGATCCAGGCGAAGCCGCCGTCGCCGCGCACGCTCGCCATCGCCTGGGACGGCGTGACGTGGTCGCTGACGCGCCGCCCGTCGCGGTAGACGCCGCAGTCCACGATGGCGCTGTTGGCGTGGGCGGACCGACGGAGATCGGTCTCGTACTTGTACGGGGAGTCCTCGCGCCGCCGGGACGGGCGGACGGCGGCACGCAGGTCGCGGATCATCGACATGGGCAGGCTCCTTCACGGGCCGGCCGCCAGCCGCGGGCGCGCGGCGTAACGCTGCCCGGAACGTGGACGTACGAGACGGCACTGGCCATACGTCCGCAAAGCGGGCGGCGCTCCGTGCGCAGGTCTGACGGCAGTTCGCAGAAAACACGGAAACGAGAGTCGAAGGCGCTCTTCCGTCATCTGCTTCCGGCGCGAAGGAACTTCGCGGGTTTCACCGCGGGCGGCGGGGGTACGGAAGCCCCTGGATCAAGAAAGCCGCTGGGCGCGCGGGGAGATGACGGGAGAACTGTCGGTACTGCACGGTCGACTTGGATCCACCGCAGCCCCACCTCCTCCGGCCGGTCCCCGCTGGGGGACGAACGTCATTCCCTGACCAGACGGCAAGGCTATCAGCCGCCGGAACCGATCCGGCGCGCCTTTGCCCGTTCCATACGATCGCCCCGTGAACGTCCCGGCGACGCCGTGCGCCCGTCCGCCGGGCGGCGGCGGCCGGGCCCGTACCCCGGCCTATGCTCGCGGCATGTCTGACGTTCTTGAGCTGGTCGAAGCCCGTTTGCGTACGACCCTGGGCGAGCCGGACGCGCGCGCCGCCGTCACCTTCCTCGGCACCGACCGGATCGAGGTGCTGCGCTTCCTCGGCGGTGGCCCGGACGGCGATCTCGTGCGCTATGTCACCCTCGGAATGTCGGACCGGCCGATGACCGACCCCACGGCGGTGCTGGCCGACCCGGTGCGCGGCCCGCGCGCCGAGCTGGTGCTCTCGGTGCGGGCCGGCCGCGCCGACACCGACAAGGTGCTCCGCGCGCTCGCCGTGCTCGCGGCGTCCCCGCAGGTCGAGGGCGTGATCGTGGCGCCGGGCGCGTCGCTGGACGTGGGGGAGCCGCTGTGGCCGGGCGCGCCGTTCACGTCCGTACTGGTCGCGGAGTCCGGCGGCCTGGTCGAGGACCTGGAGCTGGACGAGCCGCTGGAGCCGGTCCGCTTCCTGCCCCTGCTGCCGATGACGCCCAACGAGGCCGCCTGGAAGCGGGTGCACGGCGCCGAAGCGCTCCAGGAGCGGTGGCTCAAGGGCGGAACGGATCTGCGCGATCCGCTGCGTGCGGGGGTTTCGCTGACGTAGGGCGGGGCCGAAGGGCGGTGCTGTATGGCGGGGCTGTGCGGCGTGGTCGTACGGGGTGGGGCCCCGCGCAGCGGTACGGCGCGCCGCCCGGGGTGGGTGGCGCGCCGTACCGTGGCGCTGAGGGCCCGTCAGTTGGCGAAGGCGGACACGCCGTCCTCCGTGGCGTGCCGCGGCTCCAGCTCGTGCGCCCGTATGGTCAGCGCCCGGCGCCGTACGGCCACGATGCCCGCGCCGGCCAGCGCCGCGACAGCCGCGACCACGAACGGGATGTGGATGTCGGTCCACTCCTCGATCTTCGGCGCGAGGAACGGTGCCGCCGCCGCGGCGAACCAGCGCACGAAGTTGTAGCCCGCGCTCGCCACCGGCCGCGGCGCGTCGGAGACGCCGAGGGCCAGCTCGGTGAAGACGGTGTTGTTCAGGCCGATGAAGGCGCCGGACAGGATCGTGCAGACGACGGCGGTGGTGTGGTTGCCGTAGCCCAGGACGACGAGGTCGGCGGCGAGCAGCACCAGCGAGCCGCCCAGGACCTTCAGCGACCCGAGGCGCTCCTGGAGGCGCGGCGCGACCAGTACGGAGAAGACGGCGAGCAGCACGCCCCAGGCGAAGAAGACGCCGCCGGACTTGTACGGGCTCATGTCCAGCACGAACGGCGTGAAGGCCAGCACCGTGAAGAACGCGTAGTTGTAGAAGAACGCGGAGGCGGCGGTGGAGGCCAGGCCGCCGTGGCCGAGCGCCTTGACGGGGTCCAGTACGGACGTCTTGCGGGCCGGGCGCGGCTGCTCCTTGAGGAACACCGTGATCGCGACGAAACCGATGGCCATCAGGACGGCGGTGCCGAAGAAGGGGTAGCGCCACTTCATGTCGCCGAGGATCGCGCCGAGCAGCGGCCCGCAGGCCATGCCGAGGCCGAGCGCCGACTCGTACAACAGAATCGCCGCGGCGCTGCCTCCGGCCGCCGCTCCCACGATGACAGCAAGCGAGGTGGAAACGAACAGCGCGTTGCCGAGCCCCCAGCCGGCCCGGAAGCCGACCAGCTCGCCCACCGAGGAGGACGTGCCGGACAGCGCCGCGAAGACCACCACCAGCGCCAGCCCGGCGAGCAGCGTCTTGCGGCCGCCGATCCGGCTGGAGACGAAGCCGGTGACCAGCATCGCGACCGCGGTGATCAGGAAGTAGGAGGTGAACAGCAGGGAGACCTGGCTGTTGGAGGCGTGCAGCCCCTTGGCGATGGAGGGGAGGATCGGGTCGACGAGGCCGATGCCCATGAAGGCGACGACCGAGGCGCCCGCCGTGGCCCAGACGGCCATCGGCTGGCGCAGGATGCTCCGGCCGCCCTCGTCGAACGGATCCTCTCCGGCGCCGCCGTGGCCGCCGCTGTCGCTTGCCCGCATGCCGCTGTCCCTTCCTGGTCGTCGGCTTTCGCCCCAGCAGAACGTTGCTATATGCACACAATAAGTTAGTCACCCTAAAGAGTGCAAGCTACAACTACCACTGGCGGGTGCCCGTCCGGGGCTCCGGATGGGTGATCGTCCTTGACGCGGCGCCCGGCCCGGAGGACCGTGGGGCTCTATGAGGGGCGAACCCAGTTGCCCGAAGTGCGGTGGCCGGGTGCGGGCGCCCGGTCTCTTTGCCGACTCCTGGCAGTGCGGCGTGCACGGCACCGTGCACCCGCTGCAACCGGTCGTCCCGCCCAGCGTCGAAGCACTGGCCGTGGTGGTGCGCCGCGCCTGCGTACCGGTCTGGATGCCGTGGCCGCTGCCCGTCGGCTGGCTGTTCACGGGCGTCGCCTGCGCGGGCGACGACCGCAGCGGCGGACGCGCCACCGCCGTGGCCTGCTCGGGCCCGGGCCCGCTCGGCGGCCCCGGCGAACTGCTGCTGATCGCGGAGGAACTGGGCGTCGGCCTCGGCGCGCGCTACGCGGGCATCGACGGCCCCGACCCCGGCCCCCACATGTGCGTGAACAGACCGCCGCACGTAAAGGTGCTGGCAGCCGGCCGCCCGACACCGCTGTGGCACGTCGAGGGAGCCCCCGAAGACCGCGCGGTCTTTGCCGGGGAGGCGCGCGGACTGTGGCTGTGGGCGGTCGTCTGGCCCGCCGAGTCGGGCCTGCTCCTGTACGACGAGCTGGTGCTCACCGACCTGCGCGACGCGGGCGCCGAGGTGGACCTGCTGCCTTGCGGGGCGTTGTCGCCCCGGTTGCTCGCCTGAGGGAGTTCCGGGCCGGGCCCGACCACCAGGGCGGCGGCATTCCGCGCAGCGTGTGACGGAACCCGCGCGGTCGCGTGTTCGAGGGGGTGGCAGGTGGCCGGTATTCTTCTGACGTCCCCCTGGCCCGCCCCGTAGCAGTCTGGAGTTCCGCGTCGTGCGCATCGACCTGCACACCCACTCCACTGCTTCCGACGGTACGGACACCCCCGCCGAGCTGGTACGGGGCGCCGCGGCGGCCGGGCTGGACGTCGTCGCGCTGACCGATCACGACTCCGTGGGCGGGTACGCCGAGGCCAGGGCCGCGCTGCCCGCGGGGCTGACCCTGGTCACCGGTGCCGAGCTGTCCTGCCGTATCGGCGGCGTGAGCATGCACATGCTCGCGTACCTCTTCGACCCCGACGAGCCCGAGCTCGCCCGCGAGCGGGAGCTGGTCCGCGACGACCGGGTGCCGCGCGCCCGGGGCATGGTCGCCAAGCTCCGGGAGCTGGGCGTCCCGGTCACCTGGGAGCAGGTGGCGCGGATCGCCGGGGACGGCGCGGTGGGCCGTCCGCACGTCGCCGCCGCGATGATGGAGCTGGGCGTCGTCGGGACCGTCTCCGACGCCTTCACGCCGCAGTGGCTCGCCAACGACGGCCGGGCCTACGTCGACAAGCACGAACTGGACCCGTTCGAGGCGATACGCCTGGTCAAGGCCGCGGGCGGAGTCACCGTCTTCGCGCACCCGCTGGCGGTCAAGCGCGGGCGGACCGTCCCCGAGAGCGTCATCGCCGAGCTGGCGGCGGCGGGGCTGGACGGCATCGAGGTGGACCACATGGACCACGACGACGCCGCGCGGGCGCGCCTGCGCGGCCTGGCCGCCGACCTCGGCCTGCTGACCACCGGCTCCAGCGACTACCACGGCAGCCGCAAGACCGTCGCGCTCGGCGAGTACACCACCGACCCCGAGATCTACGGCGAGATCGTGCGCCGCGCGACCGGCGCCTTCCCCGTACCCGGCGCGGGCGGCTGACCGTACCGCGTTCCGGCCGCCCGGCCGGTCCGTACCGCGCTCCGCGCCCGGCGGGCGATCACCTCACCGCGCCCTGTCCGAGCCGCGTTGCGTCCGGGGCGCGCCTGCCGGGGCGCGCCGGCGAAGGGCGTCGGCATGCCCCCTTCGCCCTCCCGGCCACCGCCGTCCACCCGCTTTCCCTGCTCTCCCGTACTACCTCCCGCAAGGCCATCACCGTGTTCGACTTCGCTGTCTTCAGCACCCTCTTCGTCACCCTGTTCGTGATCATGGATCCGCCGGGGATCATCCCGATCTTCCTCGCCCTCAGTTCCGGCCGCCCCGCCAAGGTGCAGCGGAAGATGGCCTGGCAGGCCGCCACCGTCGCGTTCTGCGTCATCGCCGTCTTCGGCCTCTTCGGTGAGCAGATCCTCGGGCGCCTGCACATCACCCCACCCGCGCTGATGATCGCGGGCGGGCTGCTGCTCCTGCTGGTCGCGCTCAGCCTGCTGACCGGCAAGTCGGAGCAGCCGACGCAGACCAAGGACGTCAACGTGGCGCTGGTGCCACTGGGCATGCCGCTGCTGGCCGGGCCGGGCGCGATCGTCTCGGTGATCCTGGCGGTGCAGCACGCGGACGGCTTCAGCGCCGAGCTGTCCGTGTGGGCGGCGATCGTCGCCATCCACGTGGTGCTCTACGTCGTGATGCGCTTCTCGCTGGTGATCATCCGGGTGATCAAGGACGGCGGTGTGGTGCTGGTGACCCGGCTCGCCGGCATGATGCTCTCCGCGCTCGCGGTGCAGCAGATCATCAACGGCGTCATGCAGGTGGTGCGCGGCGGCTGACGGCCGGGGCCCGCGCCGGCGCCCGGAACACGCGAAGCGCCCCGCGCGAAGTGATTCGTGCGGGGCGCTCCGTGCGCCGGACATGACGCGTTACGTCACGCGTACATGAGTGACGCGGCGTGAGTCATCGGGCGGCGGTATCGGCTGGGCGGATGTAGATGCGCTGGCCGACTGCGGCGGCCTGCTGCACGATCCGGTTGACGGAGGCGGCGTCCACGACGGTGCTGTCCACGGCGGTGCCGTCGACATCGTCCAGGCGCATGATCTCGAAGCGCATAACGGCTTCTCCCTTCGTCTGATCCTCCTGCGGAGAACTTTGCTGTTGTACGGGGTACTCGCGGGGCGTCGGTGCCCTGCGTTCCCAGTGGGTACAACGACATGCTGCCTGCAATCATTCCCTACGCTAAAGAAAATTTTCGGCCGTCTAAGTACTGACGGGTAGCGAGAGCGGTTGTGCGCGCTGAGTGACCGGCCGGACAATGGGCCCGTATGAACGACGACGTGCGGCCCACCGCCCCCTCAGCCGACCTCATCGCCGTGCTCGCGGGCATCGAGCGGACGAACGAGCTGCTCACCCGGGTGCTCGCGGAGGTCGCCACCACCCCGTCCACCCACGCGGCCTTCGTCGACGCGGGCTATGTGTACGCCGCCGCCGGGCGGCTGGTCGCCGGGACGGAGGACCGGCGGGCCTTCGAGCTGGACGCCGAAGGGCTGATCGAGGCGTTCATCGACAAGGCCCGCACGATCTTCCCGGACAGCCGGCTGCTGCGCGTCTACTGGTACGACGGCGCCCGGCGCCGCATCCACACCGCGGAACAGCAGCGCGTCGCCGAGCTGCCGGACGTCAAGGTCCGGCTCGGCAACCTGAACGCGAACAACCAGCAGAAGGGCGTCGACTCGCTGATCCGCTCCGACCTGGAGTCGCTGGCCCGGCACCGCGCGATCAGCGACGCGGTGCTCATCGGTGGCGACGAGGACCTGGTCTCGGCGGTGGAGGCCGCGCAGGGCTACGGCGCCCGGGTCCACCTGTGGGGCATCGAGGCGGTCGAAGGGCGCAACCAGGCCGAGCCGCTGCTGTGGGAGGTGGACAGCCAGCGCACCTTCGACCTGGAGTTCTGCAAGCCGTACGTGACCCGGCGGGCCGCCGCGCCCGACGGCGCGGACCCGGTGGCCGACGGCAGCGGCGGCGTCCCGCCGACGCGCGACGAGGTGCGCTTCGTCGGCGCGCGGGTCGCCGCCCGCTGGCTGGCCGAACGCGGCGCCCCCTGGGTCACCGAGCTGCTGCCCGGCCACCCGTACCTGCCCGGCACGGTCGACCAGGAGCTGCTGACCGCCGCCGAGGCCCTGCTGCGGCACTCGCTGCGCGGGCACGCGGACCTGCGCCGGGCGCTGCGGGACGGCTTCTGGGAGCACGTGCGGGCGCAGGGGTAAGGGCGCCCGTACCGGTTACGGCGATCGGGCGGCCTGCCGGGCGGCCTGGCGGGCGGTCTACCGGGCGGTCTATCGGTCCGTCGTGGTCCCGCGGTCCGTGTCGCGCCAGAATGCCGCCAGTGCGGCGGCCGTCTCGGCGGGCCGCTGCGCGTTGGGGGAGTGCTCCGCCCCTTCGATCACCGTACGGCGGGCCCCCAGCCGCTCGGCCATCGTGTCCATCTCCGACACCGGCCACACGTAGTCCGCCGTGCCCGACACGACGTGCTTGGGCAGGGTCACGGCGGCCAGCTCCGCCACCCGGTCCGGCTCCGCGATCATCTGCCGTCCGGTGGCGGCCAGCTGCCGCGGCGCGGTGTTCATCCAGCGCCGGTGCAGGAACGCGCCGATCTCGGGCGGGGTCGCGGCGTCCTCGGCCTCCGGCGGGTCGAGGTCGCGCATGGCCAGCCACACCGACTGCATGTCCATCGTCCCGAGGGCGTCGATCAGCATCTGTACGCGGGCCTGCTGGGCCGCGACGATGGCGCCCGGGCCGGAGCTCATGACGGTCAGGGAGCGGAACGGCGCGGGATCGCGCAGGACGGCGGTCCGGGCGACGAGGCCGCCGAAGGAGTGGCCCAGGAGGTGGACCGGTCCGGCGTCCAGGGCGCGGGCCTGGGCGAGTACGTCCTGCGCCAACTCGCCCAGCGCGTAAGCGGATTCGTCGTCCGGGCCGGGCGTCTCGTGCTGTCCCCGCCCGTCCACGGCCACCACCCGGAAACCCGCGGCGGCCAGCGGCTCCAGGAGACCGATGAAGTCCTCCTTGCTGCCGGTGAAGCCCGGCACGAGCAGCGCGGTCCCGGCCGGTGTCCCGTCGGGGCGGGCGTCGTGGACGGCGAACTCGCCGCGCTCGGTGACGAGTCGGCGTGCGCGGGCGCACGCGGGCAAGGTGAGGGTGGGCGGCTTGCTCATGGGGACGAGGCTATCGGGGGGCGCACGCGGTTCGCGGGCGCGGGCGCGCACGCCGACGGCCCGGCCCCGCTGACGCGGGAACCGGGCCGTCGAGGTGTGCGGTATCAGCCCTCGGCCGGGGCCTCAGCGGTGGCCTTCTTGGCCGCCGCCTTACGGGTGCGCCGGGGCTTGGCCGGCGCCTCGTCCGAGGCCGCGTCGGCGGCCGGGGCCGCCTCGGCCTTCGCGGCGGTGGCCTTGCGGGTGCGGCGGGGCTTGGCAGCCGCACCTTCCCCCGCGGGCTCGGCGGCTTCGGCCTTCTCGGTGGCGGCCGTCTTGCGCGTACGGCGGGGCTTGGCAGACGCCTCGTCCGCGACAGCCTCCGTGCCGTCGGCCGTGTCGACCGCGGCCTCGGCCTTCTTGGCTGCCGCCGTCTTGCGCGTACGGCGCGGCTTGGCAGGCGCCTCGTCCGCGACTGCCTCGGCCGTGTCGACCGCGGCTTCGGCCTTCTTGGTGGCGGCGGTCTTGCGGGTGCGGCGGGGCTTGGCAGCAGCCTCGTCCGCGACCGTCTCGGCAGTCTCGGCGGCTTCGGGAGCCGTCTCGGTCTTCTTGGCGGCGGTCTTACGGGTGCGGCGGGGCTTGGCCGGGGCCTCGTCCGCGACCGTCTCCGCGGCAGCCTCCGTGCCCTCGGCCGTGTCGACGGCGGCTTCGGCCTTCTTGGCTGCCGCCGTCTTGCGCGTGCGGCGCGGCTTGGCCGGGGCCTCATCCGCGACCGTCTCCGCGGCAGCCTCCGTGCCCTCGGCCGTGTCGACCGCGGCTTCCGCCTTCTTGGCGGCGGCGGTCTTGCGGGTGCGGCGGGGCTTGACAGCAGCCTCGTCCGCGACCGTCTCGGCAGACTCGGCGGCCTCGGGAGCCGTCTCGGTCTTCTTGGCGGCGGTCTTGCGCGTACGGCGCGGCTTGGCCGGAGCCTCGTCCGCGACCGTCTCCGTAACGGCCTCCGTGACGGCCTGCGGGGCAGCCTCCACGCTCTCCGCCGTCTCCACGGCGGTCTCCGCCGCGGGCTTGGCGCTGCGCGTACGGCGGCGGGGCTTCGCGGGGGTCTCGGCGGTGGCCTGGGCCGGGACCTTCACGGTCTCGGCGGGGCCCTCGGCCGTGTCCACGGCGACGGCTGCCGTCGTACCGGCCGCCTCCGCCTTGACGGCGGCGTTCGCGGCACCTCGCGTACGGCGGCGGCGCGGCTTGGACGGCGCCGCGGTGGCGTCGGCCTGCGCGGCCTCGGACGCGATGCTCTCGGCGGCCGGTGCCGCCTCGTCGCGGGCCGGGGTCACGGCGGCGGCCGAAGCGCCGCCGGAACCGCCGCGCGTACGACGACGGCGGCGCGGCTGGCGCGGCCCGTCCGTGGCGGCGCTGCCGCCCTCGGCCGTACCGGAACCGGCGTCCGTGCCGGAAGCGGTGGGCGTGCCGGACTCGTCCAGCGGCGCACCGCCCCGCGTGCGCCGGCGCTGGCGCGGCGTACGGGTGCGGCGCGGGCGCTCCTCCTCGACGGGGGCGCCCCGGCGCGGACCGCGGCCG
This sequence comes from Streptomyces rimosus subsp. rimosus, assembly GCF_000720725.1. Lineage (GTDB taxonomy): Bacteria > Actinomycetota > Actinomycetes > Streptomycetales > Streptomycetaceae > Streptomyces > Streptomyces rimosus_A. Next base: position 91,078 of record NZ_JOCQ01000007.1, read on the forward strand.
CGGCCGCCCGTCTCGCCCAGGTCCTCGACCTCTTCCGCCGCCAGCCCGGCGCGCGTGCGCTCCGCGCGCGGCAGGATGCCCTTGGTGCCCTCGGGGATCTCCAGCAGCTCGTAGAGGTGCGGGGAGGTGGAGTACGTCTCCTCCGGCTCGTCGAACGGGAGGTCCAGCGCCTTGTTGATCAGCTTCCAGCGCGGGATGTCGTCCCAGTCGACCAGCGTGACCGCGGTGCCCTTGGCGCCCGCGCGGCCGGTCCGGCCGATGCGGTGCAGGTAGGTCTTCTCGTCCTCGGGAGACTGGTAGTTGATGACATGCGTCACACCCTCGACGTCGATGCCGCGGGCGGCGACGTCGGTGCAGACCAGCACATCGACCTTGCCGTTGCGGAACGCGCGCAGCGCCTGCTCGCGCGCCCCCTGGCCGAGGTCGCCGTGCACCGCGCCGGAGGCGAAACCGCGGCGGGTCAGCTGCTCGGCGATGTCGGCGGCGGTCCGCTTCGTACGGCAGAAGATCATCGCCAGGCCGCGGCCGTTCGCCTGGAGGATGCGGGAGACCAGCTCCGGCTTGTCCATCGAGTGGGCACGGAAGATGTGCTGCTTGATGTTGGCGACGGTCTTGCCCTCGTCGTCCGGCGCGGCGGCGCGGATGTGCGTGGGCTGCGACATGTAGCGGCGGGCCAGGCCGATGACCGCGCCCGGCATGGTCGCGGAGAACAGCATGGTCTGGCGGCGCACCGGCAGCATGTTGATGATGCGCTCGACGTCCGGCAGGAAGCCCAGGTCGAGCATCTCGTCGGCCTCGTCCAGGACGAGCGCCTTGACGTGCGACAGGTTCAGCTTCTTCTGGCCCGCCAGGTCCAGCAGTCGGCCCGGGGTGCCGACGACCACGTCGACGCCCTTCTTCAGGGCCTCGACCTGCGGCTCGTACGCGCGGCCGCCGTAGATCGACAGCACCCGCACATTACGGACCTTGCCGGCGGTCAGGAGGTCGTTGGTGACCTGCTGGCACAGCTCGCGGGTGGGGACCACCACGAGGGCCTGCGGGGCCTCCGTCAGCTGCTCGGGCGTGGCCCGGCCCGCCTCGACGTCCGCGGGGACGGTGACGCGCTCCAGCAGGGGGAGGCCGAAGCCCAGGGTCTTGCCGGTGCCGGTCTTGGCCTGGCCGATGACGTCGGAGCCCGACAGGGCCACGGGGAGCGTCATCTCCTGGATGGGGAAGGGGGAGGTGATGCCGACGGCTTCCAGGGCCTCGGCGGTCTCGGGGAGAATCCCGAGCTCTCGGAACGTAGACAGAATCTTGCCTCTTCTGTGAGACGCGGCACGAGGCGGCCAAGGGGGTCGTACCGCGCCTCGCACGGTTTCGTACGGGCCGGCCTCGATCGGCCGGGACGGCGCGGGACCACTGCCTTCGCGCAAGCACTCGAACCGCGAGCGGTGTCCCTCCCGCTGTGCGTACGTCGCGTACGCGCCGCGAAAGAGGGCGGTCGGGTTGGAGCCGATCGGGCCACCGACCGGGCATCCGCATGCGTGGAACAACCCACCGATACTCGGCGGGCGCATTACCACCATACCCCGGATGGCCACACGTGTGTCCGGGCAATCGTTCGGTCGGGTGGGACGGGAGTGGCTGACCAGCCACTTCCCAGGGATGCGCGGCGGGCTATTGTGCGCTTCATGGAGACGCCTGACAACGCAGCGCAGACCGCCGACGACGCGCAAGAACACACCGGGATCGCCGCCCAGGACTGGGCCGCGGCCTCCGAGGAACCGCAGTACCGGGCCGCCGTCATCGACCTGCTCGGAGCGCTCGCCTACGGGGAGCTGTCCGCCTTCGAGCGGCTCGCGGAGGACGCGAAGCTGGCGCCGACGATGGACGACAAGGCGGAGCTGGCCAAGATGGCGTCGGCCGAATTCCATCACTTCGAGCGGCTGCGGGACCGGCTCGCGCAGATCGAGGCGGAGCCGAACGAGGCCATGGAGCCGTTCGCCGCGGCGCTGGACGAGTTCCACCGGCAGACCGCGCCGTCCGACTGGCTGGAGGGCCTGGTCAAGGCGTACGTCGGCGACTCGATCGCCAGCGACTTCTACCGGGAGGTGGCGGCCCGGCTCGACTCCGACACCCGCGACCTGGTCCTCGGCGTCCTCGACGACACCGGGCACGCGACGTTCGCGGTCGAGAAGGTACGGGCCGCGATCGAGGCCGAGCCGCGCGTCGGCGGGCGGCTCGCGCTGTGGGCGCGGCGGCTGATGGGCGAGGCGCTGTCCCAGGCGCAGCGGGTCGTCGCCGAGCGGGACTCGCTGTCGACGATGCTGGTCGGCGGGGTCGCCGACGGGTTCGACCTGGCGGAGGTCGGGCGGATGTTCTCGCGGATCACGGAGGCGCACACCAAGCGGATGGCTGCGCTGGGGCTGGCCGCGTAAGGCCGCGGAGTGGCCGGGGGCCGGTCTTGTGGTGGCCGGCCCCTCCCGGTGCGGGGCCGTTGCGCCTGCGGCGGGCGTCCTCAAGCGCCGGACGGGCTGGTTCTTGCCTGGCCCGGGCTTTTCCTGCTCCGCTCGTCCTCAAGGGTCCGGCGGATTGTTCTCGCGTTGCTCGTTCTCAAACCCCGGACAGACTCCGCTTCGCCACCCCACCCACCAGCCCGCGGCTCGGCCGCACCAGCAGCGACAGCATCGCCGCGCTCAGTGCGGCGGCGGCCAGCAGGGTGTGGACGAAGTGGTCCGGGCCCAGGATGGAGTGGGCGAGGAAGGCGCCGAGGAGGGCCGCGGCGGGGCCGGTCGACAGCGTCAGGACGCGGGCGGGGAGGCGGCCGGGCAGCCAGCGGGTGGCGGCGAGTGCGATGACGAGTCCGACGAGCACGGAGCCGAGAGCTTCCCAGACCATGGTGTATCCCTCCCGCGGTAGCGACCGGCCGGCCGACACAAATCGGTCGTAGGCCGTCGTACCCAGCGGGAATGCGCGGCAACCCTCGTCGGCGCAGGCGGTCGGCGGACGTTCCCGTACGACGAGCGGCGGCCCGGAGAAGATCTCTCCGGGCCGCCGCTCGTGACGCGTGCGCGCGGGCCTTCCAGGGGCCCGCGGCCGACTACAGCGTGCCGAAACCGACCTTGCGCGTGGTCGGCTCGCCGATCTCCACATAGGCCAGCCGGTCCGCCGGGACCAGGACCTTGCGGCCGTGCTCGTCCACGAGACTCAGCAGCTCCGACTTGCCGCCCAGTGCGTCCGCCACCGCTCGCTCGACGTCCTCGGCGGTCTGCCCGCTCTCCAGAACGATCTCGCGGGGCGCGTGCTGCACGCCGATCTTGACCTCCACGGCTTTGTCCCTCCGACGGTCTCGGTTCCCCTTGGCCGGGCCATGGGGCAGATGCGCGGTGATCCGCGCCGTACCCAGCACACATTAGCCCGGTACGCGAACGGACAGGACGCCGCGGAGCACGCCCGCAGCGAACACCCGGAGGGCGCGGCGACCGCCGGAGGCGTCCTCGGGTTCCGTCCGGCTCACCGGCCGGCGGCGGTGCTCACCGGGTCCACCGGGCTCACTGGCCGTCGGCGCCGTGCAGCGGGAAGCCCGCGATGCCCTTCCACGCGAGGGAGGTCAGCAGCTGTACGGCGGTCTCGCGCGGAACGGTGCTCTCCGAGGAGAGCCAGTAGCGCGCGACCACCTGGGAGACGCCGCCCAGCCCGACGGCCAGCAGCATCGACTCGTCCTTGGACAGGCCGGTGTCCTCGGCGATGACCTCGCTGATCGCCTCGGCGCACTCCAGCGAGACCTTGTCGACCCGCTCCCGCACGGCGGGCTCGTTGGTCAGGTCGGACTCGAAGACCAGGCGGAAGGCGCCGCCCGGGTCCTCGACGTACGCGAAGTAGGCGTCCATCGTCGCGGCGACGCGCTGCTTGTTGTCGGTCGTCGAGGCCAGCGCGCTGCGCACCGACTGGAGCAGCGCCTCGCAGTGCTGGTCGAGGAGGGCCAGGTAGAGGTCGAGCTTGCCGGGGAAGTGCTGGTAGAGCACGGGCTTGCTGACGCCGGCGCGCTCGGCGATGTCGTCCATCGCGGCCGCGTGGTAGCCCTGCGCCACGAAGACCTCCTGGGCCGCGCCCAGGAGCTGGTTGCGCCGGGCTCGGCGTGGCAGGCGCGTGCCCCGCGGGCGTGCCGCCTCGGTCTGCTCGATGGCGCTCACGCTGCCTCCCAGGTGTTGTTCCGTCCGCGGCGTACGCACACGCCGCGCCCGCCATCGTACTTTTGGGTAACCCGGCCGCGCGCGGTCGCGGGCGAGAAATTCTGCCGCCGAACGCTGTGGGAAGCCGACATATGGCCCCAGGTCATCGGTAATCGTCTTCGTCGAGATCCACGACACGGGCCTGCTCGGCGACGTCCGCCTCGTTCGCGACGGACGGGTCGATGCCGGTCAGCGGGTCGTCCTGCGGGCGGCCGACGTCCGCGTGCTGCTCGGCGGCGTCCGCTTCCGGCGCCTCGACGTCGAATTCGGTGGTGTCCGCCTCGTCCTCGAAGGTGTCCGGGTCGGTCGGGTCGACGGGCATGGTGGCTCCCTTTCTCTCACGTACTGGCGGAGGCCAGGGCGAGTGCCCGCACGCGAGCGCTCATCACACGGGTGCCCTTCACGCCCGAGCCTAAGAGAGCGGGTTCCGAAACGCGACGTGGTGTGTGAGCGCGAACACACGATCGGCGGCGTGATCGTCTCGTAACATCGACCCATGTCTTCGACGGAGTCGACCGGATCGCCGGACACCCGCGCCGTTCTCCCGGTGCCCCCGGCGGGCCGTCCCTCACGCGTCGGCGCGGGGGAGACGGTGCGTTCCGTGAGCCTGCCCGGCCTGACGCTGAGCGTGCGGGGGGTGCCCGGCGGCCGTGCCGGACTGCCGCCCGCGCTGTACGTCCACGGCCTCGGCGGCTCGTCCCAGAACTGGTCCGCGCTGATGCCGCTGCTCGCCGACCGGGTCGACGGCGAGGCGCTGGACCTCCCCGGCTTCGGCGACGCGCCGCCGCCGGACGACGGCGACTACTCGGTCTCCGCGCAGGCGCGGGCGGTCATCCGCTACCTGGACGCGAGCGGCCGCGGCCCCGTCCACCTGGTCGGCAACTCGATGGGCGGCGCGGCGGTCACCCGGGTGGCGGCGGTCCGCCCGGACCTGGTGCGCACCCTGACGCTGATCTCGCCCGCGCTGCCCGAGCTGCGGCCGCAGCTGACCGCGGTGCCGACCGGGCTGCTCGCGGTGCCGGGCGTGACCCGGCTGTTCAGCAGGCTGACGCGGGACTGGACGCCGGAGCGGCGCACCCGCGAGGTGCTGGCCCTGTGTTACGGCGACCCCGCCCTCGTGACCCCGGACGGCTTCACCGCCGCCGCCGAGGAATACGCACGGCGTCTCGAACTCCCGTACTTCTGGGAGGTGATGACGCGCTCCGCGCGGGGCATCGTCAATGCGTACACGCTCGGCGGACAGCACAATCTGTGGCGGCAGGCACAGCGGGTGCTCGCGCCCACGCTTCTCGTCTACGGTGGGCGCGATCGCCTGGTCTCCTTCCGTATGGCACGCCGGGCGGCCGCCGCGTTCCGCGGCTCGCGGCTGCTGACGCTGCCGGAGGCGGGGCACGTGGCGATGATGGAGTGCCCGGAAACGGTGGCGCGGGCCTTCCGCGAGCTGTTGGACGACGAAGCGGCCGCGCACGGCGTGGCCGGGGCGGGCGAGGGCGACGGGGCGGCACGGTCCGCCGCCGGGGCCGTGTCCGCCGACGTGGGTAGGAGCTGACAGGCCGAGTGGGACGTCACAGCCGCCGGGGCCCGGCCGCAACCGCCGGTGACACCTCCGGAATAGCTGAGGTGGACGGCGCGGGCGGACCCGGCGCGGCTGGTGGCGCCGTCCCCGCTCCCGGGCCGGGTACGGGCCGCCGTCGCCGCCGTCATGCGGAGACCGGGACGGAGACCGGGGCGGGGACCGACGGCGGTATCGGCGGTATGTCCGCGGAGTCCGGCGCCGTTCCGGGCGCGTTCTGGGGCGCGACCGCGCCTCGGGACGCGACCGCACCTCGGGACGCGGCCGTGCCCAGGGCCGCATCCGCGCCTCGCGACACGACCGCGCACGGAGCGTTCCAGCCGGTGCCGCAGCAGCGCGCGCCCGAGCACGGGCCCGCGCAGGGCGCACTCCGGTACGGATTCGGGCACCCCGCGCCGGGGCGCGACCCGGCGCGTACGTCGGCACACCATCCGGGCGCGGCGGCGTCACCGCCCACCCCGCAAAGCCCACCGCGCGTGCCGCGTCCGCGTGGCGGCCCGGGCCCGCAGGCGACGCCCACCACTCCGTCCAGCTCGACCACCCCGGCACACGGCTTCACGCCCTTCGGGAACGACGCCGGCGAGCGCCCCGCCGCCCGGCCCGCTCCCGAACCGGGCGTGGCCGGCACGGCACCCAACGGCCCCACCACCACGGGCGCGGGACCGCTCCGGGCGCCGCTCTCCCCCCAGGGCCGCATCCCGACACCGCGCCAGGAGTACGTGGACGCCTTCGACCGCATGCCGCGCGGGCAGCGGTCCGGCGGCCTTGAGGACGTGGACGACGATGTGTTCGCGGCCGGTGCCCCGGCGCGCAGACCGGTGCGTCCCGCCGGGCGGCCGGCGCACTTCGCGCACGCGGCCGACGGGACGCAAGGCGAACCGTACGAGGACACGGATCTCGGCGAACTCGGCGAACCCGACGCCGAGGGGCACCGGTCCGGCCCCGGCAGGAAGGGCGCCAAGGGCCGTACGTTCACCGGGGTCGCCGCGGCGGCCGTGACCACCGTGCTCGCGGTCGTGGTGGCCGGACAGGTCACCGAGCAGCAGCAGGACGACGGCAAGCCGCAGGCGCTGGGCGAGGAGGAGCGCACGGCCGACGGCGCCGGGGCCTCGCGCTCGCACACGCGGCCGACGCAGCAGGCCGCCCCCGTCACGTACGACCAGAAGATGGCGCAGGCCTTCCCGCTGGATCCGAAGCTGACGGCTTCCGGACGGTTCACGCCGGCCGGCGGGGACGCCAAGGCGCCCGGCCACGGCCGGACCTGGCGCTACCGGGTCGACGTCGAGGAGGGCATGGGTCTCGACGGGCAGCTGTTCGCCGACGCGGTGCACAAGACGCTCAACGACGAACGGAGCTGGGCGCACGGCGGGCAGCGCACCTTCCAGCGGGTGGGTTCCGGCCACGCCGACTTCGTCATCACGCTGGCCAGCCCGGGCACCACCGCCAAGTGGTGCGCCAAGTCCGGGCTCGACACGACCGAGGACAACGTGTCGTGCGACTCCGCGGCGACCGAACGCGTCATGATCAACGCGTACCGGTGGGCGCAGGGCGCCAAGACCTACGGGCCGGACAAGATGCACGCCTACCGGCAGATGCTCATCAACCACGAGGTGGGCCACCGGCTCGGGCACAACCACGAGAGCTGCGCGCGGCAGGGCGCCCTGGCGCCGGTGATGATGCAGCAGACCAAGTTCCTGACGACCGACGGCGCGACCTGTCGGCCCAACGCCTGGCCGTTCCCCGACGGGCACTGAATCACTATGTGAGACGAATCGTCTCCCGTGCCGGGACGCTTTTGCCATCGGCCGTCCGTTCGTGATGTCTTCATGCCCATGCCGCACCCTGCCCACGCCCCCGAGCGCGCCGCCTTCGAGCTGGCGCTGATCGGCGTGTCCGCGCAGTCCGTGGCCGACATCCACTGTTGCTGAGGCCCGTCCCCGGCCGCGCGGAAGCGCGCCGCGACGGCCCGCGCACCGCGGGTCCGTATCTATCGCGGCGACGTGTGACCCCGGGCCGGGGCATCCCCCGCGTCCGCACGTCTTACACCCGAACGTGTCCGCAGGGGCGGTCCCGCGCCTCCTCGCGCTCCTGTCGCCGCCTTCCGTGGGTACGTCCCGCCGCGAAAGAAGGCACCCGCCATGGCCGAGCCGTCCCGTAACCGATCTCTTTCCGCAGTCACCGCCGGACGCGTCACCCCCAGACGCGTGGCCGCCGCCGCGGTGACCGTCGCACTGGCCGTCGGGGCCACCGCCTGCGGCCCCGAGGACGCCACCGCGGGCGGCGGCGCGGGCGCCGCGCCGGCCAAGGGCGGCACGCTCACCGTCCTGAACTCCCAGCCGCAGACGAACTTCGACCCGGCGCGCCTGTACACCTCCGGCGGCGGCAAGGTACCGACGCTGGTCTTCCGTACGCTGACCACCCGCAACCGGGAGAACGGCGCGGCCGGCGCCAAGGCCGTGCCGGACCTCGCCACCGACACCGGGCGGCCCAGCGAGAACGCCACGGTGTGGACGTACACGCTCAAGGACGGTCTCAAGTTCGAGGACGGTTCGCCGATCACCAGCGCCGACATCAAATACGGCATCGAGCGCTCCTTCGCCGCCGAACTTTCCGGCGGCGCGCCGTATCTGCGGGACTGGCTGGTGGGCGGGGAAAGCTACCAGGGGCCGTACAAGGACAGGAGCAAGGACGGGCTCAAGTCCATCGAGACGCCGGACGCGAAGACCATCGTCTTCCGCCTGAAGAAGCCCGAAGGCGAATTCCCGCTGCTCGCCACGCAGACGCAGTTCGCACCGGTGCCGAAGGCGAAGGACACGGGCACGAAATACGAGGAGCACCCCGTCTCCTCGGGCCCGTACAAGGTCGTCAAGAACACCGGGGACGGCGAGCACCTCGTCCTGGAACGCAATCCGCACTGGTCCGGGAAGACCGACTCCGAACGGCACGCCTACCCCGACACCATCGATGTGAAATCGGGCCTGGATTCCGCGGTCATCAATCAGCGGCTGGCCACCGGTGCAGGTCCGGACGCCGCCGCGGTGACCACCGACACCAACCTCGGCCCGGCCGAACTCGCCCGGATCGGGGGCGACAAGGAACTCGGCAAGCGGGTCGGCACCGGCCACTTCGGCTACACCAATTACCTCGCCTTCAACCCGAAGGTGAAGCCTTTCGACAACCCCAAGGTGCGCCAGGCCGTCGCCTACGCCGTCAACCGGCAGAGCGTGGTGAACGCCGCGGGCGGCTCCGCGCTCGCCGAACCGGCCACCACCTTCCTGCCGAACGGCACGTCCTTCGGCCACACCCCGTACGACCCGTTCCCGGCCGGCCGCACCGGAAATCCGGCGAAGGCGAGGGAACTGCTCAAGGAGGCCGGTTACGAGAACGGCCTGAGCATCACCCTCACCCACTCCACCGCGAAGAACTTCGAAACCAGCCCGGAAATCGCCACCGCCGTCCAGGAAGCCCTGAAGAAGGCCGGGATAACCGTCAAGCTCCAGGGGCTGGAGGAGAACGACTACAAGGAGAAGGTGCACAGCGTCGACGACGAACCGGGGCTGTTCATCGGCGGCTGGGGAGCGGACTGGCCGTCCGGCGGCCCGTTCCTTGCGCCCATCTTCGACGGTCGGCAGATCGTCCGCGATGCTTCCAACTTCAACCATGCGCAGCTCGACGATCCGGCGGTCAACCACGAGATCGACGAGATCAACCAGCTGACCGACCTGACGGCGGCGGCCGGCCGGTGGGGCGCGCTGGACAAGAAGGTCGGCGAACAGGCCCTGTCCGTACCGCTGTTCCACCCCGTGTACAAGCGCCTGTACGGCAAGGACATCAAGAATGTCGTCATCAGCGACTGGGACGGCGTGCTGGACATCTCGCAGGTCTCGGTCAAGTGACGACAGCACCCGAAGCGACGCCTGGTTCCGGCGTGACGCCCCGTCAACGCGGCGCCGTGTGGCGGCGGCTGCGGCAGCAGTCCGCCGCCGTCGCCTCCGCCGCCATCCTCCTCGCGCTCGTCCTGCTCGCCCTCGCCGCCCCGCTGCTCGCGGCGCTGGCGGGCCAGGACCCGACCACGTACCACGACGACCTGATCGACTCCGCGCGCGGCGGCGTACCGCTCGGCCCGTACGGCGGGATCAGCGGCGACCACTGGCTGGGCGTCGAACCCGGCACCGGCCGGGACATGTTCGCCCGGCTGCTGTACGGGGCCCGGATCTCGCTGCTCATCGCGCTCGGCGCCACGGCCGTACAGGTCGTGATCGGCCTGGCGGTCGGCCTCGCCGCGGGCCTGGGCCACCGGCTCGCGGACCAGGTGCTCTCCCGGTTCACCGAGGTGCTGGCCGCGCTGCCCATGCTCGTCATCGCGATCTCGCTGACCGCGATCGTGCCTGCCGACTTCCCCCGCCCGCTGCTGCTGGTGCTGGTCATCGGGCTGCTGGGCTGGTTCGGCACCTCCCGGATCGTGCGCGCCCGCACCCTCGCCATGAAGAAGCTGGACCATGTGGCGGCGGCCCGGCTGGGCGGCTCGGGGCCCCTGCGCGTGGCGCGCCGCGAGCTGCTGCCCGCGCTCGCCGCGCCGGTGATCACCTACGCGGCGGTCCTGGTGCCCGGCAACATCGTCGTGGAGGCGTCGCTGTCCTTCCTGGGCATCGGCGTCAAACCGCCCACCGCGTCCTGGGGTCAGATGCTGTCCACCGCGACGGTCTGGTTCCGGGCCGATCCGATGTACGTCCTGCTCCCGGCGGGCTGCCTGCTGCTGACCGTCCTGGCGTTCACCGTCCTCGGCGACGCGGTCCGTACGGCGCTCGATCCGCGCGAGCGCTCCCGGCTGCGGGTCGGCACCCACTCGGCCCGTACGGGGCGCTCGGCGGACGCCGCTCGTGAGAAGGAGGCGGCCGTATGACCGGCTACGCCCTGCGCCGGCTGGGCGGCGCGCTCGTCGTCCTCTTCCTGCTGACGGTCGCCGTCTACGCGCTCTTCTACGTGGCGCCCGGCGACCCCGCCAAACTGGCCTGCGGCCCGCGCTGCAACCCGGGACAGATCCAGCAGGTACGGGAACGGCTGGAGCTGGACGCCCCGCTCCTGACGCAGTACCTGCACTTCCTCCAGGGGCTGGTGGCCGGCCGCGACTTCTCGTCCGGCACCGCCGTACTGCACTGCGACGCACCCTGCCTCGGCCTCTCCTACCAGAGCGGCACCCCGGTCACCGAGCTGCTGGGCGACCGGCTGCCGGTCACCGCGTCCCTCGCCCTCGGCGCGATGGTGCTCTGGCTGCTGCTCGGCGTCGGCACCGGACTGCTGTCCGCGCTGCGCCGCGGCGGCACCACGGAACGCGTCCTGACCGGCCTGACCCTCGTCGGCACCGCCACCCCGGTCTTCATCACCGGGCTCCTGCTGCTGATGGTCTTCTGCGCGTACCTGCGATGGCTGCCGTTCCCCTCCTACGTCCCGCTGTCCGAGGACCCCGAGCAGTGGGCCTGGAACCTGCTGCTGCCCTGGACGGCGCTGGCGTTGCTGGAATCCGCCAAGTACGCCCGGCTGACCCGTGCCTCGACGCTGGAGACGCTGGCCGAGGACCACATCCGCACCTTCCGCGCGTACGGCGTGCGGGAACGTTCCGTCGTCACCCGGCACGCGCTGCGCGGCGCGCTGCCGCCCGTCATCGCGCTCACCGCGCTCGACCTCGGCACGATGTTCGGAGGCGCGATGCTCACCGAGACCCTCTTCGGGCTGCCGGGCATCGGGCAGCTCCTGGTCCACTCGGTGCGGGTCATCGACCTGCCCGTGGTCGTCGGCGTGGTGCTGGGCACCGGCGCGGCCGTCGTCGTCGCCGGCGTGGTGGCGGACATCCTCTACGCACTCGCCGACCGAAGGGTGGCACTGACATGACATCCGCAGACGCTTCCCGAGCGGCGGCGGACCTTCTGGTGGAGGTCCGGGACCTGTCGGTCACCTTCCACGCCGGCGGTGACGGCGGTTCCGCCGTGCAGGCCGTGGACGGCCTCTCCTTCACGCTCGCCCCGGGGCGAGCCCTGGGCATCGTCGGCGAGTCCGGCTCCGGCAAGTCCACCGTCGCGGCCGCCCTGCTGGATCTGCACCGGGGGACCGGAGCGCGGGTCGGCGGTACGGTACGGGTCGCCGGTACGGACGTACGGGCGGCCGACGAGCGCGAACTGCGGCGGCTGCGCGGCGGCCGGGCCGCGATGGTCTTCCAGGACCCGCTGTCCTCGCTCGACCCGTACTACGCGATCGGGGACCAGATAGCCGAGGTCCACCGGGTGCACCGGCCGGACGTCTCCCGGCGCGCGGCCCGCGCCCGCGCCGTCGAGGTGCTGGAGCGCGTCGGCATCGCGGACGCCCCCCGGCGCGCCCGCTCGCGGCCGCACGAATTCAGCGGGGGCATGCGCCAGCGCGCGTTGCTCGCCATGGCGCTCGCCTGCGAACCGCGCCTGCTGATCGCCGACGAGCCGACCACCGCGCTGGACGTCACCGTGCAGGCGCAGATCCTCGACCTGCTGCACGACCTGCGGGCCGAGACCGGCATGGGGCTGCTCCTGGTCACCCACGACCTGGGCGTGGTCGCGGGCAGTGTGGACGAGGTGCTGGTGATGCGCGGCGGTCGGGCGGTGGAGCACGGCGCCGTCGGCGAGGTGCTGCGCACGCCGCGCGAGCCGTACACGAAGGAACTGCTCGCGGCGGTGCCCCGGGTGGACGCCGAACCGGCCGTACGCGGCGCGCGCGGCACCCGCGGCGCGGACGGCGTCCTGCTCGAAGCCGTCGGGCTGCGGCGGGAGTTCGGCGGGCGGCGGAACCGTACGACCGCTGTCGACGAGGTCTCGCTGACCGTACGGGAAGGGGAGACCGTCGGCCTCGTCGGCGAGTCGGGCAGCGGCAAGACGACGCTCGGGCGGATGCTCGTACGACTGCTGGACCCGACCGCCGGGACGCTGCGCTACCGGGGCCAGGACATCGGCGCCCTCGGTGACCGCGAACTGCGGCCGATCCGCAGCGAGTTGCAGATGGTCTTCCAGGATCCGGTGTCCTCGCTCAACCCGCGGCGCAGCATCGGTGAATCGGTCGCCGACCCGCTGCGCGCGGCCGGCGGACGGGACGACGCGCGCGTGGTGCGCCGGGCGTGCGAACTGCTGGAGCGGGTCGGCCTGGACCCGGCGTGGTACCACCGCTACCCGCACGAGTTCAGCGGCGGACAGCGGCAGCGCGTCGGCATCGCGCGGGCGCTCGCCCCCGGCCCCCGGCTGCTGGTCTGCGACGAGCCGGTCTCGGCGCTGGACGTCACCACCCAGGCGCAGATCATGGAACTCCTCGGTGAGCTGCGGCGGGACCTGGGCCTGTCGCTGGTCTTCATCGCGCACGACCTGGCGGTGGTGCGGGCGGTCAGCGACCGGGTCGCGGTGATGCGCGGCGGCCGGATCGTGGAGGAGGGCCCCACCGGGGAGGTCTACGGGCGTCCCACGCACCCGTACACGAAGGGCCTGCTGGCGGCGGTGCCCGTACTCGACCCGGAGGTGTCCGCGGACCGCCGGGCGCTGCGGGCCACGGCGTGAGCGGCACATAGCGCGCCAGAACGCCCACCGGGGTGGAAAGTTACGTCTCTTCACCCCTTCCGGTGGCGCGACGGACAACCGTCCGTCGTGTCACCGGGATCTCTGCGTAGCTTCTTCCTGCAGGTAGCGGCGGGCCTCCCAGGGGCGGCCGCCGTCGTCCGACGCCTATCAGGGAGAACGGGGGTGCACTCGTGCGCATCGCTCTGCTCACCGAGAGTGGCGCCCCGGATGCGTCCGGTGAGACGCGTCCGTGGTGCGACCGGCTCGTGCGCGGACTCACCGGCCACGAGTTCGAGGTCTACGCCCTCGTCCGCACCCCCGGGGCCGCCCCGTACCGGGGCCGTGCCGTGCGGGCCGCTCCGCTGTACGGGGAGCTTCCCCTTCCGCTGGTCTGGCGGCCGGAAGGGCGGCGCGCGCGGGCGCGCGGGCGGCTCGCGTGCCGGCGGTTCGCGGCGTGCTTCGCCGACTTGCTGGCGGGGTTCACCACGGCGTGGGCGCCCGGTGTGCGGGCCGGTGGCGAGGAGCTCGGGGGCACCGCCCCCGGCGCGTCGGCAGGGGCCGGTGGCGAGCGGCGCGAGGGTCAGGCGGACCGTTTCGCCGCCGGGCTCTACGGACTCGCCGAGCTGGCCCGCGCGCAGGGCCGCCTGCCCGGGCTCCTCCGCTCCGAAGAGGCCGTACGCCTCCTGGAGGCCGCCTGCCGCGCCCCCGGCGCACCGCGCGCCGCGCACGGCGCGCGCGTGGGCGACCTGCTGGCCGTGACCGCGGAGCTGGAGCGCGCCCTGCGCCCGCTCTCCCTCGACTGGTACGGCGACGCGCCGGGCAGCGCGTACGCGTTCGGGACCGGTGACGTCCCCGCAGGCGGCGGGCTCGCCACGGCCGATCTCTGCCACGCCGCCACCGGCGGTCCCGCCGCCCTCCCCGGACTGCTGGCCAAACGCTTCTTCGGTACCCCTCTCCTGCTCACCGAGTACGGCGTGCGGCTGCGCGAGCACTACCTCGCGCGCGCCGGAGCACGGCTCAGCGCCCCCGTACGGGCCCTGCTGGGGGCCTTCGACGCCGCGCTGGCCGCCGAGACGTACGCCCAGGCCGCACTCGTCACCCCCGGCAACGCCCACACCCGGCGCTGGCAGGAGCGCTGCGGCGCGGACCGGGAGCGCCTGCGCACGGTCCACCCGGGCATGGACGCCGGCGGCTTCACCGCCGTCCCGGACGCCGCGGCCGACCACTCGACGACCCTGGTGTGGACCGGCACCGCCGGGCCCGCCAAGGACCTCGTCTCCCTGCTGCACGCCTTCGCGCGCGTCCACCGGGCCGAGCCCACCGCCACCCTGCGCATCGTCGGCGCGCCCGGCACCGGCCCGGAGGACGCCGCCTACCTGGCGCACTGCCGGGCGCTGGCCGCCCAGCTCTTCCCCGACGAGGCCGCCGACGCGTGCAGCGCGGGCGACAACCCGGTCTCCTTCGAGGAGGTCGGCGGCCCGGACGCGCCCCGCCCGCAGGACGCCTACGCGGCCGGCGCGGTGCTGGTCCTCTCCAGCGTGGCGGAGGGCTTTCCGCGCTCCCTCGTGGAGGCGATGCTCAGCGGCCGGGCCACGGTCTCCACCGACGTCGGCGCGGTGTGCGAGATCATCGGCGGCACGGGCCTGGTCGTACCGCCCCGCAACCCGCGCGCGCTCGCCGACGCGTGCCTGGCGCTGCTCCGTGACCCCGGCAGACGCGCCCGGCTGGGCGCCGCCGCGCGCGCCCGCGCACTCGAACTGTTCACGGTGGACCAGAACATCGCGGCATTTCGTGGCATCTACCTGGAGCTGATGTCCCGTACGCCCTGCCGCCCGGCCGTCGGCACCGCACCGGGCCAGGACGGCGTGCCCCGCCTGTTCGCCCGCCCCGCCGAAGCCCATGTGCCGGGCCGCTGGGCCGCGATGCGCGGTACCGGACAGCCCGCACCGCCGACCGGCCGCCCTCCGAGCTGGGCCGATCAGGACCCGGACGGGGGCAGCACGCAGGCCGCGGGCCGCCCGCCCGGCGAAAGCGAGCGCCCGTCCACCACCGGCCCCGCCCACCAGCGGCCCGCCGAACCGGCCGCCGCCGGTACGGCCGCCGGTGCCGACCGCCAGAGAGGAGCGCGGCCGTGACCACGGACACCCCCGCCCGCCGCGGCCCCGCCGACCCCGTGAAGACGCTGATGCACCGGCACCGGACGCTGTGCGAGCAGGCCGTCGACCCGATGGAGATCGCCGCCGGCCTGGAGGCACACGGCGTCACCGACCGCACGGCCGCCCGCTTCCGCCATCGCGACGTCTTCTCGCTGGCCGAGGAGCTGTTCGCCCGGATCCCGCGCGCCGAGGCGCCGCCGCCCGACACGCCCGCGCCCGAGCCCGTACGGCCCGGGAGGGGCCTCCGGGCGGCGGTGCACCTGCTGCCCGGCGCCCTGTGCGCAGCGACCATGGCCGCCGTCGCCGCAGCCGCCGGCGCGCCCACCCCCGTACCACGCGCCTGGCGTGACGCCCCGTCACCCGCACTCGCTCAGACGGTCATCGCTGCGGTCGGAACATGCCTGGTCATCCTGGCCCTGCGCCTGTGCGTCCGCCACGGTCCGCTGCGCGCCCGGTGCCCGTCCGCGCGCGCCGCCTGGCTGTGGACGTGCTGGCTGGCGGGGTACGCACTGTGCGGTGACTGGCTGTTGCAGCAGCTGCTGGCCGGTGGCACCGATCTCCCGTCCGTACGGCCGCAGTACGCCGGCGGTGCCGCACTCGCCCTGACATGCGCCGTCGTGCCCGCCGCCTGGTGCGCGCACTGGTTCGCGGCCCGCGCGCGGCGCGGGCTGACGGACAGCCGGTGCCTGACTGCCTTCGCCTCGCGCGTACGGCCGCTGCTGCTGACCACCGTGACGATGCAACTCGCCGCGCTGCTGGCCCTGTCGGCCGCCGTGGACGCCGTCGCCGGCGGCGGGGGAGCGGGACCGGTGGCCGCCGCCTCGGCCCTCGGCCTCCTGCTCTTCCTGGCGCGGCTGCTCGCCCGGCACGGCTTCCCCGTCGCCGCCGCCGCGGGCCCGGCCGTCGCCGTCGCGCTGGAGGCCGCCGCCCCGGCCTCCGTACTGGCCGCCCGGCTGCCGGGCCTGGCGCCGGTCGGCAAGCCGGTCACGGCCGCCGTCACCCTCCTCGGCCCTTCCGCCGTAGCAGCCGTGGCCTGTGCCCTGCCCGCCGCCGGTCTGCTGCTGTACGCGCTGCGCGCCCTGACCGGCGCATCGGCGCACGCCCCGGACCCCGTCGCGGCCCCCGCCGTCCCACGGGCGGAGGCGGACCGGCCATGACTCCACGCCCGTCGCCACCCGCGATACGCACGCCACTTCCACCGGCGCGCACGTCACCACCCCCGGCGCGCGTGCCATCACCGCCTGCGCGCACGCCGGTACCCCCGGCGGGCGCGCGGGCGCCGGCAGGACGCCTGCCGCGCTCCCGTGGCGCCGTCCGTACTCGTACGGGCGTCCGCCAACCACACGGCGCGCACCGCCACTTCCCGGCCCCCGATGTGGCGGTGGCCGACCCTGCCGCCTTACCTCCCCCAACTCCCTGCACGAGGAGAACGAGATCATGAACGTCCAGCCCACCGAAGCACACCGGGACCGGGGGGTCGCGCGATGAGGGTGCTGCTCATCGGTGCCAACGGGTACCTCGGGCGCTACGTCGCCGACCGGCTGCTCGCCGACCCCGCCGTCCAGCTGACCGCCCTCGGGCGCGGCGACGACGCGGACGTCCGCTTCGACCTGGCCTCCGGCAGCCCGGGAGCGCTCACCCGCTTCCTGGACGCCGTCCACCCCGGCGTGGTGGTCAACTGCGCGGGCACCACCCGGGGCGGCGCCCGCGACCTGACCCGGCACAACACCGTCGCGGTCGCCACCGTCTGCGAGTCGCTGCGGCGCAGCAGCTGCGGCGCCCGGCTCGTGCACCTGGGCTGCGCCTCCGAGTACGGCCCCTCGCAGCCCGGCTCCTCGACCGCCGAGGACGCCGTCCCGCGCCCCGGCGGCCCGTACGGCGTCAGCAAGCTCGCCGCCACCGAACTGGTCCTCGGCTCCGGCCTGGACGCCGTCGTGCTGCGGGTCTTCTCACCCGTCGGCCCGGGGACCCCGGCGGGCTCGCCGCTGGGCCGCCTCGCGGAGGCGATGCGGCGCGCGATGCAGTCGGGCGACACCGAACTGAAGCTGGGCGGCCTGGGCGTGCAGCGCGACTTCGTGGACGTACGGGACGTGGCGCGGGCCGTGCACGCCGCCTCGCTCTCCGCCGCGCAGGGCGTGGTCAACATCGGTACGGGGCACGCCGTACGGCTGCGCGAGGCCGCGGCCCTGCTCGCCCGCGTCGCCGGGTTCGGCGGCTCGCTCCACGAACTGGACACCCCGCCCGGCTACCCCGGCGGCGGCCCCGCCGCGGCCCGGCTCGCAATTCCGGGGCCGACATCTGAACACGGCACCATCCCCCCTGCGTACCCCTATCCGGACGGGTGCGGGAGCTGGCAGCAGGCGGACGTGCGCACCGCCCGTGATCGTCTGGGGTGGCGGCCCCGGATCGGGCTGGAGGAATCCCTCGCCGACATCTGGATGGAGGCCGCATGCCGTATCTGACGACTCCGGTGGACGGCGGGCGCGCCACGACCGGTGCCGCGCCGCTGGGCGTCGGCGTCCCCGGGTTCGCCCACCCGCTGATGGCACCCACGGAGTGGGCCGAACTGCTGCGGCTCTCCAGGGGCCTGGCCTGCATCGGGGGAGCAGGCCGGGGTTCGGCGCCGCGGGGCGCCGCGACGGCGTTGCACTGGGTGGTGCTCAACGTCGCGCGGGGCCCTGGGGCCCGGCCCGACCCGTACTGTCTGCCCGCCGCCGCCCAGTTGCGGGACGCGGGCGCCCGGCTGCTGGGCCACCTGGACCTGGAGGACGGGGCCCGCCCCTTCGGGGACCTGGTCTCCGACGCGCACCGCTTCCTGGAGTGGTACAAGGTCGACGGCTTCTATTTGGACCGCTGTCCCACAGAGCGGACACTGCTGCCCGGGACGCGGCGCCTGACCACCACCCTGCGGGCCCTCCAGGACGGCGCGCACCTCGTCACCGGCCACGGCAGCCATCCGTACCCCGGTTACGCGGAGGCCGCCGACCAGCTGGTCACCTTCGCCGGGCGCTGGTCCGACTACCGCTGGTCGCAAGTGGCCGAGTGGACCGCCGATTACCCGGCCGGACGCTTCTGCCACCTGGTGCACGGCGTTCCCCGTACGCACCTGGAAGAAGCCCTGCGCATCGCCCGCTGGCAGGGCGCCGGAACGGTCTACTTCACCGACCGGCCCGACCGCGGCGGCGGCGCCTGGGAGTCGCTGCCCGGCTACTGGGACGAATTCGTCTCGCGTATCGGACCTGGTGTCTCGGAATGAAGAAGGGCGTGGCAGTGTTACGGGAAGACCACCCCCGCCCCGGGTCCGCCCGGGGCGGGGGGTCGCCCATCGAGAACCGACCAACGGAGTCCCCGTGTCGCTGCCACCCCTGGTCGAGCCCGCCGAGGAGCTCACCGTCGACGAGGTCCGCAGGTACTCCCGCCACCTGATCATCCCGGATGTCGGGATGGACGGGCAGAAGCGGCTGAAGAACGCCAAGGTGCTGTGCGTCGGCGCCGGCGGCCTGGGCTCGCCCGCGCTGATGTACCTGGCCGCGGCGGGCGTCGGGACCCTCGGCATCGTGGAGTTCGACGAGGTCGACGAGTCCAACCTCCAGCGCCAGATCATCCACAGCCAGGCGGACATCGGCCGCTCCAAGGCCGCCTCCGCCAAGGACACGGTGCTGGGCATCAACCCGTACGTCACGGTCAACCTGCACGAAGAGCGCCTCGACTCCAGCAACGTCATGGAGCTGTTCGCCCAGTACGACCTGATCGTCGACGGCACGGACAACTTCGCCACCCGCTACCTGGTCAACGACGCCTGCGTGCTGCTGAACAAGCCGTACGTCTGGGGCTCGATCTACCGCTTCGACGGCCAGGCGTCGGTCTTCTGGAGCGAGCACGGCCCCTGCTACCGCTGCCTGTACCCGGAGCCCCCGCCGCCCGGCATGGTCCCCTCCTGCGCCGAGGGCGGCGTCCTGGGCGTGCTGTGCGCGTCCATCGGCTCCATCCAGGTCAACGAGGCCATCAAGCTGCTGGCCGGTATCGGCGAGCCGCTGGTCGGCCGCCTGATGATCTACGACGCGCTGGAGATGACGTACCGCCAGGTCAAGGTCCGCAAGGACCCCGAGTGCGCGGTCTGCGGCGAGAACCCCACCGTCACCGAGCTGATCGACTACGAGGCCTTCTGCGGCGTCGTGTCCGAGGAGGCCCAGGAGGCGGCGGCCGGCTCCACGATCACTCCCCTTCAGCTCAAGGAGTGGATCGACACGGACGAGAAGATCGAGATCATCGACGTCCGCGAGCCCAACGAGTACGAGATCGTCTCGATCCCCGGCGCCAAGCTGATCCCGAAGAACGAGTTCCTGATGGGCAGCGCCCTCCAGGACCTCCCGCAGGACAAGAAGATCGTCCTGCACTGCAAGACGGGCGTCCGCTCCGCCGAGGTCCTCGCCGTCCTGAAGTCCGCGGGCTTCGCGGACGCGGTCCACGTGGGTGGCGGCGTCATCGGCTGGGTGAACACGGTCGAGCCGGAGAAGCCGGTGTACTGACCGGCGCTCCGCACGGCGTACGAGGGCCCGCACACCGGCCGGTGTGCGGGCCCTCGCCGTATGCGCCCGGCGTGCGCTTGCCGTACGCGCCGGGCGCGCGCCCTTGTCGTACGCCCGTCAGATCTGTCCCTTGCGCGTCAGCTGCGTGAACGAGATCCAGCCCGGCAGCACCGGCAGCCAGAACGTCATCAGCCGGAAGAGCAGTACCGCGGGGAACGCGATGTCCGCGGTGAGCCCGGCCAGCGTCAGCGTGGTGGTCAGCGCGCCCTCGATGGCGGCCACGCCGCCGGGGGTGGGCGCCGCGGAGCCCACCGCGTTGCCCGCGAGGAACACCACCGCGATGGCCGCGTAGCTCAGCTGCCCGCCCCCGCCGAACGCGCGGATCGAGGCGTCCAGGCACAGCACGTTCGCCGCCGTGAGCAGCAGCGTGCCGCTGATGCCGACCACCAGCTTCTTCGGGCGCTGGAGGACGTCCAGCATGCGCGGTACCACGCCCGCGAACAGCGACCGTACGCGCGTGACGATGAATTTGCGCAGCCCCGGGACCGCGGTGACCACCAGCACCAGCACGGCCGCCGTCAGCAGGCCCGCGATCACCGTACGGGACGGGGAGAGCGATGACGGCGTGCGCTCGGTGCCGGTCAGATAGCCGAAGGTCAGCAGCAGGATGATGTGGCAGCCGAGGCCGAACAGCTGGGACGCGCCCACGCTCGCCACCGCGAGGCCGGGCCGGATGCCCGAGCGCTGGAGGAAGCGGGTGTTGAGTGCCACGCCGCCCACCGCGGCGGGCGCGACCAGTTTGACGAAGTTGCCCGCCACCTGCGCGATCACCGTCCGCAGGAAGGACACCTTCTCGGGTACGAAGCCGAGCAGGCTCATCGCCGCCGCCGGGTAGGTCAGCGCCGAGAAGGCCAGCGCCGCCACCACCCACAGCCACTGGGCCTCGCCGACCACCTGGCCGAACTTGGCGTGGGTGATCTGTGAGACCAGGAAATACGCGGCGAAGACGCCGGCGATCCAGGTGACGAGGGTGCGCGGCCGGATGCGCTCCAGGCGGGCCGGTTCGACCGGCGCGGTCGGCCGGATCAGCAGCACCTGCTGGCGGATCTGCGAGAGCAGGTCCTCCTCACGGGCCTCCTCCAGCGCCTCGTCGACCGCCCGCTTCTCGGCGTTCTTCTCGGCGCGCGCCACCTTGCGGTTGGCCGGCTGCTCCTGTGTGTGCGCGCCGCCCCGCCCGGCCGCCTCGGCAGCCTTGCGCTCCTTGGCGGCGCGCGACGCCTCCAGGACCGCCTCGCGCTCCCGTGCGGAGCGCTCGCGGGCCAGCTGGCGCAGCGTGGACCGGGTCGTACGGCTGAGGGCGATCGGCTGGAGCAGCGGCAGACTGTCGGCGACCGCGTCCGGGTCGAGTACGTCGACGGCGGCGGCCACCGCCCGCTCGGCGCCGGTCCGCAGCGCGAACGTGGTCAGCAGCTGCGCGATGTCCATGCGCAGGACCAGGTCGCCCGCCGCGATCTCGCCGCCGCGCAGATCGGTCAGGATGATGCTGCCGGAACGATCCACCAGGAGGGCGTCACCCACCAGGCGCCGGTGCGCGATACGCCGCGACTGGAGCGCCGCCACCTGCCGCCAGGCGTTGCGCATCAGCTCGTCGGTGATCTCCTCGTCCGGCAGCGCGTCCAGCGGCCGGCCGTCGATGTGCTCGTACACGAGCATCACGGCGTCCGGGCCCAGCTCGGAGGTGGCGATCAGCTTGGGGGCGCTGGCGCCGGCCGCGATGGCCGCGTACGCCAGCAGCGCCTCCTGCTCCAGCGCCTGGCGCAGCGACTGGAGGCTGCGGCGCTGGTTGATGCCGCGCAGCGAGAGCCGGCGCCAGACCCGGTAGAAGAACCCCTGGGCCTGCCGCTCGCGGTCCACGACGGTCACGTCGATGGGCGGGCCGTCCTCCAGGGTGACGATGTAGCGGCGGCCCCGGTCGGCGTGCTCCGGGTGCTCGGGGTTGCCGATGTCCTCCGCGCGCACCGCCCGGACCGGGCGGAAGCCGACCCGGCGCAGGCCCGCGAGCAGGTTCTGGCCGGTGGGGCGGACATTGGGCGAGCCGACCGCGTACAGCGTCCCGAAGGCCACCGTCCAGCCGATGAGGATGGTGGTGACGATGGCGAACGGCGTCGTGTAACGGCCGACGAGCACGGCGAAGGCGTCCAGCAGCAGGACGCACCACATCGCCACCCGCCAGCGGGGGCGCCGCGACATCCCCACCGCTGTCATGTACGCGATTACCGGCGCGAGATAGCTGTGCACCGGCGCGGTCAGCCCGCCGTTGGCCAGTGGCTGGGTCAGCGCGACCCGGATGGACTCCGGGGCCGCCTCGGCCACCCACAGATCGGTGGCGAGCGAGACGCCGTGCGCGAGCACCGCCGCCAGCACGCCGTCCGCGATCCGCAGCCCGTCGCGTTTGATCAGCCGTTCCACGGCGAAGGCCACCGGCACGATCAGTACGGCCACACTCGACGCCAGCCCGGCGAAGTTGATCAGCAGCCGCGGCGCCAGCCCGGCGCCCTCGCCGATGTCGCGCTGGAGCCCCTGGGTCGTGCCGTGCGCGAAGGTGGCCAGCAGCAGCACCAGCGCGATGCCGACGATCCCCAGCAGCAGGCGCATCAGGTCGGAGGGCCGGTGCACCCGCGCGGGGAGCAGCGGCTCGTCACCGGAGACCTGGTCCACGTGGAACTCGCTGCCGATGCGGTCGGAGGGTGGGGCGGTGCGGTCCGCCTTCTCCGATTTCTCCGATTTCTCCGACCTCGGTTTGTCCGGCTTCGGCTTGTCGGGCCTCGGCTTGTCCGGATTCGGCTGGTCCGGTCCGGACTGCTCACGGGTGGATGTACCGGTCGCCCCCGATGGTCCGGGCGGACCGGCCCCCCCGGCCCCGCCGGCCGTGCGTTCCTCTTCTGCCGCGCCCCCAGCCCCGCTGGAAGCGGTCGCCGTGTCGGCCCGGCGGGGCTGATCCGGCCCCTCCGGACTCGCGGACTCGTCGGCTCTTCCGGCCTTCTCGATCGTGCTCGCCTTTTCGGTCTCGGAAGCCTGTGACGGCTTCCCCCGTTGTTTCCCGTCCCCCCGGGCGGGGGCGTCGGTGGACAGCGCCTCAGGGGTGCCGGCCTCCCACGGAGGCACCGCACCCTGCTGTTCGGCCGTCTCTTTTTGATCTCGTATCACCAGTCACCGCCCGGAAGATGGTGGCATGGCCGCGGGGAGGCGGGGGGCATCAGGGTGCATTTCGATGGGCCGGGAAACGGAACATACGCCGTCGTGCCCGCCCGCGCACGCCGTCGGCGGGCAACCGCGCAGGCCACCGGGGACTGTCGGTGGCGTGGTGCAGGATGGGCCGAATGAGTGGGAAAACGGGAGGGCTTGCCGGGTACGGCGAGCCCGGCGGGCGCGGCGGTGACGGGGCCCCCGAGGACGGCGGGGGCCCGCCGGATTCCGGTGGGGTGGAGATCCCCGTGTACGCGGAGCGCGTACTGGGGGTCGCGGAGCTGATCCCGCCCGGCCGCGTGATGACGTACGGCGACGTCGCGGAGTGGCTCGCGGGCGAGGACCCGCCCGAAGGGTGCCGCGAGGACGACCCCGGGTGGCGCGTGGGCGGGCCGCGCCAGGTGGGCCGGGTGATGGCCCTGTACGGAGGCGCCGTGCCCTGGTGGCGCGTCGTGCGCGCCGACGGCCGCCTGCTGCCCGGCGGCGAGCTGCGCGCGATGGCGCACTACAGGGAGGAGGGCACTCCGCTGCGGGAGGCCGGCCGGTCGGCCGAGGGGCACGTACCGCGTCTCGACATGCGGCGGGCCCGCTGGGACGGCGGCGATCCGGCGCGGGGGGACCGAGACGGCGGCGATCCGGTGGGCAGGGGCTGAGGCGGTGGCGATCCGGTGCGGAGGGGCTGAGACGGTGGGTGGCTGAGCCGGGGACGGGGCGCCGACGGGCCCGGCCCGCAGCCTGCCCGCCGTCACGGCCGAACGCGTACCGGCCGCTTCCCGGGGCGCAGCGGTCCCGGCCGGTCCGTACGGCACTTCCGGCGCGCCCAGCGCGCTCGGCCGCCGGGGCGCCCCCGTCCGGCCGGGCACGTCCGGCACGGGCCGCCGCACCCACCGCGCGGTCGCGGGTACCGTCGTGGGACGCGCTGCGGCTCGTGCGCCGCCTGGCGTAGCGTCGGGCACGGCCCGCACCACCGCCCCGCCGCCCGGCGTCCGGCGCGGTGGCCGCACCGGCCCGCGCCGCACCGCAGTGCGCACCACCACCAGCACCTCCTCCCAGGACCGGCGATCCACGTGAGTTCCTCCTTCTCGGCTTCGGCCGTGCCGTCCGCGCAGCCGCGCCGGCGAGCGGCGCGGCGGGATGCCTCCGGCGCGTACCGACTGGTGCGTACCCGGCCGGGACCGGCGGACCCTCCTGCTTTGGACGCACGCCAGCGCGCTGTGGTTGACCACGGCGCCGGGCCCCTGCTGGTGCTCGCCGGCCCCGGTACGGGCAAGACGACGACCCTCGTGGAGGCGGTGGCCCGGCGGGTACGGGACGGCGCCGACCCCGAGCGGCTGCTGGTGCTGACCTTCAGCCGCAAGGCCGCCGTCGAACTGCGGGACCGGATCGCCGCGCGCCTGGGCAGCGCCGCCGCCCCGCAGGCCACCACCTTCCACTCGTACTGCTACGCGCTCGTACGGGCCCACCAGGACGCCGACCTGTTCGCCGACCCGCTGCGCCTGCTGTCCGGACCCGAGCAGGACCTCGTCGTGCGCGAGCTGCTCGAAGGGCAGGCCGGGCTGGCGGCCGCCGGGCGGGCCCGGGTGCGCTGGCCGGACGAGCTGCGGGCCTGCCTGACGACGCGCGGCTTCGCCGACGAGGTGCGCGCGGTGCTCGCGCGCAGCCGCGAGCTGGGGCTGGGCCCGGAAGCGCTTGCCGACTTCGCGCGGCGCACCGGCAGGCCCGACTGGGGCGCGGCGGCCGCCTTCCTCGCCGAGTACCTGGACGTGCTGGACGCCCAGGGCGTGCTCGACTACGCCGAACTGGTGCACCGGGCGGTGCTGCTCGCAGAGCGCGACGAGGTCGCCGCCGAGCTGGCAGCGCGCTATGACGCGGTGTTCGTGGACGAGTACCAGGACACGGACGCGTCGCAGGTACGGCTGCTGCGCGCGCTGGCCGGCGGCGGCCGTACGCTCGTGGCCTTCGGCGACCCGGACCAGTCGATCTACGCGTTCCGTGGCGCCGACGTCAACGGCATCCTCGATTTCCCGCTGATGTTCCCCCGAAGGGATGGCGAACCGGCGCCGGTGGAGGTGCTCGGCACCTCCCGCCGTTCGGATGCGGCTGTCCTGGCGGCCACCCGGCGGCTCACCTCCCGGATGCCGCTGACCCGTCTGCCGGCCCGGAAAGTACGGGAGCACCGCGACCTCGCGGCCGTACGGGACGGGGGCCGCGTCGAGGTCTACACGTACCCGACGCCGGGCGCGGAGCTGGACAACATCGCCGACATCCTGCGCCGCGCGCACCTGGAGGACGGCGTGCCGTGGCGTGACATGGCCGTCCTCGTACGCGCCGGCGCCCGCTCCATCCCCAGCGTGCGCCGGGCGCTGACCTCGGCCGGTGTCCCCCTGGAGATCGACGGCGACGAACTGCCGCTGCGCCGGGAACCGGCGGTGGCGCCACTGCTCACGGCGCTGCGGATAGCGGCTTCGGCGGTGGCGTCCGGGCCTGCCGAGGACGGGCCTGCCGATGACGAGCCTGCTGATGACGCGCCTGCCGATTACGCCTCTGCCTCCGCCGCCGACGCCTCCGCCGATGCTGATGACGTCCCCGCTGACGAGACGCCCGTCCCGGCCGACGAGCCCGCCGACGTCCCGGCCGGCGTTCCGGCCGCCGAGCCCACCGGGGCGGCGCACCGGCTCACCGCCGAGACGGCGATAGAACTGCTGACCTCCCCCCTCGGCGGGATGGACGCCGCCGATCTGCGCCGGCTGGGCCGGGCGCTGCGCGAGGAGGAGCGGGCCGCCGGGCACGACGTACCGCCGCCGTCCGACGAACTGATCGCGCGGGCGCTCGCCGAGCCGGAGCGCCTGGTCGCGCACGATCCGGCGTACGCGCGGGGCGCCCGGCAGCTCGGTGAGCTGCTGCGCACCACCCGCGCCCTGCTGGCCCGCGGCGGCACCGCCGAAGAGGCCCTGTGGACGCTGTGGGACGGCACGCCCACCTGGTCGCAGCGGCTGGAGCGGACCGCCCGGCGCGGCGGCGCGGCGGCCCGCAACGCCGACCGCGACCTGGACGCCGTGGTGGCGCTGTTCGAGACCGCCGCCCGCGCGGAGGCCCGTACCGGCGGCCGGGGCGCGCTCAACTTCCTGGAGGAGCTGGACGCCCAGGACATCGCCGCCGACACCCTGACCCGCCGGACCGTGCGCCCCGACGCCGTGCGCCTGATGACCGCGCACCGCTCCAAGGGCCTGGAATGGCGGCTCGTGGTCGTCGCGGGCGTACAGGAAGGGCTCTGGCCGGACCTGCGCCGCCGCGGCTCGCTCCTGGAGGCGGACCGGATCGGCCGGGACGGGCTGGCCGAGCCGCTGCCCCCGGGCGCGCTGCTCACCGAGGAGCGGCGGCTGTTCTACGTGGCGGCCACCCGCGCCCGCGAGCGCCTGGTGGTCACCGCCGTCAAGGCCGCGGCCGATGACGGCGACCAGCCGTCCCGCTTCCTGACCGAGCTCGGCGTGGAGCCGCGGGACGTCACCGGGCGCCCCCGCCGGCCGCTGTCGGTCGCCGCGCTGGTCGCCGAGCTGCGGGCCACCACCGTGGACCCGCAGGCCACTCCGGCGCTGCGCGAGGCCGCCGCGCAGCGGCTGGCGAAGCTGGCCGCGCTGCGCGACGACGACGGCCAGCCGCTGGTGCCGGCCGCCCACCCCGACCAGTGGTGGGGACTGTACGAGCCGACGCACAGCGCCGTACCGCTGCGCGACCGGGACCGCCCCGTGACGCTCTCCGGCAGCGCACTGGACCAGCTCGCCAACACCTGCGCGCTTCAGTGGTTCCTCGGGCGCGAGGTCAAGGCGGACACTCCCGCGACCGCCGCCCAGGGCTTCGGCAACGTCGTCCACGTACTCGCCGACGAGGTCGCCTCCGGCCGTACGCCCGCCGACCTGTCCGTCCTGATGGAGCGCCTGGACTCGGTCTGGGACGCGCTCGCCTTCGACGCGCCCTGGAAGTCGCGGCAGGAGAAGGACAACGCGCGCGCTGCCCTGGAGCGCTTCCTGCGCTGGCACGTGATGGAGCGCGGCACGCTGGGCCGCGAGACCGTCGCCACCGAGCACGGCTTCGACGTCACCCTCGAAGCGGGCGAGTACGCGGTGCGCATCCGGGGGAGCATGGACCGCGTCGAGCGGGACGCGGAGGGCCGGGCGTACGTCGTCGACTTCAAGACCGGCAAGCAGAAGCCGACCGGCCCGGAGGTCGCCCGCCACCCGCAGCTCGCGGTGTACCAGCTCGCGGTACAGGAGGGCGCGGTGGACGCCGCTTTCGAGGGGCGGCGGCCGGAGCCCGGCGGCGCGGAGCTCGTACACCTGCGGCTGGGCGCGCCCCAGAAGGAGGGCGGGGACGCGCTGCCCGCCGTGCAGGCGCAGGGGCCGCTGGCCGGGGACTGGGTGGGCGAACTGCTCGCCACCGCCGCCGGCCGGGTCCTGGAGGAGCGCTTCACGCCCAGCACCGGCCAGCACTGCACCCACTGCACGTTCCGCAGCTCCTGCTCGGCACTGCCGGAGGGGCAGCACGTGGTGGAGTGACGACGGGAGCGGGCGATGCGGCCGGGCGTCACGCCGTGCGGCGACACCGGCCTCCCCGCGTCCCACCGGCCCGCTCAGCTGGGTTTTGCCGCGATTGTCAGTGGGGGCCGATACGGTCTCGGGTGTGTCAGCGCGTATCACCGACCCCGAGCAGCTCAAGGAGCTCCTCGGCATCCCGTTCACCCCGGAGCAGACGGCCTGCATCACCGCACCGCCCGCCCCGCAGGTCATCGTGGCCGGTGCCGGTTCCGGCAAGACCACGGTCATGGCCGCGCGCGTGGTGTGGCTGGTCGGCACGGGCCAGGTCGCCCCGGAGCAGGTGCTCGGGCTGACGTTCACGAACAAGGCGGCGGGCGAGCTGGCCGAGCGCGTCCGCAAGGCCCTGGCCGCGGCGGGGGTGACGGAGCCGGCCGACCCGTTCGGCGCCCCCGCCCCGGAGGCCGCCGGCCCGGTCGGCGCCGACGGCGTCCCCGGTGAGCCGCGCATCTCGACGTACCACTCCTTCGCGGGCCAGCTGCTCAAGGACCACGGCCTGCGCATCGGCCTGGAGCCCAGCGCCCGCCTGCTCGCCGACGCGACGCGCTTCCAGCTGGCCGCCCGGGTGCTGCGCTCAGCGCCGGGTCCGTATCCGGCGCTGACCAAGTCGCTGCCCACCCTCGTGGAGGACCTCCTCGCGCTCGACGGCGAGCTGGCCGAGCACCTGGTCGAGCCGGACCGGCTGCGGGCGTACGACACCGAGCTGCTGGCCACCCTCGACCGCGTCAAGCTCTCCAACGCCGACCTGCGCAAGGTGCCCGAGACGGCCCGCGGCCGCCTGGAGCTGCTGGAGCTGGTCGAGACGTACCGAACCGAGAAGCGGCGGCGCGAGCTGCTGGACTTCGGCGATCAGATCGCCCTGTCGGCGACGCTCGCGACCACCCGCGCCGAGGTCGGCGCGCTGCTGCGCGAGGAGTTCAGGGTCGTCCTCCTGGACGAGTACCAGGACACCTCCGTGGCCCAGCGGATCATGCTGTCCGGCCTGTTCGGCGGCGGTACGGGCCATGCCGTGACCGCCGTCGGCGACCCCTGCCAGGCCATCTACGGATGGCGCGGCGCCTCCGTCGCCAACCTGGACGACTTCCCCGCCCACTTCCCCTTCGAGGACGGCACCCCGGCCCGCCGCGCCGCCCTCAGCCAGAACCGCCGCAGCGGCGGCCGCCTCCTCGACCTGGCCAACGCCCTCGCCGAGCCGCTGCGCGGCATGCACGAAGGCGTCGAGGCGCTGCGCCCGGCCCCCGGCGCCGAGCGCGACGGCGTGGTGCGCTGCGCGCTGCTGCCCACCCACGCGGAGGAGATGACCTGGCTCGCCGACCGCATCGCCCACCTGGTGCGCACCGGCACCCCGCCCGGCGAGATCGCCGTCCTGTGCCGTACGGCCGGCGACTTCGCCCGTATCCAGGGCGAGCTGGTCGCGCGGGAGATCCCGGTGGAGGTCGTCGGCCTGTCCGGGCTTCTGCACCTGCCGGAGATCGCGGACCTGGTCGCGGTGTGCGAGGTCCTCCAGGACCCCACGGCCAACGCCGCCCTGGTACGGCTCCTGATCGGCCCGCGCTGGCGGATCGGCCCCCGCGACCTGGCCCTCCTGGGCCGCCGCGCGCGGCTGCTCGTCCACCGGGACGGCCAGTCCGAGGACCCCGAGCGGCGCCTGGCCGAGGCCGTGGAGGGCGTGGACCCGGCCGAGACGATCTCGCTCGCCGACGCGCTCGACACGTTCCTGGAGTCGGACGGCCACGACGACGGCCTGCCGTTCTCCCCGGAGGCGCGCGTCCGCTTCGCCTACGTGGCGCGCGAGCTGCGCGAGCTGCGGCGCTCGCTGGGCGACCCGCTGATGGACGTACTGCACCGGGTCCTGACCGTCACCGGCCTGGAAGTCGAGCTGTCCGCGTCCCCGCGCGCGCTGGCCGCCCGCCGCAGGGAGACCCTGAGCACGTTCCTGGACATCGCGGCCGGCTTCGCCGCCAAGCAGGGCGGCGCCGCCCTGCTTGGCGACGCGACACTGCTGGCCTTCCTGGGCTTCCTGCGCACGGCCGTCCAGCACGAGAAGGGCCTGGACAGCTCCCTGCCGGGCGGCGAGAACACGGTCAAGGTGCTGACCGCCCACAAGTCCAAGGGCCTGGAGTGGGACGTGGTCGCCGTCCCCGGCCTGGTCGGCAAGCAGTTCCCCAGCGAGCAGTCCCGCGACTCCTGGCTCACCCAGCCCAAGGTCCTCCCGCACGCCCTCCGCGGCGACGCCGCGACGCTGCCCGACGTGGACGACTGGAGCAGCCGCGGCGTGAAGGCCTTCAAGGAGGCGATGAAGGAGCACCAGTCGGTCGAGGAACTGCGCCTCGGATACGTGACCTTCACCCGCCCGCGCTCCCTGCTGCTCGGCTCCGGCCACTGGTGGGGCCCCGACCAGAAACGGCCGCGCGGCCCGTCCGCCTTCCTGGAGGCGCTGCGCGCGCACTGCGAGGCGGGCCACGGCGAGATCGAGGAATGGGCCGAGGCCCCTGAGGAGGGCGCGGAGAACCCGTCCCTCAAGGAGGCCGAGGCGGAGCTGGAGTGGCCCCTGCCGCTCGACGCCGTGGCGACGGAGCGCCGTCGCGCGGCCGCCGCGACGGTACGGGCGTATCTCGACGGGATGACGGCTGTCGCCACGGGCAGCGCGCCGCCGCACGCGACCGCGGCCGACGGCGCGGAGGCCGCCGCTGCGCATGATGCTCCGCATCCGGCGGCGGGGAACGCGTACGCCGTCAAGGACACACCTCAGGGCGCGCACACCTTCAAGGAGACATCTCACGACGCGCACACCTTCGAGGACACCTTTCAGGACGCCATCGGAATCGACGACCGCCACGAGCCCGGCGCGGAACACGACCTGGCCGACTGGGACGCCTGGAGCGCCGAGCGTCCAGGGCGTGAGCGTGCCCACGTACCGGCCCAGGCTTCCGCCCCGGAAGCGGCGCCACCCTCGGCTCCCGAGGCGGCCCCCGGCCTCCCCCTCCTCCCCGAGGAGCACCGCACCGTCGCCTCCTGGGACCGCGATCTCGACGCGCTCGCCGACGAGCTGCGCCGGGCCCGCGCGACCGTCCGGGACGTCCCCCTGCCCTCCTCGCTCAGCGCCTCCCAGCTCCTGTGGCTGGCCGCCGACCCGGACGGCTTCACCCGGGAGCTGGCGCGGCCCATGCCGCACCCGCCCCGCCCCGCCGCCCGCCGCGGCACGCGCTTCCACGCCTGGGTGGAGTCCCGCTTCGAGGAGCTGACACTGCCCGTGCTCGGCCCGGACGAGCTGCCGGGCGGCGCGTACGGCCATGAGGCGCGCGCCCAGGACGCGGCCGGGGAGGCGGAGCCGATCGCGGACGAGGACGACCTCGAAGCCCTCAAGGAGGCGTTCGCCCGCACCCCGTACGCCCGGCGCACCCCGTACCGCATCGAGGTCCCCGTACAGCTCACCCTCGCGGGCCGGGTGGTACGCGGCCGTATCGACGCCGTCTACCGCACCCGCGGCCCGGAGGGGGACCGGTTCGAGATCATCGACTGGAAGACCCACCACGCGCAGACCGCCGACCCGCTGCAACTGGCGCTCTACCGGGTGGCCTGGGCCGAGCAGCACGGCCTGCCCCTGTCCGCCGTGGACGCCGCGTTCCTGTACGTACGCAGCGGCGAGACCGTCCGGCCGCAGCGGCTGCCCGACCGGGCCGGGCTGGAACGCATCCTGCTGGGGGAGGACGACCGGAGCGCCGACGAGCAGGACGGAGGGGGAGGAGGGCAGAGGTGACAAGATCGACGAGACCGGCGGCGGACCACGCCCGCGCGCCGGATAGGCTCGGACACATGAGCCCCACCTCGGACAGCGCCGTCCGCGCGTACATCGACGTCCACCGCGAAGAGTTCCTCGACGACCTCGCCGCCTGGCTGCGCATCCCCTCCGTGTCCGCGGACCCGGCCCGCGCCGCCGACGTGCGCCGCAGCGCCGAGTGGCTGGCCGGCCGGCTCACCGCGACCGGCTTCCCGACCGCCGAGATCTGGGAGACGGACGGCGCTCCCGCGGTCTTCGCCGAGTGGCCCTCCGGGGACCCGACGGCCCCCACCGTCCTCGTGTACGGCCACCACGACGTGCAGCCCGCCGCCCGCGAGGACGGCTGGCACACCGACCCGTTCGAGCCGCAGACCGTCGACGGCAAGCTGTACGCCCGCGGCGCCGCCGACGACAAGGGCCAGGTGTTCTTCCACACCCTCGGCGTGCGCGCCCACCTGGCCGCGACCGGCCGCACCGCGCCCGCCGTCAACCTCAAGCTCCTCATCGAGGGCGAGGAGGAGTCCGGCTCCCCGAACTTCCCGGCCCTGATCACCAAGCACGCGGACCGCCTGGCCTGCGACACGGTGATCGTCTCCGACACCGGCATGTGGTCCAAGGACACCCCCACCGTCTGCACCGGCATGCGCGGTCTCACCGACTGCCAGATCGACCTGTACGGCCCCGACCAGGACATCCACTCCGGCTCCTTCGGCGGCGCGGTGCCCAACCCCGCCACCGAGGCCGCCCGCCTGGCCGCCGCGCTGCACGACGACGAGCGCCGGGTGGCGATCCCCGGCTTCTACGACGGCGTCGTCGAGCTGACCGACCGCGAGCGCGAGCTCTTCGCCGAGCTGCCCTTCGACGAGGCCGGCTGGCTGCGTACGGCCCACTCGCACGCCGCGCTCGGCGAGGCCGGCCACAGCACCCTGGAGCGCGTCTGGGCCCGCCCCACGGCCGAGGTCAACGGCATCGGCGGCGGCTACCAGGGCCCCGGCGGCAAGACCATCGTGCCGTCCGCCGCGCAACTGAAGCTGTCCTTCCGCCTGGTGGCCGGCCAGGACGCGGCCGCCGTCCAGCAGTCCGTACGGGACTGGGTCGCCGCCCGCCTCCCCGACGGCATCCGCCACGAGATCACCTTCTGGGGCGCCACCCGCCCCTGCCTGACCCCGCTCGACCATCCGGCCCTCCAGTCCGTCGTACGGGCCATGGGCCGCGCCTTCGACCAGAAGATCCGCTTCACCCGCGAGGGCGGCTCGGGCCCGGCCGCCGACCTCCAGGACGTCCTCGGTGTACCGGTCCTCTTCCTCGGCATATCCATCCCCTCGGACGGCTGGCACGCCCCGAACGAGAAGGTCGAACTGGACCTGCTGATGAAGGGCGTCGAAACCGCCGCGCACCTGTGGGGCGACCTGGCGGAGAACTGGCGCGTGGCTTGACCGGTGACCGCGCCGCGACGGCGCCCGTGCCCGCGCCCCGGACGGCGGGACGCGTGACCGGCCCGGCGGCCGCGTGCGAGCGATGCCTGTACCACCACGCCGTGGGAACGGTCCCCGCCGCCCGCCGTATGGTCCGTGCTGCCCGCCGTACGGCTCGTACCGCCCGCCGTACGGCGCGTACCGCCGCCCCTCCGGCACCCGCACCCGCGCCCGTACCCAGCCGGCACGGTCGGCACGAGCCCCACGGCCATCACGGCAATCCCGGCCACCACCGCAATCACCCACGCCATAGGGGGAGTTGGAAACCGCAGTGACCACCTGGACCGACCACAGCGCCGACCGGCCGATCACCTTCAGCGCGCCGAGCGGCATCGACCGCGCCGCCCACCACCGCCTCGACGAGGCATGGCTCGCGGCGGCCTGGAGCCACCCGACGACACGCGTCTTCGTGGTCTCCGGCGGCCAGGCCCTGGTCGACGACACCCCGGACGGGCGTACGGAACTGGTCATGACGCCCTCCTTCGAGGCGCCGCTCACCGAGACACACCGCTACTTCCTCGGTACCGATGAGGACGGCGTGCGCTACTTCGCGCTCCAGAAGGACGCGCTGCCGGGCCGCATGGACCAGTCCGCGCGCCCCGCCGGCCTGCGCGAGGCGGGCCTGCTGCTCTCGCCGCGCGACGCCGGCCTGCTCGTGCACGCCGTCGCCCTGGAGAACTGGCAGCGCCTACACCGCTTCTGCTCACGCTGCGGCGAACGCACCGTGATCGCCGCGGCCGGCCACATCCGCCGCTGCCCCGCCTGCGGCGCCGAGCACTACCCGCGCACCGACCCGGCCGTGATCATGCTCGTCACCGACGAGGAGGACCGCGCGCTCCTCGGCCGCCAGGTCCACTGGCCCGAAGGCCGCTTCTCCACCCTGGCCGGCTTCGTGGAGCCCGGCGAGTCCATCGAGCAGTCGGTGGCCCGCGAGGTCTACGAAGAGGCGGGCGTGGTCGTCGGCGACGTCGAATACGTCGCCAGCCAGCCCTGGCCCTTCCCCTCCAGCCTGATGCTCGGCTTCATGGCCCGCGCCACGTCCTCCGAGATCCAGGTCGACGGCGAGGAGATCGAGGAGGCCCGCTGGTTCTCCCGCGAAGACCTGAAGGCCGCCTTCGAATCCGGCGAGGTCCTGCCCCCGTACGGCATCTCCATCGCGGCCCGCCTGATCGAAATGTGGTACGGGAAGCCGCTGCCGAAGCCGTAACGGCACCGCGGCCGGGGCTTGGCGGGGCCCCGGCCGTTCCCTCGCCGGGCGGGCGCCTCCCTACTGCCTGCCCTTGGCCGCACAGAGCGCGCAGGAAACAGACACGGCGGCATATCACCTTCGCCCCTCACAGCGGCAACGGAATCTCCCGCCGGTGCACCTCCCGCATGTGCCGCCGGTACCGAACCCGCGCGTCCACTTCCATCGACCGGTCCCGGCTCGTCCGCCCCTCGGCTTCGAGGGCCTTCAGCGCCTCGCACATCTCGCACACCTCGCACCTGTCCGTGGGGTTCTCGGTCATGGCGCCCATGCTCCGGAAGGGCCGGGTGCCATCGCGACGGCCATAGGACACCCGTCAGGAGTCCGACCAGCGTCACACGCAAGGCGTCAAACCGGTGCCATCCGCGGCCCGTTGGCCCTAGCTTGGACCCATGACGACCGCGCCGGACCTCGCGGCCAACGACGCCTTCCGGGCCGTCCGCCTCTCGCTCCGCTCGGCTTCGCCCTGCCGGTGCCGGCCGGCGTCCGCGACGACGGCACTGGAGGGCATGACGTGGCCCCTGGGGCGGAAGGCGTGACCGCCGCGTCCGGTAACGCCGAAACGTCCGCCCAGGCGGCTGGACGGCCGCACTACGGGGGCGTATGGCTCAGCCGGTACGAGTATCACTCCTCCGGCCGGGACCGGACCCTCACCGGCGCCCACTACGTCGTTGGAAACGTCGTCACGGGCACCTGGGTGGAGCAGACCGCGACGGACGGCTACTACGCCGGTGCCCGCTACCACGGCGCCGTCCAGCTACTCGCCGAGCCGACCGGCCGCCGCATGGCCGGGAAATGGGTCGGCTTCGGCAAGGACTTCGACGTGAACACCGGTCCCTGGGAGCTGATCTTCAAGGAGGGCTCTACGGCGAAGGAGACGGTGGAGCGGTACAGCCGCCGCCCGGAATGATTCAGTGGAGCCCGTAGCCGTACGCCGCCTTTCCGCCCTGCCCGAGGGTGGGGGTGGGGGCACCATGGCCCCATGCCCATCGGGGATCTGATCAGGAACCTGCGCAAGGCTCGCGGCTGGAGCCAGGGACGTTTGGTGTCGGAGATCAACAAGGCGTTCGGTACGGGGCTGACCCGGGAGTATGTGAGCCGCTGGGAGTGTTCCAAGGTCGCGCCGGGGGCCTATCACCTCAGACACCTGTCAGCCGTCTTGGACGTGCCTCTGGCCACTCTTGAAGGCGAAGTGGACCGACGTACCTTCATCAGTGACGTAGCCGCCACCGCGATAGTGGTGGCTTCGGACCTGCTCAGCGCAGGGTTCGCCGCGCGTCTGCGTGGCGGCCCGACGGCGGAACACTGGGAAGCCACGCTGGCCACGTACGGCACGGACTACATGTCGATGGGCGCCGCCGATATCCAGCGCCGAGTGGCCGGCGAACTTGTCGTGGTGCAACAGCAGCTCGACGATCCACGTCTGTGGTCCGTAGCCGCACGGCTCATGACCTTGTACGCCAAGACGTTCCCCGGCTCGGACGGCTCGAAGGCCGTCTCCTGGTACCGCATGGCTGCCCAGGCTGCCGACCGGTCAGGGGACGAACGGGCCCGCGTATGGGTGCGCGGACGTGCCGCGATCGCCCTCGGCTACGAGGGCGCTTCCCTGGGCGTCGCCGACATACTGGCGGACCAGGCCATGGCGATCTCCGACAAGCCTTCCCTCGGGCTCGTGAACGCCGTGATGGGGAAGGCTCACGCGGCAGCCGTCCGTGGCGACAGAGCGGCTGCCGTACACCTTGCCGACCACGGCCGTCGCCTCTTCGACCGTGTCGGCAGCCACGAGCAGACGTCCGCCTACGCGGTCCCCTGGTGGCGGATGAATGTCTTCCTGTCCCTGCTGCTCGCCAGGGTGGGGGACGAGAAGAACGCGGTCGAGGCCCAGGAGCAGGCGCGCCGCGAGCTTCCGGCGAGCCTGCCGAGGTTCGCGACGCATCTGGAGATGCACCGGGGGCTGATGCTGGCCCGATCCGGCGACCGCGCCGGGGGAGCGGCCTGCGCGCGGGCCGCCCTGGACCGGCTGCCGCCCGAGAAGCACTCGCTCACGCTGCGGATGCTCATGGAGGAGGTCAGGGCCTGACGCGGAAACCGGTCGCGGCACGACGAACCCCCGACCGCAACGGTCGGGGGTTCGCCCGCGTGAACCGGGGGCTAGGACGGTGCCCTGGTGGGGTTCAGGCCCCCAGCGCCTGCTTGACCTGCGCCAGCGACGGGTTCGTCAGGGTGGAGCCGCTGGGGAACAGGATCGTCGCCACCCTCTGTAGTCTTTCCGTTACTGTAAGGGTGGCCAGGGAGGGCTGCCCCATCTTCGGGAGGGGAAAGCCGTGAGCGAGAAGCCCAGGGCTCTTGGCGTGGTCCGTCTGTCTGTAGGCAATGAGAATCAGACCGGCGAGGAAACGCAGCGCACGCGCATCAGCAAGCGGGCGGACGCTGAAGAGATGGAGTTGGTCGACTTCGCTGTCGACATCGACGTATCGGCGTCGATCTCGCCGTGGATGCGCCCGTCCCTGGGGGACTGGCTCAACAACAAGAGGGACCAGTTCGACCACATCATCATCCTGAGAATCGACCGCATCGCGCGGTCGGTTCACCATCTCTCGGACATCATCGAATGGTGTGAGGCAAACGATAAGGGCCTGATTTCCTGTGAGGAGGGGTTCGACCTTTCGAAGCCATGGGGCAAGACCATTGCGAAGATCCTCGCCGTGGTCGCAGAGGCGGAGCTGGAAGCCATCAAGGCCCGCAACAAGGCTTCTCGGGAGACCATGCGGAAGGCCGGCCGGTGGCCGGGTGGCCTTGTCCCGTTCGGTCGCAGGGCGGTCAAGGGCGAGGAGGGCTTCACTCTGGAATTCGACCCGGATTACGGCCCGACGCTCATCGAGATGATCCGGCGATTCATCGAGCGGCCAAGCTTCTCTGCTGTGGCCGACTGGCTGAACGATCAGAGCGTCCCCACGGTCCAGGACATCGCCCGCATCCGGGCGGCAGCGGGCGAGAGCACGACCCGGCTGGCCGATCCGAAGCCACGGGGAAGCCGGTGGACACCGACCACTGTGCAGGCCGTACTGATGAGTCGGTCACTGCTCGGGGAGTACGTACGCGCCGGCGGGGCCGTGGTCCGCAACGACGACGGCTCACCTGTAATGAGGTCGGAGCCGGTGTTGAACGTGGAGGAGTGGAGGAAGCTGTCCGAGGCCGTCGCCTCGGTCAAGTACAAGAAGCAGAACGGCTCTACGTCTCCCACGGTCGGAGTGACCTTCTGTCTCCTGTGCAAGAGCCCTATCTACTACGTCAAGGGAGGCCGGTCCAACAGCAAGCGGGCGCGGTACCGCTGTCACGGATACAGGAGCAAGGGAATCAAGGCGTGCCCGAAGCTCACATTCTGGGCCGATGACCTCTACGCCTGGCTCGAATCCGCTTTGCTCGGCGAGATCGGTCATCTCGAAAGGATGGAGTCCAGCACTGCCATCGACGACAGCCGGGCGGCGAAGCTTGCGGTCGTTGACGGCAAGATGAACCAGCTCAGCAAGGAGTTCCAACAGGGGCAGATGAACGCCACTGCTTACGCCTCTCAGGTGACCAGCCTTGCGCGGGACCGGGAGAAGGTCACCAGCCAGGAAGGCCCCGAGCCTGTGACTGTCTGGGTCTCCACCGGCGAGAGCTACGCGGATTGGTGGCAGCGGTCCACCGTGGATGAGCGTCGCGAGTGGCTGAAGAAGCACAAGGTGCAGGCGTATTTTGGGCACGACGTGATGGCCATTGACCCCGGTGACTTGATCGAGAATCTGCGCCGACAGGGAATCTCGTGGCGGAACACGCCGGTCAAAACGTCCCAGGTGCTGGCGCCACTCACTCCTGTCGCGCTGCCCGGAAAGCCCCACGAGAAGCCCAAGGCGCTTACGGGCGCAGAGTGGGAGATCGTCAGCCGCTGGGAGGACTTCGAGGCAGAGCGAGCAGCGGAGCAGGCGAAAGCCGACGAGGACACCGAGACCGCGCTGGTTCGGGTCTGACACCTGGCGAGTAAGCGAGGAGGTCTCCGACCATGGGGGCCTCGCCCATTCCCACCCGGCACGATGCCCGGCAGGCCGCCGCCATCGCTTCCGACTGCATGAGACCGAGTCCGGGCTTGCGGTCTTGGGTGCCTCCTGTGAAGAGCGACCGTGCCGGCAGCCCGGCGCCGAATGGGGTGGCCTCTCGCAGGCGCAGTGCGCATGCATGGCCGGATAGGGGCGGCACCCACTGGCCTACCGCGTCTACTTGGCAGCCCGTGGAAGGCGAACCAGATCGGTCACGCCGAGTTCTCGCATGGGCGAGCTTGCCAAGGAATCCTCATTGGTGAGGGCAGGGCCGTCCCGTCCAGACGGAGCGTCGCGAACGCGGTCGGCCGAGCCGAGGCGCTGGAACCCATCGGATACGACTCCACCGCCCGCTGCCCAACCCTGCCCCGTCACCACTTCCAGAAGGGTGGCCGAGGGAGCCGCAGGTGGAGCGTGCACAGCGTTGCCACTCCGCGGGCACGCGTGGCCTGAGTGCTCGGGGGGACCGAGCTGCGCGGGGCCCGTGATCACGGAGTCCTGCACCACGTGGTACCCGCCTTCTTCCCCGGCCCACGGCGTGGGGCACGTCCCGTTCCGACAGTCCGGGCCTCCCGGAAGCTTTCGCAGCGGCTCAGCCGCCCTGGGCCGCCACGAGCATCAGCTTTCCGGAACAGGAAAGACCCCCGGCCACGAGGGGCGGAGGTCTCTCCACACTGAAAGAGCGGACTCAAGCGGCCATGGCCTGCTTGACCTGGGCCAACGAAGGGTTGGTCATCACCGACTCCTGGCCGCTGGGGGCAACCACCAGGACCGTCGGGACCGTCTGGTTGCCGCCGTTGGCCTTTTCCACGAAGGCGGCGGACTCGGGGTCCTGCTCGATGTTGATCTCGGTGTACGCGATTCCCTCGCGGTCCATCTGGCTCTTCAGCCGACGGCAGTAGCCGCACCACGTGGTGCTGTACATCGTCACAGTGCCCGCCATGGGTCCTCGCGCTCCTTCAAGCTCGGCGTGTTTGCAGTAGGAGAACGCCCACCTGGCCGGGACCATTCCCGTCCGTATCGGGCCGCTTCCGCATGCGTACGGTTCCACATCGGCACGCGTACGGCTGCGCATCCGTGGGCGCGCGTATTCGTATGACCACGCAGGGACAGCTGTGGACAACTTTCCCGGCTGCCCCGGTCGACCTGGCAGCATTGCGGTGTGACAGCAGCATCGGACCCCACTCTCTTCCCGCAGGCAGCGGCCGCGACCCAGTTCCCGGCCACGCCCGAGGGTGCCGACGCGGTGCTCGACGGCCTCGACCCCGAGCAGCGCGAGGTCGCCACGGCCCTGCACGGGCCCGTGTGCGTCCTGGCGGGCGCCGGTACGGGCAAGACCCGTGCGATCACCCACCGGATCGCGTACGGCGTACGTGCGGGCATCCTGCAGCCGGGCACGGTGCTCGCCGTCACGTTCACCGCCCGCGCGGCGGGGGAGATGCGCGGGCGGCTGCGCCAGCTCGGCGCGGGCGGCGTGCAGGCCCGTACGTTCCACTCCGCCGCCCTGCGCCAGCTCCAGTACTTCTGGCCCAAGGCGATCGGCGGCGAGCTGCCCCGGCTCGTGGAGCGCAAGGTCCAGCTGGTCGCGGAGGCCGCCGCCCGCTGCCGCATCCGCCTGGACCGCAACGAGCTGCGCGACGTCACCGGCGAGATCGAGTGGTCCAAGGTCACCCAGACCGTGCCCGCCGACTACCCGGCCGCCGTCCACAAGGCGGGCCGCGAGGCCCCCCGCGACCCGGCCGAGATCGGGCAGATCTACGGGGCGTACGAGCAGCTCAAGCGCGACCGGGGGACCATCGACTTCGAGGACGTCCTGCTGCTGACGGTCGGCGTCCTGCAGGACCGGCACGACATCGCCGAGCAGGTCCGCGCCCAGTACCAGCACTTCGTCGTGGACGAGTACCAGGACGTCAGCCCGCTCCAGCAGCGGCTGCTCGACCTGTGGCTCGGCGACCGCGACAACCTGTGCGTCGTCGGCGACGCCAGCCAGACGATCTACAGCTTCACCGGCGCCACCCCCGACCACCTGCTGAATTTCCGCACCCGCCATCCGAACGCGACGGTCGTGAAGCTGGTGCGTGACTACCGCTCCTCTCCGCAGGTCGTGCACCTGGCCAACGGCCTGCTGTCGCAGGCGCGCGGCCGTGCCGCCGAGCACCGGCTGGAGCTGATCTCCCAGCGGGACGCCGGCCCCGAGCCGGTGTACGTGGAGTACGGGGACGAGCCCGCGGAGGCGGAGGGCACGGCCCGCCGGATCCGCGACCTGATCGCCTCCGGCGTGCCGGCGAGTGAGATAGCGGTCCTGTACCGCATCAACGCCCAGTCCGAGGTCTACGAGCAGGCCCTCGCCGACCTCGGCGTGCCGTATCAGCTCCGTGGTGCCGAGCGGTTCTTCGAGCGGCCCGAGGTGCGCGAGGCGGGCGTCAAGCTGCGCGGCGCCGCCCGCTTCGGTGCCAACGACGCGCTTCTCGACGACGCCCCGGACCTCCCGTCCGAGGTGCGTGCGGTGCTCAGCGACATGGGCTGGACGAGCACGCCCCCGGCCGGCTCCGGCGCCGTACGGGACCGCTGGGAGTCGCTGGCCGCCCTGGTCCGCCTCGCCGAGGACTTCGCCAAGGCGCGCCCGACGGCCACCCTCGCCGACCTGGTCGCCGAGCTGGACGAGCGGGCCAACGCCCAGCACGCCCCGACGGTCGACGGTGTGACGCTCGCCTCCTTCCACGCGGCCAAGGGCCTGGAGTGGGACGCCGTCTTCCTGGTCGGCCTGACCGAGGGCATGATGCCGATCACCTACGCCAAGACGGACGAGCAGGTGGAGGAGGAGCGCCGCCTGCTGTACGTCGGCGTCACCCGGGCCCGGCTGCACCTGGGCCTGTCGTGGTCCCTGTCCCGCTCTCCCGGGGGCCGCGCGGTCCGCCGCCCCAGCCGCTTCCTGGACGGTCTGCGGCCCGGCTCGGGCGCCGCCGGCCGCCGTACGGCCCCC
Source organism: Streptomyces rimosus subsp. rimosus (assembly GCF_000720725.1). Taxonomy (GTDB): domain Bacteria; phylum Actinomycetota; class Actinomycetes; order Streptomycetales; family Streptomycetaceae; genus Streptomyces; species Streptomyces rimosus_A. The sequence goes on from NZ_JOCQ01000007.1 coordinate 132,508, forward strand.
GGCGCCACGGGCGGCATCGAGCGGGGCGGCGGCAGCGCCAGGGGCGCGAGCAGGCGCCGCGAACGCTCCCCGGCCCGCTGCCGGGTCTGCGGCAAGACGCTGACCGACGCAGGCGAGATGAAGCTCATGCGCTGCGACGACTGCCCCTGCGAGCTCGACGAGGCGCTGTACGGGCGGCTGCGCGACTGGCGGGCCGAGCAGGCGCGGCAGCTGGGCCAGCCCGCGTACTGCGTCTTCACGGACAAGACCCTGATGGCGATCGCCGAGGCCGTACCGGGAACCGAAGGGGACCTCGCGGTCATCCCTGGTGTGGGGGGACGCAAGCTCGGCAGGTTCGGAGCCGACGTCCTCGCGCTGTGCGCAGGTGAGGAGCTGGTTCCGGCAGCGGAGGAGCCCCCGTCGGACGATCTTCCGGAGGGCGGTGCAAGAAGCTCCGGAAAGTCTTCAGAAAAATAGTTTGCGCGCGCGGAGCGCATCCCCATAGCCTTCACAGGCACGAAGACAACGGGCCTTCCGGGATCCGCTGGATTCGTGTTGTACTGAACAAGCCCGGACCGGATTTTCCGGCCCGCCGAGACGCCGAGAGGAGGCGAGACCAGTGATCAGCTTCATGGAGACCCAGAAAATGACCGATCGTCCGGTCGTCGCCACCTGCACCCTTGGCGCCTCGCTGCTGGGCACCGGTCTGTCCGGCGTCAGCCGGCTGTCCGGTCTTGAGGTCTCCCGTGCCGCTTCCCCGGCGTTCCTGCCCGAGGCCAAGCGTGACGAGCGACCGACCCAGGCACCCGCAGTAGCGGCAGCGGCACAGGCAGCGAATGCGCATGCCTTCGCCGGCGCGGCGGCCAACGGTGCCGAATCCCGGAAGCAGTACGAGACGCAGCAGGACACGTGGGCCCACCGCGGGCACGAACCCTGGAGAGATCCAGCCTGATCGGCATGATCAGGTCGGCACCTTCCAGGGCCGCGGAACCCACACCGGGATCCGCGGCCCTTTTGTTTTACCCAAGCGCCCAGCCACCAGCCGGGCCGAACAGACGAGGAACACACCACCGTGCAACTCCAGACGCACACCCCGTCCGTCGCCACCGACCTGATCCCTCCGCCCGACTCCCAGGAGAACCCTTTGCTGCCCCTCACCGAGCTCGACGACGAGATCGACCGACTCGGCGCCGCCGTGCCGTGCCGTACCTACGACCCCGAGGTCTTCTTCGCCGAGACCCCGGCCGACGTGGAGTACGCCAAGTCCCTGTGCCAGACCTGTCCGGTGCGCGAGGCGTGTCTCGCCGGCGCCAAGGACCGTCGTGAGCCGTGGGGCGTCTGGGGCGGCGAACTCTTCGTCCAGGGCGTCGTGGTGCCCCGCAAGCGTCCGCGTGGCCGTCCGCGCAAGAACCCGGTCTCGGCATGAACATCTGCGGCGCGTACACCAGCGGCACCGGAACGATCGACCGTCCCGCCAAGCGGGACCCCCAGAAGCAGGACCCGATGAACCCCAACTTCACCGACACCACCGCACCCGCGAACCCCGGCGCGATCGAGTCGCGCCAGAACAGGACCCTCGAAATGCAACTCATCCCAGAAGCCCTGGCTCGCGCGCAAATGCAAGCGCGCTTGCAGGAGGCCGAGTCCGAACGCAGGGCCCAGCGCCTCGCCGCGGCCCGGCGCATGCAGCGCCGTGCCGAGCGGGCGTCGCTGCGCGCCCGGCGCGCCTTGGCCATGGCTGTCATGCAGTGAGCCACCGGCGGCCCGGCACGCGCACCGTGCCGGCGCCGCCCGGCGGTGTCACCACCGCATCACGCGGCCACGCAACACCACGTACCTCAGGGGCTGTCCAACTGGGCGGCCCCTGAGGGCGTTGTGCCCCTTTCCCGGCGGTGCCGGGGATATTGTCGGCTGATGAACCAGAAGACATACGAACAGGCGGAGTTGGCGACCGGCAACGCGGTGTGCGCCGGGTGCGGTGCCGTGGCCGAGGGCGCCGCGCCGACCTGGACCTGCACCATCGTCAACGGCGCCCGCCAGCACCTCTGCGACACCTGCACCCGTGCCTGCCTCCCCACCATCGAGTCCCACCTGGACCCGGTCCCCGCGAGATGAGACCGCGGGGTGAGATCGCGAGGTGGGTTTGCGAGGTTCGACCGCGCGCCGCGCGGTGCGGAGGCAGGGCGCGGGCGGGTCAGGCCGTGGTCTCCTCCGCTGTGGGCCGATCCTGTTCCGGTACGGACGGCGCGGTGCCGGCCGGGCTGAAGCCCGGGAGCCAGGACTCCAGCTCGTCGCGCAGGCGGACGGTGGCGCCGAGCTGGCACAGGACGCCGATCGTGCTCAGCGTCACGCGGTGTATGAGCAGGTAGGACGGGGGCAGATTGAGCTGGCGGCCGAGCTGGTAGGCGGGGGACCGGGGATCGGCTATGCGCGCGGCCTGGTTGCGCATCCAGGAGCGGGTGAAGGTGAACGCGTCCACCTGGGCCGGTTCGATGATCGGCAGCAGATAGTCCAGCACCGCGTCGGGGTCCAGCTCGATGGACTCCTTGACGAAGCCCTCCTCGCACAGCAGCTCGTAGATCGCCTCGGCCTCGCCGTCGAGCGTCATGCGCAGCGAGGTACCGATCGTGGGCGGCAGGCCGTCCGGCAGGCGGTCGACCGTACCGAAATCCAGGACGCCCAGCCGCCACTTCTCCGGCGGGCCGTCGGGGGCGTCACCGGTCAGCAGGCGGAAGTTCCCCGGGTGGGGATCGGCGTGCAGCAGGCCCGTACGCGCGGTGCCGGAGAAGAGGAAGCGGGCCAGGAGCTGCCCGGCCCGGTCGCGCTCCTCCTCGGTGCCGTCCGCGATGACCTCCGACAGCGGGATGCCGTCCATCCACTCGGTCACCAGCACCTGGTCGCCCTGATGGATCACCGCGGGCACCAGGACGTCCGGGTCGTCGGCGAACTCCTCGGCGTGCGCCTGCTGGGCCTCGGCCTCCAGGGCGTAGTCCAGCTCCTCGGAGACCCGGTCGCGCAGCTCGGAGATCAGCGGCTTGATGTCCATGCCGGGGATCAGCGGACCGAGCAGCCGGGCGAACCGGCCGAGTTGCGACAGATCGGAGAGCAGGGCCGCGCCCGCCCCCGGATACTGGACCTTGACGGCCACCTCGCGGCCGTCGTGCCAGACCGCGCGGTGCACCTGCCCGATCGAGGCGGCGGCCGACGGCTTGTCGTCGAACTCCGTGAACAGCTCGCGCCAGTCCTCGCCGAGCCGCTCCGCCAGCACCTTGTGCACCGTGTCTGTCGGCATCGGCGGCGCGGCTTCCTGAAGTTTGGTGAGCGCCGCGCGGTACGGGCCGGCGATCTCCTCCGGCAGCGCCGACTCGAAGACGGACAGCGCCTGCCCGAACTTCATGGCGCCGCCCTTCAGCTCGCCGAGCACCCGGAAGAGCTGTTCGGCGGTCCGCTGTTGGAGCTCGCGGCCGACGAGGTCCGCCGACCTGCCGCCGATCCGCTTGCCCAGCCCCCAGGTGGCACGGCCGGCGAATCCCAGTGGCAGCGCGGCCAGCTTGGCGGTGCGGGTGACCGCCTTGCGGGGAAGATCTGACATTCGCCCCTCCAACTCACACTGTCCCCAACCGGGGTTACTCCGCCATTGTTACGTGTCGCCGTCGCGGTTCCGAGGCACCCATGGCGTCGGCCGGCCCCGCCGCGCCACAGCCGCACTCCGGATGCGGCGCGATCCGGGTCGTCCGCCAGTCCGCGCACGGCAGCGCGACCTCCATCCGGGCCCCGGTGCAGGGTGGCAACTGACCGTCCAGATACGCCAGTGCCTGCACGGCCGCCAGCCCCGCCACGGTCGCCGCCAGCGCCGCGTCGCACGCCGGAACGGCCGGTGACCCGCGCCCCGAGCGCCACTGGGCGAGCAGCCGCGGCCAGGCCGGCTCCGCGTCCGTACGCCGCAGCTCCAGGCAGCCCGCGCAGGAAGAGCCGCCCGGCAGGACCAGCGGGCCCACCACACCCGTCCCTTCGACCACGCCGGCGAACAGGTGCGGAATACCGGCGGACAGGAACGGCTCGACCAGGTCGGGGTCGGGAGCGTAGGCGGCGAGGCCGTCGCGCGGTGTGATCACGACGAGCGCAAGACCCGGTTCGCCCGCCTCCGACTGCGCCTCCGCGGTGTGGTTCCCGCGCGACCAGGGTGAGGCCCGGTGCACCAGGCCGCGGGCGGCGGTGTCGCGCCGTATGCCGATGTGCTCCGCCCGCGCACCGCCCGGCAGCACGTCCCACGGCTCGACCGTCCCGCCGTCCTGCACCTCCACCCGCCCGATGCCCGCCGCCGAGAGCAGGGCCGCGACCGAGGCCCCCACCCGCCCCGCGCCGCGCACCCGCGCCCTTATGGCACGGCGCGCTCCCATACGCTCCAGTCCACCCGTGGCCTCGGGATGCCGCACCGACAGCGACGCGAGATCCGCCCGCAGCCGCCCGAAGGCCGCGGCGTCCGACCGCACCGACTCGGCCGCCGGACCGCCCGCCGACGGCGCGTCCAGCAGGCCCGCCCGCCCCAGCCGGTCCACCACCCGCCGCGCGCGCTCTGCGGACAGCCCCAGCGACTCGGCCGCTTCCGCCAGCTGATCCAGGCTGCGCGTGCCGTCGATCAAGGCCAGAAAGCTGCCCGTCGCCGTGTCCACCGGCCCCAGCTCCACCGCGTGCGCCGGGGCCACCCCGAACCGCACCGTTTCCCGGTCCCGCCAGCCGCGTCGCAGCGCGGGCTTCACCATCGGATGCATGAATCCGTCCCCCGTCGATCGGATCTCGTCCAGCGCTGTCAGCATGCCCCGGCCGCCGGACGGGCATCGGAAGTTGTCCACAGGCGGCAGGCAATAGTCGTACAAGCCATGACTGCCTTGGAGTGTTTCGGTCGCACGGCAGAACCTGGGGACGGGACTTCCCGCGCGGGCAGCGGGTAACGTCGGGGCGTGCCCGCCGACCCTTTGCGCCGAGCCGCAGACCCCCAACGCAGGACCGCCGCGCGCCCCGCGACCGGCGGCTCCGCGACGAGCGCGGTCGAGGTGCGCAGAAGCTCGCGGCGCCGCCGTACGGTCTCCGCCTACCGCGAGGGCGACCGCACCATCGTGCTGATCCCGGCCCGGATGTCCGAGGCGGAGGAGCGGCGCTGGGTGACGGTGATGCTGGACAAGCTCGCCGCGCAGGAGAGCCGGCGGATGCTCGGCGACGGCGAGCTGGCCGAGCGCGCGGAGCGCCTGTCGCTCCAGTACCTGGACGGCCGGGCCAGGCCCGCCACGGTGCGCTGGGTGACCAACCAGAACACCCGCTGGGGCTCCTGCACGCCCGCCGAGGGCAGCATCCGCCTCTCGCACCGGCTCCAGGGCATGCCCGAGTACGTCATCGACTATGTGCTCCTCCATGAGCTGGCGCATCTTCTCGTCCCCGGTCACGGACAGCGTTTCTGGCAGCTCCTGGAGTCATACCCACGCACGGAGCGGGCGCGCGGCTATCTCGAAGGCGTGGTCGCGGCGGAGCGGCTGCCGCATTTGCCCGCTGCCCGTACGGAATGAGGCCGGTTCGGCACGCTTTGTGCCGCGCCCCGGCATCGCCCGCCGTCAGCGGCAGCGGTTAGCCTGGCGCGACGTCAATCAGAGCGCGAAGCGGGAGCGGGGGACGGTCGTTACGTATGGCCAGGGAATTCCAGCGGGGCCACAAGGCCAGGATCAGTGATCTGACGGCCGGGACGGATCTGTACGTGGGCGTGCAGATCGCGGGTTCCGGCCTGACCTTCGACATCAGCTGCTTCGGGCTCGACGCGGACGAGCGGCTCTCCGACGACCGGTACTTCGTCTTCTTCAACCAGCCCGCGTCGCCCGAGGGCGCGATCCAGCAGCTCGGCCCGCAGGCGGGCGACACCGAGTCCTTCCGGGTCACACTCGACCGGATACCGCAGCACATCCAGAAGCTCTCCTTCACCGCCACCCTGGACGGCGCGGGACAGATGTCCCAGGTCGGGCCCGGCTACCTGCGCATCGTCGCCGGCGGTGAGGAGGTCGCCCGTTACGCGTTCAACGGCGGCGAGTTCACCACCGAGCGCGCCGTCATGCTCGGCGACTTCTACCTGAAGGGCGAGTGGCGCTTCGCCGCGGTCGGGCAGGGCTTCGACGGCGGCTTGGAGGCGCTGCTGAAGAACTTCGGCGGCGAGGTCGCCGAGGAGGAGCCCGCGGCTGCGCCTGAGCCCGCGCCGCAGGGCGGCGTGCCGGGCTTCGCGCCGCCCGCCGCCTCCGAGCCCGCGCCGGGCTTCGCGGTCCCGACGGCGCAGGGGCAGCCCGCCACACCGCAGCCGCCCGTCCCGGCGCCCGCCGCACCGCAGCCGCCCGCCCCGGCCTTCGGTGCGCCCCCGAGCGCGCCCCAGGGCGCCCCGCAGAGCCAGCAGCTTTACGGAGCACCGCAGCCCCCGGCACCACCCCAGCCGGAGCCGCATGCCCAGCCGCCAGCTCCGCCGATGCACGGCGCCCCGACTATCGCGGCCCCGATGGCACCGCCGACCGGCCCCCCGGCCCAGCTCCCCGGCCAGCAGCCGCCGTTCGGCCAGGACCCGTACCAGCAGGCACCGCCCGCTCCGTACGGCCAGCCGCCCCAGGCAGCCCCTCAGGCGCCGCCCCAGGCCCCGTACGGCCAGCCGGTCGGCCAGTTCCCCGGCCAGCAGGCCCCGGCCCCGTACGGCGCTCCGCAGGGCCAGCCGTCTCCGTACGGGCAGCCGTCCGCCCAGGGGCCCGGCCTCGGCGTCGTCCTGGACAAGTACCGCGAGGCCCCGACCGGTCAGCGGTGGACCCCGCAGAACGAGAAGCTGATCCGCGCCGACCTCGGCATCGACGGACAGCCGGTGCTCGCCCGCCAGGGCAGCATGGTCCTCTACCAGGGCAAGGTCGACTTCAGCTACAAGGGCGCCGGCATCCGGGGCCGCATCGTGGGCAACGCCACCGGCCAGGAGATGCAGCTGATGCGCTGCACGGGCCAGGGCCAGGTGTTCTTCGCGGACAACAGCGCCCATGTGCACCCGATCGAGCTCCAGGGCGACGCGATCTGCGTGTCGGCCGAGAGCGTGCTCGCCTTCGACGAGTCGCTCCAGCACGAGGTCCGCCGCATCGAGGGGCACGGCATTCCGGGCGGCGCGCTGTTCACCATGCAGTTCCAGGGCACCGGCACGGTCGTCGTCAAGACCCGGGGCACCCCGGTCGTCCTCCCGGTCACCCCGACGACCTTCGCGGACGCCAACGCCATCGTCGCCTGGTCGGCCGGCTCGCAGGTGATCATCTCCAGTCAGGTGAGCCTGCGCCGCCACGCCTATCCGGGCCACTCCGGCGAGACCGTGAACCTCCAGTTCCGCGGCGCGCCCGGCAATTTCATCGTCGTCCAGCCCTACGAGGTCTGAGGGAGCCCGCCATGTACGAACAGCAAATCCCGGGCCACGCCCCGACCGCGCCCGCGGCCCGGATGGAGAACCACGGCAGCGCCATGGTCAAGATCGCCATGCAGAGCGGCCAGGACGTCTTCGCCCGCACCGGCTCGATGGTCGCCTACGAGGGCTTCGTCCAGTACGAGCCGAACCCGCCCGCGGTCCGCCAGATGGCCTCCCAGTGGCTGACCGGCGAGGGCGCGCCCCTGATGAAGTGCTCCGGTGACGGCCTGCTCTACCTCGCCGACTACGGGGCGGACGTGGTCTGCATCAACCTCGACGGCGACGCGCTCTCCGTCAACGGCACCAACCTCCTGGCCTTCGACGCGCACCTCCAGTGGGGCGTGCAGCGCGTCAAGGGCATGGCGAAGTTCGCCGGCCAGGGACTCTTCAACGTCGGCATCTCGGGCACCGGCTGGGTCGCGCTGACCTCCCGCGGCACCCCGATCGTGGTGGACTGCGGGCGCGGCGAGGACGAGACGTACGTCGACCCCGACGCGCTCGTCGCCTGGTCGACCAACCTGAAGATGAAGGGCAAGCGCAGCTTCAAGGCGTCCTCGATGATCGGGCGCGGCAGCGGCGAGGCGTACCAGCTCGGCTTCTCCGGCCAGGGCTTCGTCGTCGTACAGCCCAGTGAGGACAGCACCGACCGGCTCCGGGCCCGGGGCTGAGGGGGATCAAGCCATCATGCAGAGTCCGCTTTTTGCCCATACCGAGGCGCAGACCCAGGACCGGTTCGCCCTCCAGAACCCGCAGTTGCTGCGGGTCGCCCTGCAGGGCCACGAGGACCTGCTCGCCCGTAAGGGCACCATGGTCGCCTACCAGGGACTGCTGGAATTCGACGGGAACTACCAGACGCCGGGGCAGCAGCACGCCCGCGCGATGTCGGGCGAGGGCCTGGACCTGATGCGCGTCTCCGGACAGGGCACGGTCTACCTGGCCAACCTCGCCCAGTACGTCCACGTCATGGACGTCGACCACGACGGCCTGACCGTGGACAGCAACTACGTGCTGGCGCTGGACTCCGGCCTCCACTGGGAGGTCGTCTCGGTGGACAGCCAGTACGGGATCTCCGGCACCGGCAAGTACCAGCTCAACATCTCCGGCCGCGGCAAGGTCGTCCTGATGACCTCCGGCCAGCCGCTGATGATGCAGGTCACCCCGGACAAGTACGTCAACGCCGACGCCGACGCGGTGGTCGCCTGGTCCGCCTCGCTCCGCGTACAGATGCAGGCGCAGACGCACTCCTCGGGCGTGTGGCGGCGCCGCGGCAACACGGGCGAGGGCTGGGAGCTGAGCTTCCTGGGACAGGGCTACGCGCTCGTCCAGCCCAGCGAGCTGCTGCCGCCGCAGAACGCCGTCATCGGTTCCGGGCTCGCCGCCCAGTTCGGCATGGGCCAGCAGGGCGCCCACGGGCAGAACCAGGGCAACATCTTCACCAACTGAGGCGCACCGGCCGCGCGCCTGTGAGCCGACCGCCGCGCGTCCCTCATCCGGGGGCGCGCGGCGGTCGGGCGCGCTCTACAGCAGCGCGCGCGTACGCTCCACGAGGCGTACGACCGAGTCGTCCGCCACGTCCGCCACCTCGTCGTACGGGAACCAGCGCAGATCCAGCGACTCGTCGCTGATCGCCGCCTCGGCCCCCTCGGGCGCCAGGGCCGCGTACTGCACGTCCAGGTGCCACGCGCACGGTGTCAGATGCCGGTCCAGGCGCACCGGCCCGCCCAGCAGCGTCAGCCCGGACGTGATGCCGGACTCCTCGCGCGCCTCGCGCAGCGCCGCGTCCGCGAGCGTCGCGTCCTCCGGCTCGCAGTGCCCGCCCATCTGGAGCCACATCTTGAGCTTGCGGTGCAGCGTGAGCAGCACCTGCCCGCGCGCCGGGTCGATCACCAGGGCGCTGGCGGTGATGTGCCCGTCCTTGCACGGCTTGCCCATGCCGTCCGGGTGGGCGGCCAGGTGGTCCAGGTAGGCGAGCCGCAGCCGGTCCTGCTCAGGGGACGGCGCGGGCCACTCCTTGAGGACCCGCGCCGCGTCGTCGTGAAGGGTCACTTCTCGCCGTCGCCCCCGGGCTTGCCGCCCTCTTCGGAGCCGCCCCGGCCGCCGTCCTCGTCGGTCTCCTTGGTCAGGTCCGGCTTCGCCGTGCCGCCGCCGGCGGCCTCGCCGAGCATCTTGTCCAGCTCGGAGAAGTCCAGCTGCTCGTGGTGGACGAAGCCGTCCGGGTCGTCCAGGTCGGCGGCCGTCGGGAGCATGTCCGGGTGCTCCCACAGGGCGTCCCGGCCGTCCAGGCCGCGCGCGTCCGTCAGCAGGGCCCACAGCCGCGAGGCGTCCCGCAGGCGCCGCGGACGCAGCTCCAGGCCGATCAGGGTGGCGAAGGTCTGCTCGGCCGGGCCGCCGGTCGCCCGGCGCCGCCGCAGCGTCTCGCGCAGCGCGTCCGCCGAGGGCAGGTGCGGGGAGGCGGCGGCGTGCACCACCGCGTCCACCCAGCCCTCGACGAGGGCCAGCGCGGTCTCCAGACGGGCCAGCGCCGCCTTCTGCTCCGGGGTGTCCTCGGGCTGGAACATGCCCTGCTGGAGGGCGTTCTGCAGCTCCTCGGGGTGCTGCGGGTCGAGCTGGCCGACCACGTCCTCCAGCTTGGTCGTGTCGACCTTGATCCCGCGGGCGTACCCCTCGACCGCGCCGAACAGGTGCGAGCGCAGCCACGGCACATGGGCGAAGAGGCGCTGGTGGGCGGCCTCGCGCAGGGCCAGGTAGAGCCGCACCTCCTCCTCGGGGACGCCGAGGCCGGAGCCGAAGTTGGCGATGTTCCCCGGCAGCAGCGCGGCCTTGCCGGCCGGCCCCAGCGGCAGCCCGACGTCCGTCGAGCCGACGACCTCGCCGGCCAGGACGCCCAGCGCCTGCCCGATCTGCGTGCCGAACATCGCGCCGCCCATGGAGCGCATCATGCCGAGCAGCGGGCCCGCCATGGCCTGCATCTCCTCGGGCAGGACGTCGCCCATGGCCGCGCCGACGCGCTCCGCGACCGGGTCGACCAGGTCCTTCCACACGGGCAGGGTCTCCTCGACCCACTCGGCGCGGCTCCACGACAGCACGGTGCTCGCGCCCGAGGGCAGCGACGTCACGCCGTCCAGCCAGAGGTCGGCCAGGCGCACAGCCTCCTCGACGGCCGCCCGCTCGCCGTGGGAGACGCTCGCGTCCTTGGTGCCGTCCTCGGCGCCCTGCGCGACCGTCTGGCGCGCGATGTCCTTGGCCATGTCCCAGTTCACCGGGCCGCCCTCGTAGGAGAGCATCTGGCCCAGCTTCTGGAAGGCGGCACCGAGGTCGCCAGGGTTCATCTCGCCACCGGGACCGCCCATGCCGCCGAAGAGCGCCGCGAACGGATTGTCCGCGCCGCCGCTCCCGCCGCCGAATCCGAACGGGTTCGCGGGGCCCTGGCTACCTCCCTGGCCGCCCTTCTTCTTGCCGTTGTCGCCGTCCTCCGGCTCCTCCGGCGGAAGGCCGAATCCAAATGGGGTGTCACTCACGGGTTTCCTCGGCTCGTAGGGCCGCCGGCCCGGGGCCGGCGGCGGCTGCCCGACATTCTCTTCCAGCCTAGACACCCCGCCCGCATCGGGGCTCGGTGCTTCGCCGCCCCGGTGCCTGCGGCAGGATGGACGCCACCTGGTACGTACGCGTCAGCACGCCTACGCACTGAAGACAACCGCTGGAGACGCCCGGTGAGTTCCCCAGATCCGACCGTTCGCGCAGCGCGAAACGCCGCTGCCGAGACCGAAAGCGCAGCCAGGCAGGCGGACGACGCGCCTGCCAGGCCGCTGCGCCGCCCCGTCGTCGCGGTCACCGGAGCCGCCTCCGGCGTGGGCGCCCTGCTGACCCAGGCGCTGACCGAGTCCGACGAGGTCAAGCGGGTGGTGGCCATCGACGAGCGGCGCGGCGAGGCCACCGAGGCCCACTGGCACGTCCTGGACGTCCGGGACCCGGCCATCGCCGACAAGCTGCGCGGCGCGGACGTCGTCGTGCACCTGGCCCTCGACCTCGACCTGGAGACCGACGCCGCGGCCCGTACGGCGTACAACGTCCGGGGTACGCAGACGGTCCTCACGGCCGCCGCGGCCGCCGGCGTGCACCGGGTCGTGCTGTGCACCTCCGCCATGGTGTACGGCGCGCTCCCGGACAACGACGTACCGCTGGCCGAGGACGCCGAGCTGCGGGCCACCGCCGACGCCACCGGGGTCGGCGACCTCCTGGAGATCGAGCGCCTGGCACATCGCGCGCCCCGCGCGCACCCCGGCCTGAACGTCACCGTCCTGCGCCCCACCGTCCTGGTGGGCGGTACGGACACCGCGCTGACCCGCTACTTCGAGTCGCCGCGCCTGCTCGTCGTCGCCGGTTCCCGTCCCGCCTGGCAGTTCTGCCACGTGGAGGACCTGGTCAGCGCCCTGATGTACGCCGCGCTGGAGAAGGTCGAGGGCGAGCTGGCGGTGGGCTGCGACGGCTGGCTGGAGCAGGAGGAGGTCGAGGAGCTGTCCGGGATCCGGCGCATGGAGCTGCCGTCCTCGGTGGCGCTCGGCGCCGCCGCCCGGCTGCACCGCATCGGCCTCACGCCGTCGCCCGCCGGGGACCTGGCGTACACGATGCACCCGTGGGTCGTCAGCGGCAGCCGGCTGCACGAGGCGGGCTGGCGCCCCCGGTGGACGAACGAGGAGGTGCTGGCCGAGCTGCTGGAGGAGGTCGCGGGCCGGCACACCGTCGCGGGCCGCCGGCTGGGCCGCAAGGACGCCACCGCGGCCGGTGCGGCGGGCGCGACCGTCGCTCTCCTGGGCACCGCCGCCCTCGTACGCCGGGCCCGCAAGGCCCGCCGCCGCATCTGAGGTCCGGTCGGCGGGGCCTTCGCGGCCGGTTGCGGGGCGCCTCCGTACGGCCACGAGAAGCCCTCGTACAGTCGCGGGGCGGCCCTTCGCACGGGGCGTGAGGCCGCGGCGGCCGCCCGCCTGTAGAAGCCTCCATACGGCCTTTCGCAGGACCGGTGGAAAGGCCATGCCACGCGGCGCCTTCCCATGCGGCACGATGGGGGCATGCCAGGCATGTATGACCACCCCGGTGAGCAGAGCGCTGCGGACCCGATCCGCCTGCTCGCCGTCCGGGACACCCCGCTCTCCCTGGACGAGGTCTTCGCGGCCGTCGGCGATCCGGCGGCCGGCGGGACGGCTTTGTTCGTCGGCACGGTCCGGGACCACGACGGCGGCGCCGATGTGAACGCCCTCGGGTACTCGGCGCACCCGAGCGCCGAGGCCGAACTGCGCCGCGTCGCCGAGAAGGTGGCCGCGGACTTCCCCGTACGCGCCATGGCCGCGGTGCACCGGGTGGGCGAGCTGGCCGTCGGTGACCTGGCCGTCGTCGTCGCGGTCTCCTGTCCGCACCGCGCGGAGGCGTTCGCGGCCTGCCGGCGGCTGATCGACGATCTCAAGCACGAGGTGCCGATCTGGAAGCACCAGCGCTTTTCGGACGGCACCGAGGAATGGGTGGGTGCCTGCTGACGGCCGGTTCCTGGCGGTGGCGCCCGTTCCGGGTGGTTTTCGGTAAAGCCTTTACGTGCGCTCCAGTTGCGTAACCCGGCCCCTGGCGTAAGCGTTGACCTGGCAGATGGTTAATCTGCTTATTCGTCGTTGCGGTTGTTACAAGGGGTCGGGAGGCCGCTATGGGAGCGCTCCTCTGGTTGCTGATTCCGGTTCTCGCCGCCATCGCCGCCGTCGTGTGGAGCAGTTGGGCATCACGCAACCGCAGGACCGGGGATGTCGCGGAACTGGCGGGGTATGCGCGCTTCCGGGAAGCGATGGAAAAGCCCGAGAAGGCGCATTCCGGTTCCGACGCGGCATGAGCATGACGGAATGAACCGGGGCCGCGGCGGGCGTACGCAGCCGCAAGCGGCCGCCGCGGCTCCGGTTGTCCGCCGCCCTCGCGCGCCCCGCCCCCGGACGGACGGCCCCGGGGACCGGGTGTCGGAGGCGTCCCGTACTGTCGTTCCATGCCACGCCGCACCGCGACGCTGCTCGCCTCCCTCGTGATGCTGATTGCGCTGCTCTGCGCCGGTTTGGTGATCCCCGTCCCGTATTCGGAGATGTATCCGGGGCCCACCACCAACACCCTCGGTGAGGACAAGGGCGAGCCGGTGCTGCAGATCTCCGGCCACAAGACGTATCCCACCTCCGGCAACCTGAACATGGTCACGGTCCGGGTCACCGGCGCCGAGTTCCGTATGAACCTCCTCGAAGCGGTCTACGGCTGGCTCAAGCACGACAGCATCGTGGTGCCCCACAAGATCCTCTACCCGGAGGGCCAGACGGCCGAGCAGTCCGACCAGCAGAACGCCGAGGAGTTCACCCAGTCCCTGGAGAGCGCCAAGGTCGCGGCGTTCAAGCAGCTGGACATCCCGGTCGGCTCCCAGACGGTCGTGGCATCCGTCGTCAAGAACGCCCCCGCGGACGGCAAGCTGCACGCCGGTGACGTGATCAAGGCCGTGGACGGTACGGAGATCAAGGCCAACACGGACGTCGCCAAGCTCGTGACCAAGCACAAGCCGGGCGAGCCGGCGGTCTTCACGGTCATCCCGGCCAAGGAGGCGGCCGCGGCCCAGAAGAAGGGCAAGAAGCCCGAGGGGCCCACCAAGGACGTCACCGTCACGGCCGCGAAGGCGAAGGACGGCCGGTCCATAGTCGGGATCCAGGCCGGCATCGACTACACGTTCCCGTTCAATGTCGACATCAAGCTGGCCGACGTCAGCGGGCCCAGCGCCGGGCTGATGTTCGCCCTCGGGATCATCGACAAGCTCACGCCCGAGGACCTGACCGGCGGCAAGTTCATCGCCGGTACGGGCACGATCGACGCCGACGGCAAGGTCGGCCCGATCGGCGGCATCGCGATGAAGGTCGTCGGCGCGCGCAACAAGGGCGCGGAGTACTTCCTCACCCCCAAGGACAACTGCTCGGCCGTGGTCGACGACCACCCGGACGGCCTCCGCCTGGTCAAGGTGGACACCATCCGCGACGCGCTGACGTCCCTGGAGAAGATCCGCAAGGGCGACACGGCGAGCCTGCCGAGCTGCCCCGCGAACAAGTAGCCGGTCCGGTCCGTACGGGCCCGGGGCCGGTCACACAACGACCGCGGGCCGGGCGGTGGGCCCGGCCCCGGACGGTCCTGCGTCGGCCCGGTCAGCCCTCGAAGGTCGCGGCCAGCGCGTCCGCCAGGCCCGGCACCAGCTGCGAGCCGGTCAGCACCTCGGAGGTGGCGTCCTTCTCGCGCAGCCGCAGCGCCGACTCGCGCTCGCCGTCGCGCAGCACGGCCACCGTCATCCGCACCTCCTGGCGGTCCGGGTGGCCGGCGACCCACTTCGCGAGCTGGGCCTCGTCCATGCCCTCCGGCACGGAGTCCTCGGCGGACGGCGGCAGCATCAGCCGCTCCACGGTCATCGCGCAGCCGGCCACCGCATCCGGCCAGCCGATGGTGGCCAGGAACTCGTCCAGCGGCACCTCGGCCGGGACCTCGTCCTGCTCCACCGGGGTGAGCGAGGCGGTGGTGCTGTCGTCGATGCCGAGCTGTTCGGCGAGCGAGGGTTCCTGTGCGCGGAGCCGGGCGGTGTCCACGAGGGCGAAGAGGCGGGCGGGCTGGTCCCAGCCGAGCCCGGCGGCGTACTCGTCGATTTCGAGTACGGCACGGGTCAGCGGGCTGGCGGCGAGGGGGGTGCCGTCGACGGGAAGGTTGTCCATGCCCAATATCGTGCCCTGCGGACCCCGGAAATCGGGAACCGAGTAAAGCCTTAGTAAGTTGCAACAGTGGGTCCTACTATCGCCGGGCCTGCTCAACACGACAGCGAACTTCGAGGTGCGCACCTTGGCTTTCCAGATGCCGGACCGCGGCGGAGGCCCGACAGGGCCACGGATCAGAGTGGGCCGGCCGTCCCGGCGGGTTCGGACCCTGTTCATGACACTGGGCGTGCTGGCCGTGCTGGCCATGCTCTTCGTCATGTTCTCCGGGTTCTGGACCGACTGGCTCTGGTACCGGTCGGTCGACTACTCCTCGGTCTTCACCACCACCCTGTGGACGAAGATCGGCCTGTTCTTCGCCTTCGGCGCCCTGATGGCCGCCGCGGTCGGCGTCAACATCTGGCTGGCGCACCGCCTGCGGCCGCCGCTGAGCGCGATGTCCATGGAGCAGCAGAGCCTGGACCGCTACCGGATGGGCATCGCGCCGTACAAGAAGTGGGCGCTGATCGCGGTCACCGCCGTGGTGGGCCTGATCGCCGGCGCTTCGGCCTCCGGCCAGTGGCGTACGTGGCTCCAGTGGGTGAACGGCGTGCCGTTCGGCCAGAAGGACCCGCAGTTCGGCCAGGACGTCTCGTTCTACGCCTTCGACCTGCCCTGGTACCGCTTCCTGCTCAGCTTCGGCTTCGCCTGCGCGGTGCTGTGCCTGATCGCCGCGGCGCTGACCCACTACCTGTACGGCGGGCTGCGCCTGACGAGCCCCGGCTCGCGCGCGACGGCCGCCGCCACCGGCCACCTGTCCGTGGTGCTCGGCATCTTCGTCTCGCTCAAGGCCGTCGCGTACTGGCTCGACCGGTACGGCCTGGCGGTCAAGTCCAGTGGCCTGAAGTCCGCCGACGGGTGGACGGGCCTGCGCTACGTGGACGCCAACGCCTACCTCCCGGCGAAGACGATCCTGTTCTTCATCGCGGCGATCTGCGCGGTGCTCTTCTTCGCGACGCTGTGGCGGCGCACCTGGCAGCTGCCGGTCATCGGTTTCGGCCTGATGGTGCTCTCCGCGGTCCTCATCGGCGGCCTGTACCCGGCCATCGTGCAGAAGTTCCAGGTCCAGCCGAACGAGCAGGCCAAGGAAGCGCCGTACATCAAGCAGAACATCAAGGCGACGCGGGACGCGTACGACATCAACGGTGTCGACGTGCAGGGCTACGACGGCAACTACAAGCCGAAGGGCGACGCGGACCGGCAGAAGCTGCGGGATGCCGCCGACACCACGGCGAGCGTGCGCCTGCTCGACCCGAACGTGGTCTCGCCGTCCTTCCAGCAGCGCCAGCAGGTCCGCAGCTACTACCAGTTCCCGTCCACCCTCGACGTCGACCGCTACAAGGACAAGGACGGCAAGGACCAGGACACCGTCATCGGCCTGCGCGAGCTGAACCTCAACGGCGTCTCCGAGCGGAACTGGATCAACGACCACTTCAAGTACACCCACGGGTTCGGCGCGGTGGCCGCCAAGGGCACCACGTTCGCCGAGGGCGGCGAGCCGGACTACACCGAGAGCGAGCTGCCGTCGAAGGGCCAGTTCGGGCCGTACGAGCAGCGCGTCTACTACGGCGAGAAGACCACCCAGTACTCGATCGTGGGCGGGCCGCAGAAGGAGCTGGACTACTCCTCCGACAAGAGCGGCGAGAAGAGTTACAGCTACACCGGCAAGAGCGGGGTGAACCTCGCCAACCCGATCAACCGCGCCGCCTACGCGGTGGCGTTCGGCGAGCCGCAGATCCTCTACTCGGGCGCCATCGGCGAGGGCTCGCGGATCCTGTACAACCGCACGCCCAAGGAGCGCGTGGAGGCGGTCGCTCCCTGGCTGACCATCGACGGCGACGCCTACCCGGCGGTCATCGACGGCCGGATCAAGTGGATCGTGGACGCCTACACGACGAGCAACGGCTATCCGTACGCCTCGCGCACCACGCTCGGTGACACCACCGCCGACTCGCTCACCGACGGTCAGCGGGCGGTCGTCGCCCAGCAGAACCAGGTCAACTACATCCGTAACTCGGTCAAGGCGACGGTCGACGCCTACGACGGCTCGGTCAAGCTCTACGAGTGGGACACCAAGGACCCGGTCCTGAAGACCTGGATGAAGTCCTTCCCCGGGACGGTCGAGAAGAAGAGTTCCATCAGCAAGTCCCTGATGGAGCACATGCGCTACCCGCAGGACCTCTTCAAGGTGCAGCGCCAGCTGCTGACGACGTACCACGTCACCGACCCGAACACCTTCTACACGGGCAGCGAGCGCTGGCAGGTCCCGAACGACCCGACGAACAAGTCGGGCAACTCGGTGCCGCCGTACTACCAGAGCCTGAAGATGCCCGACCAGAAGGCCCAGACCTTCGCGCTGACCACGACGTTCACGCCCAACAAGCGCGACAACCTGGGCGCGTTCATGGCGGTGGACGCCAATGCCACCAGCGCCGACTACGGCAAGATCAGAGTGCTGAAACTGCCGTCCCAGACGCCGGTGCCCGGTCCGCAGCAGGTCCAGTCGAAGTTCAACTCCGACCCGAAGATCGCCAATGAGCTGAACATCCTGAAGAAACTCGGCGACTCCGAGATCGAGTACGGCAACCTGCTCACGGTCCCGATGAACGGCGGCCTGCTGTACGTCGAACCGGTCTATCTGCGCGGCGCGGGCACCAACTACCCGCTGCTGAAGAAGGTGCTGGTCAGCTACGGCGAGAACGACCCCGTGCTGGGCAACAACCTGGCCGAGGCGCTCGACGTCGTCTTCGGCAAGAAGCCGCCGGGCTCCGGCAACCAGAACCCGCCGGGCGGCGGCGACACAGGTCAGCAGCCGCCGGCCGACCAGACGGTCCAGCAGGCCCTCGACGACGCCGTGAAGGCGTACGAGGACGGCGAGAAGGCCCGCAGGGACGGCGACTGGGGCGGCTACGGCGAGGCGCAGAAGAAGCTGAAGTCGGCCCTCGACCGGGCGGCCGAGGCGGAGAAGAAGGCGCAGAAGGGCAACGCCGGCAAGAACGGCGGCGCCGGCAGCGGCTGATACGAAGGCCCGGCCCCCCGTGGGCCGGGCACCACCTCCCTGCCGTGGTACCGTGGAGGCACAACGGCGCGGGGTGGAGCAGCTCGGTAGCTCGCTGGGCTCATAACCCAGAGGTCGCAGGTTCAAATCCTGTCCCCGCTACTGGAAACGAAGGCCCGGATCCTTGGGATCCGGGCCTTCGTCGTGTGCGGGGTGACGCCCCCGGACGGCGTTCCGGGCGACACGCCCGACGAGGCGCACCGTCCTCAGGTGTGAACGGAACTGGAGGGAACGGAGTTTGGCATGTCTCTGTATCGGGAAGTCGACAAAACGCTGTAGTGACCTCACTGGCTGCGGTATACCAGGTGTACGCGGGTTGCGGGTGGTGCGACGATGGCCCTCATGGGGGACAAGGCAAGGTTGTTGGAGACAGGCCGGTTTGTGCACGCGCCCGACGACGGGCGCGAATCCGAGACGCCGGACGTACGGGAGACCGTGCTTCCGGACCAGCGTGACGACCGGATGCCGCTGGACGCCATCGAGGCCGACGCCCCGGCCGAGGCGTCCGAAGCCGTGATCGAAGCGAACCAGCGCCGGGCCGCCGACGCCGGCGACACCGGAGCCATGAGCGTGCTGGGCGCCCTGCTGCTGCGCCGCGGCGACCTGGACGGCGCCGAACCGTACCTGCGCTCCGCCACCGCGGCGGGCGACCGCGCCGCCGCCAACAACCTCGGCGTCCTCCTGCACCAGCGGGGCTACGCGGACGAGGCGGCGGGCTGGTGGCGCATCGCGGCCGTCGCCGGATCCGCGGCAGCGGCGCACGCGCTGGGCCGTTTCTACCGTGAGCGCGGCGACGAGCCCGCCGCCGAGTACTGGCTGCGCCAGTCCGCCGAGTCGGGCCACTGCCTGGGCGCGTACGCCCTCGCCGACCTCCTGGAGCACCGCGGCGACGTGGGCGCCGAGCGCTGGTTCCGGGCCGCCGCCGAGCGCGGGCACCGCGAGGCCGCGTACCGCCTCGCGCGCCTCCTGGAGGACCGCGCGCAGGCCGTGGGCGGGCGCGACGCCGCCGGCGAGGCCGAGGCCGAGCAGTGGTTCCGCCAGGCCGCGGCCCGCGGGCACCGCCGCGCCGCCCTGCATCTGGGCACGCTCCTGGAGGAGCGCGGCGACACCCAGGAGGCCGGCCGCTGGTACCTGACCGCCGCCAAGGGCGGCGAGGCGCGGGCCGCCTGCGCACTGGGCTTCCTGCTGCGCGACGCGGGCGACGAGGACAGCGCCGCCGAATGGTGGCGCCGCGCCGCCCAGGACGGCGACGGCAACGCCGCCAACGCGCTGGGCGCGCTGCACGCCGACCGCGGCGAGACGCAGACCGCCGAGCGCTGGTACCGCGCCGCGCTCGACGCGGGCGATGTGAACGGCGCCTACAACATCGGCCTGCTCTGCGCCGAGCAGGGCCGGGACGGCCGCGGCGAGCAGTGGTACCGCCGCGCCGCCTACGCCGGGCACCGCGAGGCCGCCAACGCGCTCGCCATCATGCTGCTCCAGCGCGGCGACTCGGCAGGCGCCGAGCCGTGGTTCTCCAAGGCCGCCGAGGCGGGCAGCGTGGACGCCGCCTTCAACCTCGGCATCCTGTACGCGGAGCGCGGCGCGGAGCGGATGGCGCACGAGTGGTACGAGCGCGCCGCCGCGGCCGGCCACACCGAGGCCGCCCTCCAGGTCGCCATCGTCCAACTGCGCGACGGCGACACGGAGTCCGCCGAGCGGAACCTGCGCTGCGCGGCGGAGGGCGGCAGCGCCGAGGCTGCGTTCCGCCTCGCCGACCTGCTGGACCGCCGGGACGGCGGCGCGGTCGAGCGGCGGCAGGACGACGAGTGCACCCGGTGGTACGAGCACGCCGCGCAGCAGGGGCACCGGCGCGCCCAGGTCCGGGTCGGCATGTTCGCCGCGGCGCGCGGCGACGTGGTCGAGGCCGCGCGCTGGTACCGCGCGGCGGCCGAGGCGGGCAGCCGCAACGGCGCCTTCAACCTCGGCCTGCTCCTCGCGCGTGAGGGCAGTCTCCCCGAGGCCAAGCTGTGGTGGACCCGTGCGGCCGAGGACGGCCATGGGCGCGCCGCCCTGCGCCTGGCGCTGCTCGCCGCCCGGCGCGGCGCGCTCGCCGAGGGGCACCAGTGGTGCCGGCGGGCGGTGGAGCTGGGGCCGCCGGAGGTGGCGGAGCGCGCGGCACGGCTGCGCGAGGCGCTTCAGGAGGAGCTGACCGCGTAGGCCGCGGTTACGGGTGCCGTACGGGGCGGGGCGCTCCGTACGGCGCGCCCCAGCTCGTACGGCGCTCCAGCTCGTACGGCATGCCCTGGCCCGTACGGCACCCCCGGCCGACCGCCGACCACCGGCCCCGCAAATCCCGGCCCCGCAATCCCCGCCCCCAGCGCAACGGACAGTGATTTGCGCTGGTCGGCGCCGTGTGCGTAGACTAGAGACACAACGACGCGGGGTGGAGCAGCTCGGTAGCTCGCTGGGCTCATAACCCAGAGGTCGCAGGTTCAAATCCTGTCCCCGCTACTGAACGGCTAAGGCCCGGATCCCTCGGATCCGGGCCTTAGCCGTGTCGTGACGCGGGGCCCGTGTGCGGGTGATGTCACTCGCCGCGGCGTTCGCCCTTCGGGCCCCGGCCGCGCTCGGTGCGCGGGCCTCTGCTGCGCCATCCCTCTTCGTCCTGGAGGGTCTCGTTGGCCTCCTGGTTGGCCTGCTGATCGTTGATTCCGCTGTTCTCGGCGTCCTTGCGGAGCCGGGCGCGGCGGGTGTCGTAACTCTTGCTGCCGGGCTCGGGCACGGCGACCACCTCCTGCGGCCCGGGTGCCCCGGCGATTCCGGTGAAAACGCCACCAAGGGGACATGTTGTGTCACTGCCCCCGGGGCTTGACCTCGTACCGCTGCCCCATGTCGGGGTCCTCGGTCCCTTGCAGCTCACTGGCCACCCGGAACGTGTCGACCAGATCGTGCACCAGGACGCGGGTCTCCTCCGGCTCCCGCCCGGAGCGCCGGGCGATGTCCTGGAGGTACACGCCGTCGCCGCCGTGCTCCTCCTGCGCCTCGGTGAGCGCGCGGAGGGTCTCTTCGTGGGCCGGGGTGTAGCGCCCGCCGCCGTACGAGGGCAGCTTCTCGGAGCGCTCGGGGGGCGGGAGCACCGGCTCGTGCGGCTCGTCCTGCTTGCCGCGGTGCCGCGTGGCGACCCGCTCTTCATGAGCCGCCTTCTCGGGCTCGTGCGCGCGCTGCTTGGAGGCGCCGGTGGTCGCCTGCCGGGCACTGGGGGCCTCGCCGGCCTCGCGGGCCTCACGGGCCGCCGCGCGGCGCTGGTCCTCGTCGCCTTCGACCTTCTTGCGCACCATCAGTAGGGTCCCTTCCTGGTCGGGATGCGGGTCCAGGCCGGGTACCCGAGGTGCGGGACGTAATCCCTGGTGCCGGTGGTGCGAAGGGTGCGCGCACGCCGAAGAGCCCGCGCCGTCCCGGGCGGGCTCTTCCTGGGGCCGGCGCCGGCGCGCGAGGGCGCGGCCGCCGCCGTGGTTCAGCTGTGCGAGTGGCAGTTCGGGCAGATGCCGCGGTACGTCACCGACACCTCGGAGACCTGGAAGCCGAAGCGTTCCGGCACCGGCAGTGCGGCGAGCGGGTCGCTGTCCAGGTGCACGTCCCTTATCGTCCCGCACCGCGAGCACACCAGGTGCTGGTGGTCGTGGTGGGCGTTGGGGTCGTACCGCTTGGCGCGGCCGTCCGTGCTGACCTCCAGCACCTCGCCGAGCGAGACCAGCTCGCCCAGCGTGTTGTAGACGGTCGCGCGCGAGATCTCCGGCAGGCGCTCGGTCGCCTTCGCGTGCACCTCGTCAGCGGTGTAGTGGACGTGGTCCCCGTCGAGGACCTCGGCGACGACGCGTCGCTGCGCGGTCAGCCGCCAGCCGCGTCCCCGGAGCCGTTCCAGCAGGTCACTCATGCCAATCACCTATCAGTCAGATAAGGCCAAGGGTAGCAGTGGTCCGTCCATCACCGGATTCGGTACGAGTTTCGGGATCATCTTGACTTAGACAATGTCCAATGTAGGATCTGTTTCGGCGCAAGCCAAGGGCAGGTTCATGACTCAGGAGGCGCACGTGTCGGTACAGAGCAGCACCGGACCGCTGACCACGGAGGCCGGGGCACCGGTCGCGGACAACCAGAACAGCGAGACGGCCGGCGTCGGCGGCCCCGGGCTCATCCAGGACCAGCTCCTGATCGAGAAGCTCGCGCACTTCAACCGTGAGCGCATCCCGGAGCGCGTGGTGCACGCCCGCGGCGCCGGTGCGTACGGCACCTTCACGGCCACCGCCGACATGTCGCGCTACACCCGCGCCAAGTTCCTCTCCGAGGCCGGCAAGCAGACCGAGACCTTCCTGCGGTTCTCCACGGTCGCCGGCAACCTCGGCTCCGCCGACGCGGTCCGCGACCCGCGCGGCTTCGCGCTGAAGTTCTACACCGAAGAGGGCAACTACGACCTCGTCGGCAACAACACCCCGGTGTTCTTCATCAAGGACGCCATCAAGTTCCCCGACTTCATCCACACCCAGAAGCGCGACCCGTACACCGGCTCCCAGGAGGCGGACAACGTCTGGGACTTCTGGGGTCTGTCGCCCGAGGCCACCCACCAGGTGACCTGGCTGTTCGGCGACCGCGGCATCCCGGCCTCGTACCGCCACATGGACGGCTTCGGCTCGCACACCTACCAGTGGAACAACGAGGCGGGCGAGGTCTTCTGGGTCAAGTACCACTTCAAGACCGACCAGGGCATCAAGAACCTCACCGCGGCCGAGGCCGCCAAGCTCGCCGGCGAGGACCCGGACAGCCACCAGCGCGACCTGCGCGAGGCGATCGAGCGCGGCGAGTTCCCGAGCTGGACCGTCCAGGTGCAGATCATGCCGGCCGCCGACGCCGCGACGTACCGCTTCAACCCGTTCGACCTGACCAAGGTCTGGCCGCACGCGGACTACCCGCCGATCGAGATCGGCAAGCTGGAGCTCAACCGCAACCCGGAGAACGTCTTCGCCGAGGTCGAGCAGTCGATCTTCTCCCCGCACCACTTCGTGCCGGGCATCGGCCCCTCGCCCGACAAGATGCTCCAGGGCCGGCTGTTCGCGTACGCCGACGCCCACCGCTACCGCGTCGGCATCAACGCCGACCACCTGCCGGTCAACCGCCCGCACGCCGCCGAGTCCCGCACGCACAGCCGCGACGGCTACCTCTACGACGGCCGCCACGGCCGCGCGAAGAACTACGAGCCGAACAGCTTCGGCGGCCCGGTGCAGACCGACCGCCCGCTGTGGCAGCCGATCGCGGTGAGCGGCACGACCGGCCAGACGGAGGCGCCCTCGCACGCCGAGGACAACGACTTCGTGCAGGCCGGCAACCTGTACCGCCTGATGACGGAAGAGGAGAAGGAGCGCCTGGTGGACAACCTGGCGGGCTTCATCTCCAAGGTCTCGCGCGACGACATTGCCCAGCGCGCGATCGAGAACTTCCGCAAGGCGGACCCCGACTACGGCAAGCGGCTGGAGGCCGCGGTCCAGGCCCTGCGCGGCTGACCCATCCCTTGCCGTAACACCGAAGAGGCCGGACGCCGATGGGCTCCGGCCTCTTCGCGTACCCGTGGCGCGGGTGCGGTCACGCCGGTACGGCGTCGACCCGCTCCCGCTCGGGGGCCGGGGACTGTTCCGGAACCCTGGACCAGCACCGGATGATGTCGCGGACCGACACGATCCCCACCGGCTCCGGCTCCTGGCCGTCGAGCACGATGAGATGGCGGAAGCCGCCGTGCACCATGGCGGTGGCGGCCTCGTCGAGCGTCCATCCGGGCGCGGCGAAGACCACGTCCGAGGTCGTGTGGGCCTGCGCGGTCTCCCGGTCCGGGTCCTCGCCCGCGCCCAGGGAGTTGAGGATGTCGCGCTCGGTGAGGATGCCGAGCCCGCTGGTGTCGGTGTCGAGGACGACGGCCGCGCCGATGCGGCGGGCCGACATCAGGCGGGCCGCCTGGCGCAGGGTGTGGGCGGGCCCGATGGTGAGGACCACCGTGCTCATGGCGTTGCGCACGTACATGGGCATGGAATGGAGCCACCTCCTTGACGCTTGCGGGGGCACCTTGCGAAGGATTTCACAAGTTCACAAGCTTCGGTGTTCTCATGTTCACATGCGTCCGGGGAGGCAACAAGGGGCGCGGAACGGACGATTGCCGTTTCCACGCCCCCGGGGGCGGGCCCCGTACGCGCGTACGGGGCCCGGAGGGTGCCTCAGCGGCGCCCGTCGCCGATGTAGTTGAGCAGTTCCTCGTGCAGCAGGCCGTTCGAGGCCGCGGCGTTGCCGCTGTGCGGCCCCGGCACGCCGTCCAGGCCGGTGTACCGGCCGCCCGCCTCCTGCACGATGACGGCGCAGGCCGCCATGTCCCACAGCGACAGCTCCGGCTCCGCGCACATGTCCACCGAGCCCTCGGCGACCATCATGTACGGCCAGAAGTCGCCGTAGCCGCGGGTGCGCCAGACGTCCCGGGACAGTTCGAGGAAGCCCGGGAGCCGGCCCTGCTCCTCCCAGCCGGTGAGCGAGGAGTACGCGAACGAGGCGTCCTGGATGCGGCCCACCTGTGACGCCTGGAGGCGGCTCGCGGAGGTGAGGCTGCGGCCCGTGTACGCGCCCAGGCCCTCCGCCGCCCACCAGCGGCGGTTGAGCGCGGGCGCGGAGACGACGCCGACCACCGGGCGGTCGCCGCCCTCGCCGCGCTCCATCAGGGCGATGAGCGTGGCCCAGACCGGGACCCCGCGCACATAGTTCTTCGTGCCGTCGATGGGGTCGACGATCCAGCGGCGCGGGCCGGAGCCCTCGCTGCCGAACTCCTCGCCCAGCACGGCGTCCCGCGGGCGGGCGCGCTGCAGATGACCACGGATCAGTTCCTCGGCCGCCTTGTCGGCCTCGCTCACCGGGGTCATGTCCGGTTTGGTCTCGACCTTCAGGTCGAGTGCCTTGAACCGCTCCATGGTCGCGGCGTCGGCGGCGTCCGCCAGGACGTGGCCGAGGCGGAGGTCATCGTGATAGTCGGGCATGTGCGAACAGTATCGATTGGTATACGGGACGAGCCACATGACCACGGTTCCCCGGCGCGTACGGACCCTTGACAGCCCCTGGTGGTGAGTCAATCCTGTGGCGCACACCGGCCATCTGGGCCGGCGGCCTGGGAGGCGACGATGCCTACAGCGCGTGAATCCCTGCTGGACGCCGCCTACGCGGCGCTCGCGGCCAGGCCGTGGGCGGGCGTCCGGATGGTCGATGTCGCGGCCGAGGCCGGGGTGTCCCGGCAGACCCTCTACAACGAGTTCGGCAGCAAGGAAGGGCTGGCCCGGGCCCTGGTGCGGCGGGAGACGGAGGGTTATCTCGCCGGGGTGACCCGCGCCCTGGAGGAAGCGGGGCCGACGGCGGGCGGCGGCGTCGAGGGGCGTGTCGTGGCGGCCGCCGCGTGGACCGTGCGGGCCGCGCGGACCAATCCGCTGATACGGGCCGCGCTCACCGGCTGCTGGAGTGAGCGCCTGCCCACGCCGGCGGGCGGAGTGCCGGGCCAGCGCGCGGCGCGCGCCGGCGGCGCGGGGGCGCACGCGGAGGGGCCGCCGCCGGGACCGACGGAATTGGTGGGCCGCTTCTGCGACCGCGCGGTGGCCGCACTGGAGGCCGACTGGCCCAAGGAGGACCTCCCCGAACTGGGCACCGCCTGCGCGACAGCGGCCCGCCTCACCCTGTCGTACGTCGTGGCCCCCGCCGAACCGGAAGACCTGACCCGCCAGCTGCACAACGCGTTCGCGCAGGCCGCGCACCGCCCGTGAGTCGTACGGGACGCCCCCGCGCAGACCTAGTGCGCCGACCCCGACAACTGCAGCCCGATCACCCCTATGATCACCAGCGAGATCGAGACGATCTTGAGGACCGAGGTGATGTCACCGAGGAAGATCATGCCGTAGATGGCGGTGCCGGCGGCGCCGATGCCGGTCCACACCGCGTAGGCGGGGCCGACGTCGAGCTTCTTCAGCGACAGGGTCAGCAGGCCGAAGCTGCCGAGCGCGAAGCAGGCGAAGGCGATGGTGGGCCAGAGCCGGGTGAAGCCGTGGGAGAGCTTGAGGCAGACCGCAAACCCCGTCTCCAGGAGCCCTGCCACCACGACGAGCAGCCACGCCATGTCCATTGCCTCCGTACGGTCGGTGACCGCTTCGCCAGCCTTGGTGTGATTATGCATTTACCTCGGTGGCGGGGCAGCAAACTTGAGCGATCAGTCCCCCTCGCGTCGCTCCCGGGTGGCCAGCAGACGTCGTAGCGAGTACAGCCGGGCCGGGTCCGCGTGGCCGTCGGCGACCCACTGGTCCAGGGCGCAGTCCGGCTCGTCGTGGCTGCACGCGCGCGGGCAGTCGGCGGTGCCGGGCACCAGGTCCGGGAAGGCGAGGACGACCCGGGACGGGTCCACGTGGTGCAGCCCGAAGGAGCGCACGCCCGGGGTGTCGATGACCCAGCCCGAGTCGTCGGGCAGGGGCAGCGCGAGGGCGGAGGTGGTGGTGTGCCGGCCGCGCCCGGTGACCGCGTTGACGTGCCCGGTGGCCCGCTTGCGGTCCGGCACCAGCGCGTTGACGAGCGTGGTCTTGCCGACACCGGAGTGCCCGACGAAGGCGGTCATGTGCCCGCGCAGTCGCTCGCGCACCCGCTCGGCGGCGGTGCCGTCGGTGAGCTCGACGCGGTTGGTGACGACGTACGGGACGCCGATCGTGCCGTACGACTCCAGGAGCGTGTCGGGGGAGGCCAGGTCGGACTTGGTGAGGACCAGCAGCGGGTCGAGCCCGGCGTCGTACGCGGCGACCAGGCAGCGGTCGATCAGCCGCGGCCGCGGCTCCGGGTCGGCCAGCGCGGTGACGATCGCGAGCTGGTCGGCGTTGGCGACGACCACCCGCTCGAACGGGTCGTCGTCGTCCGCCGTACGCCGCAGGGTGGAGCTGCGCGGCTCGACGCGGACGATCCGCGCGAGGGTGTCCTTGGCGCCGGACAGGTCGCCGACGACCGCGACCCGGTCGCCGACCACGACGGACTTGCGGCCCAGTTCCCGGGCCTTCATCGCGGTGACCGTGCGGTCCTCGATCAGGCAGGTGATCCGGCCGCGGTCGACGGTCAGCACCAGGCCCTCGCTGGCGTCCTCGTGCTTGGGGCGGATGTTCGTACGGGGGCGGTTGCCCTTGCGGTTGGGGCGGACGCGGACGTCGTCCTCGTCGGGGTTCTTGCCGTAGCGGCGCATGGTCGTACGGCCTCAGCCTCTCCGGGCGGGGGCCGTCGCCTCGCCCAGCATCCCGGTCCACAGGGCGGGGAAGTCGGGCAGCGTCTTGGCGGTCGTCGCCACGTTCTCCACCTGCACGCCCGGCACCGCCAGGCCGATGATCGCGGCGGCGGTGGCCAGCCGGTGGTCCTCGTACGTGTGGAAGATGCCGCCGTGCAGCGCGCGCGGCCGGATGTGCAGGCCGTCCTCGGTCTCCGTGACGTCGCCGCCCAGCTCGTTGATCTCCTTGGTGAGCGCCGCCAGCCGGTCCGTCTCGTGGAGCCGCAGGTGGGCGACGCCGCGCAGAGTGGACGGGGAGTCGGCGAGGGCGGCCACCGCGGCGATGCCCGGGGTCAGCTCGCCGACCTCGCCCAGGTCGACGTCGATGCCGTGGATCCGGCCGGTGCCGGTGAAGGTCAGCCCCTGCTCGGTCAGCTCGCAGGAACCGCCCATGGCGGTGAAGATCTCGCGCAGCGCGTCACCGGGCTGGGTGGTCCGCTCGGGCCAGTCGGGAATGGTCACCCGGCCGCCGGTGACCAGCGCCGCCGCCAGGAACGGCTGGGCGTTGGACAGGTCCGGCTCGACGATCAGGTCGCGGCCCAGCAGGGCGCCGGGGGTGACCCGCCAGACGTTCGGCTCGCCGCCGGATTCCGGGGTGTCCACCTGGGCGCCGACGCTGCGCAGCATGTCGACGGTCATCCGGATGTGCGGCATCGAGGGCAGCGCCGCGCCGACGTGCCGTACCTCGACGCCCTGGTTGAAGCGCGGCGCGGACAGCAGCAGCGCGCTGACGAACTGGGACGAGGAGGAGGCGTCGATCTCCACGGCGCCGCCCTCCAGGGCACCGCCGCCGAACACCGTCATGGGCAGCGCGCCGCGGCTGTCGTCGTCGATCCGGGCGCCGAGCGAGCGCAGCGCGTTGATCACACCGTCGAGCGGGCGCTCGTAGGAGCGCGGGTCGCCGTCGAAGCGGATGGGGCCGTCGGCGAGGGCCGCGACCGGGGGCAGGAAGCGCATGACCGTACCGGCGTTGCCGACGTCGACGGTGGCCGGACCGTGCAGCCCGGCCGGGATCACCCGCCAGGCCTCGCCGCCACCGCCGTCCGCGCCGGCCGCCGAGGCGGCGCTGGAGGGGGCGGTCTCCTCGATGCCGACGCCCATCGTGCGCAGCGCCTCGGCCATCAGCAGGGTGTCCCGGGAGCGCAGCGGGCGGCGCAGCCAGCCGGGTTCGGAGGACAGGGCGGCGAGGACGAGGCCACGATTGGTGACCGATTTGGAGCCGGGCACGGTGACGGTCGCGTCGACCGCCCCGGCAGCTACGGGGGCGGGCCAGAGGGCGGGATGCACGGGGCTCTCGGTCATGCCCTTCACTTTAATGGCTGGACCGGTGTGCAGATCTTGATCAAAAGCGGCGCAACCTGCAGGAAACACAGCACTGATAGTGCAGGCGGGGTCACGCTGCGGGGCCGGGCACCCGGCGGCACGCTCCGGGGCGTGTCCGGCGGGCGCCGGCGTACGGGGCGTACCGGCTCGGGCGCATGGACCGTACGGGCTCAGACGTCCAGCAGCCAGCGCCCGCCGCCGGCCAGCGAGCACAGCGTCACCACATGGAAGAGTCCCAGCCAGACGGCTGCCGGTACCCGGGTGAGCCGGGCCAGCTGGTCGGGGTCGGAGTCCCCGGCCCGGCCGCGGCGCCGCTTTCCCTGGAGCTCGAAGGGCGGCCGTACGCCGCCCAGCAGCAGGAACCACACGACCGCGTACGCGAACGCCGCCTGCACCTCTGGAGCGGTCAGCCAGGAGACGAGGAAGAAGGCGGCGCCGGCCAGCACCACGGTCAGTACGCCGTACGCGTTGCGGATCATCAGCAGCATCGCGGCGAGCAGCGCGGTGGCGCCCCACAGCAGCGCCGTGATGTGCCCGGAGGCCAGCAGCCAGGCGCCGAGGAGCCCGAGCAGGGACGGTGTGACGTATCCGGCGGCGGCGGTGAGGATCATGCCGAGGCCGGTCGGCTTGCCGCGCGAGACGGTCAGCCCCGACGTGTCGGAGTGCAGCCGGATGCCGGACAGCCGGCGCCCGCTGAGCAGCGCGACCAGGCCGTGCCCGCCCTCGTGGGCGATGGTGATGGCGTTCCGGGACAGCCGCCAGGCGCGGTACGGGGTGATCGCGGCCAGCGCGACCACCGCCGTGACGACGACGAGCCAGGGCGGCGGGTCGGGCTGGATGCCGAAAACCCTGTCCCATACGTCGGTGATATGACCGGTGTCCATCTCTCCCCTTGGTCTGGCGTGGCACTGTGGCATGCATGTGCGGACGGTATGGAAGCCGTCCAGCAAACACGACTTCTCTGTGACACCAAACCCGCAGCTCACAGGCTTAGAGCCCCGGTTCGTCCCGGGGCTCTTTGCGTACCCGCGCTGACTCCGTGCTGAGTTTGGTGGAGTCCGTTTCGGAGTGGTTGGGGGCACTGCGATGGTGTCGTGCTGACCAAGACGCTCGGACGGGGAGGGCGGTTTCCTGTTCTCTCAACTGGCACACCTTGACCCGCTGTCACGCGCTCGGGAGCATCGGACACACAACCTCACACCAGGGGGAAGCCATGCCCGCCAGGCGACTCGTCGGCGAATGCGAGGGCGGCACTTGCGCCACCCTGTACGCCGTTGACGGCACCGGTGACTTACTCGTCCAGGGGTACAACACCAGCGAGACGGAGACGGCCGGAATCGACGTTCCGGCGGGGGAGTCCGTAGTCCGCATCCCCGCCCACATCATCGAGAGGTACGCCCGTGAATATCTCAACGGATGAGTTCGGGAAACTCTTCACCACGTTCGAGCGGGAAGCATTCCGGCTGGAAGCGCTGGACGATTACAGTGGCTCATCCAACCCGGAAATGATCCGCGCTTTTCTGGCCGGGGAGCCCCAGCCTGCCGAGTACAACCAGCAGTGGGTTGACGACGTACGCGCAAACACCGAAGCGGGTAAGCGCATGTATCGCGTCCACGTGGTCTCGCGACCGCTTACGGATTACCTTCGATTCGAACTCGGATGGGGCTACGTCAAAAATCAGGCGGCAGGCGAAGAGTTCTTCATCCTTGATGCTACCGACCGGGATAATCCGGTTTCCGGCGTGCCGGATTTCTGGATGTTTGACGAATCTCAGATCGCCTCGATGAACTATGGCGAGAACGGGAAGTTCCTCGGAGCTGAACTACAGGCCGACGCATCTCAATGGCTCGAGATTCGCAATGTCGCAATGCGGAATTCCGTGCCGTTCTCCGACTGGTGGGCACAGTACGGCGAGTGAACGCTATTGACATCGGGCAGGCGCTGCGGGAACTGCGAGAGGCCAGCGGGAAGCAGGCCAAAGTCGTGGCCCGTGGCGCTGCCATGTCGCCAAGCAAGCTCAGCAAGATTGAGAATGGGGTACTTGCGCCTAGCGTCATCGACGTGGAACGCATCTTGGCAGCCCTGGAAGTCTCCGAGGAGGCCAAGGTTCGGCTAATGGAGATTGCCCGGCAGGTAGCCACGGAAGCCACCGCATGGCGTATATACCGACGCTCGGGGCTCCACAAACATCAGGAAGAGATTAGGGCCATTGAGGCCAGTACGACGCTACTCAGGCTGTTTCAGCCGTCCTGCATCCCCGGGCTACTCCAGACCCCCGAATATGTGAGGGGAATCCTGGAAGGCTGGAATCTCACCGAAGACGCACTAGAGAAAATGGTCGGTGCTCGACTCAAGCGCCATGATGTGCTGCACCATGAGGGGCGAAGCTTCCATTTCCTGATCACAGAATCAGTGCTCCGCTGGGAGATAATTGGAGTTCGGTCGATGGCAATGCAGCTAGACAAGATCATCAGCATGTCGAGATTCCCTAACATCACGATCGGCGTTGTTCCGCAGCGGGGAGTCAAGCCAGGACTGCCTACATCGGCATTCGTCCTCTTTGATACTCGGCTAGCCACAATCGAAGTCCCGCACGCCGAGATCACCACTACCGAGATTCCCGACATCGACCTCTACCTGGACAAGTTCCGGAATTTCGAGCGAGTGGCCGTTACCGGCGACGACATGCGGGACCTCGTGTCAGGCATTCGGGACGACTTCTTGAGGCAACAGGAAACGGACTAGAGGATTCGCCACGGCGGCCCGAGGATGTATTCATGCCGACCGAACCGAAGAACCACAGGAAGAGCGTCCCGCAGGGGTGGCGGATGGACCCGATCCCCAGCCGCAAGGCGTACCGGGATGATGATGGGAACATTCGTGTCCCGATGTGGTTGACGAAGAACGGTCGGCACATGGCAGACACAGAAATGGTCCTGCTTCCGTCCGAGGCCGCTCTACTGGCCGAAAGTCTGGCCAATGCCATGCGGGACGGCCCCAGGTCGATGCTGGACGAACTCTTCCGTGAGTCCGCCACGGCTCTTGCTCCCGGCGTCGTGTACGTGCAGAAGCCGGAGCAGTACCCGTTCTGAGCCTGCCCTTCACTGATCTATCAGGAAGGCACAGCCATGGCCCGAACCGACCTGTACAGCCTGTCCATCGACGGCGCCTCATTCCTCAAGGCGTGCGGGGGCAACACGCACCCGGACGGCGAATCCTGCGCCACGTTGGCGAAGATCGGCCCCAATGCGTGGGCCTTGGGTGACAGCAAGCGGCCCGGTGCGGAGCCGCTGAGGTTCACCACCGCCGAACTGAACGCGGCCGGTATCGACCCGGCCCGCTTCGGCCTCTCGGCCTGAATGGCCGCTCCCTGACTGGCGGCCTCTGTTCTCTGGGGAGGCGGAGGCCGCCTTCAACTGTTCTGACGAGGATCATCAGTTGCACTGTCACGGCTACCTGTGGACGGGCTCGAAGAAGCGGTTCGACGAGGAGGCTTTGCGGCGGCCTCCCCAGCCCGATCCGCCCCCGGCCCCGGCCGGTGACGACGACACCGAAGGAAAGCGGCTAGTCGAACGCTATCGGGTAGTGCGGGCAGAGTTCCCCGTCAGCGACCTGCCCCCGCTGGAAACGGCGCGCTGGCTCTCCAAGCCCGGCAGGCTGGCACGGGGGACCTGGGACGAGCCGAAGGAAGCCGCCGAATGGCTCGGGGAACAGCTCGCCGCGTACGCACCCCGGTTCGGATCCGAAGAGGACCGCGACACAACCCGGCTGGCCATACTTGTCAGCTCCGCCGCCGAACGGCTGGCATGGGGCGGCGACGTGTCGCACGGCTTCTATCTCGAACGACCCTCGTTCCTGTCCCTGGTCCTGGTGTGCTGCTCCCCTAACCGCACCCTGCCGGACCAGGACTGCCCGCTGCGGTAGGCCCCTCAGTCACCCTCCGTGCTGGCCGGCGTGGCGTTCCGTGTGCTGACGTGCGCCAGGTACTCGTCCGTCGTCATGCCGAGGTACGGCACGTACCGACGCATGGCAGCCTCACGTGGTAGCGGTCGTCCTCGGGTCCTCGATCCAGTCCGCCACTCCGCCGCCCCCATGTCACGGCGGGAGGGTGTTCCTGGCCCGTTGCGCGGCCGTGGGGTTCTGCACCATCTTCAGCATGGCGTCAGCGAGTGCGCGTGACTACTCGACGGCTTTCCGGAAGGTCATCAAGACTCTCGGGTTCGACTGGTCGCCTCACGACCTCCGGCACTGGATCGCCTCTACAGCGCTCAGCAGCGGTCTGCCATTGTTGGACGTGTCCGGGTGGCTCGGACACAAGTCCAGCAACGAGACGGCCGACACGTACGGCCACCTCGCGCCGGACTCGACCGGACGAGCCATCGCGGTCATGGATGTGGCGATTACCCGGCACCGTGCTGACGTGGTGCTGACTATGGCGGCCTGACTCGGGGAATCCGCAGGTCAGAGGTGTGGTTCACGATGTGCGGACGGTATGCAGCGAGTCGCAGCCCCGAGGATCTGGTGGGGCTCTTCGAGGTCGAGAAGTGGGAACCGGAGGAGACCCTGGCGCCCGACTGGAACGTCGCCCCGACGAAGAACGTCCACGCGGTGCTCGAACGTCCCCTGAAAGACGCGGAAGACCGCCGTCCGGTTCGCCAGCTGCGGAGACTGACCTGGGGACTGGTCCCGTCCTGGGCGAAATCGCCCGATGTCGGGGTGAAGATGATCAACGCCCGCGCGGAGACGGTGCACGAGAAGCCGTCGTTCCGGCGGCCGTTCGCGGCCCGCCGCTGCCTGCTGCCCGGCGACGGCTACTACGAGTGGGTCACGGCCGCCGCCGAACGGCAGCTGGAGGAGCAGGGCCGGCGCAAGCGCCCGCGCAAGCAGCCGTACTTCGTCACACCGGCGGACGGGCAGGTGATGGCGCTGGCCGGGCTGTACGAGTTCTGGCGCGACCGTACGCTGCCCGAGGACCACCCGCAGGCGTGGTGGGTGACCTGCACGGTCGTCACGACCGAGGCCGAGACCACGCCGCTGGCGAACGCGGGCGGCGGCGAGGGCCCGCAGTCGCTCGCCGACATCCACCCGCGGATGCCGCTGGTCATGACGCCCGACAAGTGGGACGCCTGGCTCGACCCGGCCCGTACGGAGGTGGACGACATCGTGCCGCTGCTCGCGCCACCGCCCGCCGGGCTGATGCGCGCGTACCCGGTGCCGTCCGAGGTGAGCAACGTCCGCAACAACGGGCCCGAACTGGTCAAGGAGCTGCCGGCGCCGGAGGAGGAGACGCTGTTCTGACGCGCGCCCCGGAGCCGGTCCGCGGGGCCGGGACGGCAGGATGAGGGCGTGAGCGAAACAGTTGAGACTCCTGTGGGTGAGGCGCGCATCACCTGGCACCCGGCGGAGGACGCGCGGGCCGTCCTCGCCGTCAGCCATGGCGCGGGCGGCGGCATCGAGGCCCGGGACCTGCGCGCGCTGGCCGCCGCGCTGCCCGCGCGCGGCTATACCGTCGCGCTGGTCGAGCAGCCGTGGCGGGTGGCCGGCAAGAAGCTGGCCCCGGCGCCCAAGACGCTGGACACCGCGTGGACCGCGCTGTGGCCCGCCCTGGAGAAGCCGGGACTGCCGGTGGTCGCGGGCGGGCGCAGCGCGGGGGCGCGAGTGGCCTGCCGTACGGCTCGCGGCCTGGGCGCGCACGCCGTACTGGCGCTCAGCTTCCCGCTGCACCCGCCGGGCAAGCCGGAGAAGTCGCGCGCGGACGAACTGACCGGGGCCGGGCTGCCGACGCTGGTGGTGCAGGGCGGCCGTGACCCGTTCGGGCGGCCGCCGGAGTTCCCGGCGGGCACCCGCGTCGTCGAGGTGCCGCACGGGGACCACGGCTTCGCCGTACCGAAGAAGGCGGACCTCGACGAGCCCGCGGCGATGGCCCTGCTCACGGACGCGGTGGGGGAGTGGCTGGACGGCCTCTTCGCCTGAGCCGGCCCGGTCCCGTACGTGCTTCAGTCGCCGTCCCCCTTGGACCGCGGCTTGGCGCGTACGTGCATCCGCTCGCCCTGCCGCCCGAAGAGGCTGAGGATCTCCACCGGCTTGTCGTCCGCCGGGCCGAACCAGTGCGGCAGCCGGGTGTCGAACTCCGCGGCCTCGCCGGAGCGCAGCACCACGTCCCGGTCCGCGAGCAGCAGCCGCAGCCGCCCGGAGAGCACGTACATCCACTCGTAGCCCTCATGGGTGCGCTGTTCGGGCGTGCCCGGCACCGGATCGATGACCATCTTGTACGCCTGGAGGCCGCCGGGCTGCCGGGTCAGCGGCACGAACGTCATGTGCTTACGGCGCTGCGGCACCGCGCGCACCCGCGGATCACCCACCTCCGGCGCGCCGACCAGCTCGTCCAGCGGCACCTGATGGGCCTGGGCGAGCGGCAGCAGCAGCTCCAGGGTGGCCTTGCGCCCGCCCGATTCCAGGCGCGAAAGGGTGCTCACCGAGATGCCCGTCGTCTCCGAGAGCGCGGCGAGCGTCACCCCTCTCTCCTGCCGCAGCCGTCGCAGCCGCGGCCCCACGTCCGTCAGCACCCGTTCGTACGCCTTCTCGTCCATGTCTTCATTGCCGATCCGGCAAGCGTGTTTGTCAAGAGTCCGGGGGCGTTCCGGCGGCCCCCGCGGGCCCGCGTGACCATGCTCACGTGCCGCCCGCGCGGCGCGGGAATGACGTGCGGGGTGCGGCTGTTGTGCGGGTTGCAGGAACGTTGAAGGAATCTTCGAAGAATGGGAGCCCGCCGCATGGGAATCGCTTGCCCAGCCCGCCCGCAGGCCGCTGACCTGCAGTGGACACAGCTGCGCGGCGCCCAGGCCGCCATGGCTGGAGCGGCGGCGGTACCGGATCGTCGTCTATTCTCCGATTCGAGCGGGTCGGTATCCGGACCCGTCACGGTGTTGGAGGAGGTGGGTCCGGTCACCGGTACCGACGCAGGGACCGACGGCACGGCAGGGGAACACGCTGGCAACGGGAAGCGGGAGACGGACGCCGAGCGCAACGCGCGCTTCGAGCGGGACGCGCTCACCTTTCTGGACCAGATGTATTCGGCCGCGCTGCGCATGACGCGCAACCCGGCCGATGCGGAGGACCTGGTTCAGGAGACGTATGCCAAGGCGTATGCGTCCTTCCACCAGTTCCGTGAGGGAACGAACCTCAAGGCGTGGCTGTACCGCATCCTCACGAACACCTTCATCAACTCCTACCGCAAGAAGCAGCGCGAACCCCAGCGCAGCGCCGCCGAGGAGATCGAGGACTGGCAGCTGGCACGCGCCGAGTCGCACATGTCGACCGGTCTGCGCTCCGCCGAGTCCCAGGCGCTGGACCACCTGCCGGACTCCGACGTGAAGGCCGCCCTTCAGGCCATTCCGGAGGAATTCCGCATCGCGGTCTACCTCGCGGACGTCGAGGGCTTTGCGTACAAGGAGATCGCCGACATCATGGGTACACCCATCGGCACGGTGATGTCCCGTCTGCACCGCGGCCGGCGCCAACTGCGCGGCATGCTGGAGGATTACGCCCGTGAGCGTGGGCTGGTCCCCGCCGGGGCGGGCGCTGCGACCGCGCAGTCGTCGCAGTCGCACGATCGGAAAGGCTCGGGATCATGAGCTGCGGAGACCCGCACGAGAAGGACTGCTCAGAGGTCCTCGACCATCTGTACGAGTATCTCGACCGCGAGATGCCGGCCGGTGAATGCGAGAAGTTCCAGGAGCACTTCGACGAGTGCTCGCCCTGCCTGGAGAAGTACGGGCTGGAGCAGGCCGTCAAGAAGCTGGTCAAGCGCTGCTGCGGCCATGACGACGTACCGACCGACCTGCGGTCGAAGGTCATGGGCCGGATCGACCTGATCCGTGCGGGCGAGGCGGTGCCCGAGCAGAGCGTGCTGGAGCAGGCGAAGCAGGAGCAGGCGGCGGCCCGCGCCGCCGCGGCCGCCAAGACCCCCGGACAGCCGTCCGGGCCGGGCCAGGGCGGCACGCTCGACGCGCGCGGTGAGACCGCGCGGGCCGAATAGCGGCGTATCACCCGAAGGGGTGAGGGGCGGGGCGTTTCGTCCCGCCCGGATCTTCACAGCTTCCCCGCCCGTAGGGCGCCAACTTCCGCGCAGCGGTGCGCCGTTCCCGTACGCCCCGCTGCCGCCCGCCGTCCCGGCGTACGCATCGCGCGCCGCCTCGGGGCACGGCGTTTGCGCGGTCCCCGGAGCCTCATCCGACGTACGGCCCGGCCGCGTTGCCGACGGCCGCCTCGTGGCGCAAGCCCGTACGGACCCCTCCTGCCGTCACCCCTCCCAGATCGCCACAAACACCCGCGCAAGGTCACGGAACCGATGGGTAATGAGCGGCCCCGGAGATGGGCATGGTTGGATGCGAAGGAACCCCCACGAACGGGGATTCAGGGGGTCCGCGAAAGGCAAGGAGCCGATGAGGGGGTCGGTGGCGGGCCGCGGTCGGCGCGGCAACCGGGCTGAGCCCGGCGGCAATCTGTGGCAGGTTGTCGAGTGGGCCCTCGAACGGCCCCCGGCCTCCGTCCGGGCGGCATCCAGGAAGCAACCAGCAGGCGGGAATCGTGAGGATCTTCGGCAAGGTACGGCACCGGCCCTCCGCCTCGTGGCGGCAGGCGACCGACCGCGCTTTCACGCTGATCGGTGACGGCCGTTACGAGGACGCGGGCGCGCTGCTGACCCGGGCGGCGGACATGGAGCCGTGGCTGTCGGAGTCCTGGTTCAACCTCGCGCTGCTGCACAAGTTCCGGCACGACTGGGAGCAGGCACGCGCCGCCGGACTGCGCGCGGTCGCCCTGCTGGACCGCGAGGCCGGCGCCCCCGACTGGTGGAACGTGGGCATCGCGGCCACCGCACTCCAGGACTGGCCGCTGGCCCGGCGCGCCTGGCAGGCGTACGGACTCAAGGTCCCCGGCGAGGGGTCGCCGTCCGCGGAACCGGTCGGCATGGAGCTGGGCAGCGCCGCCGTGCGCCTGTCGCCCGAGGGCGAGGCCGAGGTGGTCTGGGGCCGCCGGCTGGACCCGGCCCGGATCGAGGTGCTCTCCATCCCGCTGCCGTCCTCCGGGCGGCGCTGGGGCGAGGTCGTCCTGCACGACGGCGTCCCGAACGGCGAGCGCACCACCGCCGCGGGACCGTCCTTCCCGGTGTTCGACGAGATCGAGCTGTGGGCGCCCTCCCCGGTCCCCACCTGGGTCGTGCTCCTGGAGGCCGCCACCGAGGCCGACCGCGACGCCCTGGAGCGGCTGGCCGCCGACGCGGGCTTTGCCGCGGAGGACTGGTCGTCCTCCGTCCGCCTGCTGTGCCGTACGTGCTCGGAGAGCCGGATGCCCAGCGACGAGGGCGAGGGCGAGCACCTGGACCCGCACGACCACAGCGAACCGGGCCACCCGGGGCCGCTGGGCCACCGTACGGCGGGCTCCGGCTCGCTGTGGGTGCCGGAGCGCGAGTGCGGCATCGCGGCGCCCGCCGGCCTGGTGCGCGGCCTGCTGGACGGCTGGGTCGCGGACAGCCCGGACACCCGGGAGTGGCGTGATCTGGAAGAGGTCTGCTGAGCGCCGCCGGAGCGCCCCGTAGGCTGGTGGGCGAACATTTCGGGTTTCCGAGATTCTCAAGGTTCTCAGGAAGGCGTACGGCGGAGATGGCGCAACAGCCTGTTTTTGACCACAACGAAGAGCGGGCGGCGGAGGGCTTCGTCGACGACGTCACCGGCGCGGAAGAGCGGGAGGTGGCGCACCGCGAGCGCGGTACGTCCCGCCCGATCACCGTCGTCGGCAACCCGGTGCTGCACAAGGAGTGCAAGGACGTCACCGCGTTCGACGACGAGCTGGCCCGGCTCATCGACGACATGTTCGCCAGCCAGCGCACGGCCGAGGGCGTCGGCCTGGCCGCCAACCAGATCGGCGTGGACCTGAAGGTCTTCGTCTACGACTGCATGGACGACGAGGGCGTACGCCACGTCGGCGCGGTCTGCAACCCGGTCCTGGAGGACCTGCCGGTCGAGCGGCGGGTGCTGGACGACTCCAACGAGGGCTGCCTGTCGGTGCCCGGCGCGTACGCGGAGCTGGCCCGCCCCGATTACGCGGTCGTCCGCGGCCAGGATGCCGAGGGCAACCCGATCAAGGTCGCGGGCACCGGCTACTTCGCGCGCTGCCTCCAGCACGAGACCGACCACCTGTACGGCTACCTGTACATCGACCGGCTCTCCAAGCGCGACCGCAAGGACGCGCTGAAGCAGATGGCCGAGCGCGAGCCGCGGTACCCGGTCGTCGCCAACGACTGAGCCCCGGCCCGGCCCGGCCGCCGCTCACCCCGCGGCGTAGGCCGCCCAGATCCGGGGCGGTATGCCGTTGCCGAACTGCGCGTCGCCGCCCACGCCCTCCATGGGCAGCAGCCGCGGCGCCCCCGGCTTGCTGCGGAAGACGGTGACGGCGGTGGTCAGCCCGCCGCCGTCCGCGCCGTCGTTGCCGATGAACCACGCCGAGCGCATGCGGTCCCGCGGCCCGGTGCCGCCCGCCCAGATACCGCGCGGCAGCTTCGCCGCGGTGTCCTGGGGCAGCGTTTTCCCGGCGTACGCCTGGAGCGCCCGGTTGATGCCGCGCGCCGCCCCCGGCTCCAGTACGCGGTGCGGTGCCGGCGGCGTGAGGCCCGGCAGCGGTGTGCCGCCGTGTTCCACCCTGGTCACCGAGTACGGCTCGGTCCGGTTGCCGTCGTTGCCGAAGAGCGAGTACGCGCCGGCCAGCCGGATCGCGCTGGGCGTGGAGGTGCCGAGCGGGAACGTGGGCTCCAGGCGCGCCAGGCTCGCCTTGTGCAGGCCAGCCTCGACCGCCGTGTCCCGTACCTTCTCCAGGCCGAGGCGCTTGCCCGCGGCGACGAACGGCGGGTGGGCGGAGGTCACCAGGCCCTCGTACAGATCCGGCGGCACACCAGCCTGCGACCCGGCCACGACCGGGGCGGATGTGGCCACGGGCGCGGCGGCGGCCTCCCGGGGCGCGCCGTCGCGGAGGGCGGCGGCCAGCACGAACGGCTTGAAGGCCGAGCCGGCCGGTACGCCCGCGGTGTCCGCGTTGTTCGCGAAGTGCTGCGTCGCGTCCGGGCCGCCGTAGAGCGCGACGAGCGCGCCGTCCCGGGGCCGCACCGACGCGGCACCGAATTCCACGTACGCGTCGGCGGCCCGCTTCTCCGGATCGATACCGCGGCGCCGCTCGTCCTCCACCGCTTTCACCAGCCGGGCCACCTTGTCCTTCTCGAAGGTGGTGTGAATGCGGTAGCCGCCGCGCGCGAGATCGCGGTCGGTCAGGCCGGTACGGCTCTTGAGGTACTTCTTCGCGGCGTCGACGAGGTAGCCGGTCTGGCCCTTCTGGCTGGTCGGGGTGACGGGTGCGCGCGGCTCGGGGAACCGCGTGTACCGGGCGCGCTCCTCCCGGCTCATCAGGCCGGTTTCCACTTCACGGTCCAGAATCCACTTCCAGCGTTCCACCGCGCGCCGGTGATTGTCCTCGCTCAGCGCCGGATCGTACTGTTCGGCCCCCTTGAGCAGCGCCGCCAGCGCCGCGCCCCGGCTGGGGTCCAGATCCTTGGCCGGAATGCCGTAGTACGCGTTCGCGGCGGCCTGGATACCGAACGAATGCCGCCCGAAATAACTGGTGTTGAGATACCCCTGGAGTATCTCCGACTTGGACTTGCGGTTGTCCAGCTTCAGCGCGATGAAGAACTCCTTCACCTTGCGCTTGAGAGTCTGGTCCTGCGAAAGATACGTGTTCTTCACATACTGCTGGGTGATGGTGGAACCGCCCTGCGCGTCCTGGCCCTGGGCCATGTTCACCGCGGCCCGTGCGATACCGGAGAGCGAGACCCCGGAATCGGAGTAGAAACTCGCGTTCTCGGCGGCGAGCACGGCGTGTTCCACCGGGTCGGGCACCTGGTCGAGGGTCACCTTCTGCCGGTTGACGGCGCCCTCGGTCACCATCTGGCTGCCGTCCGCCCAGTAGAAGACGGTGGCTTCCTGGCGTGCGGCGGCGTTCTCGTCCGGGATGTCGACCTGGGCGTACACGACGGCGAAGAGCCCGGCGAAACCGGCCGCGCCGACGGCCGTGACACCGAGCTGCTGTCTCCAGGACGGCAGCCACCGGCGCCATCCGGCACGGCCCCGGCGGGGATAGTCGATGAACCGCTTTCTCGGTTGCTCGCTGCCCTTCATGTAACGGGAGAGCAGGCGGCATACGGCCGGGTTGCCGTCGCCCGCGCGTTGTCATCGACTCATCAAATCCGGTCCGGATTCGTCGGACATTCGGCAGGCATAAAGAAGCGGACGGTGCCGGTCCGCGCGTGCGGACCGGCACCGTCGGGCAGTTCCGGGACCGGGGACCTAGGATCCGACCATGAAGGTGTATCTGACCAGGGACAGCGTCGCCATGGGTGACGACGCTGACGCCCCGCACGAGGACACCAGGGAGCTGCCCGCCGAGGTGCCGGTCCGTGAAGCGGTGGCCTCCGTCGTCAGGAGCGGTTACCTCGCCCCGATCGCCGGGGGCAGGGCCAGCTGGGTCCTGACCGGCGCCGGCGCCTCCATCGCGGTGGTCGCGCAGCAGTGGGAGGAGCCCCGGTTCCTCATCTCCGAGGGCTCCTCGCTGGCTTCGCTCGCCACCGGAGACGGAGTCGTCGAGTGGCACTTCCGCTATCTGGCCCAGCAGGACCCCGTAGCGGTTCACGAAGAGCTGCGGGCAGCACAAGCGACCTGAGTCCGGCCTCCGGACCCACGGTCGGTCACGGAACCGCGTTCCGGGCCGGCACCGGAAAACTCAGAACTCGTCGTCGAAGGAGACCGAGCCCTCGACGGCGACCTGGTAGGCCGAGGCGCGCCGCTCGAAGAAGTTGGTCAGCTCCTGGACGTTCTGCAGCTCCATGAAGGAGAACGGGTTCTCCGAGCCGTACACCGGCGGGAAGCCGAGGCGCTGGAGGCGCTGGTCGGCGACGCACTGGAGGTATTCGCGCATCGACTCGGTGTTCATGCCCGGCAGCCCGTCGCCGCACAGGTCCCGGCCGAACTGCAGCTCCGCCTCGACGGCCTCCTTGAGCATGTCGGTGACCTGGCGCTCCAGCTCGTCGTCGAAGAGGTCCGGCTCCTCCTCGCGCACCGTGTCCACGACCGAGAACGCGAAGTTCATGTGCATGGTCTCGTCGCGGAACACCCAGTTGGTGCCGGTCGCCAGGCCGTGCAGCAGGCCGCGCGAGCGGAACCAGTACACGTAGGCGAAGGCGCCGTAGAAGAACAGGCCCTCGATGCAGGCCGCGAAGCAGATCAGGTTCAGCAGGAAGCGGCGGCGGTCGGCCTTCGACTCCAGCCGGTCGATGGATTCCACCGAATCCATCCACTTGAAGCAGAATTCCGCCTTCTCCCGGATGGAGGGGATGTTCTCCACCGCGGCGAACGCGGCGGCGCGGTCGTCCGGGTCGGGCAGATAGGTGTCCAGCAGCGTCAGGTAGAACTGGACGTGCACGGCCTCCTCGAACAGCTGCCGGCTCAGGTAGAGCCGCGCCTCGGGGGAGTTGATGTGCTTGTACAGCGTCAGCACGAGGTTGTTCGCCACGATCGAGTCACCGGTCGCGAAGAACGCGACCAGCCGGCCGATCATGTGCTGCTCGCCGGGCGACAGCTTGGCGAGGTCGGCCACGTCCGAGTGGAGGTCGACCTCCTCCACGGTCCAGGTGTTCTTGATCGCGTCCCGGTAGCGGTCGTAGAAGTCCGGGTAGCGCATCGGGCGCAGGGTCAGCTCGAAGCCCGGGTCGAGCAGGTTCTTGCTGCCGGTGGTGGCGGTGTGCGAGGCGGCCGCGGTCGTCTCGTTCTTTTCGGGTGCGGTGGTCATTACTGGCATGCCTCGCAGGACTCGGGGTTTTCCAGGGAGCAGGCGACGGCCTCGGGGTCGGCCGCCTGAGCGGGTACGGGAGCGGTCTGCGCGCCCCCGCCCGTGCCGCGCGCGGACTGGGCGATACGGGTCGCCGGCCGCGAGCGGAGGTAGTACGTGGTCTTGATGCCGCGCTTCCAGGCGTAGGCGTACATCGAGCTGAGCTTGCCGATGGTCGGCGACGCCATGAACAGGTTCAGCGACTGGCTCTGGTCGAGGTAGGGCGTACGGTCCGCCGCCATGTCGATCAGCGCGCGCTGCGGGATCTCCCAGGCCGTGCGGTACAGCTCGCGGGTCTCGGCGGGAATCCAGTCCAGCTCCTGCACCGAGCCGTTGCCCTCGCGCAGCGCGTCACGGGTGCGCTCGTCCCACAGGCCCAGCGCCTTCAGCTCCTCGATCAGGTACGCGTTGACCTGGAGGAACTCGCCGCTCAGCGTCTCGCGCTTGAACAGGTTGGAGACCTGCGGCTCGATGCACTCGTACACGCCCGCGATGGAGGCGATGGTGGCGGTCGGCGCGATGGCCAGCAGCAGCGAGTTGCGCATGCCGGTCGCCGCGATACGGGTGCGCAGCGCCGCCCACCGGTCCGCCCAGCGCGGCTCGGCGTTCGGGTAGTGGTCGGGGTGCAGCACGCCCCGGGCCGTACGGGTCGCGGACCAGGCCGGGTGCGGGCCGTGCCGCTCGGCGAGGTCGGCGGACGCCTCGTACGCGGCGAGCATGATTCGCTCGGAGATACGGGTGGACAGCTCCCGCGCCTCGGGCGAGTCGAAGCCGAGCCGCAGCCGGAAGAAGACGTCCTGGAGGCCCATCAGGCCCAGACCCACCGGCCGCCAGCGCGAGTTGGAGGCGCCGGCCTGCTCGGTCGGGTAGAAGTTGATGTCCACCACGCGGTCGAGGAAGGTCACGGCCGTACGGACCGTGGCATCCAGCCGCTCCCAGTCCATCTCGCCGTTGTCACCCAGGTGGGCGGCGAGGTTGACCGAGCCGAGGTTGCAGACCGCGGTCTCGCCGTCGTCGGTGACCTCCAGGATCTCGGTGCACAGGTTCGAGGAGTGCACCACCTTGCCGGGCTCGGCGGTCTGGTTGGCGGTGCGGTTGGCGGCGTCCTTGA
Organism: Streptomyces rimosus subsp. rimosus; assembly: GCF_000720725.1. Classification (GTDB taxonomy): domain Bacteria; phylum Actinomycetota; class Actinomycetes; order Streptomycetales; family Streptomycetaceae; genus Streptomyces; species Streptomyces rimosus_A. The sequence continues at coordinate 176,489 of NZ_JOCQ01000007.1, forward strand.
AGGTCATCCAGCCGTTGCCGGTCTGCGCGAGGGTGCGCATCATCCGCGCGTACAGGATGCGCGCCGGGACCTGCTTGACGGCCAGGCCCGCGGCCTCCGCCTTGCGGTACGCGGCGTCGAACTCGTCGCCGTACAGGTCCACCAGCTCCGGCGTGTCGCTGGGGGAGAACAGCGACCAGTCGGCGTCGGCCTCGACGCGGCGCATGAACTCGTCGGGGATCCAGTGCGCGATGTTCAGGTTGTGGGTGCGCCGGGCCTCCTCGCCCGTGTTGTCGCGCAGCTCCAGGAACTCCTCCAGGTCCGCGTGCCAGGTCTCCAGGTAGACGCAGGCCGCGCCCTTGCGCCGGCCGCCCTGGTTCACGGCCGCGACCGAGGCGTCCAGGGTGCGCAGGAACGGCACGATGCCGTTGGAGTGGCCGTTGGTGCCGCGGATCAGCGAGCCGCGGGCGCGCACCCGGGAGTACGACAGGCCGATGCCGCCGGCGTGCTTCGACAGGCGTGCCACCTGGTGGTAGCGGTCGTAGATCGAGTCCAGCTCGTCCAGCGGGGAGTCCAGCAGGTAGCAGGAGGACATCTGCGGGTGCCGGGTGCCGGAGTTGAAGAGGGTGGGGGAAGACGGCAGGTACGACAGCGAGCTGGTCAGCCGGTACAGCTCGGCGACGTCGTCCACGGCCCGCTCGCTGTGGTCCTCGGCCAGGCCGCAGGCCACGCGCAGCAGGAAGTGCTGCGGGGTCTCGATGACCTGCCGGGAGATCGGGTGGCGCAGCAGGTAGCGGGAGTGCAGGGTGCGCAGGCCGAAGTAGCCGAACCGGTCGTCGGCGCCGTCCGCCAGGGCGCGCTCGACCAGCGCGTCCAGGCGTGCCGCGTGGGTCCGCACGAACTCCGCCGTGTCGTCGGCGATCAGGCCCTCACGGTGCCCGACGGCGACGGAGGCGGAGAAGGCGGTCGCCCCCTCCGCGGCCGCCTCCTCCGCGATGGCACGGGTCAGCAGGCGGGCGGCCAGCTTGGAGTACTGCGGCTCGTCACCGATCAGGCCGGCGGCGGCCTCCATGGCCAGCGAGCGCAGTTCGGCCTCGTCGGAGCCGGGGTGACGGCCGCGCAGCGCGGCGGCGGCGATCTTGCCGGGGTCGGTGGCGTCCAGGTCGGCGGTGAGATCGGTCAGCGTGCGCAGCAGCGCGGCGCCGGGGCCGTCCCCGGTCCGGCCGCCGGCGTCCTGCCGGGGGTCCGTGTCCTTCGCGGGCTGCACGACCTGCCGGTCTGACGCGGGCTCCGTTGGCGCGATGGTCACGTGCTGCTCTCCCTCACTCGGCGGGGGCCCGAGGGGAGGCGCGCGACGGCCGCGTACGGGCGTGCGGCACCCCTGGCACGGCGAGGGGCGCGCGGGCACACCGCGCAGCGTCCACCGGCCCAACCCGCGAGGCCCGGACGTATCGACGACCGCGCCGGGGGTGGCGCGGGCGTACTGTGGGCAGGTCTTCGGACTCACGGGTGCGGATTGCCGCACTTCGTACACCGTTGCGGGACAGTTCCGGATTCGCACCGGATTCCCCTGCGACGACAGCGAGCACGAGCATACATCTTGTGCTGGCGCGTGCACCCACCCCCATATCTTGTGTCGCCTTGTGACGGGGTTGTCCGAAGCCGTGGTATTCGGCAGCCGTTCCGGGGCCGTTCGCAGGGCCCCGCGAAGCCGCCGTGAGGCCGTTCCGGAGCCGCCACGACGGCTTCCTGGAGCCGTTCCGGGCCATCCGGGCAGGGCTGGACGGGGGCTGATGCAGGGGGCGTATTGGTGGCGCGGAATGTCCCTGATGCGTTGACCGGGACTCCTGAAGCGTATTGGCTCCTTGTCTGCTCCGTCGTCCGGCGGGGCGGGTGGGGGACCTGATGCGAGGGGGGAATCATGCGAAGAAACGGTGCTGCGCGCGGCGCCGCCAGAGCCGTGGGGCTGCTGGCCGGAGCGTGTGCCGTGGCGGGGGTGCTGCCCGCGACGGCCGTTGCCGCGCCGCCGGTGGCCCCGGTGACCGAACGGGTCAGCGTGGCCGCGGACGGCACGCAGGGAAACGGTTTCTCGGGCGCTCCGACGCTCAGCGCGAACGGGCGGTTCGTGGCATTCACCTCGGAAGCCACCAATCTGGGGCCCGCCGACGCCAACAGCCAACAGGACGTCTACGTCAAGGATTTACGGACGGGAAAGGTCGACCTGGTCAGCGTCGCCGATGACGGCACCCGCGGCAACGCCCTGTCCGGCTCGCCCGAGATCAGCGCCGACGGGCGGTACGTGGCCTTCTACTCCGCGGCGACGAACCTGGTCCCCGGAGACACCAACGGCGAGGGCGACGTCTTCATCCGCGACCGGCTGACCGGGCACACCATCAGCCCCACCGCGGGCGCGGGCACGTCCCCGTACGGCTACGGCGTGCAGGACTTCGCCCTCAGCGGCAACGGCCGCCACCTCGCCTTCGGCTCGTCCCGCGCGGACCTGGTGCCCGGCGACACCAACGAGAGTCAAGACATTTTCGTCTACGATGTGCGGAAGAAAACGACGCAACGGGTCAGCGTGGCGAGCGACGGCACGCAGGCCGACGGCTTCTCCGGCTCCCCGTCGATCAGCGCCGACGGCCGCCGGGTGGCGTTCACCTCCAAGGCGAGGAATCTCACCCCCACCGGGCCCGGCTTCCGCCGCCCGCCGCCCGGGGGCCCGATGTACGTCCACGACCTGGACACCGGGCGGACGAGCGTGGCGAGCCTCGGCTCGACGGGCGCCGTGGTCAGCGTGACGCCGCTCCCGCGGCTCAGCCCGGACGGCCGGCATGTGGTCTTCACCTCCGTGGCCGACGACGTGGTCCCGGGCGACACCAACGGTACGTACGACATCTTCGACCGCGACCTGGAGAAGGGCACCACCCGGCTGGTCTCCCGCGCGCACGACGGGGCCCAGGCCAACGGCTGGTCCTCCGACGGGCGGCTCAGCGCGGACAACCGGCGGCTCTTCTTCACCTCCACGGCGACCAACCTGGTGCCCGGCGACACCAACGGCTATGTCGACGCCTTCGTCCGCGACCTGCGCACCGGGCGGGTCGAGCGGATCAATGTCACCGCGGACGGCGGCCAGTCGTCCTCCTGGGCCAATGGCGCGGTGCCCGACGCCACCGGACGGCTGGCGGTCTTCGACTCGCGCGACGACGGGCTGGTGCCCGGTGACACGAACGCGACGGGCGACGTCTTCGTCCGCCGGCTCCCGCGCTGACGTAACGGCGACGCACTGGCGTAACGGCGCGGACGCGTACGTGACATGCGTACCGGCGCGTCCGCGTACTCACGTACCCACCAGGAGGGGAACCCGCCATGAGGTCCACCCGCACCACCGTACGAAGACTCGCCGCCGCCTCGGGGGTGTGCGCGCTGGCCGCGCTGCTGCCCGCCACGACGGCCGCCGCCCAGCCCGCCCCGCCGAACGGCACCGAGCGGGTCAGCGTCGCCGCCGACGGCACGCAGGGCAACGGCGGCTCGTCCGGCTCGATGATCAGTGCCGACGGCCGGTTCGCCGTCTTCGACTCGGACGCGACGAACCTGGTGCCCGGCGACACCAACGGGCAGTCGGACATCTTCGTGAAGGACCTGCGCACGGGCGCCGTCGAACGGGTCAACGTCGCGAGCGACGGCACCCAGGCCGACTCCTGGTCGTCCACGCCCACCGTCAGCGCCGACGGCCGGTACGTCGCCTTCGCCTCCGACGCCGCCAACCTCGTGCCGGGTGACACCAACGCCGCCACCGACATCTTCGTGCACGACCGCAGGACCGGGCGCACCGAGAGCGTCACCCTCGACGGCAGGCCCCCGCAGGGCAAGCAGGGCTCCCAGATGCCGGTGATCAGCGCCAACGGCCGGTACGTGGCGTTCGCCTCCAGCCGCGAGGACCTGGTGCCCGGGGACACCAACAAGGCGCAGGACATCTTCGTCCGCGACCGGAAGACGGGCACGGTCAAGCGGGTGAGCGTCTCCGCCACCGGTGAGCAGGCCACCGGCCCCTCCGCCAACCCGGTGATCACCTACGACGGCCGTACGGTCGGCTTCATCTCCAAGGCCGCGAACCTGCGCCCGGACCCGGCCGCGGCCGCCCGCGAACGGGCCGAGCCGCGCAAACCGCACAGCTACCCGTTCTACGTGCACGACCTGGACACCGGCCGCACCGGTGTCGCCAGCCTCGGCTCCACCGGCGAGACGGTCGGCGCCTGGAACGCCTCGCTCAGCCCCGACGGCCGCTACGCGGTCTTCTCCAGCCAGTACGGGGAGGTGGTGCCCGGCCACCCGACCGGCAGGGCGGACCTGTTCGTACGGGACCTCGTCAAGGGCACGACGGAGCAGATGTCGTACACCTACGACGGCAAGCAGCCGCAGACCGGCTCCTCCGGCCTGGGCGTGCTGTCCGCCGACAACGGCCGTCTGTACTTCGAGTCCTCGGCGCCGGACCTGGTACGGGACGACACCAACAACGCGACGGACATCTTCGTACGGGACATGCGGACCGGCGCCATCACTCGCGTCAACCGGCCCGTCGACAGCACACCCGACCAGGGCTGGTCCTCCAACGTGTCCACCGACGCCACGGGCCTGGCCGCGGCGTTCGACTCGGACGCGGCGAACCTGGTCCCGGGGGACACGAACGGGGCGACGGACGTGTTCGTACGGCGGATGCTGCCGTAACCCGCCGCCGTGACGGGGCGTGCGCCGGTCACGGCGCTACACCACCACGCCGAGATCGCAGGTGAACGCCAGAAGCGTGATGTCCGGCACGGGCTCCCAGTCCCGCTCCGGTATGCGCGTGAAACCGATCCGCTCATATACGCGGTGGGCGTTCTCGATGTGCGGCAGGGCGGAGAGCACCATGCGGGTCAGGCCCAGGGAGCGGGCGCGGTCCATGCAGGCGCGCACCAGCGCTTCGCCGATGCCGCGCCCGCGGCCGGCGGGGGCGACGGCCAGCATCCGGAACTCGCCCTCGTCCGGACCGGCTATCTCGGCGTACGGACTGCCGGGGGCGGCGAAGGTGACCGCCCCCAGCACCGTGCCGTCGGCGTCGACCGCCGCCAGCACCTCGGCGTGCTCCGCCCGCTCGGCCACCTTGCGCAGCTCGTGCACATACGGGTCGTCGAGCCCGAGAACCAGCAGTCCGTCCGCCGCGTAGGCGGCCACGAGGAGTTCGCCGATCTCCTCGAACTCCTCCTGCCGCGCGGGCCTGATCGTGATGTCCATGAGGCAAGTGTGCACGGGGGGTCCGACAATCCCCCCGGCACCCTCAGTGCCCCGCCGGAACCCCCGCCGTGGCCGGCGGCAGATCGACCTGGACGCCCTTGTCGCCGGCGTCCGCCGTGTAGTCCTCCGGGGACGTCTCGTCGACGCCGTCGGGGGCCTTGACCGCGCGCAGCACCACCGTCAGGACGACCGTGACCAGGACGTTCAGCACGAACGCGGTCAGCCCGATGTAGCCGATCTCCCCGATACCGGGAATCTCCGCGCTGGAGCCGCCGAAGTGCTTCTGCGTGGGGCTGGCCACCCCGTACGCCGCGAGCGTGCCGTAGAGCATGCCGGCCGCCCAGCCGGCCAGCAGCGCCCACCGGTGGAACCAGCGGGTGAACAGGCCGCCCACCAGGGCCGGCATGGTCTGCAGGATCCAGATGCCGCCCAGCAGCTGGAAGTTGATGGCGACGGTCTTGTCCATCGTCAGCACGAAGACCAGCGCGCCGACCTTCACCAGCAGCGACACCAGCTTGGCGACCTTGTGCTCCTGCTCGGGTGTGGCGCCCGGCTTGAGGAAGTCCTTGTAGATGTTGCGGGTGAAAAGGTTCGCGGCGGCGATGGACATGATCGCGGCGGGCACCAGCGCCCCGATGCCGATCGCGGCGAACGCCACCCCCGTGAACCAGTCGGGGAACATGTTCTCGAACAGCTGCGGAATCGCCAGCTGTCCGTTCTGCACCTTGATCCCGGCCGCCACCGCCATGAACCCGAGCAGCGCGAGCAGCCCCAGCATCAGGGAGTACAGCGGCAGGATGGTGGTGTTGCGGCGGATCACGTTGCGGTTGCGCGAGGAGAGCGTCGCGGTGATCGAGTGCGGATACATGAACAGCGCGAGCGCCGAGCCGAGCGCGAGCGTCGCGTACGCCCACTGCGCGTTCGGCCCGCTGGCCAGTTCACCGCGTGGTTTGCCGGTCGCCGGGTTCTTCTGCGCGAAGGCGTCCTTCGCCACCGCGAAGATGTGGTCGAAGCCGCCCAGCTTGATCGGGATGTAGATGATCGCGACGGCGATGACCAGGTAGATCAGCCCGTCCTTGACGAACGCGATCAGCGCGGGCGCCCGCAGCCCGGAGCTGTAGGTGTACGCCGCCAGCACGCCGAAGGCGATCAGCAGCGGCAGGTCCTTGACGAACCAGTTCGTGTCCTCGCCGCCGCCGACGCCCATCACGTCCAGCACCGCCTGGATGCCGACGAGTTGCAGCGCGATGTACGGCATCGTGGCGAGGATGCCGGTGAGCGCCACGGCCAGCGACAGGCCCTTGGAGCCGAACCGGCCGCGCACGAAGTCCGAGGTGGTCACGTACCCGTGCTTGTGCGAGACCGACCACAGGCGGGGCAGGAAGGTGAAGATCAGCGGATAGACCAGGATCGTGTACGGGACGGCGAAGAACCCGGCCGCGCCCGCCGCGTAGATCGCCGCCGGCACGGCCACGAAGGTGTACGCCGTGTACAGGTCGCCGCCCAGCAGGAACCAGGTCACCCAGGTGCCGAAGCTGCGCCCGCCCAGCCCCCACTCGTCGAGGCTGGCGGACTGCTCGGCCTTGCGCCAGCGCGCCGCCAGGAAGCCCATGACCGTCACGGCCACGAAGAAGAAGATGAAGACGGCGAGCGCGACGCCGTTCACGCCGTCCTTCACCGGGACGCACCCCCCTTGCGCAGCCGCTGCTCACGCTGGACCAGCTTGTACGCGACCATGGTGAGCGCCGTCGAGATCAGCACCCACAGCATCTGGTACCAGTAGAAGAACGGGATGCCGATGAGGGTCGGCTCGACCTTGGCGTACGAGCTCACCCACAGCATCGCCACGAAGGGCGCGACCAGGCAGAGCCCGGCGATCACGCGGCTGGGAGTGACGACCGGCGCGGCTCTGCCCGCTGGTGTTCCGGCTGATTCGGACGGCTCTGGCATGGCCGTGGCTCCGTTCCCTGGCGGTCCCTTGGTGATCACGGTGCAGTGGGCTGGAAATCTAAGCCAGGGAAGTTGTACGCGTCACTACCTGTCCGCATATCGGTACGGCAACGAACCGGCCACCTCAGCAGCAGCGGAAGCCCGAGCGGGGATCGCCCTCGCGCTCCGCGGCGCGCCACCGCTCGAATTCCCGGCGGCTGGGGACCGGCGCGTCGGGCGTGTGCTGCCGGACATGTGCGACGTAGCGCTCGTACCCGCTCTCGCCGGTCAATTCCCGTACGTACCAGCGGATCCGGCCCAGCGCCCGCCGCGCCCTGCTCACGGCCCGCTCCGCTCCGCCGCCGCCAGCTCCGCCTTCTCCTCCTTGGAGGCCACCAGCCCGGCGGGCGCGACGATCGCCGATTCCACGTACGGGGCCTCGCTGAGCCGGGTCGCGGACGGGTTGCGCAGATGGCGTACGCACACCCGGGCCGCGTCCGCGATCACCACGACGATCAGCAGCGCGAGGACCGCCGACAGCACGCCGTCCACCGTCGAGTTGGTGACGACCGTGTGCATGTCGTCCATGGTCTTGGCGGGCGGCAGCACCTTCCCGGCGTCGATGGCGTCCTGGTAGACCGAACGCTGGGTGAAGAAACCGACCTTGGGATCGCCGGAGAAGACCTTCTGCCAGCTCGCGGTGAGGGTGACGGTGGCGTCCCAGGCGAGCGGGACGCCGGTGATCCAGGCCCACTTCACGCGCCCGGACTTGACCAGCAGGGTGGTGCAGACGGTCAGCGCGACCGCCGCCAGCAGCTGGTTGGCGATGCCGAAGACCGGGAAGAGCTGGTTGATGCCGCCGAGCGGCTCGTGCACGCCGACCCACAGGAAGTAGCCCCACAGCGCGACCACGGCCGCGCTGCACAGCACCAGCCCCGGCTTCCAACTCACCCTGCGCAGCGGCTTGTAGACGTTGCCCAGCATGTCCTGGAGCATGAAGCGGCCCACCCGGGTGCCTGCGTCGAGCGCGGTGAGGATGAACAGCGCCTCGAACATGATCGCAAAGTGGTACCAGAACGCCTTCATCCCGGCCCCGCCGAAGACCTGCGAGAAGATGTCCGCGACCCCCACGGCGAGGGTGGGCGCGCCGCCCGTACGGGACAGCAGCGTCTGCTCCTCGACGGCCTTGGCGGCGGCCGCCAACTGGTCGGGGGAGATGCTGTATCCGAAGTGCGCGACGGCCTGGGAGGCCGACTGGACGGTGTCGCCGATGACGCCGGCCGGCGCGTTCATCGCGAAGTACAGCCCCGGGTCGATGATCGACGCCGCGACCAGCGCCATCACCGCGACGAACGACTCCATGAGCATCGAGCCGTAGCCGATCATGCGGATCTGGGTCTCCTTCTGCACCATCTTGGGCGTGGTGCCGGAGGAGATCAGGGCATGGAAGCCGGAGAGTGCGCCGCAGGCGATGGTGATGAAGACGAACGGGAAGAGGGAGCCCGCGAAGACCGGGCCGTCCCCGCGCCCGGCGAAGTGGGTGACCGCGTCCATCTTCAGGTTCGGCAGCGTGACCAGCACGCCGACCGCCAGCAGTCCGATGGTGCCGATCTTCATGAAGGTGGAGAGGTAGTCGCGCGGTGCCAGCAGCGTCCACACCGGCAGTACGGACGCGATGAACCCGTACGCCACCAGCCAGACGACCAGCGTCTTCGGTTGCAGCGTGAACGTGTCGGCCCAGGACGAGTCGGCGACCCAGCGGCCCGCCACCAGTGAGAGCACCAGCAGCGCCACGCCGATCAGCGAGACCTCGGTGACCCGCCCCGGGCGCAGTACCCGCAGGTAGAAGCCCATCAGCAGGGCGATGGGGATGGTCATGCCAATGGAGAAGGTGCCCCAGGGGGACTGCGCCAGCGCGTTGACGATGATCAGCGCCAGTACGCCGAGCAGGATGATCATGATGGCGAAGGCGGCGAGCAGTGCGGCGGCCCCGCCGAGCACGCCGATCTCCTCGCGCGCCATCTGCCCCAGCGACCGGCCGTCGCGCCGGGTGGAGAAGAACAGCACGACCATGTCCTGCACGGCGCCCGCGAAGACGACGCCGACGATGATCCAGATGGTGCCGGGCAGATAGCCCATCTGGGCGGCGAGCACCGGCCCGACCAGCGGCCCGGCGCCCGCGATGGCCGCGAAGTGGTGGCCGAGCAGCACCCGGCGGTCGGTGGGGTGGAAGTCCACGCCGTCGCCCAGCCGTTCGGCGGGGGTGGCCCGGGTCCGGTCGACGCGCAGTACCCGGGTGGCGATGAAGCGCGCGTAGAAGCGGTAGCCGATGGCGTACGAGCCGAGCGCGGCGGCGACCATCCAGGCGGCCGAGACCTCCTCCCCGCGGGACAGTGCGAGCAGCGTCCAGCCGGCGGCGCCGACCAGCGCCACGGCCGTCCACACGGCGATCTTTCGGGGACTGGCGGCGGTTCGTGGCTGGCCTGCTGGGCGCACCGGTACGTCCTCCCGTCGACGCGACGACGGAAGGACCGTAGAGGCAGCGGGGCGGGTCGCGCCATACCGCGGCGAGGTGCGGGGCAGGCGGGGCGGCGGAAGGGGACCGCCCCGCCGCCGGGTCCTCAGTCCGCCGGGCGCCGCAGCCGGGCCACGAACTTGTAGCGGTCGCCGCGGTAGACCGAGCGCACCCACTCCACCGGGGCGCCCTCGGTGTCGAGGGAGTGCCGGGAGAGCATCAGCATCGGCAGGCCCACGTCCGTACCGAGCAGCCCGGCCTCGCGCGGGGTGGCCAGCGACGTCTCGATGGTCTCCTCGGCCTCCGCCGGGCGCACGTCGTAGACCTCGGACAGCGCCGTGTACAGCGAGGTGTACTTGACGAGGTTGCGGCGCAGCGCGGGAAACCGCTTCGCGGACAGGTGGGTCGTCTCGATGGCCATCGGCTCCCCGCTGGCCAGCCGCAGCCGCTCGATGCGCAGCACCCGGCCGCCGGCCGCGATGTCCAGCAGCCCGGCCAGCCGGTCGTCGGCGGTGACGTAGCCGATGTCCAGCAGCTGTGAGGCGGGTTCCAGGCCCTGGGCCCGCATGTCCTCGGTGTAGGAGGTCAGTTGCAGGGCCTGCGAGACCTTGGGCTTGGCGACGAACGTGCCCTTGCCCTGGATGCGTTCCAGCCGCCCTTCGACGACCAGTTCCTGGAGGGCCTGGCGTACGGTCGTACGGGACGTGTCGAACTCCGCGGCCAGGGTCCGCTCGGGCGGGACCGGGGTGCCCGGCGGCAGTGTTTCGGTGATCTCCAGCAAGTGGCGCTTGAGGCGGTAGTACTTCGGTACGCGGGCGGTGCGCGCGCCGCCGCCGTTGTCCGCACTGCCCCCGTCGGTCTCCATGACCCGCCTCTCCGACTCCTGTCGCGCTGCCGTCACCGGCTCCTCCGTACGTAGCGGCTCACATCGTGGCACGGGTGGGGTCCCGATGCTCCCTTGCTGGTCCGTGCCCGCTCGCGGGGCCCGACGCCAACGTAGCGTCTGCCTCGCGGGCACACGCCGCTACCGCGGCGACAGGCCCCAGATGTCGGTCCGGTAACGGACCTGACAGCGACTCTTATACACCCTTGACACCCCAAAAGGTCTAGGCCAAGCTGCGGGCACTGGTCTAAACCATTAAAGACCACCAGCCAGCCTTTAGGGGAGAGCGCAATGAAGCGTGGACTCATAGCGGCGACGGCAGTCGCGGGAATGTTGGTGAGTGTCGCTGCCTGTGGGTCCAGCGGCAGCGGCTCGGCGGGGGCCGAGAGCTTCAAGGGCAAGAAGCTGATCGTCTGGGTGATGGACGGCTCCAACCCGGCGCAGTGGACCAAGCAGGTCGCCGAGGACTTCAAGGCCAAGACCGGCGCCACCGTCGAGTTCCGCGTCCAGCAGTGGAACGGCATCCAGCAGAAGCTGACCACCGCCCTGTCCGAGGACAGCCCGCCCGACGTCGTCGAGATCGGCAACACCCAGACCGCCGCGTACGCCAAGGCCGGCGCGCTCGCGGAGCTGGGCGACCTGAAGAAGGAGATCGGCAAGGACTGGAACGAGTCCTTCAACAAGGCCTCCCTCGTCGACGGCAAGCAGTACGCGCTCCCCTGGTACGCCGGCAACCGCGTGGTGATGTACAACAAGAAGATCTGGGCCCAGGCGGGCATCAAGGAACTGCCCAAGACCCGCTCGGAGCTCTTCAAGGCGTTCGACACCATCAAGCAGAAGACCGATGCCGAGCCGCTCTACCTGCCCGGCCAGAACTGGTACTTCTTCGACGGCCTGACCATCGGGACCGGCGCCGACCTGGTCAAGAAGCAGGGCGACAAGTGGGTCTCCAACCTCGGCGACCCCAAGGTCTCCAAGGCCATGGACATCTACAAGCAGTACCAGGCCTTCAGCTCCGCCCCGAAGAACAAGGACGAGGCCACCCCGCAGCAGGCGGAGATCTTCTCCAAGGGCAAGACGGGCGCCATCATCGCCATGGGCTACGAGGGCCCCACCGCCGTCAAGGCCAACCCGGCCATCAAGGACGACATCGGCTTCTTCCCCATCCCGGGTGAGACCGCCGACAAGCCCGAGGGCGTCTTCCTCGGCGGCTCCAACTTCGCGGTCGCCGGCGGCGGCCAGAACCAGGAGCTGGCCAAGGAGTTCCTGAAGGTCGCACTGTCCAAGAAGAACGACGGACAGATGGTCAAGGAGGTCGGCTGGAGCCCGAAGTCCCCCGACCTCGCGGACGCCGCCAAGGGCAACCCGGCCGCCGAGGCCGCCGCGCCCGGCGCCGCCAAGTCCAGCGGCACCACGCCGCTGATCCCCGAGTGGGCCCAGGTCGAGAACACCCCGAACCCGATCAAGAACTACATGACCGCGGTTCTGAACGGCAAGGCCCCCGCGGACGCCGCGAAGGACGTCGAGGGCGAGATCAACAAGCGGCTGGCGCAGAAGCAGTGACCGGCGGCGCGTCCGGCGGTCCGGTCCGTACGGATCCGCGCGACGCGCCACGGCACCAGTGACCGCGGTCCCCCGCGGCGGCGCCAGTCGCGGGGGACCGCCACCAACGGGTTCCGTACGGGAGCCGGCCGTCCCGGCCCCCGCACGGAACCACCAGCACGAGCACGACCGGGTGATGGGGAGTAGCGGGACATGTCAGTGCAGATCGAGGACGCGGTGCAGAATCCCGCGCCACGGATCGGCAAGGGCGGCGCCCCGCCGCCCGGTCGCCGCCGCGGGACCGGCCGGGCCGCCGGAAAGGCCCCCTACCTGCTGCTGATCCCGGCCCTGGCCGCCACCGCGGTCTTCCTGGGCTGGCCGATGGTGCGGAACCTGGTCCTCTCGTTCCAGAACCTGAACATGAAGCAGCTGATCCAGCACCTCACCGAGTGGCGCGGGTTCGGCAACTACGCGGACATCCTGGGCGGCGAGCAGTTCTGGCGGGTCACCGTCCGCACCATCGTCTTCACATCCGTCAACGTCGTCCTGATCATGGTGCTGGGCGTGCTGATCGGCCTGCTGCTGGCCCGGCTCGGCAAGAAGATGCGCCTGGTGCTGTCCGTCGCGCTGGTGCTGACCTGGGCGATGCCCGTCATCGCCGCCACCACCGTCTTCCAGTGGCTGTTCGACGCGCGCTACGGCATCGTCAACTGGGTGCTGGACAAGCTGGGCTGGCACTCGATGGCCCACTACGATTGGGTCGGCAGCCAGCTGTCCACCTTCTTCGTCATCACCGTGCTGATCGTGTGGCAGTCGCTGCCGTTCGTGGCGCTGAACCTCTACGCCGCGACCACCACCATCCCCAAGGAGCTGTACGAGGCGGCCCGGATGGACGGCGCCGGCACCTGGAAGGTCTTCACCAGCGTCACCTTCCCGTTCCTCAAGCCGTTCTTCCTGGCGACCACGTTCCTGGAGATCATCTGGGTCTTCAAGGCGTTCCCGCAGATCTTCGCGATCAACGAGGGCGGCCCGGACCGGCTCACCGAGACCCTGCCGATCTACGCCTTCACCGAGGGCGTCGGCAACCTCCACTTCGGCATGGGCGCGGCCATCTCGCTGCTGACGATCATCGTGCTGCTCGGCATGACCGCGTACTACCTGCGACTGACCCTCAAGCAAGAGGAGGACGAGGCGTGAAGCGCTCCCTGCTCGGCCGCATCTGGCCCAACGCGGCGGCGCTCGTGCTCGCCCTCGGATTCGTCTTCCCCGTGTACTGGATGTTCACCACGGCCTTCAAGCCGAACGGCGACATCATCACCGAGGACCCGGTGTGGTTCCCGCTGCACGGCACCTTCGAACACTTCTCGACCGCCGTCAACGCGCCCAACTTCTGGTCGCTGGTGGGCAACTCGGTCACCGTCACCGTGCTCGCCGTCGTGTTCTCCCTGCTGATCGCGCTGTGCGGCTCCTTCGCCATCGCCCGGATGCGCTTCAAGGGCCGCAAGGGGATCCTCCTGGCCTTCATGGTCGCCCAGATGGCGCCCTGGGAGGTCCTGGTCATCTCGATCTACATGATCGTGCGCGACGCCGACATGCTCAACAGCCTGGTGCCGCTGACCTTCTTCTACATGCTGATGGTGCTGCCCTTCACCCTCCTGACGCTGCGCGGCTACGTCGCCGCCGTGCCCAAGGAGCTGGAGGAGTCCGCGATGGTCGACGGCTGCACCCGCACCCAGGCGTTCGTGAAGGTCATCTTCCCGCTGCTGGCGCCCGGCCTGATGGCCACCTCGCTGTTCGGCTTCATCACCGCCTGGAACGAATTCCCGCTCGTGCTGGTTCTCAACAAGGAACCGGCCAAGGGCACGCTGCCGCTGTGGCTCTCGCAGTTCCAGAGCCAGTTCGGCGACGACTGGGGCGCCACGATGGCCGCCGCCTCGATCTTCGCCCTGCCCATCCTGGTCCTGTTCCTGTTCCTGCAACGCAAGGCGGTCGGCGGACTGACCGCCGGCGCAGTGAAGGGATGACGCGCGCCATGACGACACTCGTACGCCCGTCCGACACCCTCACCCGCGACGCGCTCACCGTCCTCCAGCCCGGCTTCACCGGCACCTCGGCGCCCGACTGGCTGCTGCGCCGGCTCGGCGAGGGGCTGGCCTCGGTGGGCCTGTTCGGCCGCAACATCGCCTCGCCGGACCAGCTCGCGGCGCTCACCGCCGAGCTGCGGGCCGAGCGGGAGGACATCCTCGTCGCCATCGACGAGGAGGGCGGCGACGTCACCCGCCTCGAAGTGCGCGGCGGCTCGTCCTTCCCCGGCAACCTCGCCCTGGGCGCGGTCGACGACCCGCGGCTCACCCACGACGTGGCCCGTGAACTGGGCCGCCGGCTGGCCGAGTGCGGCGTCAACCTGAACTGGGCGCCGTCCGCCGACGTCAACTCCAACCCGTCCAACCCGGTCATCGGCGTACGGTCCTTCGGCGCCGACCCGCTGCTGGTCGCGCGCCACACCGCCGCGTACGTCGAAGGGCTCCAGTCCGCCGGCGTCGCCGCCTGCGCCAAGCACTTCCCGGGCCACGGCGACACCGCCGTCGACTCCCACCACGACCTGCCGCGCATCGCCGCAGACCTGCGCACCCTCCAGGAACGCGAGCTGGTGCCCTTCCGGGCCGCGATCGCCGCCGGCACCAAGGCCGTGATGAGCGCGCACATCCTGCTCCCGGCCCTGGACGGCACGCTGCCCGCCACCCTGAGCCGCAATGTGCTCACCGGCCTGCTGCGCGCCCCCGTCAGTGAGGGCGGCCTCGGCTTCGAGGGTCTGATCGTCACCGACGGCATGGAGATGCAGGCCATCTCCGCGGTGTACGGCATCGAGCGGGGCAGCGTCCTGGCCATCGCCGCCGGTGCCGACGCCATCTGCGTCGGCGGCGGACTGGCCGACGAAGCCACCGTGCTGCGGCTGCGCGACGCCCTGGTGAGGGCGGTACGCGACGGCGAGCTGTCGGAGAAGCGGCTCGCCGACGCCGCGGCGCGGGTCCGCGCCCTGGCACGGTGGACCCGGAGTGCGGGCGCGGCACAGGGGACCCTCTCTGGGGAGCGAGGGGTCGCGCCCGCACCCGAGGCCGGCCTGGTGGCGGCTCGCCGCGCGCTGCGGGTCACCCGTAACGGTCCGTGCGAGCCGCTGCGCGCGCCCGCGTACGTCGCGGCCTTCACACCCGTGGCGAATATCGCCGTCGGCGATGAGACGCCGTGGGGGGTTGCCGCGGAGCTGGGGAGGCTGCTGCCCGGTACGGAGACCGGGACGTACGGGAACGCCGCTGCCGCCACGACCGACGCGCGCGCCCGGACGGAGGAGATCCTGCGGGCGGCGGGGGAGCGGCGGATCGTCGCCGTCGTCCGCGACGCGCATCGGCACGCCTGGATGACGGACGCCCTCGACGCCCTGCTCGACGCCCGCCCGGACACGGTGGTCGTCGAGATGGGCCTGCCACAGGCGCCCCCGCGCGGGGCCCTGCACATTGCCACCCATGGCGCGGCCCGCGTCTGCGGACGCGCCGCCGCGGAGGTCATCGCGGGTGGGTGAACTCCGCCGGGCCGCGGAAGGGGAGCCGCGGCCCGGCGGAACCAACGTCCGGCGCATGACGTGACGCGGCCGGGGCCCCGTGTGGGTGCCCCGGCCGCGTCGCGGTATTTACCGGCTCTTAGAGGTCTTACCGGCTCTTACAGGCCCTGCCACTCCGGCTTGGCGGCGTACGTGGCGCGGAAGTAGTCGGCCAGCTTGAGCTTGGACGCGGCGGCCTCGTCGACGACGACCGTGGCGTGCGGGTGCAGCTGGAGCGCGGACGCCGGCACCAGCGCCGAGACCGGACCCTCGACGGACTGCGCCACGGCGTCCGCCTTGCCCTCGCCGGTTGCCAGCAGCACCAGGTGGCGGGCTTCCAGGATGGTGCCGATGCCCTGGGTGATGACGTGGTGCGGCACCTCGTCCAGGCTGTCGAAGAACCGGGCGTTGTCCTCCCGGGTCTGCTGCGTCAGCGTCTTGATCCGGGTGCGGGACGCGAGCGAGGAGCACGGCTCGTTGAAGCCGATGTGACCGTCGGTGCCGATGCCCAGCAGCTGGAGGTCCACCCCGCCGGCCTCGCCCAGTGCGCGGTCGTACGCCTCGCAGGCCGCCTGCACGTCCTCGGCCGTGCCGTCCGGCCCCATGAACGCGTCCGCGCCGAGCCCCAGCGGCTCGACGACCTCGCGGAGCACCACGGACCGGTACGACTCGGGGTGCCCGGCGGGCAGCCCCACGTACTCGTCGAGCTGGCAGATGCGGGTACGCGAGACATCCGCTTCCCCGCCGCGCACCTTGGCCGCCAGCGCCTCGTAGACGGGCAGCGGAGTCGAGCCGGTGGCCACACCCAACAGCGCCTCGGGCTTGCGGCGGACCAGGGCGGCGATGGCCTCCGCGATCAGCTCGCCGCCTGCCTTGGCGTCCGGGACGATGACAACTTCCACGCTGTGCCTGCCGATCTGGAGAGTGGTCGTGTGGTATAGACCAATCTATCAGAGCGCGCCCGACGACCCTGGTGACATCCGGCAACCCGGGGCTGAACAGGTGGCGAAC
>NZ_JOCQ01000008.1 GCF_000720725.1 Streptomyces rimosus subsp. rimosus
GGGGCGGTGCGGGCGGTGGGGACGGCGGGGTCACGGGGGGCGGCGGGTGCCGGGGTGGCCTCTTCGCGGGCCTCCGGGATCGTTGCCGCTTCCGGCGTCCGTGTGCCGCTCGCCGCCTCGTTCGATTCCTCGCGGGCCGCCTTGGAGCGACCGAAAGCGTTGCGCAGCAGACTCCGAATGCCCATCGGCGAACCTCTCTAGCGTGTGTACGGTGCGGCGAATGTCCGAGAAGCGCGGACATGTCCCTGACCAGGCCGGACACGTAAGGGTAGCCGCCTGGCCCGGTCCCATCGTGGGACCCCGCGCGTCTCGCGGCACGCCCCGTTTGGGTGTTTTGTGGTGGGTGGTGGTATGGGATCGAGGTGGGGCTGGGGTGTCTGTCGGGTGGGGGTGCGGTGGATGCGTGGTGGTGGGGGCGTGTGGGGGAGAGCGTATGTGCGGCGGTCGGATGTGCGAAGCGGGGAGCGGAAATTGGGAGGCCGGGGCGCGGACATCCGTACCGTCAGCGTCGTCCGCGCGGTGCCCGCGGGCCCGGCGCACGCCCCGTTCGCCCGCCGCCCGGTGACCATAACCCCGGCCGCCCGTTGACCCTGACGGCAGTTCGGGAGGGCCGGACAACCCTCGTACGGGTGACGGGAGATGTGGGCGCATGGGGCTGACCAGTCAGTCGCTCGAAGTCGTGGTGGTCGTGCTGGCCGTGGTCTGTGTGGGGCTCACGGTGTGGCAGTGGCCCCGGCTGTCCCGGCGCGGGACCCTTCCCGTACTGGGCAGGCTCGGGTCCATCCTCGTCACGCAGGTGGCCGTGCTGTGTTCGCTCGCGCTCGCCGTGAACTCCAGCTTCGAGTTCTACAGCAGCTGGGACGAGCTGCTGGGCAACACCGACGAGGCCCCGGTGGCGGTCAACAAGGGCGACGGTGGTCCGCGGTACGCCGATGCCGGCAGCCTGCGGGGCGGGCTGGTCCAGCCGGCGGGGCCGCAGGGACTGGATCGGGTGAGCGGGCTGCCCAAGGGGGCGCCGGACAGGGCCGGCAAGGTGGAGTCCGTGCGGATCGTCGGGCGCCGTACCCGCGTCGTCAACCCGGCCTTCGTCTACCTGCCGCCGCAGTACTTCCAGCACCAGTACCGCCGTCAGCGCTTCCCCGTCTCCGTCGTCATCAGCGGCTACCCGGGCGGCATCATGAACCTCGCCCAGCACCTCCGTATCCCGCAGACCGCGGGCGAGCTGATCGGGGAGGGCCGGATGCAGCCGACCGTCCTGGTGATGGTCCGGCCGACGATCGCGCCGCCGCGCGACACCGAGTGCGTGGACGTGCCGGGCGGACCGCAGGCCGAGACGTTCTTCACGCGCGATCTGCCGGAGGCCGTCAAGGCGGCGTACCGGGTCGGCCACGACCCCAGCGCGTGGGGCGCGTTCGGCTACTCGTCCGGCGGTACGTGTTCGCTGCTGATGGCCCTGCGCAACCCCGGCGCCTACACGTCCGCCGTATCGCTGTCCGGTGATTACGCGGTGAAGGACGACCTGACGACCGGGAGCCTGTTCGGCGGCGGCGCCGCGGCCGCGCGGCGCGAGCGCGAGCACGATCTGCTGTGGCGGCTGGGGAACCGGCCCGTGCCGCAGGTCTCCGCGCTGGTGGCGAGCAGCCGCCTGGGTGAGCCGAATTACCGCGACACCCTGCGGTTCATCAAGGCCGCGAGGCCCCCGATGACGGTCGACTCGATCATCCTGCCGCGCGGCAGCCACCAGTTCTCGACGTGGCGGCGGGAGGTGGCGCCGGCGCTGGAGTGGCAGGGGCGGCAGCTGACGTTCCCGCAGGACGTGGAGGCGGCGCACGCACGGCCGAAGCGGCCGGGGGCTGGGGCCGTACCGTCACCGACGGCCCGGGCATCCCACCCGTCCGGCCCACCCACCGCGACATCAGCCCCCCACCGCGGTGAACTTCTACCGTGACCGCCCCTCCGGACGACTGCCTGGCCCGCAACGACTGGATCTGCGGCGACTACCTCGCCACCCGCCGCCACATCCTCCTCGACGCCGTCCTCCAGCACCTGCACCTCACCGTGGTGTCCGTGCTGCTCGGGCTGGCGATCGCGCTGCCGCTGGCGTTGCTCGCGCGCCGGTGGCGGTGGGCCGTGGGGCCCGTGCTGGGCCTGACCACCGTGCTCTACACCATCCCGTCGCTGGCGATGTTCTCGCTGCTGCTGCCGCTGTACGGGCTGTCCGCCACGCTCGTCATCGTGGGCCTGGCGCTGTACTCGCTCACCCTCCTCGTACGGAACATCCTGGCGGGCCTGGCGGGCGTACCGGAGGAGGCGAAGGAGGCCGCGCGCGGCATGGGGTACGGGCCGCTGCGGCAGCTGCTGGGCGTCGAACTGCCGCTGGCGGTGCCCGCCGCGATGGCGGGGCTGCGGATCGCCACCGTCTCGGCCGTCGCGCTGACGACGATCGGCGCGATCGTCGGCCATGGCGGGCTGGGCAACCTGATCTATGCGGGAATGAACTCGTACTTCAAGGCGCAGGTGCTGACGGCTTCCGTCCTGTGCGTCGTCATCGCCGTCGCCTTCGATCTGCTGCTGCTCGGCCTGGAGCGGCTGCTGACGCCGTGGCGGCGCGTATGAGCACGCTCGGGGACGTCTGGACCTGGCTCGGTACGGGCGCGAACTGGGCCGGTGAGAACGGTGTCTGGCACCGGCTCGTGGAACACCTGCTGCTGACCGTCGGCTGCCTGCTCGCCTCGTGCCTGATCGCGCTGCCCGTCGCCGTCACCCTCGGGCACCTCGGCCGGGGCGGCGCGCTGGCCGTCAACCTCGCCAACGTCGGCCGGGCCGTGCCCACCTTCGCGGTGCTGGTGCTGCTCCTGCTCACGCCGCTCGGGCGGCACGGGGACTGGCCGACGTTCATCGCGCTGGTGCTGTTCGCGCTGCCGCCGCTGCTGACCAACGCGTACGTCGGGATGCGGGGGGTGGACCGGAACGTGGTGGAGGCGGCGCGCGGGATGGGGATGTCGGGCGGGCAGCTGGTGTGGCGGGTCGAGGTGCCGTTGGCGCTGCCGCTGGTGCTGACGGGTGTACGGATCGCGGCGGTGCAGCTGGTGGCCACGGCGACGCTGGCGGCGCTGGTCGGCGGGGGCGGGCTCGGCCGGATCATCACCGCCGGGTTCAATCTGGCGAGCACTCCGCAGGTGGTCGCGGGCGCGGTGATCGTTGCGGTGTTCGCGCTGCTGCTGGAGGCGCTGTTCGAGGTGGCGCAGCGGCTGGGGCCCGCGTGGTCGCGGGGGCGGGCGCGGTGAGCGGGTGGGGTGGTGCATCGGCGGCGACGCTCCGGCGCACGCGCCGGTGCGCTCACCTCACGGCGCTGGTGGCGCTGACCCTCACCAGCTGCGCCACCGGCCCCTCCCTGGAGAACCGCGGTCAGGTCACCGCCGCGCCCGGCGACAGCCGCCACCTGTCCATCGGCTCGGCCGGCTTCACCGAGAGCGAGCTGCTGGCCCAGATGTACGCGGTGCTGCTCCGCAAGGCGGGGTACGGGACGAGCATTCTCACCGTCGGGAACCGGGAGCTGTACGAGCCGTCCCTGGAGGGCGGCCAGATCGACGTCGTACCGGAGTACGCGGCGACCTTCGCCGACTGGCTGAACGCCAAGACCAAGGGGGCGGACGCCGACCCGGTCGCGTCCCCGGACCTCGACACGACCATGAAGGCGCTGCGGAGCCTGGCCACGCCCCGCGGCCTGACGGTGCTGCCGCCGGGCCGGGCCGTCGACCAGAACGCGTTCGCCGTGGCCGCCTCGTACGCCGAGCAGCACCGTCTGAAGACCCTCAGCGACCTCGGGCGCGCCAAGCTGCCGGTACGGCTGGCGGCGGGCGACGAATGCGTACAGCGGCCGTTCTGCGCGCCGGGCCTGAAGCGTACGTACGGGATCGACATCACGGCCGTCGACCCGAAGGGGGTGGGCACCACGCCCGCCAAGCAGGCCGTACAGAACGGGCAGGACCAGATGGTGCTCACGACCAGCACGGACGCCACCGTCGAGCAGTTCGGGCTGGTCTTCCTGGACGACGACAAGAAGCTCCAGAACGCGGACTATGTCGTTCCGGTGGTCAACCGGGCCCGGGCGGGCAGTGAGCGGGTCGCCGCCGCGCTGGGCAAGCTCAACTCCGTACTGACGACGGAGGACCTGGCCGACCTCAACCAGCGGGTGGACAGCTGGCGGCGGCTCCCGGAGGACGTGGCGCGGGACTATCTGCGGAAGAAGGGGTTGTTGTAGGCGGAGGTACCGATCCGTGGCACCTCACTCCGTAGGCACCGAATCCACCTCGGTCTCCTCCCGCGGCACCCCCTGCTCATCCGCCCCGATCGTGCGCCGCAGCGCCTCGTGCAGCTTGGCCGGGGTCAGGACGCCCAGGAAACGGGTGCCGTCCACCACGGCGATCCAGCCCGCGTCGTACTGGAGCATCTCGCTGAAGGCGTCCTTCAGGGAACCGCTCACCGGTACCCACGCCTCCATCCGGCGCGCATGCGCCGAAACGTTCCCCCGAGCGGCGGCCATCTCCTCCGTGCCCACCCAGCCGTGCAGTCCGCCCTCCTCGTCCAGGACGACGGCCCAGCGCGCTCCCTCCGCGCGCAGCCGCTCCGCCGCCCTGGCGGCCGGTTCGCCGAGGCGGGCGAAGGGCGGGTGTTCCAGGTCGCCGGGGTCGATGCCGGTGACCACGAGCTGCTTCAGCGCCCGGTCGCTGCCGACGAACTCGGCGACGTACGGGGAGGCGGGCGCGCCCAGCACGCTCGCCGGCGTGTCGTACTGCTCGATCCGGCCCTGCCCGTAGACCGCGATCCGGTCGCCCAGCCGGATCGCCTCCTCGATGTCATGGGTGACCAGCAGCACCGTCTTGTGCAGGGACGCCTGGAGCCGCAGAAACTCCTGCTGGAGCCGGTCGCGGACGACCGGGTCCACCGCGCCGAACGGCTCGTCCATCAGCAGGACGGGCGGATCGGCGGCCAGCGCGCGGGCCACGCCGACGCGCTGCCGCTCGCCGCCGGACAGCTGCTCCGGGTAGCGCGGCCCGTGTACGGCGGGGTCCAGGCCGACCAGTTCCAGGAGTTCGGCCGCGCGGTCCCTGGCCTTCTTGCGCTGCCAGCCGAGCAGGTGGGGGACGGTGGCGGTGTTGTCGAGAACGGTGCGGTGCGGGAAGAGGCCGGTCTGCTGGATGACGTAGCCGATGCGGCGGCGCAGGCGTACGGGGTCGGTCGTGGCGATGTCCCGGCCTTCGACGTCGATCCGGCCGCTGGTCGGGTCGATGAGCCGGTTGACCATCTTCATGGTGGTCGTCTTGCCGCAGCCGGACGGCCCGACCAGCGTCACCAGCTCGCCTTCGGCCACCTCGAAGGAGAGGTCGTCCACGGCGGTGGTGCCGTCCGGGTAGCGCTTGGTGACGGACTCGAACCGGATCATTGGTCCATTGAAGCCCGCGGCTCCGGGACGGTCGCTTTATGCGGGCAAACGGGCACATCTCCCCGGGGCTTCCCGGTCCAGCTGTTATTCCCCCAGCCTTTCCGGCCCCGTCAGCCCCTCATTCCTCCAGCCCCTCCAACCGCTCCCGCACCGCCCGTACCGACCGGCCGCGCCAGGACAGGCCCGACCACGGGTCGGGCTCGGAAAGGCGGTCGGGGATGGTGGCCACCGTCCACCGCTGGGCCGTCAGCTCCGGGTCGTCCAGCTCGTCGCGGGTGATCGGGGTGGCCACCGGCGCGCCCGGCTTGGCCCGTACGGAATAGGGCGCCACCGCCGTCTGCGCATACGCGTTGCGCTGCACGTCCAGGTAGATGCGGCCCTTGCGGTCGGCCTTGCGCTGTTCGGTGGTGAGGCGGTCCGGGTGGCGCCGGGCGAGGAGGCCGGCGGCGAGGTGCGCGAAGTCGCGTACGGAGTCGAAGTCGGAGCCGGCGTCCAGTGGCGCGATGACGTGCAGGCCGCGTGAGCCGGTCGTCATCAGGCGGGCGGGCAGTTTCAGCGCGTCCCACAGTTCGCAGACGCGGTGGGCGGCCCACCGTACGTCCTCGAAGTCCGCGCCCTCGGCCGGGTCGAGGTCGAAGATCAGCAGGTCGGGGTGGTCGGGGCGGTGTTCCCGGGAGAGCCAGCGGTGGACGGTGACGCTGGCCTGGTCGGCGAGGTAGACGAGGGTCGCCGGGTCGTCGCAGACGACGTGGGTGACCGTGCCGCCCTCCTTGGACTGCTCCGAACGCCGTACCCATTCCGGGAAGTAGTCGGGCGCGTTCTTCTGCATCAGGGGCCTGCCGCCGATGCCGTCGGGGTGCCGCTCCATCATCAGCGGACGGTCGCGCAGATGGGGGACCGCGCGCCGGGCGACCGCCTTGTAGTGGTCGGCCAGGTCGCCCTTGGTGATCCCGTCGTCCGGGAAGAGGACCTTGTCCGGCCGGCTGACCTTGACCGTACGCCGCCCCGCCTTGATGGTGCGTGTGTCGTCCGTCCCGCCGCTCTTGCCGCTCATATCGGGGACGGGTAACCGGCGGGGGCGCGCGGCAAACGCGGGGCGGAGCGGGGGCCGGGCGGCACCCGTTCGGCGCCGACCGGGCCGCGTCCGCGGTGCGGCGGTGCGCGGCTCCGGGCTGGGGCCGTACGAGTTGCTTCCGGCGCACCGGCCTTGTCCTGCCCGATACGCCCGCTTCACGTGCTTACGATCCTGAGGGCTGTCGTCTCCCGGCGTCGTTTCACCCGAAGGCGGGCCACGACAGGCGTCACGTTGACGGCGGCCCTTGCCCTGCCACCGGTCGGGAGGGTGGATCGCACGGGCGGACACAGACCACCGGACGCAGGCCGGGCACGGGCCGGACAAGGACCGGACACGGGCGGAAGGAACGCGACGATGAAGGCCGTAGCAGTCACCGCATTCGGCGAACAGCCTCAGCTCATGGAGCTGCCGGAGCCGCAGGCCGGCCCGGGCGAGGTCCTGGTGCGGATGTCCGCCGCCGGGGTCAACCCGGTCGACTGGAAGATCGCCGACGGCCTCCTCAAGGACACCGCGCGGCACTCCTTCCCGCTCGTCCTGGGCTCGGACGGCGCGGGCGAGGTGGTCGCCGTCGGCACCGGCGTGCGCCGCCTGTCGGTGGGGGACGCGGTGTTCGGGCAGTTCCAGCGGCCGGAGCGGGGCGGCGGCTCGTACGCGGAGTACGCGGTGGCCGACGAGCGGGCGGTGGCGGGCGCGGCGCGCGCCGTCACGTACGCGGCCTCCGCCGCCGTACCCACGGCCGGCACGACCGCGTACAACCTGGTGGAGGAGACCCGGATCGGCGAGGGCAAGCGTGTCCTGATCGTCGGCGGGACCGGCGGTGTCGGCCTCTTCGCCACCCAGCTCGCGGCCGGCCGGGGCGCGGAGGTGATCGCCACCGCCCGGGACGGCCTGGCCGAGCTGCTGACCGGCCTGGGCGCGGTGGAGACCGTGGACCACACGGTGGGTCCGGTGGCCGACCAGGTGCTCGCGGCCCATCCGGACGGCGTGGACGTGCTGCTCGACCTGGTCGGCGGCCCGACCGCGTTCGGCGAGATGACCCGGACCGTGCGGGACGGCGGTACGGCCGTCTCCACCGTCGGGTCCGCGGACGCGGACGTACTGACCGACCACAACCTGCGCGGCTTCAACTTCCACAACCGGCCCTCGCCGCAGCTGCTGGAGATCCTGGCCGGGCAGCTGGACGCGGGACGGCTGACGGTGATCATCAGCGGCGAGGTCGCCCTGGAGGAGGCGCCGGAGGCGCTGGTGGCCAGCCGTACGGGGCATGCGCAGGGGAAGACGGTCATCAGTTTCTGAAGGGCCGGGCCGGGTGGGCCTGGGCCGCGAGGGCCCGGCGCCCCTCAGTGATCGTGCGGCCCCGGCCGGTGCACCGGCCCGTGCGTGTCCTCGCAGTGCGGGGGGACGAGCGCCGCGTCGTCCGGCCCGGCCGCTATGTGCAGCACCTCGCCGGGCAGCGGCTGCTCGCCCACGTGGTCGACCTGGAGGGTGGCGTGGGTGATTCCGTACTTTCGGCTCAGCAGGTCGTGCAGATTTCGGCGTACGGCGTGGCAGTCGCCGCCCGGGGCCACCAGGATGTGCGCGGACA
This sequence comes from Streptomyces rimosus subsp. rimosus, assembly GCF_000720725.1. Classification (GTDB taxonomy): domain Bacteria; phylum Actinomycetota; class Actinomycetes; order Streptomycetales; family Streptomycetaceae; genus Streptomyces; species Streptomyces rimosus_A. Next base: position 8,107 of record NZ_JOCQ01000008.1, read on the forward strand.
GGGCCGGCTCGCCGGAGGTGATCTCCCAGATGTGCAGGTCGTGGACCTCCACCACCTGGTCCGCCTCGACGAGGTGATCGCCCAGCGCGTCCGGGTCCACGCCGTTCGGTGCGGCCTCCATGAAGATCCGGCCGGACTCGCGCACCAGGCCGGTGCCGGCCCGCAGCATCAGCACGACCACGACGAGCGAGGCGATGGCGTCGGCCCGCGCGAAGCCGGTGAACAGCACCACCGCGCCGGCGACGGCGGTGGCGATGAAGCCGAACAGGTCGGTCAGGATGTGCTGGTAGGCGCCCTCGACGTTCAGGCTGCTGCGGTTGGCCTTGGAGATGCACCAGGCGGCCACCACGTTGACGGCGATCCCGGCGAGCGCGGTGATCACGACCAGGCCGCCGGTGACCTCGGGCGGGTCCACCAGGCGGGTGATCGCCTCGTAGCCGAGCCAGAGCGACAGCACGAGCAGCGTGATGCCGTTGGCCTGCGCGGACAGGATCTCGGCGCGCTTGAGTCCGTACGTGTAGCCGCCGCGCGCGGGCCGGGCGGCCAGCCGCATCGCGACCAGGGCCAGCACGATCGAGGCCGCGTCGGTGAGCATGTGGGCCGCGTCGGAGATCAGCGCCAGGGAGCGCGCCAGAAAACCGATCACCACCTCCACGGCCATGAACGCCGTGATCAGCGCCAGCGCGGCCCGCAGCCAGCGGCGGTCGGCGTCGGGGGAGAGGGCGTGGGAGTGGCCCCCGGGCCCGTGGGAGTGGCCGTGGGAGTGGCTTCCCGGCCCATGGGAGTGACCGTGGCCGGGCGAGTGGTCACGGCCGGATGAGTGGTCCCGGCCGTCCGTGTGGGCGGGGGCGGGCCCGTGCGCGGTGGGCGGTGGGTGTCCGGAGGTGGTGGCGTCGGCGTGGGCGTGCTCGGTCATGGGCGCGCTCCTTCCCAAGGGCGTCCGAAAGGACGTGCGCAAGGAAGCAAACCGCACTTCGCCGCTAGATCCAAAGGCTGCACCGGTGACCGTTGTCATTCCCGTCGAACGGCGCATCACCGCAGGTCAGAGCGGTGCTCCCGGGATATCGTGCGGCGGCCCGGCCCAGCCCCGGGCCGCCCGCCCGGCCGTTACCGGTCCCGGCTCGTGCACGCAGGCGTCGTCAACGGTCCTGGACCGTGCGCCGCAGTGCGGCCGCCAGGCGCCGGGCCACCTCGGGTGCGCAGCGGCCCAGTTCGACCAGGGGCCGTGGTGCGTCGGCGGCCAGCGACGGGCCGTCCAGCCCCAGCGACGGCAGGGTGATGCCCGCTCCGGCCAGGGCGTCCCGTAGTTCGTCCCGTGCGGCTTCCGCGTCCGTGACCGTCTCGTCCGCCGTCGCGCGTTCCACTGTGTCCATGATCCCAGCGCCTTCCCTCGGTGCCCGTGTCGCGCTTCCACCGAAGAGCATCGCTCGGTGAAACCACGATTACTAGGAGTAGCCAATTATGGGGCCGTAAAACGAATTCGGGAGAGCTTGTGGCGATACCCGCGCAAGCGGGTGTACGGGACCGCCCGCGAAGCCGCCGGAGACCGCCTCTTACCCTTGAAACGCCCCGTCCGGATGGTCCGTGCCGGGTTGACATCCGTGTCCTCCGGGCCGGTCGTGCCATCCCGTACCACTCCGCGGTGCCGCCGCCCCGCGGCCCGTCCGACCCTCTTCCGACTCCCGTACGACCGAAGCCCCGAGGTAACCGGCAGTGAGCCCCGCCCCGCCCGCAGCGCGCGCGCCGCACACCCCAGACCCGGCCCCCGCCGCCGCCCGCGTCACCGTCGTCGGCATCGGCGCCGACGGCTGGGACGGGCTGCCCGCCGCCTCCCAGGAAGCCCTGCGCGGCGCCGGAACGCTCATCGGCGGTACGCGGCAGCTCGCACTGCTGCCCGCCGACTGCACGGGCGAGCGCGTCCCCTGGCCGTCACCGCTGCGGCCCGCCGTGCCGGGGCTGCTCGCCGCGCACGCCGGGCGCGAGGTGTGCGTCCTGGCCAGCGGCGACCCGATGTTCTACGGCATCGGGCGGACGCTGGCCGAGGTGCTCGGCGAGGCGGGTGCGGCGCCGCCCCGCGTGCTGCCGCACCCGTCCTCCGTCTCGTACGCGTGTGCCCGACTCGGCTGGCCCGTCGAGGACACGGAGGTCGTCACCCTCGTGGGCCGCCCCCTCGCGGGCCTGACGGCCGCCCTGCACGACGGCCGCCGCCTGCTCGTCCTCTCCGCCGGTGCCGGGACGCCCGAACAGGTCGCCGGCCTGCTGCGGGAGCGCGGCTTCGGGCCGACCCGGATGCGCGTACTGGAGCAGCTCGGCGGCCCGCGCGAGCGGCAGTCCGAGGGCACGGCGGAGGACTGGCCGCCCGCCGCCTCCGACCGCACCGACCCGCTCAACGTCGTCGCCCTGGACTGCGTCCGCGCCCCGGACGCCCTCCGGCTCTCCGCCGCCCCCGGCCTGCCGGACGACGCGTACGAGCACGACGGCCAGCTGACCAAGCGTCATGTCCGTGCCGCCACGCTCGCCGCGCTGGCCCCCGCGCCCGGCGAACTGCTGTGGGACGTCGGCGGCGGCTCCGGCTCCATCGGCATCGAGTGGATGCGTACGCACCGGTCCTGCCGCGCCGTCGCCGTCGAGCGGGACGCCGTACGGGCCGAACGCATCGCCCGCAACGCGGACGCGCTCGGCGTACCGGCCCTGCGCGTGGTCACCGGCCCCGCGCCCGCGGCGCTCGCCGGACTCCCGGCGCCCGACGCGGTGTTCATCGGCGGGGGCCTGACCGTACCCGGCCTCCTGGAAGCGTGCTGGGCGGCGCTGCCGGCGGGCGGCCGGCTGGTCGCCAACACGGTGACGCTGGAGTCCGAGGCGCTGCTCGCCGACTGGTACCGGCGGCACGGCGGCGACCTCGTACGCCTCGCGGTGGCGCACGCCGTGCCGGTGGGCGGCTTCACCGGGTGGCGGCAGGCGATGCCGGTGACGCAGTGGTCCGTGACGAAGACCGACGCCCCCCTCGGCCCTCCCCCCACCCCCTCAGCCCCAGGAGACGCACAGTGACCGTCCACTTCATCGGCGCCGGACCGGGCGCCGCCGACCTGATCACGCTGCGCGGCGCCCGTACGCTGGCCCGCTGCGAGGTGTGTCTGTACGCGGGCAGCCTGGTGCCGCGCGAACTGCTCGCCGAGTGCCCGCCCGGCGCGCGCCTGGTCGACACGGCCGATCTGGACCTCGACCAGATCACCGCGGAGCTGGTGCGCGCCCACGAGGAGGGCAAGGACGTGGCCCGGCTGCACTCCGGCGACCCGTCCGTCTTCAGCGCCGTGGCCGAGCAGATGCGCCGTCTGGACGCGGCGGGTGTGCCGTACGAGGTCGTCCCCGGCGTCCCCGCGTTCGCCGCCGCGGCGGCCGCCCTGAAGCGCGAACTGACCGTCCCCACCGTCGGCCAGACCGTCGTCCTCACCCGCGTCGCCCAGCAGGCCACCCCGATGCCGGAGGGCGAGGACCTGGCCACGCTGGGCCGCAGCCGTGCCCTCCTGGTCCTGCACCTCGCGGCCCGCTACGTGGACCGGGTCGTCGCCGAACTCCTGCCGCACTACGGCGCCGACTGCCCCGCCGCGGTCGTCGCGATGGCCTCCCGCCCCGACGAACTGGTGCTGCGCGGCACGCTGTCCGACATCGCGGACCAGGTGAAGGCGGCGGGCGTGGTCCGTACGGCGGTCATCATGGTCGGCCGCACGCTGGGTGCCTCGCAGTTCCGCGACAGCCATCTGTACTCGACGGAGCGGGAGCGGCCGAACCGGGCCGAATAACCGGTTGATCGGGAACGGTGGGCGCAGCAGGATCGGCCGGATGAGCGAGAGTGCGCGACCTGTTGTGAGCGAGAGCGGCGTGCGGCCCGTCGAGGCACTGATCGTCGTAGACGTCCAGTCGGCGTTCTTCGAGGGTGAGGAGGCGGCGCCGCACGCGGCGGCCGTCCAGGAGCGCCTTGAGGACCTGGTCGACCGCGCCCGGGCCGCCGGCGCCCTGATCGTCCACCTTCAGAACGACGGCGCGCCCGGCATGTCCGACGAGACGGGCACCAAGGGCTGGGAGCTGCACCTGCCGGTCGCGCCGGGCCCCCGCGAGGTCGTGATCCGCAAGACGGAGGACGACGGCTTCCACGACACCCCGCTGGGCGGCCTGCTCACCGAATCCGGGGTGCGGTCCCTCGTCGTCTGCGGCGTGATGTCCGAGATGTGCGTACTGGCGACCGCCCGCAGCGCCCTGGAGCGGAAGTACCGCGTCGTCCTGCCGCACGACGCGCACGGTACGTACGACGTGCCGCCCGCGCCCGGCGAGACGGAGGGCGTCCCGGCGGCGATGGCCTCGCGGGTGGCGGAGTGGGCGCTGGGCGACGAGGTGGAGATCGTCGCGTATGCGAAGGACGTGCCGTTCGAGGGGGCGTCGGGCCCGGCCTAAGCGGCGTCCCGGGGTCCGCGCGGGGCGGCCCGTCCCACCACGTTCCCCGCCCGGTCGATGCAGATCACGTCCACCGCGACCGGGGCCCCGCGCAGGACCGCCAGGGCCTCGTCACGGGCGGTCGCGGCCACCAGGTCGCCGAGCGGCACGCCACGCGCCGCGCACAGCTGGAGGGCGGCCAGCCCCGTGTTGGCCGTGGCCACCTCGCCCGCCAGCGCCTCGTCCGCGCCGCCCTGCCGGGCCAGCTCCGCGAGGAACCCCTTGTCCACCTGCGAACGTGCCGAATGCAAATCCAGGTGCCCCGCGGCCAGCTTGGACAGCTTCGCGAAGCCGCCGCAGACCGTCAGCCGGGGTACGGGGTGCCGCCGTACGTACTTCAGCACCGCGCCCGCGAAGTCGCCCATGTCCAGCAGCGCGTCCTCGGGCAGACCGTGCTCGGCCACCACGACCTTCTCCGAGGTCGAGCCGGTGCACCCGGCCACGTGCGTACGCCCGGCGGCGCGCGCCACGTCCACGCCGCGCCGGATCGAGTCGATCCACGCCGAGCACGAGTACGGGACGACGATCCCGGTCGTCCCCAGGATCGAAAGCCCGCCCAGAATCCCCAGCCGCGGATTCCAGGTACTCCGTGCGATCTCCTCGCCGTGATCGACCGACAGCTCGATCTCGACGTCCCCGCTGCCCCCGTACCGCGCCGCGACCTCGGCGACATGCTCACGCATCATCTGCCGGGGTACGGGGTTGACGGCCGGCTCGCCCACGTCCAGCGGCAGCCCGGGGCGGGTGACCGTGCCCACCCCCGGCCCGGCCTTGAACACCACGCCGCTGCCTGTGGGAAGGCGGCGCACGGTGGCGCGGATCAGCGCGCCGTGCGTGACGTCGGGGTCGTCCCCCGCGTCCTTCACGACGGCGGCCATGGCCACGGTGCGGTCCCCGGCCAGCTCCTCCGCGGCCAGCGCGAACGCGGGCGTCTGCCCCTTGGGCAGGGTGATCCGCACCGGGTCGGGGAAATCCCCCGTCAACAGGGCCGTGTACGCGGCCGTGGTCGCCGCGGTGGCGCAGGCGCCGGTCGTCCAGCCGTGCCGGAGCCCGGTGTGGGCGAGCTGGGCCGTACGGCCGCCGGTGGCGCCTGCCGTACCGTTCGTATCCGCACCCGTACCCGTACGTGCCTCACCCATGGAGAAACCCGCCCGCCATGAGCGTCCCCGCCGGACCCGTACGCGTTCCGCACATCCTGATCCTCGGCGGTACGACCGAGGCCCGCCGGCTGGCCGCCGACCTGACGGACCGGCTCCCCGGTACGCGCGTCACCACATCCCTCGCCGGGCGGGTGGCCGCGCCCCGGCTCCCGGCCGGAGAGGTCCGCATCGGCGGATTCGGAGGCCCGGACGGCCTCGCACACTGGCTGCGCGAGCACGCGGTGGACGCGCTCATCGACGCCACCCATCCCTTCGCCGGCACGATCAGTTTCAACGCGGCGCAGGCCGCCGCCACGGCCCATGTTCCCCTGCTCGCCCTCCGCAGGCCCGGCTGGGTCCCCGGCCCGGACGACACCTGGCACCCGGTGGCGTCCCTGACCGAGGCCGCGGAAGCCGTACGGGGGCTCGGCCACCGCGTCTTCCTCACCACCGGCCGCATGGGCCTCGCCACCTTCGCCCACCTCACCGACCAGTGGTTCCTGGTCCGCTCGGTGGACGCGCCGGAGCCGCCTTTCCCACCGCGGATGCAGGTCCTCCTCGCCCGTGGCCCCTTCAGCCTCGAAGACGAGCGGGCCCTCCTCCGGGACCACCGCATCGACGTCCTCGTGACGAAGGACAGCGGCGGCGCGGCCACGGCGCCGAAGCTGGAGGCGGCGCGGGAGGCGGGGGTTCCGGTGGTGGTCGTACGACGGCCGCCCGTCCCGCCGGGCGTACCGGTGGCCGAGACTCCGGATCAGGCGGTGGCCTGGCTGCTGGCGCTGTGACCGCGCGGGGCGCCGCTCTTCGTGCAGCAATGCCCCTCGCCGGTCCCGCCCCTGCTCCCGCTTCTACTGCCGGTTCCGGTTCCGGTTCCGGTGAGCACAGCGCACACCACATCCTCAGGGAACTCCGGCCCGAGGCCGGAGTGCCCGAAGAGCGCCCGGAACACGATGGGCGCGGCGAACAGGTCCATCACGAGGTCGATGTCGAGGCCGGGCCGCAGGTCGCCGCGTTCCTGGGCCGTGCGCAGGGACACGGTGCAGGCTTCCCGGCGGGGTTCCCAGAACGCGGTGAGGAAGCGTTCCCGCAGCTCCGGGTCGTCCGCGAGGTCGGCCACCAGCGCGGGGAGCACATGGCCGAGGGCCGGATCGTCCATCGCGGCCCGGAGCGCTTCGAGATGCCCGACGATGTCGCAGTGGGTGCACCCGGTGTCGATCTCCACAACACCGGCCCGGTCCTGCGCCATGGCCTCGACGACCAGGTGTTTCTGGCTCTCCCAGCGCCTGCGGATGGCGGGTTTGGTGGTTCCCGCCCGCCTCGCGATGGCTTCCATGGTCAGGTTGCGGTAGCCGACTTCCCGTACGAGTTCGATCGTCGCGGCCAGCACGGCGTGGTCGATCCGCTCGTCCCGCCTGCGCGCCATCGAACACTCCCGGGAACCGCACGCCAACCCTGTTTGCCCGGCAACCCTACCGGGGCAGCAGTACGACCTTGCCGAACGCCTTTCCGGCCGCCACCCGGCGAAGGGCGTCCTCGGCCTCGGTGAGCGGGAAGACCTGATCCACCACGGCCGAGACACGGCTTTCTTCCAGCAGCGCCACCACCCTCTTCCAGGACTGTCGAAGGTCCTCCGGAGCCACCGAATTGAGACTGAGCGCGCTCAGCGACAACGACTTGTGGAAATCGCGCAGCAGCGGCGCGAAAGAGCCCACGTCGGGGAAGCCGCCGGCGGCGCCGCAGAGGATGTAGCGACCGTTGGGCCGCAGCAGTTCGAGATGCTTTTCCAGGTCCGGGCCGGCGACCGTGTCCACGACGACGTCGTAGTCCGCACCGGGAATCGCGGATTCGGTCCGGTCGACGATGTGCGCGGCGCCCAGGGCCCGCAGGCGTTCACCGCGGGCCGCCGACGAGGTGACGGCGGTGACCTCGGCTCCCCGGGCACGCGCGATCTGCGTGGCAAGCGTCCCTATCCCGCCACCGGCACCCCGGACGAGCACCCGCTCTCCGGCGGCCGCCCCCACCCGGTGGAGCGCGAGCTCGGCGACCAGCGCGTTGACGCCGATCGCGACCGCGTCGACGGCCCGGCCGCCCCGCGGAACCGGAAAGATCAGCTCGGCATCGGTCACGATCCGCTCGGCAAAGCCCCCGAAGCCCGGCAGCATGGCCAGGACCTGCTGTCCGACCAGCCCTTCGGCGACCTCCCGCCCGACCGCCGCAACGCGCCCGGCGACCTCCACCCCCGGCACCGCCCCCACACCGGGGAACCCCGGGTACTCACCCCGCAGCGCCATGACATCCACAAACCCGAAACCGGCCGCATCGACGTCGACGAGCACCTGGCCGGGGGCGGGGACCGGGTCCGGCGCCTCGGTCACGGCGAGTCCTCCGGAAGACCTGACGACCACTGCTTTCACTGTGCGGCTCCCTCACGATGACGAATGATCCGAGCTCAAATTAACGTTCCGATCCGAATCGGAACGTTATTGTGGGATGGTCCGGTCGTCAAGACCTCGCTGTAGCGGCCTCACCCCGCCCACCCCGCGTCACCACATCGTGGGGAGGAGGGCGATGCTGCGGCCATCGCCGCCGTACACGTCGCCGTGGCGGGCGCATGGGGTGATCAGTCGGTGTTGGGGGGCGGCCATGCTGGTGCCCAGCCGTGCAGCGTCAGCGGTCCCGCGTTGGTGAGATAGCCGTACAGGCCGGCGGCTGGGTACTCGATGATGTCCTCCGGCAGGTCCTGAACGTCGAAGAAGCGCAGATCGAGGCACTTGTCGGGCTCGCGGTTGGTGGGTTCACCCTCCCAACGGGTGGCCAGGAAGAAGAAGCCGAGGCGTTCGGCGCCGGGAGCCTGCCGGTGATGCACGACGTGGACCTGTCGCAGGCTGTCCGGGTGGGCGGTAATGCCGGTCTCTTCGAAGAGTTCGCGGGCCGCGCCGGCGGTGAGGGGTTCGCCGGTGTCGAGTTTGCCCGAGGGCAGGTGCCAGCGGCCGTAGCCGTAGGAGCTGCCGCGCCGGGACAGGAGGATCTTGTCGCCGTCGCGCAGGATCACGTGGGTGTCGACGATGGGGGTTGCTGTGGACATGGGGTCACCGTGTGCTCGTCGGGGCCGTTGTGGTGCCCGACGCTAGCGTCCCCGTGACGCCATGGTGAAAGCGATTCGGGCAGCGGTCTCCGTGGGGGTGAGGGTGCTGATATCGAGGACAAGGACGTGAACGCTCAGGCGTTCGAAGGTGCGGGCGGCGTCGCGGTAGAGCGCGATCTCCCGTCCGGGCATGTCCGGGTCTTCTTCGAAGCGGTGGTGGGCACCGCGGCAGGCCAGGCGGGTGGCGATGGTTTCGGGTGCGGCGGTCAGGAGGACGGCGAGGTCGGGCAGCCGGATGTCGGCGTTGAGGGCGAGCAGGAAGGGTTCGGGGACATCGTCGAGTCGCTGGAGGACGAGGGTGGAGGCCAGGTAGCGGTCGCACACGACGGTGTCGCCGGCGGCCAGGCGGGGCTGTATCTCGGTGTGCAGGTGGTGGTAGCGGTCGGCGGCGACCAGGCAGGCCAGGGCGCGGCCGTGGATCTGGTCGACGTGGGCGCGGGTGAACTGGCCGAGCGTGCTGTGCGAGGGCTCGGTGGTGGCGTGGACCTTCTCGCCGCGGCGGCACAGGTGTTCGGTCAGGGCGGCGAGAGTGGTCGACTTGCCGACCCCGCCGGGGCCGTCAAGGGTGATGAACTGTCCGGGCCGTGGGGGCAGTGTCATGCCGTCATCCTCTGGCGCCCGGTGCGGGCGTGCTGCTCGCGGGTGAGGGCGGCCAGGGTGGCGCGCAGTGTGGTCAGGGGGACGGCGCCGAACTGGATGCCGACGCTGAAGTTGAACTCGTCGCGGGCGCGCATGGTTTCGTCGGCTCCGTGGTCGGTGAGGTCGATGTCGGCGTAGGCGAGCAGGTCGGCGGGCGCGTGGCCGGCGACGGTCAGTTGCTGCCACACGGGGGTGCCCGGGTAGGGGCGGAATTCGAAGACCGAGGCGCGGAAGCTGCCCGGCAGCAGGTCGGCCAGGCCCCACAGGGCACGGATGTGCCGTTCGGTGGCCGCAAGGTCCTCATGCTGTTCGCCGGGGTAGCCGAGGATGAAGTAGCCCTTGACGTGGATACCCCGCTCCATCAGGCGGCGTGCGACGTGCTCGGTCATGGCGGCGGTGATGCGCTTGTCCATGGCCGCCAGGATGCGGTCGCTGCCGGATTCGATGCCCAGGGCGACTTCGCGCAGGCCGTTGCGGGCCAGGGTGTCGAGCAGGGCGTCGTCGACGCGGTGCAGGACGTTGATGCGGCCGGTGGCGTCCCACACGTAGCGCTCGCCGATGCGGTGGGCGGTGAAGGCGTCCATGGCGGGGCGGATGATGCGGGCCGCGCCCAGGAAGAGGTCGTCGACGAAGCGAAAGGCAGTGGCGCCGTAGCGGGCGTTCAAGTCGTCGAGTTCGGCGACGATGTTGTCCGGACGGCGGGTGCGGATCTTGACGTCGGGGTTGGCGGAGACGGCCGCTCCGCAAAAGCCGCAGTCGTAGGGGCAGCCGCGGCTGCCGACGATGTTGGCTTCGATCCGGCCGTCAGGGGCGGTGCAGGGGTCCTGGGGCAGGTAGCGGCGGTCGACGAACGGCAGCGCGTCGATGTCGGGCGCCAGGTGTCGGCCGGTGGTGCCGGGCGGTGCGATGCCCCGGGCGGTGGTGTTCAGCAGCCGGTCGCGCCACAGCACGCCGGGCAGTTCGGTGCGTCGCTTGGCATCCTCCAGCAGCGCGGCGGTGCGGGTCTCGCTTTCGCCGATGACCAGGGCGTGCAGGCGGTCCATGCGCGGGTCGGCGAGGATGCGCTGCGGCATGGCCTTGGCCTGATGACCGCCGACGACCAGGGCGATGTCGTCGGCAAGGTGGGCCGCGATGCGGGCGGACAGCTCGTAGGTGGGGGCGAGCAGGTTCATACCGACCCACCGCGGGCGGGCAGCGTTGATCAGTTCGGTGGTCTGCGCCAGGCCAAGACCGTGCGCCTCGGCATCCAGCACACCGACGCTGAACCCGGCCTGGTGGGCGTAGGTGGCGATGTAGGCCATGCCGAGGACGGGCAGGGTGTAGTCGTTCACCCGCGGGCGCAGGGCGTAGTCGCGTAACGGGGCGTTGACGAACAGTGCGTCCAGGGCGCGGGTCCGGTCCGCGCCGGCGATGAGGTCAAGCGGGTGGGTACGAGATATCTCCTGGCCGTGCGGTGCGGACATGGCTCCCCCAGGTCAGCGTGAACAGGGTCAGAGCGTGCAGGGCGGTACGGTCCTCGTTGGCCAGGCGCCGCCAGTAGGCACTGAAGGCGTGCTCGCCGTCGGGGAAGGAGTGATCGGGGTCGGCGCGGCGGGCCCAGGTGCGCACCGCGAGGTCGCCGTGCGGGTAGACCGCGAAGTCACCGGTGTAGTCGGCGGCCGCGGCCGCCGCCGTCCACGGGCCGATCCGCGGCACCTCTTGCAGGGCCTTGACGAGGTCGTCCGGGCTGAGCTGCTCCCAGGTGTGGTGGCGTGCGCGGTAGGCGGCGGCTGCGGCGCGCAGCGCGGTGCGGTGGAACGTCGTGTTGGCCTCCGTGAACTGCCGGTCGCACAAGCTGAGTACGGTCTCGGGGTCCGGGCACGGTGGCAGGACGCTGGACTCGGCGGGCACGGCCGGGCCGTGCACCTGACACCAGGACCGGTAGACCCGACGGGCCTGGTCGGCGCGCACGACTTGCCGCAGGATCGCGGTGGTGATCGCGTCCCACAGGCTGGGGTTCGTCAGCCGCTGCACCGTGCCCAGGGAGGCGAGGCACTGCACCAGGGTCGCGGCAGTACGGGACGCGGGCAAGATGCTGGGCGCCACGGACAGCACCGGCGGGCTCTGGCCGTCGCCCTCCGCGCCGACCAAGCGCAGCGTTAGTGCCTGGGCCGGCGAGCACACCGCGAGCCAGGGAGAACCCTGGTAGGCGACCAGGCGCACGCGCGTTCCGTGCGGGCCGTCCATCCAGGCCGGGTGGTCGGTGATAAGGGTGAGAGCCACTGTGCCGGTCTCCGTATCGCGTGACGGATGAAGCGCACCAGTCTGCCCCCGCGATGGTCGCCTGCGAGCGGAAAACAGGCCGAAGCCGAAGGTGCCGAAGACGAGGCTGAACGCATCCAGGTAGGCGCGTAGGCCCTGGCCCAGTTCTGCTGGGGTGTCGATCAGCGTGTAGCGGAGAGCCTCGTAATGGCGGCGCCAATCCATGCCGGGTGCGCATTCGATGCGAACGGTGAACAAGCAGGTCGCCGACGGCGGTGAGCCGGAGGCCGGGGTTCGAGGTGAGCCGACATGCATGGTGGTGGCTGAGGGTACGGCCGGGCTACGGCGCGCAAGCGCGTTTCACCGGGGCCATGACGTACTCCAGCGGTTGGCTTCGCGGACGCGTGCCGCCAGGGCCTCGCGGCGGGTGGTGTCGTCCGGGGTCGGGGGCGGCTTCGGGGGTGGGGGCTGCGGCTGCTCGTCGGTCACGTTGAGCACGTCCGGAGTACGGCGGCGAGGCGGCGGGCCACTTCGGGGGTGCAGCGGCCGAGCGTGACGAGTGGCCGGGCGATGTCGCCGGTGATGGAGGGGGTGTCCAGGCTCAGCGTCGGGAGTTTGATGCCGACGGCGGTGAGGGCGGTGCGGAGTTCATCGCGCGCTTCCTCGGCGATTTTGATCGTATTTGTGGTTCGGATGGGCTCGGTCGTAGCCATGTGTTTCTGCCTTTGAACGGTCGGTGAAATCCGCAAACACTTTGCGTACGTGCATCGTTACGCTCGGCCGCGTTCGCTGGTAGGAGCCCGGCGTTGTCGTCACGCCGGGCAACAGAGGAGACGAGATGACCGCGTGTGTGCTTGAGGCTCAGAACCTGGCCCGGGATGTGCTGTCCCGCGAGTTGCGCCGCCTCCGGGAAACGTCCGGGCGGTCACTGGCTCAGCTGGCCGAGGAGACCAATTACGACCGCACCTACCTGAACCGCCTTGAGAACGGCGAGCGCCTTTCCAAGCGGCAGGTCATGGAGGCGCTGGACCGGACTTACGGCACCAAAGGGCTGCTCGTCGGACTGTGGAGGCTGGCGCACCAGAACGTCTTCACCGACAAGTACGAGCTGTTCATGGAGTACGAGGCCAAGGCCAGGTTCATGCACAAGTACGTGACGTGCATTCCCGGGCTTCTGCAGACCGAGGCGTTCGCGCGTGCCGTGCTGTCCTGGCCACCGCACATCGACGCCGACTTGCTGGAGCAACGGGTCGCCCGACGCCTCGGCAGGCAAGAACTGCTGCGGCGGGACCCGCCGCCTGACATCCGCATCATCATCGACGAGTCGGTTCTTGTGCGGCCCGCTGCTGATCCGTACATCTGGCACGGGCAATTGCTGCACCTCGTGGAAGCCTCGTCGGCCCCCCGCATGACCGTTCAGGTACTCCCGTTCACCGCGGGCGGCCACGATCTGATGGGAGGCTCCCTCTCGTTGCTGTGGATGGCGGACGGCAGTTGCGTCGCCTATCTGGAAGGGTGCAAGGCCGGGGGAATGGTCGAGGACGCGGACAAGTTCACCGAGTACTGGGCCTCGTACGACAAGGTGCGCGATGTGGCTCTGTCGCCGCGTGAGTCGGTCGCGTACATCCAGGAGTTGGCGGACCGCGCAGCGCCGTGAGGGCCCGAAAAAAGCGCTGCGGTGCGAGGGGGCGGGCCCGAAGCGGGAGCGAGGTGGGGCGAGGTGGCGCGCCCCTGACTCAGCGCTCGCGTCGCAGTTCCAGGACGTGGCACTCCTCCGGGCCGCCCGCGAGCTGTCGGTACAGGACCGGGTGGCTCTTTTCCTCGCCTATTCGCAGCGAACTGACCGTGCTGCGTGCCAGTTCGGCGTCGATGCGGTCGAAGGTGAGGGTGAGCGTGGTGCGGTTCTGGGAGACGTTCCAATTGCCGTCGCCCATGATGCCCGAAGGGGGCGGCTCGGCGGTGGCCTGCTCGGCGGTGGTGTCCTTCGGCCAGTCGTGGGTCAGGAAGGTGCGGCCGAGCCTGCCGCCGAGGTTTTTGAGGTCTATCGACACTCCCCTGCGAGAGGACCATTCACCGTACAGATCGGCGGCGCCGTAGCGCTTGGTCGGCTCCGGGCCGCAGCGTTCTTCCCTGGTGGCGCAGCCGGTGGTGGTGAGGGTGAGCAGGAGACCGGCGGTGGTGGCCGCTGCGGTGGTGCGTAAGCGTAGGGGCTTGTGGTTGGTCGGTGTTGTGCTCATGTGGTGGTACCCCGCTTCCGCGCCCCGTGGATGGTCCCGCCGGGCCGGGGGACCGCGCCGACGCTAAGTGATCTACGAAGGCGCGGTGTTTCCGTGGCTGGATTTGCCGGGTGGGTTCGGAGGCTTATGGCGGAAATGCGACCGGGCGGCGGGCGGGACGGGCCCGCCCGCCGGGGGTCGGATCACGCCTCCGGGTACCGCCGCGGCGTCCACACCGTCTCGCGGTCGTCGCCCGCTTCCCGGCGTACCGACTCCGTCTGCGACGAGCCGATCAGGAGGATCGTGCGCATGTCGACTTCCTCGGGGGCCAGGGCGGCGAGCGGCACCACGCGTACGGACTCGGTCGGGCCGCCCACGTCGCGGGCCATGACCACCGGGGTGTCGGGGGCGCGGTGTTCCAGGAGGAGTTCGCGGGCCTTGGCGACCTGCCAGGTACGGGTGCGGGAGCCGGGGTTGTACAGGGCCATCGCCAGGTCGGCGGAGGCCGCCGCGCGCAGGCGGTCGGCGATGACCTCCCACGGCTTGAGGCGGTCGGAGAGGGAGATCACCGCGTAGTCGTGGCCGAGGGGCGCGCCCGCGCGGGCGGCTGCCGCGTTGGCGGCGGTGACGCCGGGGAGGACGCGTACGGGGACGGAGCGGTAGGGCTCCTGGGCGGCCACTTCGAGGACGGCTGTTGCCATGGCGAAGATGCCCGGGTCGCCGCCGGAGACCACTGCCACCCGGTGGCCACGGCGGGCCAGATCGAGGGCGAGTTCGGCGCGTTCGGACTCGACCTTGTTGTCGGAGGCGTGGCGCGCCTGGCCGGGGCGTACGGGGACGCGGTCGAGGTAGGTGGTGTAGCCGACCAGGTCGGTGGCGGAGGCGAGGGCGCCGCGGGACTCCGGCGTGAGCCACAACGGGCCCGCCGGGCCGGTGCCGACGACCACGACCGAGCCGGCGGCCGGCGCGGGCGGCGGGGTGGCGATGCGGCTGGGGACCACGGCGACGGAGAAGTAGGGGACGGAGGCCGGGTCCACTTCCGACAAGGGTGCCGTCCGCTCCCCCGGCATCGTCGCGCGTTCGACGTAGTCGGCCTCCGGGAGGCGGCCCGAGTCGGTGAGCGCCTGGTGTACGGAGGGGAAGGTGCGGCCGAGCTTCATGACGACCGCGGCGTCGGTGGCGGCGAGGCGGGCGGTCAGTTCCTCGGTGGGGAGGGTTCCCGGGAGGATCGTCAATACCTCGTCGGCTTCGCAGAGGGGTTTGCCGAGGCGGGCCGCGGCCGCGCTGACCGACGTGACGCCGGGGATGACCTCGGTCTCGTAGCGGTCGGCCAGGCGCTGGTGCATGTGCTGGTACGAGCCGTAGAAGAGCGGGTCGCCCTCGGCGAGTACGGCGACGGTGCGGCCCGCGTCGAGGTGGGCGGCGAGGCGGGCGGCGGCTTCGGTGTAGAAGTCGTTGAGGGCGCCCCGGTAGCCGTCGGGGTGGTCCGTCGACTCCGTGGTGATCGGGTAGATCAGGGGTTCTTCGAGGTGGTCGGGGCGGATGTGGCGCTCGGCGATGGAGCGCGCGATCGAGCGGCCGTGCCGGGCGCTGTGGTACGCGATCACATCGGCGGAGGAGATGACTTCCACGGCGCGCAGGGTCATGAGGGACGGGTCGCCGGGGCCGAGGCCGACGCCGTACAGGCGCCCCGGGGCCGTACCGGACTGGCCGGCCGTGCGGTCCGTCGTGTGCTGCTCGGTCACTCTTCCACGCTCGCTATCGCGTTGATCGCTGCCGCGGCCATCGCGCTGCCGCCGCGGCGTCCGCGTACCACCAGATGTTCCAGCCCCGACGGGTGCTGGACCAGCGCGTCCTTGGACTCGGCCGCGCCGATGAAGCCGACCGGTATGCCGAGGACGGCGGCCGGGCGGGGCGCGCCCTCCTCGATCATCTCCAGGAGGCGGAAGAGGGCGGTGGGTGCGTTGCCGACGGCGACCACCGAGCCTTCGAGGCGGTCGCGCCAGAGTTCGAGGGCGGCGGCGCTGCGGGTGGTGCCCATGCGCTTCGCCAGATCCGGTACGGAGGGGTCGGCGAGGGTGCAGATCACCTCGTTGTCGGCGGGCAGCCGCTTGCGGGTGACGCCGCTGGCGACCATGTTCGCGTCGCAGAGGATCGGCGCGCCGCCCCGCAGGGCCTCGCTCGCGCGGGCGACGACCTGCGGAGAGTACGCCAGGTCGCGTACGAGGTCGGTCATGCCGCAGGCGTGGATCATCCGGACGGCGACCCGGCTGACGTCCTCGGGCAGCTGCGCGAGGTCCGCCTCGGCGCGGATGGTGGCGAAGGACTGGCGGTAGATCTCCGCCCCGTCCTTCTCGTAGTCGAACTCGCTCACTGTGTTTCGTTGCCCTCGGTCATGTCGTCGTGGGGGTGGTACGGGTGGCCGTCATGTCGTTGTGCGGGTGGCCGCGCGGGCCGTCGCGACGGCGTCGGCGAGGCGGCCGGGGTCGGTCGTGGGGACGGTGGTCACGGGGGCCGTCCCGTCGCGGGTGCCCCGTACGGACACCTCGTAGGCGTCGCCGGTGGCCACGACATCGACCCACGCGCCGTGCGGGTGGCCGCAGCGGCGCGCGCAGCCCGACCAGTGGACGGGCAGCAGCCCGGGGCCGTCCGCGCGGAGCGTGGACACCGCGTCCGCCCGTACATCGGCCAGGGACTTGGCGCAGCCGGGGCGGCCGGTGCAGGCGCCGAGCCCGTACCAGGGGGAGGCGGGGTCGGTGACCAGGCCGGTCGCGGCCAGTTCGCGCAGCCTGGCATCGGCCGTCTCCGGGGACAGGCCGGGCAGGACCACGCCGCGCCAGGGTGTCATACGCAGTTCGCCGGCCCCGTCCCGGGCGGCGGTGGCGGCCAGCGCCCGCAGGTGGGCGCTGGTGAGGCGGCCGAGGGGCGCGAGGAGGGAGAGGGCGGCGGCCGGAGCGCCGTCGGGGGCGGTGACCAGGCCCGGCCGGGGCGGGGACGGGTGGGTGGAGGGTGGGGGTGTGGCTGTCGCGTACGGCTCCGGGAGTTGCGTACGCAGGTGTACGCGGACGGTCGCGGCCTCGTAACCCGGCGGCAGCTCCCGTACGCGCCACGAGCCGTTGCCTGCTTCCTGGGCGACGGTGAGGAACGCTTCGGCGGCGGCGAGGGCCACGCGTGGCGCGTCGCGGCCGGGCAGCCGCAGCGCCTCCGTGTCGTCGCCGATGCGCAGCAGCGCCGTACCGCCCAACTCTGCGATCAACGTCACATCGCCGCCGAGCGCGGCCACGTCGCCGCGGCCGTCGTCCAGCGCGAAGAGGAAGCGGCCGGAGAGGGCGGGGGCGGTGTCGCTCGCGCACAGGAGGCGGTCGAGTTCGCGGGCCCAGTCCTGGACGGACGCGCCGCCGTCGGCGCCCTGGCCGTCCAGTCCGGCGAGCGGCGAGGCGACGATGTTGCGGACGCGTTCGTGCTGGTCGGAGGGGAGGAGGCCGGCGGTGCGCAGGAGGTCGGCGAGGGGCGCGGCGCTGCCGTCGCCGAGGCCGCGCAGCTCCGCGTTGCCGCGGGAGGTGAGGGAGAGGTGGCCGTCGCCGAGACGGTCCGCCGCGTCGGCCAGGGCGCGGGCCTGATCAGGCGTCAGGAGGCCTGCGGGCAGGCGGAGTCGGGCCAGGAATCCGTCCGCTGCTTCGTGCAGGCGCAGCGCCCCGGGGCAGGCGTCGCCACGGTCCCGTACGACGGCTTCGCCACGGTCCCGTACGACGGCATCGCCGCGCTCCCGTACGTCCCGTACGCGGGGGTCGCGGCCGCCCCCTGCGCAGGCGTCACCGCCATCCCGTACGAGGGATTCGTCCCGGTGTGGGGGTATCGCGGGGGTGGGCGGCATGGCGGCGAGCATACCGACGATGGCTCGGGCGGTCCCCCGACCAGTCGCCTGCGGCAGCCCTTACTATGCAGGTCGGTGGGTCAGCTGGCCCACCGGACGCCAGCGACGGCGCCAAGGGAGGAAGCCCGGTGGAAATCCGGCGCGGTCCCGCCACTGTGAGCCCGGCCACCGCCGGGCGAGCCAGGAACTCCCGCCGTCCGTGAACACCGCCCGGGGCGCGGACCCCGAGGAAGGCCAGACGCCGCCATGATCCTGCTGCTGTCGACGTCCGACACCGACCTGCTCAGCGCACGCGCGGCCGCCGGTCCCGTGCCGTACCGGCTCGCCAACCCCGCCCGCCTCGACCTGGCCGAGCTGCCCGGCCTCCTGGACGGCGCCGACCTGGTCGTCGTCCGGCTCCTGGGCGGCCTGCGGGCCTGGCAGGAGGGCCTGGACCAGCTCCTCGCCGCCGACCAGACCCGCCCCGTCGTGGTGCTCACCGGCGAACAGGCCCCGGACGCGCAGCTCATGGAGGCGTCCACCGTCCCCATCGGCATCGCGGCCGAGGCGCACGCCTACCTGGCGCACGGCGGCCCCGCCAACCTGGAGCAGCTCGCCCGCTTCCTGTCCGACACCGTGCTGCTGACCGGCCACGGCTTCGAGCCGCCCGCCGCCGCGCCGTCCTGGGGCCACCTGGAGCGCTCGAAGCACCTGGCGGCCGAGGCGCGTACCGGCGGCGAGGTCGTGGCCCGTACGGACGACACGGGCGCCGCGACCGGCCCGCTGGTCGCGGTGCTCTACTACCGCGCCCACCACATGAGCGGCAACACCGGCTTCGTGGAGTCGCTGTGCGAGCGGATCGAGGAGGCCGGCGGCCGCCCGATGCCGCTGTTCGTGGCCTCGCTGCGGGCGCCCGAGCCGGAGCTGATCGAGGAGCTGCGGGCCGCCGACGCCATCGTGACGACCGTGCTGGCGGCGGGCGGCACCAAGCCCGCCGAGGCGTCGGCCGGCGGTGACGACGAGGCGTGGGACGCGGGCGCGCTGGCCGCGCTGGACGTGCCGATCCTCCAGGCCCTGTGCCTGACCGGGCCGCGCAGCGCCTGGGAGGAGAACGACGAGGGCCTGTCGCCGCTGGACGCCGCCAGCCAGATCGCGGTGCCCGAGTTCGACGGCCGGCTGATCACCGTCCCGTTCTCCTTCAAGGAGACCGACGAGGACGGCCTGCCGGTGTACGTCGCCGACCCCGAGCGCGCCGCCCGCGTTGCCGGCATCGCCGTACGCCACGCCCGGCTGCGCCACATCGCGCCCGCCGACAAGCGTCTGGCGCTGGTGCTGTCCGCGTACCCGACCAAGCACTCGCGGATCGGCAACGCGGTCGGTCTGGACACTCCGGCGAGTGCCGTCGCCCTGCTGCGCCGCCTCCGCGAGGAGGGTTACGACTACGGGGACGAGCCCGTGCCCGGGCTGGAGTCCGGTGATGGCGACGAGCTGATCTACGCGCTGATCGAGGCGGGCGGCCACGACCAGGAGTGGCTGACCGAGGAGCAGCTGGCCCGCAACCCGGTCCGTATCCCCGCCGCCGACTACAAGCGCTGGTACAGCACGCTGCCGCAGGAGCTGCGCGAGCAGGTCGAGGAGCACTGGGGCCCGCCGCCCGGCGAGATGTTCGTGGACCGGAGCAAGAACCCGGACGGCGACATCGTGCTGGCGGCCCTGCGCCGCGGCAATCTGCTCATTCTCATTCAGCCGCCACGCGGCTTCGGCGAGAACCCGATCGCGATCTATCACGACCCCGATCTGCCGCCGTCGCACCACTACCTGGCCGCCTACCGCTGGATCGCCGCCTCCCGGGAGGACGGCGGTTTCGGTGCCGACGCCATGGTGCACCTCGGCAAGCACGGCAATCTGGAGTGGCTGCCCGGCAAGAACGCCGGCCTGTCCGCCGCCTGCGGCCCGGACGCGGCCCTCGGCGACCTGCCGCTGATCTACCCGTTCCTGGTCAACGACCCGGGCGAGGGCACCCAGGCCAAGCGCCGGGTGCACGCTACGCTGGTCGACCACCTCGTACCGCCGATGGCCCGCGCCGAGTCGTACGGCGACATCGCGCGCCTGGAGCAGCTGCTGGACGAATACGCGGCGATCTCCGCCATGGACCCGGCCAAGCTGCCCGCCATCCGCGCCCAGATCTGGACACTGATCCAGGCCGCCAAGCTGCACCACGACCTCGGCCTGGAGGAGCGCCCGGACGACGAGGGCTTCGACGACTTCCTGCTGCACGTCGACGGCTGGCTGTGCGAGGTCAAGG
The DNA here is from genome assembly GCF_000720725.1 of Streptomyces rimosus subsp. rimosus. GTDB lineage: Bacteria > Actinomycetota > Actinomycetes > Streptomycetales > Streptomycetaceae > Streptomyces > Streptomyces rimosus_A. The sequence goes on from NZ_JOCQ01000008.1 coordinate 28,133, forward strand.
ACGCGCAGATCCGCGACGGTCTGCACGTCCTCGGCGGCGCCCCGGAGGGCGAGGCGCGTGTCAACCTCGTGCTCGCCATCCTGCGCGCCCGGCAGATCTGGGGCGGTACGTCCTCGCTGCCCGGCCTGCGCGAGGCGCTGGGCCTGGACGAGTCGGCGGCTACCCGTACGACCGCCGACGAGGTCGAGGAGCGCGCCCGCGGCCTGGTGCAGGCCATGGACGACGCGGGCTGGGACCTGGCCGCCGTCGAGCGGGTCACTGCCGGGCTGCCGGAGGAGCAGCGCGAGCCGGTGGCGGCGATCCTCGCCTTCGCCGCGCGCGAGGTCGTGCCGCGCCTGGCCGCCACCACCGACGAGATCGACCACGCCGTGCACGCGCTGGCCGGCGGCTTCGTCCCGGCGGGCCCGTCCGGATCGCCGCTGCGCGGCCTGGTCAACGTGCTGCCGACCGGCCGTAACTTCTACTCCGTCGACCCCAAGGCCGTACCCAGCAAGCTCGCCTGGGAGACCGGGCAGGCGCTCGCCGACTCGCTCCTGGAGCGCTACCGCACCGACCACGGCGACTGGCCGACCTCGGTGGGCCTGTCCTTGTGGGGGACGAGCGCCATGCGCACGTCGGGTGACGACGTGGCCGAGGCGATGGCCCTGCTCGGCATCCGGCCCGTCTGGGACGACGCCTCGCGCCGCGTGACCGGTCTGGAGCCGATCCCCGCCGAGGAGCTGGGCCGTCCGCGCATCGATGTGACGCTGCGCATCTCCGGCTTCTTCCGCGACGCGTTCCCGCACGTCATCGGCCTGCTGGACGACGCGGTACGGCTCGCCGCGTCCCTGGACGAGCCCGCCGACGCCAACTTCGTCCGCGCCCACGCCCAGGCCGACCTGGCCGCGCACGGCGACGAGCGGCGCGCCACCACCCGTATCTTCGGCTCCCGCCCGGGGACGTACGGCGCGGGCCTGCTCCAGCTGATCGACTCCCGCGACTGGCGCACCGACGCGGACCTCGCCGAGGTCTACACGGTGTGGGGCGGTTACGCGTACGGGCGCGGCCTGGAGGGCTGCCCGGCGCGCGAGGAGATGGAGACCGCGTACAAGCGGATCGCGGTGGCGGCGAAGAACACCGACACCCGCGAGCACGACATCGCCGACTCGGACGACTACTTCCAGTACCACGGCGGCATGGTCGCGACCGTCCGCGCGCTCAAGGGCAGCGCGCCCGAGGCGTACATCGGCGACTCGACCCGCCCCGAGACGGTCCGCACCCGCACGCTGGTCGAGGAGACCTCCCGCGTCTTCCGCGCCCGCGTGGTCAACCCGCGCTGGATCGAGGCGATGCGCCGCCACGGCTACAAGGGCGCCTTCGAACTCGCCGCGACGGTCGACTACCTGTTCGGGTACGACGCCACGACCGGCGTCGTCGCGGACTGGATGTACGACAAGCTGGCGCAGACGTACGTCCTCGACCCCGAGAACCGCGCCTTCCTCCAGGAGGCCAACCCCTGGGCCCTGCACGGCATCGCGGAACGCCTCCTGGAGGCGGAGTCGCGCGGCATGTGGGCCGAGCCGGACAAGGAGACGCTGGCGGCGCTCCGGGAGGCGTTCCTGGAGACCGAGGGCGACCTGGAGGACAAGGGCTGACGCCCGGAGACCCCGGAGACACCGAGGAGCGCCGGACGGGCTAAGTGCCCGTCCGGCGCTCCTTGCGGTTCTTGCGAGTCGTACGAGGTGGCCGGGTCAGCCGGTCGTGGTGAAGCCCTCGCCCACCGTCAGCGTCACCACGTCCGTCGCCGCTGCCGCCGTGTCCGCCGACTTCTCCGTCTTCACGCCCGCCAGCCGGGCGGACAGCACCTTCGCCTGTGCCTCCATCGACGCGGGGTAGGTGATGGCGGTCTCCTTGGCGCCGGGGGCCGCGTTGCCGGTGGAGACCACCGAGAAGCCCATCTTGCGCAGGTCGGCCGCCGCGCCCGCCGCGTAGCCGGGCGTGCCGGTGCCGTTGAGGACCCGTACCTTCACCGAGCGCGCGGTGACCAGCTTCTTGGCCTCGGAGGCCAGCTTGTCCTTGCTGACCTCCTTGTCGTGCGCCAGGTCGCTGAAGAGGTCGCCGGCCTGCGGGTACTGCCAGATGACGTTCGCCTTGTCGGTGGGCACGTCCGCTTCGCGCGGGTAGTTCGGCACGGTCAGGAAGGTGAGCCGGTTGCTGGGGATGTCCTTGACCGTGGAGGCCAGTTCGGACAGCGGCTTGACGCCCGCCAGCTCCTCGTCGGTGGTGAGCGACTTGGTGGCCGAGTCCAGGAAGTCGTACAGCGCGCCGGGGCTGGTCAGCTTGGACTGCGCCTTCTCGCCGAGCGCCTTCATGAACTCCTGCTGGCGGCCGATGCGGCCGAGGTCGGAGCCATCGCCGACGCTGTAGCGGGTACGGACGTAGCCGAGCGCCTTCTCGTCGCTGACCTCCTGGCAGCCCGCCTCCATGTCGAGGTGCGCCTTCTTGTCGTGGATCGCGGTCTTCGGGCAGACCTTTATGCCGCCCAGGGCGTTGACCATGCCCTTGAAGCCCTGGAAGTCGACCGAGACGAAGTGGTCGATGCGCAGTCCGGTGTTCTTCTCGACGGTCTTGATCGTGCAGGCCGCCGCGTTGGCCACATCGCCGCTCTCGCCGCCGATGGTGAACGCTTCGTTGATCTTGAAGTGGTGGGGCTTGGACGTGTGGCCCTTGCCGCTGTCGCAGGCCGGGATGGACACCCAGGAGTCGCGCGGGAAGGAGACCGCGGTGGCCCACTCGCGGTTGGCGGCGATGTGCAGCACCATCAGCGTGTCCGACTGCATGGTGTCCAGGTTCTTGCCGTACTTGGCGTTGGCGCCCGCGCGGCTGTCCGAGCCGACGACCAGGATGTTCTTGGAGCCGGGGCTGAGGTTGGCGGGGCGGTCGCCGCCGAGGCGGCTGCCGACGTCCGCGCCGTGGATGTTGCCGTCCAGCTTGAAGTAGATCCAGCCGCCGACGCCGGCCGTGATCAGCAGCAACACGCCGAGGACGCCGCCGGTCCAGGCGAGGATGCGGCCGCGCCGGGTCATCCGGGCCTTGGGGCGGCGGCCGCGGCCGGGGCCCGCGGCGCGGCGTGAGCCGCCGGTGCCGGAGCCGGAGCTCTGCCGGCCGGCCCGGCGGGAACGGGGGCCGGGGACGCCGGGGCCGTCGGGGCCGCGGGAGTCCGCGCCGGGGCCGGAGCGGCCGCTGCGGCCCGTGGGGCCGGAGGTGACGGTGCCGTTCTGGCCGGAGGTCGCGCCCCGCCGGGGCCGGTTCCTGTCTTGCACGCCTATTGGTCCTTCTGGTGCGTCAGATGCCCGCGCTCGGCAGGACGAGCATGCGGTCGGGGTCGTACGGAAACCACTGCGGGCAACTGCCGCTGCTGCCGCGCATCGTACGCAACCTGCACCACAGTTCGCCTGCCCCGTCCCGCCACCAGGCGCTGATCCGGCCCAATTCCCACCCGCCGTCGGGATGTTGCAGCTCCACCGGCTGGTAGACCCACCGCACCTCCGCCTCCGGGGGCGGCCCGTCCTGCTGTGGGGGTCCGTGCCTCGTCGCCATCTCCCCCTCCCGCCGGACCGGTTGCGCGTGTTCTGGCGCACTCTACAGCCAACTTCTACAACGCTGTAGAAACTCGACGGTGTGGGGCGGATCACATCGTAAGGGAGGCGCCCGGGGCGGGCGGTCACGGGGTGGGGAAGACGGCCGGGGCGCGCACCTGCGTACCTGCCAGGCCGTCACCTTTCCTCCAGCCGGGGTCGTATGCACAGGGCCCGGCGTAGCCGCCGCTGAGGCGCTGATCGTTCTCGTACCAGGTCACCGACTGCCGTACGACCCCGTCGTCCGACGTCTCCTCGTCGCGCTCCGCGCGCACCTCCCACTCGTCGTTGACGGTCTTTCCGTAATCCCTGATGCGCCAGCCGGTGTCCTTCAGGTGGTCCCGCAGCCGCTTCAGCGCCGGGAGGGCCACCTTGGCGGGCACCTGGTCGAGTTCCCATGCGTGGCTGAGGCTGTAGGCGCCGTCCACGGAGTGGTCCTTGACGCTCTCCCAGCCGCCCGGATAGCAGAAGCCGGAGGTCAGCGTGTTCACCGTGCGTCCTCCCGTCCCGGTGCGCTGCTCGCCCCTCGGTATCCGGCGGCGCAGCCCCATCGCCCGGTAGGCGTCCTCGGACGTGCTGACGACCTGTTCGGCCATCTTCTCGGGCGTCACCTTGGCGTAGTCCTCGGGCACCGCCGACTCGACCATGATGACGAGGACCACGCCCAGGACGAGGAGGACCGGGAGCGCCGCCAGGAAACCGCAGCCGAGGGCGGCCGACTTCAGGGCGGGACGGCTCTGAGGCCCTTCGGCGGGTTCGGCGCGCTGCTCTTCCACGGTTGTCACAACCGCAGGCTACGGACGCGGCGGACCCGCCACCTGAGCACAAACCCCCAGGTCCCGGGCGTGCGCGTACTCAGAGCGGGAACGCCCTCACAGCGGGGTGGCCGCCTTGAGGACGAGGAAGAGCGCCACCGCCGCGTTGAGCGAGGAGAGGGCCGAGGCGGCGGTGCCCGCGGCGGCGACCAGGGCGGCCAGGCCCGCCGGGGTGAGCGCGGGCGGCCAGCTGCGGGCCGTGGGCGCCGGGCCGAGGAGGGCCGCCACCCGGCGCGGTACGGGGCCCGGCTCCGGGGCGGCGAAGCCCGCCAGCAGGGGACCGGGTGTGGGCCGGGAGACCAGCGCGGCCTTGCCCACGGCCCGCGCGGTCAGCCGCCGGTCGCCGACGGTCCGCGCCGCCTCCTCGTCGGCCCAGCGCTCGGCGCTGAAGGCGACCGCCGTACGCAGCGGCAGCAGGAGCGGGTTGGCGCAGCCGGCCAGCCGTACGGCGAGCTGGTAGCGGTGGTGGCGTTCCGCCAGGTGGGCGCGTTCATGGGCGAGCAGCGCGCGGCGCTCGTCGCTGTCCAAGCTGTGCAGCATGCCGCGGGAGACCGCGATCCGGCCGGGGCGCGCGGGCCTGCCGGGGCGGGCGGGCAGGCCGGGTACGGCGTAGGCGTACGGGGAGTCGTCGGGCAGCACCGCCAGTTCCGTACCGGACGGCAGCCCGTCCAGCGCCTGGTGCGTACGGGAGCGGACGCGGTAGTGGCGGCGCAGCTCGGTGCCGCAGGCCGTCAGGACGGCGGCGAGCGCGGCGATCGCCGCCGTGCCCGCGAACTCCGCGGCCGGCACCGCGGCGCGTACCTCCGGGTCGGACCAGCCGTCCGGCAGCGGATTGCCGGGCAGCTGGGCGGTGCCCACCACCATCAGCAGCCCCAGGCACAACGTGCTGCACACGCCGAGGACCACGGCCAGCGCAGTCAGCAGGCGGGTGGTGCTGCGCGGGTGGAGGTGCTGGCCGGCGAGGCGGGCGATCGGCAGGGCGGTCAGCGGGAGCACGAGCGGGAGGAAGACGAAAACGCCCATGGGTCGGTCAGGCTCCGGAACTCTCGGATGCTCCGGGGCCGCCGGTGGCGCGCTCTAGCAGGGATCGCAGCAGCTGCTCGTCCTGGGCGGACAGGGCCGATACGAAGCTGGCCAGTACGGCGTCCCGGTCCGACTCGCTGTCCAGTACGCGGCGCATGCGCAGCGCGGCCAGGCCCGCCTCGTCGGCGGCCGGGGTCCACACGTAGGACCGGCCGACGCGTTCGCGGGTGACGGCCTTCTTGGCGTGCAGGCGGGAGAGGATCGTCATCACCGTCGTGTATGCGAGGTCGCCGCCGAGGTGGTCCTGTACCCAGGCGGCGGTGACGGGGCCGGGGGAGTGGTGCAGCGCGGCCAGCACCTGGGCTTCCAGCTCGCCCTGGCCCCGGCGGCGCGCGCGGTCGCGCCCGTCCGGATGGCCGCCGAAGGGGTCCCCGTTCATGCCGTCGCCTCCCGTTCCGTGCCGGACGCCCCGCGCGGCGGGGGCGTCGCCGCATCCTACTGAGCGGTCCGGGAACGCGTCCCGGCTGTTGTTCGTCATCCTCTACAGCACTGTAGAGATTGTGGCCCGCCGCACAAGGAGGCCACACACCCCGACCCGGGAGGAACATCCATGGGAGTCTCGCTGGCCAAGGGCGGCAACGTCTCGCTGTCGAAGGAGGCGCCCGGCCTGACCGCCGTGACGGTGGGCCTCGGCTGGGACGTGCGGACCACCACCGGTACCGACTACGACCTCGACGCGAGCGCCCTGCTGTGCAACGAGTCGGGCAAGGTCGTCTCGGACCGGCACTTCGTCTTCTACAACAACCTCACCAGCCCGGACGGCTCGGTGCAGCACACCGGCGACAACCTCACCGGTGAGGGCGAGGGCGACGACGAGTCGATCAACGTGAACCTGGCGGGCGTGCCCGCCGAGGTCACCAAGATCGCCTTCCCGGTCTCCATCCACGACGCGCAGAGCCGCGGCCAGAGCTTCGGCCAGGTCCGCAACGCGTTCATCCGCGTCGTCAACCAGGCGAACGGCACCGAGCTGGCCCGCTACGACCTCACCGAGGACGCCTCGACCGAGACCGCCATGGTCTTCGGCGAGCTGTACCGGCACGGCGCGGAGTGGAAGTTCCGCGCGGTGGGCCAGGGCTACGCGTCCGGCCTGGCCGGCATCGCGGCGGACTTCGGCGTCAACGTCTGATCCGACCGCCCGTGAGCGGTACGGCGGCGGGATGTCCAGCGCGTAGCAGACCTCGCGCACCACGGCCTGCTCGGTCTTGTCGAAGTCGCCGTCGGCGCCGCCGATGACGATGCCGATCTGGATGACGGCACGCGCCTCGACCGGCTTCTTCTTCACCTTGCCGACCTCCTGCATGAGCCCGACCTTGCCGAAGTCGAAGTCGGCGGTGAGCTTGTCCAGGTAGTCGTCGAAGCGGCGGCGCAGATCGTCGGCGGAGAAGTTCTGCAGCACCTCGTTGGTGGCGATGAGCTGGGCCACCCGCTGCCGCTCGGAGGGGTCGACGTGCCCGTCGGCGGCGGCGACGAGCGCGCACATCGCCATGCTCGCGTCCCGGAAGGCGCCGCTCTTGAGGTCGTTCTTCTTCGCGACGAGCTGGTTCTGCATCGTCTGGGCGGAATCCTTGATCCGGTCCCACAGAGCCATGTGGATCTCCTTGTCGTTCCCGCGGGGTGCCGCGCATCGCTCGCCATCGAGTAATGCACAAGCAAAATCTACAGCCTTGTAGATATTCGCGGGACACCGGATGCCGGGACGATCGGATGCCGGGACATCGGATGCCTGGACACCGGCCGCCGTGCCGGGCGCACACGTGCGGAGGGCCGGGGCGTCGGCCCCGGCCCTCCGTATCCCCCGCTCCCCCGAAAGCCCCCCTCGGGGTCTCAGGTGGTGGTCAGGCTCGCCGCCCGCTCCCTCAGCGCAGCCGCAGCGCGGTGCGCAGGGTGGTGAACAGCTGCGTCTGGTCGGTGACGCCGAGCACGCGGTACGCCTGCGGGCCCTGCGCGGCGATCCGTACCTGCGTGCCGGTGTGCTCCTGCGACTTGCCCGGCGTGTTGGTCGAGTAGTTGACCTTCAGCTTGCCGCCCTCGTTCGTGACGAGCGTCGAGGAGAGGCCGGGCGGGTTGGCGTCCAGCGGCACGATCTGGCTGGAGTGGCCGTGGTCGGCGGTGGTGACGACGAGCGTGTCGGGGTGCTTGGCGGCGTAGTCCCGGGCCACCTTCACCGCGCGGTCGAACGCGGCGGTCTCGCCGATCTGCCCGCAGGGGTCGGCCGCGTGGTCCTGCTTGTCGATCGAGGCGCCCTCGACCTGGAGGAAGAAGCCCTTGTCCCGGCCGTGGCCGCGCTGCTCCCGCTGCTTCTTCTCCAGCAGCTGGATGGCCTTGGCGGCCTGCTCGTCCAGCGCGGGCGTGCCCTTGGACCGCTGCGGGTTGCTGGTGGTGCAGCGCTGCGGGTCGGTGCCGCCGACGGCGGCGCCCTTGCCGGTCCACTCGACGGGCACGTTGCCCGGAGCGAACAGCCCCAGCACCGGCTTGCCGCCCGCGACGCTCTTGACGCGCTTGAGGCCGTCCCGGTCCGTGACGACCTGGTAGCCCAGCTTGCGGGCCTGTTCGGCCACCGTCAGGCCCTTGTACGGGCCCTCGGTGATCTTCTGGTCGAAGCGCTGCTTGCCGCCGCCGAGGAGCACGTCCACCTTGTGGTTCACGCTCTGCTCGGCGATCGAGCCGGGCCCGCCCTTGCTGATCTTGTCGGTGGGGCACTTGGCCATGTCGGCCGGGCCCTGGCAGCTGCGGTCGGTGGCGTGCGAGGCGAGGACGGCCGGGGTGGCGTCGGTCAGCTCGGCGGTGGTGACGGAGCCGGTGGCGTAACCGTTCTTCTGCGCCAGCTCCAGGATCGTCGGCAGCGCCTTGTCGGTGTCCGGCGTCTTGGATATCCGGCCGTTGACGGTCTTGTGCCCGGTGGCCCAGCCGCTGCCGCTGGCCGCGGAGTCCGTGACGTAGTCCGGCTTCTTGTGCTCGTCCACGGCGTACGTCGTGTAGGCGCCGGTCAGCGGGAACTTGTCCATGTTCAGCCGCCCGGCGGCCCCCACGGTGTAGTCCCGCGCGAGGGTGATCTCGCTGTCCCCCATCCCGTCACCGATCAGCAGAATGACGTTCTTCGCCGCCCCGCCCCGGACCGCCCGCTCCGCCTGGTGCTCGGACCCGAAGGCGGCGGCCCCCGCGGGCACGGCCGCCGCGGTGGCGAGCGCCACGGCGGCACCGGTGATGACGCTGCGACGGGACAGGCGCAGTCTTCGCATGAGTACTCCTCTTCGCACGCCGGCCGTGTGCCGACGCGCTGAAGCCCACCAGCCCCCGGTGAACCCCGGATGACCACCACGCGGCGCCTTGGCTGCTCGGAGGGCAACGGGGGTGGTCGGCGGGGAGCGGTGGAGGTGGTCGGTGGGGAGTGGTGGAGGTGGTCGGCGGGGTGGTGCGGGAGCGGGTGGCGGTGCGGACGCGTCGGCGGAAAGTCCGGCCCCGTTCGCCCACCCGAGTGCTGTTCATCCGAAGAACGGCGAATCGCGGGCGCGGGTCCTCGTGTTCTCGGGTCGTCTACACATCATGAGGAAAGTACGCAAATCGGTCATCGGGATGAGCGTCCGCGCGGCGCTGTGCCACCGCCTCGCCGCGGTACCTCCCGAGGGCCGGGGACTGACCGCAGGACCGAGCAGAGAAGAGAGGGATCATGGCCGCCACCAAGGTCACGAGACTCTGGGCCGCTTTCGTCGTCGTTGTCGTCAAGATGCTTGCCGCGCTGGGCTTCCGTACGCCCGCCACCGCCACTTCCGCCACCACCGGCGCTGTTGCCGTCCCGGCTCCCGCCCCCGCCCCGGCGGCCGTTGCCGAGGCCGGGGACGGGTGGGCGGATCCGCCGGTCGATGACTATGCCGGTGAACCGGCGGGTGCGCCGGGCGGGGTGTGCGAGGAGGGCGGAGTCCCCTGGGACGTACCGGTGTTCGCGCTGCCCCGGATGCGGTACGGGCGGATTCTGCCGCCGACGATGAAACAGCGCATCCGGGCCGAGGCGCACGGTGCGGCGCCCAGTTCCCGCAGCGTGCCGGTCGAGTTGTCCGATGCCCCGTACACCCGGCCGGTGGGCGCGCCGCCGGCCCGTCCGGCCAGTGTGCCGCCGGCCCGTCCGGCGAGCGTGCCCCAGGCCCGGCGGCCCGAGCGCGACCGCGTGCTCTGCCCTGCCTGAGACGGTTCGACGGGCTTACGCCTGCGGCCTCGTGGCGGCCTCCTGGGTGAGGTCGAAGTCGAGGCGGCGTTCCCGGTCGCCGGGGGCGAGCGTGACCCGGTCGGCGTGCGGCGGGTAGCCGGCGGCCGTCAGGGTGTAGGCGCCGGCCGTGAGGCCGGTGAAGGCGAAGGAGCCGTCCGGGCCGGTCACGGTGTGGGCGGTGAGTGAGCCGCCCGGTTCCCGGAGAGTGACGACGGCGTCCGGCAGCGGGCGTCCGTGCGGGTCCCGTACGGTGCCGCGGAGAGCGGTCGGCGGGCATGTCGGCGTGGTGGCGTCGATGGTGCCCGCATCGGGGGCGACCCGTTCGAACGCCCCGGTTTCCGCCTCGCTGCGGGCCAGCAGCCGCGGCTCGCCCGGCTTGGGCCGGGACGGCAGGAACGCCGCCAGGACGAGGCCGACGGCGACGGCGCCGGTGGCGATGGCGAACGAGACGCGGAAGCCGGCCATGGTCGGCACCGTCACGGAGCCCGCGGGGGCGGACAGGTGGGCCAGCACCATGCCGATGACCGCGCTCGACACCGAAGTGCCGATCGAACGCATCAGGGTGTTCAGGCCGTTGGCGGCGCTGGTCTCGGACGGGTCGACGGCGCCGACGATCAGGGCGGGCAGCGAGGAGTAGGCCAGGCCGATGCCCGCGCCGACCACGATCGAGATGATCACGGTCTGCCAGGCGGCGCTCATCAGGCCCAGGCCCGCGCCGTAACCGACGGCGATGATGAGCATGCCGAGCATGAGGGTGGTCTTGGGGCCGCGCCGGGCCGATATGCGCGCGTACACGGGGGCGGTGAGCATCATCGTCAGGCCGAGCGGCGCCACGCACAGGCCCGCGACGACCATGGTCTGGCCCAGGCCGTAGCCGGTGGACTCCGGGAGCTGAAGGAGCTGCGGCAGGACGAGCGAGATCGCGTAGAAGGCGACGCCGACCATGATGGACGCGAGGTTGGTGAGCAGCACCTCGCGGCGGGCGGTGGTGCGCAGGTCCACCAGCGGGGCGGCGACCCGCAGTTCGTAGACGCCCCACAGGAGCAGTACGGCGACCGCGCCGCCGAACAGGCCGAGGGTGGTGGGCGAACCCCAGCCCCAGTCGCTGCCCTTGGTGACCGGCAGCAGCAGGCAGACCAGCCCGCCGGTCAGCCCGATGGCGCCGAGCACGTCGAAGCGGCCGGTGGCCCGTACGGACGACTCGGGGACGCAGACGACGCTGAGCAGCATGGCCAGCACACCCAGGCCCGCGGCGCCGAAGAACAGCGCGTGCCAGTCGGTCTGCTGGGCGACCAGGGAAGCGGCGGGCAGTGCGAGACCGCCGCCGACGCCGATGGAGGAGCTCATCAACGCCATGGCGGAGCCGAGGCGTTCGGGCGGCAGCTGGTCGCGCATGATGCCGATGCCGAGCGGGATGGCGCCCATGGCGAAGCCCTGGAGCGCCCGGCCCACCAGCATCGTGGTCATGTCAACAGTGACGCCGCAGATCAGCGAGCCGACGACCATGAAGGCCAGGCTGGCCAGCAGCATCCGCCGCTTGCCGTAGAGATCGCCGAGGCGGCCCATGATGGGGGTGGCCACGGCACCGGTGAGCAGGGTGGCGGTCATGACCCAGGTGGCATTGTTCGGGGCGGTGGCCAGCAGGGTCGGCAGGTCCTTGATGACGGGGACCAGCATCGTCTGCATGACGGCGACGACGATGCCGGCGAAGGCCAGGACGGGGACGACGGCGCCGCTCCCGCCCCGTCGCTCCCCTCGCGGCGGGTCGAGGGGCGGTGCGGTGGGCCCGGGCAGGGGATGCGCGGCGGTCGGCGCCGGGTCCCCGGCGCGCTGGTCCGTCGTCTGTGGCATACGTGCGGCCTCCGGTCGGTGCAAGTGGATGCCCCTTGAACGCTTTTGGTGGCGTGGGCATTCCAACGGGGTCCGTGGAGACGGAAGTCGGGGCCGTCGAGGAGTCGAAGCAGCGCGGGACGGTCAAGGAGTCCAAGCGGGACGGTCAAGGAGTCCAAGCAGCGCGGGGCCGTCTTCGCGTCCGGCCGGGGCGGGCCCCGTCGGCCGGACGCCGTCGGCCGGGCCCCGGGGTCAGGCTTCCGGCTTGCGGAGCATGGACCAGGTACGCGGACCACCGCCGGGCAGCACGCACGCGGCCGTCACCTCGAAGCCGAGGTGCTCGTAGAAGCGCACGTTGCGCTCGTCGGAGGTCTCCAGGAAGGCGGGCACGCCCGCCTCGTCGGCGGTGTCCAGACCGGGGCGGATCACCGCGCTGCCCAGGCCCCGGCCCTGCCGGTCCGGGTCCACGCCGACCGAGCCGAGGAACCACACGGGCTCGGTGGGCCGGTGCGGGCCCATCATGGCCTCGGCCTGCGCGAAGTTCTCGGCCCGGTCCCCGGCGATCTCCGTGAACAGCGGGCCCAGCTCGCTGAACACCTCGCCCGCGCCGATGGTCTCCGGCGTGGTCCACACGGCCACCGCGTCGCCCTCGTCGGCCACCCAGACGCGGCCGTGCTCCATGCCGATACGGGTGAGGAACAGCTCGTTGAAGCGGTGCAGCCGGTCGAGGTGGCCGTCGGCCGCGATGGTGTGGCGGGTGAAGGGATAGTCGGCGAACGCGCGCTGGAGGGTGTGCAGGGCCCGGGGCAGGTCGTCGCGGGTGGCGGGGCGGACTGCGGGGGTGCTCATGGTCATGGGGGACACCGGTTCCGTTTGGTCGGTCGGGTGGGTACGCCGGGCGTACGGGTACGGAGCGTAGTTCGGCCGGGGCGGGGCCGGGCGGCGAACTGCCGTCCCGTAGACAGGGCATGACCTGCTCGCGCGGCGCACGCGGACGCGCCGGGCCCAGGTCGGCGTGCGACCCGGGCCCGGCGTGGGGGGAGGGAAATGGTTCAGGGCATGACCGTCAGGGAGCAGGGGATCTGGAGGCTGACGGTGGTGGGGCCGCCGACCGGGCTGCTGATGCCGAGGGTGCCGTCGAAGGCGGCCAGCCGCCGCTGGACACCCTGGAGGCCGCTGCCGGACTCCAGGCCCGCGCCGCCGTGGCCGTCGTCGGTGACGCTCACCGCCAGGGCGTTGGCCCGGTACTGGATGTCGATGAGGACCCGGCGCGCACCGGAGTGCTTGGTCGCGTTGGCCAGCAGCTCGCACACGGCGAAGTAGGCGGCGGACTCCACGGCCGGCTCCGGGCGGGCCGGGAGGTTGGCGGTCACCTGGACCTGGAGGCGGCTCTCCATCGAGAGCGAGCGGACGGCGTCGACCAGGCCGCGGTCGGCGAGCACCGGCGGGTGGATGCCGCGTACCAGGTCGCGCAGTTCCTCCAGGGCGCGTACGGAGGCGTCGCGGGTCTCGGCGAGCAGGGTGCGGACGGCCTCGGGGTTCTCGTCCAGGAGCGATTCGGCGGCGCCCAGCTTCATGCCCATGGCGAGCAGCCGGGCCTGCGCGCCGTCGTGCAGATCGCGCTCGATGCGGCGGATCTCGGCGGCGGAGGAGTCGACGACATCGGTACGGGTGCGGGCCAGGTGCTCGACGCGCCGCCCCATCCGGGCCTTGGCGGTGGGCGCCAGCAGGGAGTGGGTGATACGGGAGTTCAGGCGCAGCACGTACGGGGCGATCAGCAGGCCGATCGGGATCTCCAGCAGGCCCAGGCCGGCGGCGATCCAGGCGGAGTCCTGGCTGCGCACCGGCACGAACATGTACCAGGTGCCGTCCCAGGCCTGGACGACCGGCTCCCAGATGAACGGGAGCAGCATGCCGAACAGGCCGTGGACGAGGGAGGCGAACGGGATGATGGCGAACAGGCCGGTGACCGTGACGGCGCACTGGGCCCACAGCATGTCGCGCCAGGTCGCACTGTCGGTGAAGATCGCCTCGCACTTGCGCCAGGCGCCCTTCCAGCCGCCCTCGGCGCGCGGCGCGGGGCCGTACGGCTCGGCGATCCGCACACCGGTCTTCCCGGTCAGCCGCCGCTGGGCGTTGGCCGACCAGCGCAGCGCCGCGACCAGCCCCGGTACGAGGAAGAGGCCGAAGCCGAGGAGGGTGAGCGACATGCCGACGAGCGCGAACCACGCGAGGAAGACGGCCAGCAGCCCGAGGAAGAACATGGTCAGCCCGCGGCCCATGGCTATCCATCCGGCGGTGAACCAGTTGCGTCCCTGGCGCGCGGGCTGGACGTCGCTGTACGAACCTTCGGTCATCTCATTCGTCTCCGTGTCTGTGCTCGGTGCAGGGCGTTCCCGGCGTCGTGCGTAACCATCCTGCGGCGCGGGGCCGCGGGAATCAGTGGTGTTAGGCCTACTTCTGAGGAAGGGATTGCCCCGCCTGGCGCGCGGCGCTGCGGGCCCACCAACCGGTCCCGGACAGCAGGACGGACAGCGCGGGCAGCGCCAACGCCCGTACGACCGTGGCCGTCAGCACGACCGACATGGCCAGGACGGCGCTCAGCCGCCCCACTTCGGCCGAGGCGGTGCGCTCGGCGAGCAGGAAGACGGCGCCCATGATGACGGCGGTGACGGTGGTGCCGTCCGAGGTGGAGGTGAGCGCGCGGGCCGTGGCCTCCCGGGGCGGCAGGCCGGCGGCGCGCAGTTCCGTGATGCGCAGCACGACCATGCGGAGCAGCAGGACCGAGACGGCCAGCGCCAGGGCGAAGCTGAGCAGCGGCGCCCAGGCCGCGGGCGTGCTGTGCCCCCAGGAGCTCGGGGGCTGTTCGGGCTTCCACGTACGCAGGGCGACGGTGGCGGTGCCGCACGCGGCCGCGGCGGCCAGGGTGGCCGGGACGGTCACCGCGACGGCGGCGGGCGCGGAGCGGAACACGGCGGTCAGCGCGGCGAAGCCGAGCAGGACGGTGGCCGCGATCACCGCGACGATGGTCGTGGCGGTGATGCCGTGCGCTTGGGCGGCCTCGGCGGTGTGCAGCAGGGCGGGCGGGTGGCCGGGGAGTTCCGGGCGCCACCACGCCAGCGGCAGGGCCAGTGTGGCGAGCAGTACCACCGAGGCGGCGAACGTCCAGCCGGGGCGGCGGGTGCTGGGCCGCAGCAGCAGCGGCCACAGGCGCGGCGGGCCGAGCCGGTAGGTCAGCCGCCACAGCACCGGCAGCCGCGGCCAGCCCAGCCGCCGCCCGAAGCGGGCGGTCACCGCGGGCAGCACGGTGAGCGCGGCCAGCATCACCGCGGCGACCGTCAGGATCACTCCGATGGCCACCGCCGAGAGCATCGCGTCCCCCGAGACGAACAGCCCGCAGACCACCGCGGCCGTCACCAGGCTGGAGAGCAGCACGGCCCGGCTGGCGTCGGCCGCCGTACGGGACACGTGGGGGCGCCGCGCCCCGTGGCGCCGGGCCCGCCGCTCGAACCACAGATACAGCACGCAGTACGTCAGGCCCAGGGCCGTACCGAGCACGGCGACCAGGGCGAAGACGGACGCGGAGGGATCCCGCCCGGGGAACAGCCGGGCCACCACGCTCCACCAGCCGGTCGCCACGGCCACGGCGCTCACGCTGACCAGCAGCGACACCACGGCGGGTAAGACCGCCGCGAGCAGCGCGACGAGCAGCACCAGGACGACCGCGGTGCCGGCGAGGGCGTAGCCGAGCACGCGGCGGCCCGTCGAGTCGTGGTCGAAGAGGTCGCCGACCGGGGTGCGCAGGGCCAGGGCCCCGCCGGTCACGGACGCCGCGACGACGGCCAGCCACAGCGCGAGCGCGGGCCACGGGTGCCCCGCGCTCCAGCCCGCCAGCCTGCCCACGGCCACCTTCAGGCCCGTCACACCCACCGGTCCACCTCTCTGTAGTTCTCACCCGCATCCGGGTCCCCTCCCGGGGCCGCAGGTCGGGCCGGGTGGAGCGTTGTCCATGCTCGTGGGTGCGGCTCGAAACGCACACAGGTACTAGGACGTCTCTGGAAGTAGTGCTAGCACTACCCGACTTCCCCGATTCTGGCGGTACACGTCCCCGTACACCGGGTCCGTCATCAACCGGTCACTGGACTGTCAGCAGAATTGGCCAGACTGGCCCGGAAAGCGCATCGCTGGTAATGACAATAAGACGGGGAGCGCGCGTGCCGAGACTTTGCGGAGCGGCCGGATGACGTCATTCGCCGCTGTTTCAACGTACCTCCCCCCGAGCGTGCCGATTACCGAACTCCGGGAGGACTCCCCGCTCGACGCGGGGATGGCCCGCCGTTTCCAGCGCTTTTACGGGCTGGCGTCGGTGTGCCGGGACCCGGAGCGCACCGAGGCGGAGCTGTTGCTCGCCGCGGCGGCCAAACTCGACGGGCTGCGGGGTCAGGAGGAGCGGGTCCGCTATGTGGTGCAGGCCCGTACCTTCGTCAGCAGCAGGCCGGATCCTACCAGCGCGCTGCGAGAAATCGGCAGGGAGTTGGGCCTGTCGAACGCCACGGTTTTCTCGGTGGCGGGCCAGGCGTGCGCGAGCGGTCTGCAGGCGGTCGACATCTGCGGCCGGCTGCTGGCGGCCGACGGTGATCCGGACGCGCTGGCACTGGTGCTGACCGGGGAGAAGACCTTCACGCCCGCCGCCCGCTGCGTCCCGCGCAGCAACGTCGGCGGGGAGGCCGCGGCGGCCGTGCTGGTGCGCCGGGGCGGCGCGGCGGACGGGGACCGGGTCCTCGGCCGGGCCGTGCGCACCTACGGGCAGTTCCACGCCGAGGCCATTACCGGGGAAGCGTCCTCCGCGGAGTTCAACAAGCTCTACCCGGAGGCGCTCGAAGAGGTGATGCTGGCCGCCTGCGCGGATTCCGGGGTCACGCTCGACGACATCGACCTGATTATTCCGCACAGCGTCAACACCATTTCCTGGAAAGCGGTCGCCGACCGTTTCGGATTCTCGGTGGAACGTATTTTTCTGGACAACATCCCGGTGACCGGCCACTGCTTCGCCGCGGATCCTTTCATCAACTACGGGACGGCCGGACAGCTCGGCCGGTTGCGCCCCGGCGCGCGGTATCTGCTGACCGCCGTCGGACTGGGCGCGACGTACTCGGCGATGGTCGTCGAGCACTGACCGCCACACCGGGCGAGGGGACATCATGGAATCGTTGCTGCCGGGCTTCAACGCCCGTCTGAAGGCGGCCGTGGCCGGAAGCGAGCGGGTGCCGTTCGTCTTCCTCGGCAATTTCGAGGTCGAGGAACAGTGGGCGGTCGGCGAACCCGGCCTGCCGCGCATGGGATTCACCGGCGGCGGCGCCGTGGTGAACTCGATGGACGAGTTCGCCATGCTGCTGGCCGGCGAGGGCGACCACGTCGTACTGAAGGCACGCCCGGACGCCGGCTACCTGGCGTACCTGCGCGGCCTGGGCCTCGCGCTGCCCACCGTGCATGTGGTCGCCGAGTCCGACCCGGCGCGCACGGTCTCCCAGGACGCGCTGGCCGACCCGGCCCTCCAGAGCGCGCTGGCGGCGGCGGGTGCTGACCTGATGCTGTACGCGCACGGTGTCTCCACCGTCGAGGAGGAGCTGGCCGGGCGGACCGGTCTGCCGCTCGCCCACCCGACGGCCGCGGTGTGCAAGGCCGTCAACAGCAAGATCTACAGCCGCCGGGTCGCCGACGAGCTGGGCATCCCCCAGGCGCGCGGCTGGGCGTGTGACACCGTCGTCGAGCTGACGCGGGCCGTCGAGGAGGCCCGGGGGCTGCTGGCCGAGGGCCGCAAGCTGGTCCTCAAGGACGCCTACGGGGTGTCCGGCAAGGGGATCATGGTCATCGAGAGCGAACGGCGGCTCGACCGGGTGCACCGGATGGTGCTCGCCCGCGCCGAGGCGGCCGGCAGCGACCGGGCCGGGCTGGTCCTCGAAGAGTGGGTGACCAAGCAGACCGACCTGAACTACCAGGTCACCGTGGGCCGGGACGGCGCGGTGCGGTTCGACTTCGTCAAGGAAGCGATCACCGAGAACGGTACGCACAAGGGTCACCGGATGCCCGCCCGCCTCACCCCGGACCAGCTCGACGCGGTCACGGACGCCGGTCTGCGCCTCGGCGCGCGCCTCGCCGCCGACGGCTACTTCGGCGTCGCGGGCATGGACGCCCTGCTGCTGCCGGACGGCACGGTCTTCCCGGTCATCGAGATCAACGCCCGCAACAACATGTCCACGTACCAGGTACGGCTCCAGGAAGCCTTCGTCGGGGAGGGCCGCATCGCGCTCGCCCGGCACTACCCGCTCAAGCTGAGCGCGCCGCTGCCCTTCGAGGAACTGCGCCGCACACTCGACGGCCTGCTGCTGGAACACCCGGACGGCGCCGGGCTGCTGGTGAACAACTACGCCACCGTCAACGCCGCCGTCAGCACCCTCGCCGAGCCCGGCGCCACCGCCGACGGCCGCCTGTACGGGCTGGTCGTGGGCGACACGGCGGAGCAGGTCACCGCGATCGACACCGAGATCACCGCCCGGCTGGCCGCGGTGACGGAAGGAGCCGTCCATGTCGGCTGAGTTCGAGATCCAGGGCATCGGCATCACCGAGCTGGCCGAACGCCACGGCACCCCGCTGTACGTGTACGACGGCGACGCCCTCGCCGCGAACTTCCGCAGTCTGCGAGAGCGCCTGCACCCGCGCGCGGAGATCTTCTTCTCCCTCAAGGCGAACCCGAACGTCTCGATCTGCGCGCTGCTCGGCGCGCAGGGCGCCCGCGCCGAGATCTCCTCGATGACGGAGCTGGTCACCGCCCGCCGGGCGGGCATCGCGCCGCGCGACATCATCTTCCTGGGCCCCGGCAAGAGCCGCGCCGAGCTGGCCGCCTGCCTGGACGAGGGGATCTACGCGATCGTCTGCGAGTCGCTGGGCGAGCTGGAGCTCATCGACGAGCTGGCCCGGGAGCGCGGGGTGAGCGCCCCGGTCGCGCTGCGCGTCAACCCCAGCTTCTCGGTCAAGGGCTCGGGCCTGACCATGGGCGGCAAGCCGCGCCAGTTCGGCATCGACGAGACCGTCCTGTTCGACCAGTCCGACCTGGCCGGGCGCCACGCCAACGTGCGCCTGATGGGCGTGCAGGTCTACATGGGCACCCGCATCCTCAGCGAGGAGGTGGTGGCCGAGAACACCGGCCGGATCTTCGACCTCGCCGAGCGGCTGTCGGAGAAGCTGGGCTTCGACCTCGACCTGGTCGACTTCGGCGGCGGCTTCGGCGTCGCGTACTTCGACGGGGAGAACGACCTCGACCAGGAACGGCTGACCACGCTGCTCAACCCGGTCATCGAGGAGTTCGCGGCCCGCCGCCCCGGCACCCGGCTGATCAACGAGCTGGGCCGCTACCTCACCGCCCCGTACGGCACCTACGTCTCGCGGGTGCGCTACGTGAAGACCTCGATGGACGAGAACTTCGCGGTGGTCGACGGCGGCACCAACCACCACATGGCGGCCGTCGGCATCGGCTCCTTCGTCAAGCGCAACTTCCCGATCCGGCTGCTCAACCGCACGGACGCGGAGGAGACGGAGAGCTGGCACGTCACCGGGCCGCTGTGCACGCCCAACGACACCCTCGGCAAGAAGGTGCAGCTGCCGCCGCTGCGGCCGGGCGACCTGGTCGGCGTGGAGCGCTCCGGCGCGTACGGGCCGACGGCCTCGCCGGTGCACTTCCTCAGCCACGGCTACCCGGCCGAGGTGCTGGTGACCGGCGGCCGGGACCACCTGATCGGCGCGCCCGAGAAGCCCGAGGACCTGCTGCGCCGCCAGCGCCTGTACACGGACGAGGCGCCCGCCGCCGACGCCGCCCACTGACCGTACCGACACCCCAAGGAGACCCGACATGCCGCAGACCGCCGAGAGCACCGCGCAGGACCAGACGATCACCGCCGTCCGTGAGGCGCTCGGTGACGTGCTCCAGCGCGAGCTGCCCGACCTCGGCCCCGACGCCAAGCTCTTCGACGACTACGGCCTGGACTCCACCGGCGTCCTGGACCTGCTGATGCGCCTGGAAGAGGTCTTCGACGTCGAGTTCGACACCGAGGAGCTGGAGATGAGCCACTTCGCCACCGTCCGGACGCTGGCCGACTACGTGGCCGCCGCACGGTGACGCTCCGCCTCGCGGGGGCGGCGCACCGCGCCTTCACCGGCCGGCCGGCCGCCCCCGCCGATCCCTTCCTGGCGCGGATCTACTCCGACATGGCGGAGCTGTACGGCACCGCCTTCGACCGGGAGCGCTTCGAGCACGCCAACCGCAACACGTTCACCGACATGGCGCGCGTGCTGCTCGACGTGCTTCCGCCCGTTCCGGACGCCGTCGACCTGGTGGTGGTCGCGTCGGCCGTGCCGGACTTCGACCCCCGGGAGTCGGTGGTCTCGTACCTGACCGAGGCGCTGCCGGGCACACCGCAGTCCTTCGCGCTCAGCGATCAGGGTGACGCGGCCCCGTACACGGCCCTGAGGCTGGCCGGTCAGTACGCCGCCGAGGAGCAGGCCGGACGCGTTCTGCTCACGGTGTTCGACCAGACGACGGTGCCGGCCAACCCCGGGCCGCCGCGGCAGGGCACGGACGCCCGGGACGGCGCGGCGGCGCTGCTGCTGTCCGCCGAGGGCTCCGGGGCGCCGACGGGCGTCCGCCAGTACGGCGGGCTCACGCGCGAGGACGCCCACGCCCTGCTGCGCGAGTCGCTGCCCGGCGGGCCGGCCACGCTGCTCCTGGGCGGCGGCCTCGATGCGGAGCGGGTCGCGGTGCCGTCCGGTGTGACGGTGGAGCGCGCGTCCGCCGAGTTCCCGTGCAGCGGCGCGTGGGGCCTGCTGGCAGACCAGCTGCCGCACTTCGCCGGGCAGCGGCTCCCGGTGTTCCTCGCCGACTTCGTACCGCAGGGTACGGACGAGGAGAAGGCCGGCGAACTGTCCTTCTGCGTCGTCGATTTCGGCGCCGCTTCCGCGTGACCGGTACGGGGTGTCCGCCGGACGGCATGGTGCGCGTCTGGCGGATACCGCTGTCCGCGCCGCCCCACGTCATCAGTGAGCTGGTCGCACTGCTCGATCCCGAGGAGCGGGAGCGCGGCGAGCGGGCTGCCCTGCCCGAGGACCGCGCGCGGTTTCATATCGCGCATGGTGCGGCCCGGCTGATCCTGGGCGACTCCTTGGGCGTCCCGCCCGAGCTCCTGCGCTACACCTACGGCCACTGGGGCAAGCCCGCGCTGCTCGGCCACCCCGGCCTGGGCTTCAACCTCTCCCACTCCGGCGGTCTTGCGCTGCTGGCGGTCGCGGCTCAGCGCGTGGTCGGGATCGACGTGGAGCAGCTGCCGCATTCGGCCGACCGGGCCGTCCGCAAGGCTGAGCGCTGGTTCCCGGCGGAGGAGGCGGCTTACGTGCGTGCGGGGCGTGACTCCGGTGATGCGGCAGCGCGCTTCGCGGCGCTGTGGACCCGTAAGGAAGCGTGGGTCAAGGCGGCGGGTGGGCGCATGGTGCAGGGGCTGCGGCTGCCGGTGGGGCCGGGGACGGGGGGCGGCGGTGTCGTACAGGACCCATTAGCAAAGGTCCCAGGCCGGTGGGCCCTGATCGGCGTCCCGGTCGGGGACGGGTACGCGGCGGCGCTGGCCGTGGCGGCGGGGCCGGGGGAGCGGCCCGTACGTCTGGAGGTCAGGCAGTGGCGACGTTCAGGTACGTGAGGACGGCCTGCACGCGCCGGTTGTCGTCCCTGGACGGCAGCAGCTGGAGCTTGCTGAAGATGTTGTTGATGTGCTTCCCGATGGCCTTGTCGGTGACGAACAGCGACTCGGCGATGCCGGCGTTCGACTTGCCCTCCGCCATCAGGCCCAGCACCTCCAGCTCGCGCTGGGTCAGGCTGTCCAGCGGCTCCTGGCGCGCCCCGTTGTGCAGCAGTTTCTCGATCACCTTGGGGTCCATGGCCGTGCCGCCGTCCGCGACGCGGCGCACCGCCTCGATGAACTGGCCGCTGTTGAGCACCCGGTCCTTGAGGAGGTAGCCGACCGATCCGGTGCCGTCGGCGAGCAGTTCGCGGGCGTAGAGCTGCTCCACGTACTGGGACAGGACGAGGACGGGCAGCCCGGGGATCTGCCGGCGCGCTTCCAGCGCGACCTGGATGCCCTCGTCGGTGAAGGTGGGCGGTAACCGTACGTCCACGATGGCCACGTCAGGGCGTTCGTCGATGAGCGCGCGCAGCAGCTCCGGCGCGTTGTCGACGGACGCGACGATGGTGCAGCCATGGGCCGCCAGAAGGCGTTCCATGCCTTCCCTCAGGAGGAAGAGGTCCTCCCCGAGGACGACGCGCATCATGGCCTCCCCGCGGCAGCCGGTCGGTGACGCCGCCCACCGCACACAGCGCCTCTATGAACCGGACTGTACCGCTCCCCCCTGACGGGCCGATGACGGATGAATGACGGATTCGGCCACCGGCCGGCCGACTCCAGCGGTAATCAAGTGGTCATCGAAACGTCAGTGGCGTCGGCAAGTGTGGTTTCCCGGCACCGATGCCCCCTGACGCGCCCGCGCACCGCGGTGCGGACGTCAGTCCCGGATCACTGGTGGAGTTTCCATGCCCCCCTCTGGCACTGAGGTACCGTCCTTCTCCGTCATCTCGGGCGAGCAGGTCTCCCGAGTTCTGCACGGGCAGGAAAAGCAGATCGTCGATCTGGTCGACTACGCCTACCGCGTGCACGGCGTCGGCGACACCGTCAATCCGCCCTCGTATTTCCTGAAGTTCGAGGACCGCCCGTCGGCGCGCATCATCGCGCTGCCCGCCTCCGTGGGCGGCGAGGTCGGCGTCGACGGCATCAAGTGGATTTCCAGTTTCCCCGAGAACATCGAGTCCGGCCTGCCGCGCGCCTCGGCCGTCCTCATCCTCAACGACCGCGACACCGGTTATCCGTTCGCCTGCATGGAGAGCTCCATCATCAGCGCGGTGCGCACGGCGGCCTCCGCCGCGCTGGCCGCCGACTGGCTGACCCGCGAGCGGGGCCGCCCCAAGCGCGTCGGATTCATCGGCACCGGTCTGATCGCCCGCTATATCCACACCTATCTCGCCGGTACCGGCTGGCAGTTCGACGAGATCGGCATCCACGACCTCAGCAATGAATACGCCGCGGGCTTCGAAGGCCATCTGCACGAGGCCGGCAGCACGGCGCGCACGGTGCTCCACGACTCGGCGGAGAGCCTGATCCGCAACAGCGACCTGGTCGTCTTCGCCACCGTCGCGGGCACCCCGCACGTCACCAGCCCGGCGTGGTTCGCGCACAACCCGGTGGTGCTCCACGTGTCGCTGCGCGACCTGGGCCCGGAGGTCATCAAGGCGTCGTCCAACTTCGTGGACGACGTGGAGCACGTACTGAAGGCCAACACCTCCGTGCACCTGGTCGAGCAGGAGGTCGGCAACCGCTATTTCATCAACGGCACCCTGCACAACGTGATGACGGGCATGGTGAAGATCCCGCGGGACCGCCCCGTCATCTTCTCGCCCTTCGGCCTGGGTGTCCTCGATCTGACCGTCGCCAAGCACGTATACGACGAACTCGTCACGAACCGCGGGCTGCACACGGTCGACGGGTTCTTCCACGAGCTGTCCCGGCACGGGAAGAAATAGCCGCGGCCCCGTCACCGGACCACACGCCTGCGGTTGGGAGGACCGGACGTGCCCGTTATATCCGCCCCGCACGAATTCAACGTGCCGGATCTCTTCGTGGACCTGAACAACGTCCTCGGAGAGAACCTCTATCTCAAGTGCGAAGGCTTCAACTTCGCCGGATCCATCAAACTCAAGGCCGCCGTGGAGATGATCGCCCGCGGTGAGCGGGACGGCACCCTGCGGCCCGGCATGACCCTGGTCGAATCGTCCTCGGGCAATCTCGGCGTCGCGCTGAGCCTGGTGGCCCGCAGCAAGGGCTACGGCTTCGTGTGCGTCACCGACAGCCGGTGCACGCTCGCCAACCGGCAGCGCATGGAGAACCTCGGCGCCCAGGTGCGCATCGTCACCGAGCCCGACCCGGAGAGCGGCCTGCTCGGCGCCCGTATCCGCCTGGTGCGGGAACTGTGCGCGAGCGGCGACGGCTACGCATGGCTGAATCAGTACGCCAACCTCGGCAACTGGATGAGCCACTACCGCACCACCGGCCCCGAGATCGCCGCCCAGTTCCCCGATCTGGACGTGCTGTTCATCGGCGCGGGCACCACCGGCACCCTGATGGGCTGCGCCCGCTACTTCCGCGAGAAGCAGCCCTCGGTCACCGTCGTCGCCGTGGACAGCGTCGGCTCGGTCACCTTCGGCACCCCGGCCGCACCGCGCATGATCCCCGGCCTGGGCACCGGTGTCCGGCCGCAGATCCTGGACGAGTCGTACGTGGATGACGTGGTGCACGTCCCCGAGACCGACACCGTCCGCATGTGCCACCACCTGGTCCGGCACGGTTACGTCCTCGGCGGCTCCACCGGCACCGTGCTCAGCGGCGCCCGGCGGTGGATCGCGGAGAACCGGCCGGAGCGGGACATCGTCGGCGTGGCCGTCTCGCCCGACCTGGGCGACCACTACCTGGACACCGTCTACCAGGAGAAGTGGCTCCAGGACATCTACGGCCTGACCCCGGACGAGCTGTCCGAGGCATCCCCGGCCACCGCGTAACGACCCGGGCCGCCCGGCCGCCCGCCCATCCGCGTGTACGGGGCCGCCGGCCCGCCGCACCGAACCCTTCCCACCCGCAGGTCCTCCAGGAGGTTGCTGTCATGACCGCACGTATCGAGCCGGGTCTGCCGCTCACCGCGGCCCAGACCGAGATCTGGTTCGACGAGCAGTTCGCCGACGGCGACCTGGCCTACAACATGGCCGACCACTTCGACATCCGCGGCCCGCTCGACGCCGCCCGCCTGGAGGCGGCGCTGCGGCTGGCCCTGGACGAGGCCGAGTGCTTCCGCGTCCGCCTCACCGAGGCGGACGGCGAGCCCCGGCAGACCGTCGAACCCCTGGAGAATCTGCCGTACACGACGGTCGACCTGAGCGGCGAGGACGACCCGCAGGCCGCGGCGCGCGCCTGGATGGCGCGGGACCTGGACCGCCCGATCGACGTCACGTCCTTCCCGCTGCTGCGGGCGGCGCTGCTCACCCTCGGCGCCGACCACGCGTACCTCTACCTGTGCGCGCACCACATCGTCAGCGACAGCTTCGTGCGCCCGCTGTTCTACCGGCGGCTGGCCGACCTCTACACCGCCCTGCACGAGGGCCGCCCCACGGACGAGGGGCAGCTGCCGCCGCTGAAGACGCTGGTGGACGACGAGATCGCGTACGCGTCGTCGCGGCGCGCCGAGCGGGACCGCGCCTACTGGGCCCGTACCTACGCCGACGCGCCCGACCCGGTCAGCTTCTCCGGCCGCGAGCCGGTGCACGCGAGCGGCTTCCTGCGCCGCAGCACGACCCTGCCGCGCCCGGTGGTACAGCGCCTGCGCGCCCTCGCCGCCCGGGCCGAGGTCACCTGGCCGACGCTGGTCATCGCCGCCGCTGCCGCCTACACGCAGCGGCTGACCGGCGCCGACGAGATCCTGCTGACCCTCCCGGTCAACGCGCGCACCAGCGCCGCCGGCCGCTCCGTACCCGGCATGGTCGCCAACTACCTGCCGCTGCGCGTCGCCGTCGCCCCCGGCGCCACACCCGAGGGACTGCTGCGCACGGTCGCCGACGCGCTGCTGCGCACGCTGCGGCACCAGCGCTACCGGGGCGACCGGGTGCGCCGCGACATGGGCCTGCGCGCCGACGACCGGCGTCCGTTCGGCCCGTTCGTCAACGTCTTGCCGCCTGAGCCGGAGCTGACCTTCGGCCCCTGCGCGGTGACCCTCACCAACCTCTCCACCGGCATCGTCAACGACTTCATGTTCTCGGTGTCCGACTCCTCGGGCGACGACGTGGAGATCCACCTCAACGCCAACCCCGAGCTGTACGGCGCCGCCGACCTCGACGCCCACCGCGACCGCTTCGCCGCCTTCCTGGACGCCCTGTCCCAGGCGGCGCCCGACCGCCCGCTGGCGGGCGTCGGGGTTCTCACGGAGGCGGAGTCGCGGCGGCTGCTGGTGGAGTGGAACGCGACGGAGCGCGGTGGGGGCTTCGCGGGTGTGGTGGAACGGGTGCGGCAGCACGCTTTGGTGCGGCCGGATGCGGTGGCTGTGGCCGATGGTGAGGTGCGGGTTACGTATGGCGCGCTGGCGGTGTGGGCGGATGGCGTTGCCGGTCGGCTGACGGAGGCCGGTGCCGGGCTGAGCTCGCTGGTGGCTGTGCTCGGCGAGCCCGGGGCCCGGTATGTGGGCGGTGTGCTGGGTGTATTGGGTGCGGGGGCGGCGTGGCTGCCGCTGGATGTGGATGCGCCGATCGCGCGGCAGACGGGGTTGCTGGCGGACAGTGGGGCGCGGTTCCTGCTGGCCGGGCCGGGGGAGGTGGCCCGGGCCGAGGAGATCGTGGCGGCGGCTGGTTCCGGCGTACGGGTGCTGGTGCTCGATGAGCCGTTCCCGGGGGCCGGGACGCGGGCGGAGGGTCTGCGGCCGGTCGCGGGTGGTGAGGACGATCTCGCGTATGTGATCTACACGTCGGGGTCCACGGGTCGTCCGAAGGGTGCGATGGTGCACCGGCGCGGCATGGTCAACCATCTGCTGGCCAAGGTCGAGGATCTGGCGATGGCCGAGGGCGATGTGCTGGTGCACAACGCGCCGGTGACGTTCGACATTTCGGTGTGGCAGATGCTTGCCGCGCTGGTGTCCGGTGGTACGACGCGGGTTGTGGACCGGGTGACCTCCGCCGATCCGGACGCCCTCTTCGAGGTGACCGTCTCCGAAGGCGTATCCGTCCTGGAGGTCGTGCCGTCGCTGCTGCGAGCGGCGCTGGATGCGTGGGAGACGGCGGGTGGCTTCCCGTCGTTGCCGAAGCTGCGCTACCTGGTGGTGACGGGTGAGGCGCTGCCGGTGGACGTGTGCCGCCGCTGGTTCGCCCGTTACCCGGGGATTCCGCTGGTCAACGCGTACGGTCCGACCGAGTGCTCGGACGACGTGACGCACGCGGTGCTCGACGCGTCGAGCGAGCTGGGCACGCGGACGCCGATCGGCCGGGTCGTGCGGAACACCCGGCTGTACGTGCTGGACGACGCGCTGCGGCCGGTTCCGGTGGGTGTCGCGGGTGAGCTGTATGTGGCGGGGACCGGCGTGGGTCGGGGGTACTTGGGCGATCCCGCGCGTACCGCCTCGACCTTCATGGCTGATCTCTTCGGCCCGCCCGGCGCGCGGATGTACCGGACCGGTGACCGCGTGGTCTACCGCCCGGACGGGCAGCTGGAGTTCCTGGAGCGCCGCGATCACCAGGTGAAGATCCGGGGGCGCCGGATCGAGCTGGGCGAGATCGAGGCGGCGCTGCGGTCCGTCGAGGGTGTCACGGACGCGGCGGCGCAGGTCCACACCGACGCGGCCACCGGCCGCAAGCGCCTGGTCGGCTACCTGGTCGGCCCGGCCGGTGCGGAGGAGGTGCGTGCCGGGCTGGCGAAGGTGCTGCCCGAATACATGATCCCGGGCGAGTTCGTCGCGCTCGACGCCCTGCCGCTGACCGCGAACGGCAAGGTCGACCGCAAGGCCCTCACCGCCCCCGAGACGACCGCGGCGCCGACGGCCGAGGGCCGCGCTCCGCGCACCCCGCAGGAGGAAATCCTCTGCGCCGCCTTCGCCGAGGTGCTGAACCTGCCGTCCGTCGCCGCCGACGCCGACTTCTTCGCGCTCGGCGGGGACAGCATCAGCTCCATCCAGGTCGTCAGCCGCGCCCGTAAGGCGGGCCTGGTGTTCGCGCCGCGTGACGTGTTCCTGCGCAAGACCCCGGCCGCGCTCGCCACCGCTGCCCAGGCGGCGCAGGACGCGGCGGCGGTGGTCGGCACGGACGACGGTGTCGGCGAGCTGGAGATCATGCCGATCGCCCACCAGCTGCGGGAGGACGGCGGCCCGGTCGCCGGCCCGGTGGGCTCGTTCGCGCAGTACGTCGTCGTACGGGTCCCGGACCACGTGGACAGCGAGCGGCTGGCCCGCGCGCTGCACGCGGTGACCGACCGGCACGACGCGCTGCGGATGCAGCTGGACGTGCCCGTGGAGGGCCTGTGGACGCTGAAGGTACGGCCGCAGGGCAGCACCGACCTGACGGGCGCGGTGTCCGAGGTCGCCGTACCGGCCGACACGGACGGTGACACCGTGGTCGTCGAGCAGGCCGCCGTCGCCCAGCGGCGCCTCGACCCGACCGCCGGCCACCTGATCCAGGCCGTGCTGCTGGACGCCGGTCCCGGGCAGCCGCGCCGACTGCTCCTGATGGTGCACCACTTGGCTGTGGACGGCGTGTCCTGGCGGGTGCTGCTGCCCGACCTGGCCGCCGCCTGGTCGGCCGTCGAGGCGGACCGTACGCCGGAGCTCGCGCCGGTCGGCACCTCGTACCGGAGCTGGTCGCGCCTCCTGGCCGACGACGCGCGCACCGCCGCCCGTACCGCGGAGCTGCCGCTGTGGGCCGAGCACGCGAGCGCCCCGGACCCGCTGCCCGGCACGCGCGGCCTGGACGCCGCGCGGGACACCTACGCGACCGCCCGCCGCCTGCGGCTGGTCCTGCCCGCCGAGCAGACCGCGGCCCTGCTGACCGAGGTGGCTCCGGCGTTCCACGCCGAGATCAACGACGTACTGCTGACCGGGCTCGCGCTGGCGGTCGCCGACTGGCGCCGCCGTAAGCAGCTCGCGGACATCGGGGCCACGGACACGCTGATCGAACTGGAAGGCCACGGCCGCGAGCAGGTCGTGGACAACACCGACCTCTCCCGTACGGTCGGCTGGTTCACCAGCGCGTTCCCGGTCCGTCTCGCCCCCGGGGAGCTGGACTGGGACGAGGTGTGGGCGGGCGGCGACGCCGTCGGCAGCGTCTTCAAGCGGATCAAGGAGCAGCTGCGGGCCATCCCCGACCACGGCCTCGGATACGGCCTGCTGCGCTACCTCAACCCGCAGACCAGCGCCCTGCTGGCCCGCCACCCGCGCCCGCGCATCGGCTTCAACTACATGGGCCGGTTCGGGGCCGCCGGAGCGGCCGACTGGTCGCTGTCGGGCGAGGGCGCCGCGGTCGGCACCGCCGCCGCCCCGGAGATGCCGCTCCAGCACGTCCTGGAGGTCACCCCGGTCACCGAGGACCGGCCCGACGGCCCGCACCTGGTCGCGGACTGGCTGTGGGCCGGGGAGATCCTGCCGGACGAGGACGCGCGGGACATCGCCCGTACCTGGTTCCGCGCGCTGGAACTGCTGGTGACCCACGCTGCCCGGCCCGGCGCGGGCGGCCGGGTGCCGTCGGACCTGCCCCTGGTGTCGGTGACGCAAGACGAACTCGACGCTTACGAGAGCGAGTTGACCGGACCCGGGCTGGCGGACGTGTTGCCGCTGGCGCCGCTCCAGAAGGGCCTGCTGTTCCTGTCCGAGTACGAGCGGGACGGCGACGGCGTGGACGCGTACGTCCTCCAGCTCGGCCTGGAACTGGGTGGTGACGTGGACGCCGCCCGGCTGCGCGCCGCCTGCGCGCAACTGCTGCACCGGCACCCCAACCTCCGGTCCACCTTCCGCCACCGCGAGTCCGGCGCGCCCGTCCAGCTCGTACCGAACACGGTGGAGGTGCCCTGGCGGGAGACGGACCTGAGCGCCGAGGCCGACGGCGGCGCTGCCGTCGCCCGCCTCGCCGACGAGGAACGCGCCCGCCGCTTCGACCTCTCCGACCCGGCACAGGCGCCCCTGATGCGCTTCGTACTGGCCCGCACCGGCCCGGACCGGCACCGCTTCCTCTGGACGATCCACCACAGCCTGGTGGACGGCTGGTCGATGCCGCTGCTGGTCAAGGAGCTGTTCACGCTGTACGCGGCGGACGCCCGTCCCGACGCGCTGCCCGAGCCCGCGCCCTACCGCGACTACCTCGCCTGGCTGGCCGGGCAGGACACCGAGGCGGCGCTCGCGGCCTGGAAGGACGCCCTGCACGGCGTCGAGGAGCCGACGCTGGCCGCCCCGGAGGGCGCCGGGCGCGCGGCCGTCCTCGCGGACACGGTCACCCTGCCGTTGCCCGAGCCGCTGACCACCGGCCTCGCCGCCTGGGCGCGCGACCGCGGCCTGACCCTGAACACCGTCTTCCAGGGCTGCTGGGCCCTGCTGCTGGGCAGCCTCACCGGCCGCGACGACATCGTGTTCGGCGCCGTCACCTCCGGCCGCCCGGCCGAGGTCCCCGGCGTCGAGAGCATGATCGGCCTGTTCCTCAACACGGTGCCGGTACGGGTACGGGCCCGGCCCGAGGAGACCGTCGCCGACCTGCTCGCCGGCATTCAGGAACGGCAGTCGGCCCTGATGCCGTACGAACACGTCGGCCTCGCCGAGATCCAGAACCGGGCCGGCATCGGCGACCTCTTCGACACCGTCCTGCTCTTCGAGAACTTCCCGCTGGACGAGGAGAGCGTGCGCGCCTCCGCCACCGGCCTGCGCCTCCTGGAGGCCGAGGCCCGCGACGGGCGGCACTACCCGCTGAGCCTGGCGGTCCTGCCCAGCCCCGGCAACCGGCTGGACCTGCGCTTCGACTACGCGCCCGACCTGTTCACCGAGGACGCCGTCACGCGCCTCGCAGGCCGGCTGCTGCACCTCCTCGCCGCCGTCCCGGCCACCGCGGACCGGCCGCTGGCCGCCCTCGGCCTCGTGGACGAGGCGGAGTCGCGGCGGCTGCTGGTGGAGTGGAACGCGACGGAGCGCGGTGGGGGCTTCGCGGGTGTGGTGGAGCGGGTGCGGCAGCACGCTTTGGTGCGGCCGGATGCGGTGGCTGTGGCCGATGGTGAGGCGCGGGTTTCGTACGGCGCGCTCGCCGTGTGGGCTGATGGCGTGGCCGGGCGCCTGACGGACGCCGGTGCCGGACTCGGCTCCCTGGTGGCCGTACTCGGCGAGCCCGGGGCCCGCTATGTCGGCGGCGTACTGGGCGTGCTGAGCGCGGGGGCCGCCTGGCTGCCGCTGGACGTGGACGCGCCGATCGCCCGCCAGACCGGTCTGCTCGCGGACAGCGGCGCCCGCTTCCTCCTGGCCGGGCCGGGGGAGCTGGCCCGTGCGCGGGAGATCGCCGAGGCGTACGGCGGTGAGCTGAGCGTGCTGTGCCTGGACGATCCGTTCCCGGGTGCCGGGGCGCGGGTGGAGGGGCTGCGGCCGGTTGCCGGTGGTGAGGACGATCTCGCGTATGTGATCTACACGTCGGGATCGACCGGTCGTCCGAAGGGTGCGATGGTGCACCGGCGCGGCATGGTCAATCACCTGCTGGCCAAGGTCGAGGACCTGGCCATGACCGACAGCGACGTCCTGGTGCACAACGCGCCGGTGACGTTCGACATCTCGGTGTGGCAGATGCTTGCCGCGCTCGTGTCCGGCGGTACGACGCGGGTCGTGGACCGGGTGACCTCCGCCGACCCGGACGCCCTCTTCGAGGTGACCGTCTCCGAAGGCGTATCCGTCCTCGAAGTCGTACCGTCGCTGCTGCGGGCCGCGCTGGACGCGTGGGAGACGGCGGGCGGCTTCCCGTCACTGCCCAAGCTGCGCTACCTCGTGGTGACGGGTGAGGCGCTGCCGGTGGACGTCTGCCGCCGCTGGTTCGCCCGTTACCCGGGGATTCCGCTGGTCAACGCCTACGGCCCGACCGAGTGCTCCGACGACGTGACGCACGCCGTCCTGACCGTGGACACCGACCTGGCGGGCTCCCGCGTGCCGATCGGCCGCGTGGTGCGCAACACCCGGCTGTACGTGCTGGACGACGCGCTGCGGCCCGTGCCGGTCGGCGTGCCCGGCGAGCTGTACGTGGCGGGTACGGGCGTCGGGCGCGGTTACCTCGCCGACCCCGCGCGTACGGCTTCGACCTTTATGGCCGACCCGTTCGGCCCGGCCGGTGAGCGCATGTACCGGACGGGCGACCGCGTGGTCTACCGCCCGGACGGGCAACTGGAGTTCCTGGAGCGCCGCGATCACCAGGTGAAGATCCGGGGCCGCCGGATCGAGCTGGGCGAGATCGAGGCGGCGCTGCGGGCCGTCGAGGGCGTCACGGACGCGGCGGCGCAGGTCCACACCGACGCCGCCACCGGCCGCAAGCGCCTGGTCGGCTACCTCGTCGGCCCGGCCGACGCCGCCCGCGTACGGTCCGACCTGCTGCTCGTCCTGCCGGAGTACATGGTCCCGGGCGAGTTCGCGACGCTGGACGCCCTGCCGCTGACCCCGAACGGCAAGGTCGACCGCAAGGCCCTCACCGCCCCCGAGGCCACCGCGCTGACGGGCGAGGGCCGGGCTCCGCGCACCCCGCAGGAAGAGGTCTTCTGCGCCGCCTTCGCGGACGTACTGGACCTGCCGTCCGTCGCCGCCGACGCCGACTTCTTCACGCTCGGCGGGGACAGCATCAGCTCCATCCAGCTGGTCGGCCGGGCCCGCAAGGCCGGGCTGGTGATCACGCCGCGGGACGTGTTCCTGCACAAGACGCCCGCCGCGCTCGCCGCCGCCGCCCAGGCGGCGCAGGACGCGCCGGCCGCCTATGAGCCGGTGACCGCCGACCAGCCGCTGGTCGCGCTGTCGGACGACGAACTCGACGAGTTCGACATGGACTTCGGGGACTTTCAGTGAGCTCGGCGAACGACGAAAGGAAGGGCGCCGTGAAGCGTTCGGGTATCAGTGACGTTCTGCCGCTGGCGCCGCTGCAGAAGGGACTGCTGTTCCTGTCCGAGTACGACCCGCGCAGCGCGGACGCGTACTCCCTGCAACTGTCCGTCGAACTCGACGGCCCGCTCGACACGGGCGCGCTGCGCGCTGCCTGCGCGGGCCTGCTGCGGCGCCACCCCAACCTGCGGGCCTGCTTCCGCCGCCGGGCCACCGGCGACCCCGTACAGCTCGTGCCGCACGAGGTCGAGCTGCCCTGGCGGGAGCTGGACCTGCCGGACGCGGACGCTGGGCGGCTGCGCGCGGCGGCCGACGAGGAGCGGGGCCGCCGCTTCGACCTGGCCCGGCCGCCGCTGATGCGGTTCGTGCTGGTCCGGCAGGCGGCGACGCGGCACACGTTCATCTGGACGCTGCACCACAGCCTGTCCGACGGCTGGTCGCTGCCGATGCTCATCCAGGACCTGTTCACGCTGTACGCGCACGGCGGCCGGGAGGACGGCGCCGGGCTGCCGCAGGCCGCCCCGTACCGCAACTACCTTGCTTGGCTGGGGGCGCAGGACGAGGGCGCCGCGCACGCCGCGTGGCGCGACGCGCTCGCCGGGCTGGCGGAGCCGACCCGCCTGGCGCCCGTGGACGGCCGTGCCCCCGTGCTGCCGGACTCGCTCACCATGGACGTGCCCGAGCGGCTGTCCGCCGACCTCGCGGCGCGGGCGCGCGGCCTCGGCGTCACGCTCAACACCGTCTTCCAGGCCGCCTGGTCGCTCGTGCTGGGCGCCCTGACCGGCCGCGAGGACGTGGTCTTCGGTACGGTCACCGCCGGCCGCCCGGCCGAACTGCCCGGCGTCGAGACGATGGTGGGCCTGTTCGCCAACACCATTCCCGTACGGGTGACGGCCCGGCCCGGCCAGTCCGTGACGGCGCTGCTCGCGGACGTACAGGAGCGGCAGTCCGGACTGATGCCGTACGAGCACACCGGGCTCGCCGACATCCAGCGGCAGGCCGGGATCGGCGAACTCTTCGACACGGTCATGCTGTTCCAGAGCTATCCGATGGACGAGGACCAGCTGGCGGCGTCGCTGCCGGGACTGCGGGTCGCGGACGCGGCGATCCGCTCCGTCACCCACTACCCGCTCGCCCTCGCCGTGCTCCCCGGCCCCGGCACCCGCCTCGGGCTGCGCTTCGACTACGCGCCCGACCTGTACGGGCCCGCCGACGCCGAGCGGTTCGGGCGGCGCCTGCTGCGCGTACTGGAAGCCATCGCCGCCGATCCGCAGCAGCCGCTCGCCCGGATCTCCGTCCTGGAGCCGGCCGAGGAGCGGCTGCTCCAGGAGGCCGGGGACGCCGTGGCCACCGCGGCACCGGCCCGCCCGGTCACCGAGGCCGTCGAGGAGCGCGTCCGCGAACTGCCCGACGATGAGGCCGTGGTGTGCGGGAACGACACCCTCACGTACCGCGAGCTGAACGCACGGGCCAACCGCCTCGCGCACGCCCTCGTCGCGCACGGCGCCGGCCCCGGCCGTACGGTCGCCATCGCGCTGCCCCGCTCCACCGGCCTGGTCGTCGCGGCCCTCGCCGTCCTGAAGTCCGGCGCCGCCTACCTGCCCGTCGACCCGGACCACCCGGCCGAGCGCAACACCGTCGTCCTGGAGGACACCCGGCCCGTCCTCGCGCTCACCACGACGGCCACCGACGACAGGCTTCCGGACGCCGGACAGACCCGCTGGATCATGGACCGGGCGGAGACCGCGGAGCTGGTCGCGGGCTTCCCCGACACCGACCCCACCGACGCCGACCGGGCCCGCCCGATCACCGCCGACGACGCCGCGTACGTCCTGTTCACCTCCGGCTCCACCGGCCGCCCCAAGGGCGTCGTGGTCACCCGCGGCGGCTTCGCCAACGTCATCGAGGACATCCGGCACCGCTACGCCCTGGAGCGCGGCGAAACGCTGCTCAGCGTCACCACGTTCGGCTTCGACATCGCCAACACCGAGCTGTTCGGGCCGCTGGTCAGCGGCGCCCGGCTGGCCCTCGCCGACCGGGAGACCGTACGTGACCCGGCCGCGCTCGGCCGCGCGGTCACCGCGACCGGCGCCACCGTCCTCCAGGCCACGCCGAGCCTGTGGCAGGCCCTGGTCACCGTGGCGCCCGACGTGCTCGGCGGGGTGCGGGGCTTCGTCGGCGGCGAGGCGCTGAGCGAGCCGCTGGGCGAGACGCTCCGCAAGGCCACCGCGAGCATCACCAACCTCTACGGGCCCACCGAGACCACCATCTGGTCCACCGGCGCCCCGCCCCTGGACGGCGTCCGCGCCGGCGCGCCCGCCATCGGCCTCCCGTTCGCCAACACCCGGCTGCACATCCTGGACGACTGGCTGCGGCCGGTCGCGCCCGGCGTGATCGGCGAGCTGTACATCGCGGGCGCCGGACTCGCCCGCGGCTACCTGGGCCGCCCCGGCCTGACCGCCGAGCGGTTCGTGGCCGACCCGGCCGACCCGGCGGGCGGACGGATGTACCGCACCGGCGACCTGGTGCGCCTCGGCACCGACGGGCAGGTGGAGTACGTCGGCCGCGCCGACCACCAGGTCAAGATCCGCGGCTTCCGCAT
Source organism: Streptomyces rimosus subsp. rimosus (assembly GCF_000720725.1). GTDB lineage: Bacteria > Actinomycetota > Actinomycetes > Streptomycetales > Streptomycetaceae > Streptomyces > Streptomyces rimosus_A. The sequence continues at coordinate 63,044 of NZ_JOCQ01000008.1, forward strand.
CGAACTGGGCGAGATCGAGAACGCGCTGTCCGGCCACCCGGAGATCGGCCAGGCCGTCGTCGCCGTCCGCGAGGCGCGGCCGGGCGAACCGCTGCTGGCCGGCTACCTGGTCCCGGCCGAGGGCGCCGCCGCGCCGGAGCCCGGCGCGCTGCGCGCGTACCTGGCCGAGCGGGTGCCGGAGTACATGGTGCCCGCCGCCTTCGTCACCCTGGACGCCCTGCCGCTCACCCCGAACGGCAAGGTCGACCGCAAGGTCCTGCCCGACCCCGAACTGCGGCCCCAGGCCACCGGGCGGGCCGTGCGCAGCCCGCAGGAAGACCTGCTGTGCCAGGTGTTCGCCGAGGTGCTGGGCCTGCCGCGGTTCGGGCCCGAGGAGGACTTCTTCGCGCACGGCGGACACTCGCTGCTGGCGGCGCGGGTGGTGAGCCGTATCCGTACGGTCCTGGGCGCCGAGGTCCCGGTCCGCGCGCTGTTCGAGGCGCCCACGCCCGCGGGCCTCGCCGATCGCCTGCCGCGCGCCGGTGCCGGCGCCGCGCGCCCCGCCCTGCGCCGGGGGGACCGGCCGGAGGACGTACCGCTGTCCTACGCGCAGCTGCGGCTGTGGTTCCTCAACCGGCTGGACGGCGCGCACGGCACGTACAACATCTCGCTCGGCCTGCGCCTGACCGGCGACCTCGACCGGGACGCGCTCGGTAGCGCGCTGCGCGACCTCGTGGGCCGTCACGAGAGCCTGCGTACGGTCTTCCCCGACCGGGACGGGACGCCGCGTCAGCACGTACTGCCGCTGGAGGAGACCGGGTTCGGGCTGCGCGAGCACGCCGCCGACGAAGACCGGCTGGACGGCCTGCTGGCCGCCGAGTCCGCTCGCGGCTTCGACCTGGCCCGCGAGGTGCCGCTGCGCGCCGACCTGTTCCGGCTGTCCGCCACCGAGCACGTACTGCTGCTCGTCCTGCACCACATCGCGGGCGACGGCTGGTCGCTGACGCCGCTGGCCGACGACCTCGCGCGCGCTTACGCGGCACGGCGCGGCGGCGCGGCCCCGGAGTGGGCCGAACTGCCCGTCCAGTACGCCGACTACGCGCTGTGGCAGCGCGAGGTGCTGGGCGACGAGGACGACGCCGACAGCCTCGCCGCGCGCCAGCTCACGTACTGGAAGGGCGCGCTGGCCGGGCTGCCCGAGGAGATCGAGCTGCCCGCCGACTTCGCCCGCCCGGCCGTCGCCGGGCACGAGGGCGCTGAGCACACCGCGGTCATCGGCCCCGACCTGCACCGCGCCCTGGCCGGGCTGGCCCGCGCGCACGGCGTGAGCCTGTTCATGGTCGTCCAGGCCGCCCTGGCCGCGCTGCTGACCCGTGTGGGCGCCGGAGAGGACATCCCGCTCGGCAGCCCGATCGCGGGCCGTACGGACGAGGCGCTGGACGACCTGGTGGGCTTCTTCACCAACACCCTCGTGCTGCGGACGGACACCTCGGGCGACCCGGCCTTCACCGAACTGCTGCGCCGCGTACGGGACACGGACCTGGCCGCCTACGAGAACCAGGACCTGCCGTTCGAGCGGCTGGTGGAGGTCTGCAACCCGGTCCGGTCGCTGGCCCGGCAGCCGCTGTTCCAGGTGATGCTCGCGTTCCAGAACACGGCGGAGGCCAAGGCCGCGCTGCCGGGGCTGACGGCGGCCGTGCAGCCGGTGGGCAGCGCGACGGCCAAGTTCGACCTGGCGTTCCAGCTCACCGAGCGCACTGCGGAGGACGCCGCCGCGGAAGCGGAGTTCGGCGGCATCGACCTGGTCGTCGAATACAGCACCCAGCTGTTCCGCGCGGAGTCGGTACGGCAGCTCACCGAGCGGTTCGCCCGCGTCCTGACGTCCGTGGCCGCCGCCCCGAAGGCGCCGCTGAGCAGCATCGACGTGCTGGGAGACGCGGAGCGCCGGCGCATCGTCGGCGAGTGGAACAGCGCGACCGCCGAGGTGCCCGAGCGCACCGTCGCGCAGCTCTTCGAGGAGCACGCCGCCCGGCAGCCGGACCACGAGGCCGTCGTCTTCGGCGAGGTGTCGCTGACGTACGGGGAGCTGAACGCCCGTGCCAACCGGCTGGCCCGGATGCTGGCCGGGCGCGGCGCCGGGCCCGGCACGCTCGTCGGGCTGCTGCTGCCCCGGTCGGTCGAGATGATCGTGTCGATCCTGGCCGTACTGAAGTCCGGCGCGGCCTACCTGCCGCTGGACCCGGACTATCCGGCCGACCGGATCGCGTACATGGTCGGGGACGCCGCGCCGGTGTGCGTGCTGGCGGCCCCCGGGGCGGGCGGGGAGCTGCGGGACGGCGGTACGGAGGTGATCGAACTCGACGGGGGAGCCGGCGGCGACGTGCTGCCGGACGCCGGTGCGGATCTCAGTGGCACCGACCTCACCGACGCCGACCGCGCCCGCCCGCTGACCCGCCGCGACGCCGCCTACGTGATCTACACCTCCGGCTCGACCGGGCGGCCCAAGGGCGTGGTGATCGAGCACGCGGGCGTGGCCGCCCTCGCCGCCGACCACACCCGGCGCTTCGGGCTCGGCGCGCGCTCCCGTGTGCTCCAGTTCGCCTCGCCGAGCTTCGACGCGGCCACCGCCGAACTGTCGATGGCCCTGCTGACCGGCGGCACGCTGGTGCTCGCCACCCCGGAGAGCCGCGGCCCCGGTGAACCGCTCGCCGACCTGATCACCCGGTACGGCGTGAACCTCGCGGTGCTGCCCCCGGTCGTGCTGGCGGCCTTCCCCGAGGACGTCACCCTGCCCGGCGACCTGACCCTGATCACCGCGGGCGAGGCGCTGCCGCCCGAGGTCGCCGCCCGCTGGTCGGCCGGCCGCGCTCTGCACAACTGCTACGGGCCCACCGAGTCCACCGTCTGCGCCACCGCCAGCGACCCGCTGACCGGCGAGGGCAAGCCGCCCATCGGCCGGCCGCTGGCCAATACCCGGACCTACGTCCTGGACGGCCGGCTGAACCCGGTGGCGCCCGGCGTGACCGGCGAGCTGTACCTCGCGGGCGCCCAGCTGGCGCGCGGCTACCTCGGCCGCCCCGGCCTGACCGCCGGGCGCTTCGTGGCCGACCCGTTCGGCCCGGCGGGCGCGCGGATGTACCGCACCGGCGACCTGGCGCGCTGGACGGCGGACGGCACCCTCGAATACGCCGGGCGCGTCGACCACCAGGTCAAGCTGCGCGGCTTCCGCATCGAGCTGGGTGAGATCGAGAGCGCGCTGGCCGCCCACCCCGGTGTCGCCCAGGCGGTCGCCGCCGTACGGGAGGACCGGCCCGGCGACCGGCGGCTGGCCGCGTACGTCGTGCCGGAGGACGCGCCGGTACCCGCCGCCGCACTGCGCGAGCACCTGTCCGGCCTGCTGCCCGACTACATGGTCCCCGGCGCCTTCGTGACGCTGGACGCCCTGCCGCTCACCCCGAACGGCAAGGTCGACCGCAAGGGCCTGCCCGCCCTCGAAGCCCCGGAAGCAGCCGCGCACGGCCGCGCCCCGCGCACCGAGCGGGAAACGCTGTTGTGCCAGGTCTTCGCCGAGGTCCTGAACCTGCCCGAGGTCGGCGCCGAGGCGGACTTCTTCGAGCTGGGCGGCGACAGCATCCGCTCCGTCCAGGTCGTCGGCCGCGCCCGCAAGGCCGGGCTCGGCCTGGCGCTGCCCGACGTGTTCCGGCACAAGACCGTCGAAGCGCTGGCGGCGGCCCTGGAGCGGGCCGAACGCGCGGCCGGGACGACGTTCCTGGACCGCGTACGGCAGCGCCTGGACGACCCGTCCGACGCCGCGCCGCTCGACCCGTACGGCCCGGTGCTGCCCCTGCGCACCACCGGCGACCTGCCGCCGCTGTTCTGCGTGCACGGCGGCATGGGCTTCGCCCTGCCCTACCTCGGCCTCGCCGGACACATCGGCGAGCGCCACCCGGTGTACGGCCTCCAGGCGACCGGCCTGACCGGCGCCGGGCCGCTGCCGGGGAGCATCGCTGAGGCCGCGTCCGAGTACGTCGGGCGGGTCCGCGAGATCCAGCCGGCCGGCCCGTACCACCTGCTCGGCTGGTCGTACGGCGGCATCGTCGCGCACGAGATGGCCGTACAGCTGGAGGCGGCGGGCGAGGAAGTAGCTCTGCTCGCCAACCTGGACAGCTACCCGGCCGAGCCCGGCGAGCCCGCCCCCACGGACGCGGAGCTGCTGACCGCCGTCCTCGAATACTGCGGCCTGGAGACCGCGTCGAACGACGGCGACGGCCCGACGCCCGAGACGGTCCGCGACGCCCTGCGCCGCGCCGACAGCCCGCTGGGCGACCTGGACATCCCGCGGCTCGTGGACGTCATGCGCAACCACGTCCGCCTCGTCCAGGAGCACACGCCCGGCCGCGTACGGACCCCGATGCACCTGTTCGTCGCGGAACTCGGCCTGGCCCCGGAGGAGCGAGCCGCCCGGCCCGGCCGGTGGGCCCGGCACACCGACGGCGGCACGGCCGTCCACCAGGTCCCGTGCGGCCACGAATTCATGATGCATTCCGGGCCGCAGGCCGCCATCGGCCGCGCCGTCGCCGCCGAACTCGGCCTGCTGCACCCCTGATCCGCCCCCGGGCCGTTCCCGGACCACCCACGATCGCGAGGAGAAACCCATGGCGAACCCCTTCGACAACGAGGACGGCACCTTCCACGTCCTGGTCAACGGCGAGGGCCAGCACAGCATCTGGCCCGTCTTCGCCGACGTACCGGCAGGCTGGACGATCACCCTCGAAGCGCGGCCCCGCGCCGAGGCGCTGGCCGCCGTCGAGCGCGACTGGACCGACATGCGGCCCAAGAGCCTCGTCACCGCCCACGCCGGCAGCTGACCGCGATGGGGGCGGACACCGCGGTCTACGCGGAAGGGCTGCAGAAGCGCTACAAGAGCCACCACGCGCTGCGCGGCGTCGACCTGTCGGTGGCCGCCGGCTCGGTGCTCGGCGTGCTCGGCCCCAACGGGGCGGGCAAGACGACGACCGTACGGGTGCTGTCCACGCTGCTGACGCCGGACGCCGGGCACGCGACCGTCGCCGGGTACGACGTGGTGCGCCAGAGCAAGGAGGTGCGCCGCCGGATCGGCCTGGCCGGGCAGTACGCGGCCGTGGACGAACTGCTCACCGGCCGCGAGAACCTGGTCCTGCTCGGCCGGCTGCTGCGCCAGGGCCGCCGCGGCGCCCGGCAGCGGGCCGCCGAACTGCTGACCCGGTTCGAGCTGGAGGACGCCGCCGACCGCCCGGTGGGCACGTACTCCGGCGGTATGCGGCGCCGGCTCGACCTGGCCACCTGCATCATCGCCCGGCCGCCGGTGCTCTTCCTGGACGAGCCGACCACCGGCCTCGACCCGACCAGCCGCACCGTGCTGTGGAAGGTGGTGCGCGAACTCGTCGACGAGGGCATCACCGTCCTGCTCACCACGCAGTACCTGGAGGAGGCCGACCAGCTGGCCGACCAGATCGTGGTGATCGACACCGGCCGGGTGATCGCCGCGGGCACCCCGGCCGAACTCAAGCGCGCCGTCGGCACCGACCACCTCCAGGTCGCGGTGGCCCGTCCCGGCCAGCTGGCCACCGCGCTGTCCGCCGTCGCCCCGCTGACCGGCGCCGAACCGGTGGTGGACACCGCGGCCCAGCGGCTGACCGTACAGCTCGACGCCGGGCTGGAGAGCGTGGCCGCCCTCGCGGACGCGCTCCGTGCGGCGGGCGTCGAGGTCACCGACTTCGAGGTACGGCGCCCCACCCTCGACGACGTCTTCTTCCAACTGACCGAGCGCAACGAGCCGGAGACGAGCCTTTCATGAGTGAACTCCGCGTCGCGACCGTGCCCACCGGCGGCCCGTTCGCGGGCCTGGCCGACACCGCCGCCCTGGCCGGGCGGCACCTGCTGCACCTGCGGCGGGCGCCGGGGAAGTTCCTCGGCATCGTGATGAACCCGCTGATCCTGCTGATCGCGGTGGGCTACCTCTTCCGCAACTCCATCTCGGTGCCGGGCAGCGGCAATTACCAGGAGTACCTGATGGCCGGTGTGGCCGTGCAGGTCGGGCTGGCGAGCATCGGGCCCACCGCCATCGGCGTGGCGATGGACATGCGCGGCGGCCTGGTCGACCGCTTCCGGTCGCTGCCGGTCTCCCGTACGGCCGTCCTCGTCGGCCAGACGCTCTCCGACCTGATCGTCTCGGCGCTCGGCCTGGTGATCGTGATGATGGTGGGTCTGGCCGTCGGCTGGCGCCCGCACGCCGGACCGCTGTCGGTGCTGGCCGGCTTCGCGCTGATCCTCGCCTTCGTCTACGCCATGCTCTGGGTGGGCGTCCTGCTCGGCCTGCTCCTGCGGTCGCCGGAGACCATCGACTCGGTGGGCGCGATCGTGCTGGTGGCGTTCTCGTTCCTGTCGAACGCCTTCTTCTCCGTACAGGGGCTGCCGTCGTGGATCCGGCCGCTGGCCGAGTGGAACCCGGTCAGCGCGGTGGTCACGTCCTGCCGCACCCTGTGGGGCAATCCGGTGGTGACCGGTACGGGCTTCCCGGCGGACCACCCGGTCTTGGTCACGGCGGGCACGCTCGCCGTGCTGCTGGCCGTGTGCGTACCGCTGAGCCTGCGGGCGTACCGGAGGGCGTGAGCGGGTGCGCCGGGCCGTGCGGGCCGCCCCGGACGCAGCCGTGAGGGAGGCCGGACGGGGCGCCGCGGGGGCTCGTATGAGCCACCGAGCGGCACCCAGTCCATCTCAGCGAACAACGCGGGCAGCGTCGTCCCGGTCAGGCCCGTGCGTCCAGCACCGGGTCCTGGGCCAGCACGGACTGGTACAACTCCCGCAGTGAGCGGCCGACGTCGAGCCCGAGCTCGTTCACCAGCCAGGCCCGCGTGCGCTGATAGACATCCAGCGCCTCGCTCTGTCTGCCGCAGCGATAGAGCGCGATCATCAACTGCTCGCTGAAACGCTCCCGTCCGGGGTGCGCCACGACCAGCTCCTGAAGGTCGGCGATGACCTCGCGCTCACCACCGGTGTGCAGCTTGACCATCACCAGGTCCTCGCGGAGCGTCATCAGCCGCTCTTCGAGCTGGGCGGCCGTGGAGCGGCAGAGCAGGCCCTCGCCCGCGTCCAGCAGGGCGGGCCCGCGCCACAGCCGCAGCGCCTCGTTCAGCACCGCGCCGGCCCGTCCGGGGTCCTCGCGCAGCAACTCCGAGCCCTGCGAGGCCAGTCGGAGGAACCGCGCGGCGTCGGTCGACTCCGGCGGCAGGGCGAGCAGATAGCTGTTGTTGGCCGTCACCACCACATCGTTGGGGTGCTGGTCCAGCTCCCAGCTCTCCAGCAGCTTGCGCAGCCGTACGGTGTTGGCGTGCAGCGCGTTTCTGCTGTTCGCCAGGTCCTTGTCGGGCCATAGCTCGGTCACCAGCGTGTCCCAGGAAACCGTCCGCCCGGCGTGCAACGCCAGGACGGTTAACAGCGTGCGAACCTTCTTCGCCCGGATCCGGTAAATCTTTCCCCCGTGTTCGACGCCCATAGGACCAAGAACATTGATCAGCACCGGTCTGTCCCATCCCCGCTGGTGCTCGTAGAGCCCGCATCTGCCGGCGACTGTCTTCCGGTTCAACAGGGAGCGGAAGCTCAACGGCAGCGTCCCACCCCCTGGACCCGGCTGCCCTCGCGAATGCCAACGCTACGTACGCAGCATGTCTTTGACGCTTTTTGTCGCTCTCTTGGTGGTCTATACCTAGACCATTGAGATCTTGGCTCCTTCGATGATGCCTGTCAAGCGTCGAGAAACGTGTATAAATCCGCCAAAGCCCGAGGTGGGCCTTGAGATTTAAAGGCATCTTTGCCAAGTCCGCCCCGCGTGCGCCGTCCCGCCGGGCGCCTGGAGGGCGCCCGGCCCGGCCGGGGGCGCCGGCACTACGGGATCTTTCTCCCCAAGTCCGACAACAGCGCGGACCCGCTGGTTCCGCAAAACTTTTCATGTATTTTTTCCGCCAGGAATTCTTCACGCGGTGCGGCAATTCAAGCATCAACGGCCGTTCGCGAAATTGTCATCCCGGGCCGGGAATAAAAGCCCTGCGCAGCCGGCGCTACTTGCGCTTCTTCCGGTCGAACAGGACGGTCGCCAGCGTCGGCACGATGCCCGCCCAGAACAACACCACCGGAACCGAGCGGTCCGACCAGGGCACCTGAGAGATCAGCAGCGCGCACAGCATCGCCCAGACCGCCTGGGCGAGCACGACGCGGGCCCAGCGGCCCCGGCGGATCAGGGACCGTACGTTCAACTGCGCACCCGTACGCAGGCGCCGGTAGCGCATCAGCGCGCCGAAGCCCCAGATCGCCGCCATCGGTATCAGCATCCACAGCCGCTGCCCGAGTGACACCGGCAGCTCCCGCGGCACCTCCCCCTCCTGGGGGAAGAGGTCGAGCATGGCGCCCGCCCCCGCCACGCACGCCAGCGCCAGCCAGCGGGTGCCGCGCAGCAGCCGGTAGGTCGCCCCGTCCAGTGCGCTGCGCAGCCAGGGCGAGTCGGGGACGGTGCCGAGCGCGTCGGCGTACAGGTCGGCCGCCTGCGCGGCCTTCACGCCCGGCGCGTTGGCGGCGCTGTCCGTCTGCATCACCACGGCCAGCGCATTCGTCGGGTCCAGCCGGCGCAGCGTGACGAGGGTCTGCCGCGCACGCTCCTGGTCGTTCGCGAGAAGCGCGGCCTTGTAGAGCGACTCGTAAGCAAGCGGCTCCTCAGGAGCGAGCCGTACGGCCTCCAGCCCCAGACGCAGGCCCTCCTGCCGGTCGCCGTCGGACAGCCAGGGCTGGATCTCGGCGAGCGTCCCGTAGGCGGTCCACCGGAGCGGATCGACGCGTATCGCCTCCCGCAGCACGGCGCCCGTCTCCTCCATACGGGTCGCCTGCCGCAGGGCGCGAGCCCGCATGTGAAGGGTGGCGTAGTCCTGCGGCGCCAGCTTCAGCGCCTGCCCGGTCACCTCCACGGCCTGCTCGGTCTCCTTGCCGGCCAGGTGGCAGCGCGCGAGCTCCAGCAGCCCCCACAGATCGTGCGGGTCCTCCTGCAGCCGCGCGGCGAGTACGGCCTTGGCCTCGTCGTAGCGGCCGAGGTCGACGAGCACCTCGGCGCGGGCCACCATCGGATGCTGTTCCATCACAGCTTCCGCCGCTTCTTCAGGTACGCGAGCAGGTCGTCGTACGTACCGCCCTCGTTGGCGAACATCGCCACGTTCCGCGCGGACGAGAACCACGCCTCGGTCGAGGGCGCCACCGCCTTCGCCGCGCCCAGCAGGTCCTTCATGCCGATCATGCGGACGGTGCCGGTACGCGCCGAGTCCAGCAGCGCGGTCTCGGCGGCGCTCTCGCACACATGGGCAAGGTCGGCGCCCGAGAGGCCGTCGGTGGCCTTGGCCAGCTTGCCCAGGTCGACGTTCTCGATGGGCCGGTCCCGCAGGTGGTAGCGGAGGATCGCCTCGCGGGCGGGCGCGTCCGGCGGCAGCACGAGCAGGGTGCGGTCCAGGCGGCCGGGGCGGCGCAGGGCGAGGTCCACGTCCCAGGGCAGATTGGTGGCCGCGAGCACGAAGACGCCCTCGTTGGCCTGCGCGTCGATACCGTCCAGCTCGGTCAGCAGCTGGTTGACCGTGTTGCGCATCCCGCTGTGCTGCGTACGGCTGCGCTTGCCGCCGAGCGCGTCCAGCTCGTCGAGGAAGACCACGCAGGGCGCCTGACGGCGGGCCGTCGCGAAGATCTCGTGCATGTTGCGCTCGGAGTTGCCGATCCACATGTCGAGCACGTCGTTGACCGACACGGACAGGAAGTTGGCGCCCAGCTCCCCGGCCACCGCGCGGGCGATGAACGTCTTGCCACAGCCCGGCGGCCCGTACAGCAGCAGTCCGCCGCGCAGGCTCTTGCCGTACAGCTTGCGCAGCTCGGGGTTGCGCATCGGCGCTAGGAAGGCGGCCTCCAGCCGGTCCTTGACGTCCTGCATCCCGCCGACGTCCGCCAGCCGTACGGTCCCGGGCGCGTCCACCTCCCAGGCGTCGGCGTCCCCCGGGTCCCCGCTTCCGTCGACGGTCAGCGGGCTCTCCACGAAGCGCGGCGGTACGACGTCCCGTACCTGGCCCTCGGCGGCCTGCCAGTCGAACCCGTCGCGCCGGCCGGCGGCAGGCTTCTCCTCCGCCGGTGCCGTCGGCACCGCCGCCTGCTCCTGAACCGGAGCAGCGGGCGCCCCCATGGCCCGTCCCATCAGCTCCCGGGCCTTCTCGTCCCCGGGCGCGCGCTGCAACGCGACGGCCACCTCGGCGATGGCCGCGTCGTTCCGCCCCGCCTCCAGCAGCAGCTCCGCGAGGTGCAACCGCAAGGGCACATCCTCCGGCGCCGCCGCGACGGCCGCACGCAAGCTCCGGACCAGTGGCGATTCCTCTGACATGCCCACACCCTATGCAGGGCCGGTGCGGAGTCTCCCGGCGGGCGTGTTCGCCGCGTGGACCCCCGCCCGTCGCCTCCGGGCCCCCATGAAGTTCCATGTAGAGGGCATCTTTTGCCTGCTCGCGCCGCAACGGGGGCATAGTTCGGCATCACGCACCACAGATGTACAACAGATACGGAGCGTTCCAACTTGACTGCCAGAGTCCTGACTTTCCGCGCGGCGGCCATCGCCGGCGGCGCCCTGCTCGCCCTTTCCCCCCTGACCGCTCAGGCCGCCCAGGCCGCACCTGCCCCGCACACCGCGTCCTTGGCTCAGACGCCCCGGACACCGGCCCCCGCCCCCACCGTCGCAGCCAAGGGCGCCGCCCTGGTGGACGGCGCGACCGGCAAGGCGCTCTTCGGCAAGGAAGCGGACACCGCCCGCCCCATGGCCAGCACCGCCAAGATCATGGCCGCCTCGGTGGTCCTTGAGGCCGACGGCGTCGACCTGGAGAAGCGGGTCCCCGTGAAGCAGGAGTACCGCGACTACGTCACCCGGCACAGCTCCAGCACCGCGGACCTCCAGACCGGCGACAAGCTCACCGTCCGCCAGCTGCTCTACGCGACCCTGCTGCCCTCCGGCGCCGACGCCGCCTACGCCCTCGCCGACACCTTCGGCACCGGCGCCACCGAAGCCGAACGCACCGCGTCCTTCATTGCCCAGATGAACGCCAAGGCCGCGGAACTCCGCCTCAAGCACACCACGTTCGACTCCTTCGACGGCGCGGGCACCGACTCCAGCACCCCGGCCGAACTGGCCAGGCTGGCCCGGCACGCCATGAAGAACGAGACCTTCCGCACGATCGTCAAGACCAAGCAGTACAAGGGCGAGGCCCCGGCCGCCAACGGCCGCACCCGCTACTACACCTGGAACAACACCAACCAGCTGCTCGGCTCGTACAACGGCGTCATCGGCATCAAGACCGGCACCACCACCCCGGCCGGCGACTGCCTCGTCTTCGCCGCCACCCGCGGCGACAAGACCCTCATCGGCACCGTCCTCAACAGCAAGGACCGGTACGCCGACGCCGCGAAGCTCCTGGACTACGGCTTCGGCACCACGACCGCCAAGACGATGAAGCTCCGGGCCCTGCCGACGAACACCCAGCAGGACTGAGTCAACGGCCCGTCCCCCGACGGCCCCACGTACCCGGGGACACCGCGGTGTCCCCGGGTACGTACTCCACCGTCACCGCTCCCAGTACTTGGCCACCGCCTGCGCATAGGCCACCCGACGATCGAGCAGGTCCTCCCGGACCCGAAAGCGCCCCCGCGCGGACTCCTTGAGCGCCGCCCGGCCGAAGACGTCCCCCGGCCGCTTCCAGGCAGTCCGCAACGGCGCGAGGGCGGCACCGGCGGGCGAATCGGACAACGCCAGGGCAACCAGGTACAGCAGCGCAAACGGCAACAGCACCAGCCACAGAACCAGCGACGGCACCGTCCCTTCCCGCCCCCGCAACACCTCCCCGTCGGCCAGCCGCACCTCATATGCGGGCCGCCACCGCTTCTTCCGTGAAGGCAAGCGCAGTTCGGCCACCTCCTCCCCCTCCGGCGTAAGCACGGCAAGCCGCCCGCCCTCCGCCCGGACGACCACCGCGAGCGGCGACGCCCCGGAAGCATCGGCAGCAAGGGTGAACCGCGGCTTGCACCCTGCGGGCAGCCGCCAGTCATCGGGAACACCCCGGCGCACATGGACAGGGTCGGACCTGCGGGGGCGCAGTTCGTAGCCCTTGGGGCCGGGGTGGCGGGTGAAGGTGAGTGCCATGAGGGGTCCCGTCTCTTCGCATGTGTCGCGCGGACGGAAGATATCCGGCCGCCCGACGGGCCCGTGCTCCTGGCCGCCCACCGGACGACGGCGAACGACCGGCCGCCCCTCCCCCTTCGCGCAATGGCCGAAAATCACGGATACCCGCCTCCTGCATGAGGCACCCCCCGGGGTATCGGGCGCAAGCCTGTCGTACCGCCGCGCTAGTGTGCGCGGGTGAGCCTTTACGTCGTCATAGGATTCGGGCCTGCGGGGGCGGCCACTGCTCGGCTACTGGTTGAAAAGGGACATTCCGTACGGGTCGTCACCACTTCGGGCCGCAGCGCCGAGGCCGGCATCGAGCACCTCGCGTTCGACGCGGCGGACCGCGAGCGGCTGAGCGAGGCCGCGCAGGGCGCCGCTGCGATCATCAACTGCGCCGGGCCGCCGTACCACCGCTGGGCCGACGCGTGGCCGCCACTGGCCTCGTCGGTCTGCGCGGCGGCCGAGGCGTCCGGGGCCGTCCTGGTCCTGCTGGGCAACCTCTACGGCTACGGTCCGGTGGACGGCCCCATGACCGAGGACCTCCCGCTCGCCGCCACCGGCCCCAAGGGGCGGGTGCGCGCCGCTGTCTGGCAGCAGGCGCGGAGCCTGCACGAGCAGGGCCGGATCAAGGCCGTGGAGGTGCGGGCCTCGGACTTCTTCGGACCCGGTGTGACCGACGGCGGGCACCTCGCCGGGCGGGTCATGCCGCGGCTGCTGCGCGGCAAGCCGGTCTCCACGCTGGGGGACCCGGACGCCCCGCACAGCTGGAGCTACGTCCCCGATGTGGCCCGGGCCCTGGTCGAGGCCGCGGGAGCGGAACGGGCCTGGGGGCGGGCCTGGCACGTGCCGAACGAGCCCGCGCGGTCCGCCCGGGAGATGGTCGACCGCCTTGCCGCGGAGTCCGGGTCGGGCCCGGTGGCGGTGCGCCGCATCCCGCCGGCCGTGCTCGGCGTCGCCTCGCTGGTCTCGCCGCTGCTCCGCGAGATGAAGGAGATCCGTTACCAGTTCGACCGTCCCTTCGTCGTCGATGCGAGCGCCTACGAGACCGCCTTCGCGGTACGGGCCACGCCCCTGGACGAGCAGGTCAAGGCGACGGTGAACTGGTGGCGCGACCGGCTGGCCGGCACCGGGTGAGACCTGTGATGCCGAACGACCCCCCGGTGGACCCGGCGGGGGTACGGTCCGCGGACGTCGCGATCGTGGGGATGGCCTGCCGGTTCCCGGGCGCGCGGAACGTCAACCAGTACTGGCGGCTCCTCACCGACCCGCAGGTCCAGTTCTCCACCGTCCCGGACTCGCGGTGGCGCGCCGCCGCCTTCCTCAGCGACAACTTCCGCGACACCTCGGCGGCCTATACCGACACCATGGCGCTGCTGCCGGACGTGGACCGCTTCGACGCGGCGCACTACGGGATCCCGCCGCGGCGGGCCAGAGCGCTGGACCCGCAGGCCCGGCTGCTGATCGACCTCGCCCGGGAGGCGATTCAGGACGCGGGGTGGGAGTCCGGGGGCTTCGACCGTGAGGAGACCTCGGTGATCACGTCGCTCACCGAGAGCGGCTACCGCGAGCTGTCCCTCCTCCAGGTCCGGATGCGGCAGCTGGCCGGCGGCGAGTTCGGCGCGCGGGCGGCCGATCCGCGGTGGCCGGAGATGGTCCGCGCGGTCGACGGCCTGCACGGTACGTCCGCGGCCGGCCTCCTGCTCAACATGGGTCCGAACACGATCAGTTCGGTCTTCGATCTGCACGGTGAGAGCTACGCGCTGGACTCGGCGTGTTCCGGCGGTCTGATGGCCGTGGCCAACGCCGTGTTCGCGCTGCGCGCGGGCCGCTGCCGCATCGCCCTCGCCGGCGGCGCCCAGCTGATGCTCACCCCTGACCTGCTGGTGGGGCTGTGCCGGATCGGCGCCGTCTCGCGCAGCGGCCGGTGTCTGCCGTTCGGCGCGGAGGCCGACGGATTCGTCCTGGGGGAGGGCGCCGGGGTCCTGGTGCTGCGGCCGCTGGCCGACGCGCTGGCGGCCGGCGATCGTGTCTACGCGGTGATCCGGGGCGTGGGCACGGCCAACGACGGGACCGTGCAGGGCGGACTGCACCCCCAGGCGTCCGGGCAGCTCCGTACGCTGCGCCGGGCCTACCGCGATGCGGGCGTGTCCCTGGACTCGGTGGGCTACCTGGAGGCGCACGGCACCGGGACCACGGTCGGCGATCCGGTCGAGGTCGGCGTGCTGCGCGAACTGCGCGGTGCGCGGAGCAACCCCGCCTTCCTCGGCGCGGTGAAGGCGGTGGTCGGGCACTCGCTCAACGCCGCAGGGGTGGCCGGGCTCATCAAGACCGTACTGGCCGTGCACCGGGGAGTGGTTCCGCCGCAGCCGGCGTTCGACCTGGCCGACCGCTCCGGGCTCGACGCCGCGCGGCTGACCGTCCCGACGGCGCCGACCCGATGGCCGGCACCCGGAGGGCCGCGCCGGGCGGGCGTGAGCGCCTTCGGCTTCGGCGGCACCGGCGTCCACCTGGTGGTGGAGGAGTGCCCCGCGCCGCCGGCCCGCCCGCTGCCGGACGACGAACCACACCTCCTGGTACTCAGCGCCCGCGACCGGGCCGGGCTTGCCCGTTACGCCCGGGAACTGGCGCACACCCTCGCCGACGAGCAGCCACCGCTGGCCGGGGTGGCGGACACCCTGGCCGGACGGACCCCCTTCCCGGAACGCCTCGCGCTGGTGGCCGAGGACGCCGCCGACGCCGTCACCAAGCTGACCGCGGCGGCCGACGCGGTGGCGGCGGGCCGTACCGGCGCACTCGGGCCGGGCCAGGTGGCCGGCACGGTGTCCCGGCCGGCCGATGAGCTGCCGGAGGCCACCGTCCCCGCACCGGGCACGCTGTCCGCCGAGGCCCGCACCGCCGCGCTGGCCGGGCTCGCCGAGCGAGCGGTCAGCGGCGCCCGGCTCCGTTCGGACGGTGAACGCATGCCCCCGTGCACCCTGCCGCCGAGCCCGCTCGCCCCGCGCCGCCACTGGGTGGTGGGCGAGTCCGGCCGCGACGTCGGCACCGCTCCCGCCGACGGGCCCGCCCTTCCGGCCCAGCAGGGGACGGCGGGGCCCGCCCTTCCGGCCCAGCAGGGGACGGCGGGGCCCGCCCTTCCGGCCCAGCAGGGGACGACGCCCGCGACGGCGGCTCGGACCGGTACCGCTACCGCAGGCTCCCTCGTACTCGAAGAGGTGTCGCGGACCGGCGTCTTCCCGCTCTCCGACCTGAGCGAACGGATGGCGCTGGTGGCCGACCTCGGCTTCGACTCCCTGATGCTGCAGGAGCTGGAGGTCAACATCGGCAAGCGGATACCGGGCTTCCGCACCGAGGAGATGTTCGACGCCGGCCTCACCATCGAGCGGCTGATCGCGCTGGTTGCCCCGCACCTCACGCAGGAGCCGGCCGCCGGGGCGCCGCTGCCCCGGCAGACCCGGGCCGACCGGGACGCCACCGCATGCGTCGACGACTTCCCCGAGGTGAGGAAGTTGGAACAGCTCCTGACCTCGATCGCCGGCACGGGCGCGGACTTCCCGTACTTCCGGGTCCACCAGGGGACCATCCGCGACACCACGGTGGTCGACGACCGGCCGTACCTGTCCTTCGGCAGCTACAACTACCTGGGCCTGTCCGGCCATCGGGTGGTCAACGACGCTGTGCACGAGGCGATAGACCGGTACGGGTCCTCGGTCTCCGCCAGCCGGCTGCTCTCCGGCGAACGGGACCTGACCGTACGGCTGGAACGGGCGCTCGCCGCCTTCCTCGGCGTCGCGGACTGCCTGACGCTGGTCAGCGGCCACGCCACCAACGTCACCGCGATAGGCCACCTGGTCGGCGCCGGTGACCTCGTGGTGCACGACGCGCTGGCCCACGACAGCATCCTCCAGGGCGTGGCCCTGTCCGGTGCGGCACGGCGCCCGTTCGCCCACGGCGACATCGACCGGCTGGAACACGTGCTGCGCCGCAACCGGGACCGGTTCCGACGGGTGCTGATCGCCGTCGAGGGCGCCTACAGCATGGACGGCGACCTGGTCGACCTCCCCGCCGTGGTCGAGTTGAAGAAGCGGTACGGCGCCCTGCTGATGGTCGACGAGGCGCACAGCATCGGCACGGTGGGCGAAACCGGCCGCGGCGTCGGGGAGTTCTACGGCACCGACCGCCGCGACGTGGACCTGTGGATGGGCACCCTGTCCAAGTCCTTCGCCAGCTGCGGCGGCTATCTCGGCGGCTCGGCCCGGATGGTGCGGTGGCTCCGGCACACGCTGCCGGGCTTTGTCTACAGCGTCGGTCTGACCCCGGCCAACGCGGCCGCGGCATTGGCCGCCACCGAGCTGATCTCCGCGGAAGGGCACCGGGTGCGCACGCTCCAGCGCAACGCGGACCTGTTCCGCGGCCTGGCCGCCGAGGCCGGCCTGGCGACCGGCTCCAGCGCCCACACCCCGATCGTGCCCTGTCTCCTCGGCGACTCGGCGCGCACCCTGCGCGTCGCGGACCGGCTGTTCGACCGGGGCCTGATCGCCGATCCGATCTTCCACCCCGCTGTGGAGGAGGGGCTCGCCAGGCTGCGGTTCTTCCTCACCAGCGAGCACCGGGCGGAGGACATCCGTCGGGCCGTGTCGGTCCTGGCCGAGGAGGTGGCCGCCGCCGGGGACTGAGTGCCGCACGTCAGATCAGGGTGCGTTCGATCCGGCTGAGCATGGCGTCCTTGCCGGTGTCCGCGGCCACCCCGGCCGCGGGCCCGCCGTGCCTCTCCTCGGCGCCGCCCACCCGCTGGGAGAGCAGATAGGCGATGATCTCCGCCTCCTGCTCCTGGACGTCGTCGTAGGTCGCGCGCAGGAGCATGTCACGCACGAGATCGGGGTCGAGGTTCGGGAAGAGGAGGCGGGCGCTCGCCTCGTCCAGCCAACCCGCCCCGCGATGACAGCAGATGATGTGACCCAGCTCGTGCAAGATGATGTGCTCCTGATGCGCGCTGGTCGTGTTGGCGTCGTAGAAGATCAGGTCCTCGTCGCGCGCGGCGACCCACATACCGCACGGGTGCGACGCAGGCATCTGCATCGGGACCAGGGTGATCGGGCGGTCGCGGACCTCGCTGAGGTGGCGGCAGAGTTCGGCGACGTCGGACACCTCCGGCAGGTCGAGTTCGGCGATCCGCCGTGCCCCGATCTTCCGGAGCCGCTTGAGCTGACTGCGGCGGTGGTGATCGGCCGCCCGCCCCTTCCTGGTGTCCCTCACCCCCCGGCGCCCCTCACTCGGGATCCGAGGAGTCGTCGACCGGCGGCAGGCCCTGCATCTGCCGGTACTGATCCATGATGGCGGTGATCGCCTGGAGGTTCTCCTTCTTCATCCCGGCCGCCCGCATCGCCACCGAGCGGACGCCCGCCTGCCGCAGCGCCTCGATGGCGGCGACCTGGCTGAGCACCGACTCGGCGACCTCGTCGTCGAAGAAGTAGGCGACCGATACGCCGAAGAAGCGCGCCAGCGCGGCCAGGAGGTCCGGGGAGGGGTTGGACCGCTTGCCCGTCCGCAACTGCGACAAGTACACGCCGCCGACCCGGAGTTCGGGGTCGGCCTGTTTCAGCGCTTCGGCCACCTCGGCATTGGTCCAGTGCTTGCCCTTGGGGCGGACCGTCTTGAAGAGGTTGTCCAGACGCACTGCCAGCTTGGGCCGGTCGTCAGTCTCGGACATTGTGGATCTCCCTCCCGCCACCTCCTCGGCATTAGCCCTTGGCTATCCACTAGCTTCGCAGATTAGCCGTCAGTTGACAATCGGCCGGGACTCCGCCAACGTGGGTCTCGCCGATAGCTGTCAGCTAACTTCGCTTACGGGGGTAGCCGAGTTGGTTGCCGGCAGTGCCGGCCTGGCCCGGCCCTCGGGGGAAGGGCCGGGCCAGGCGGGACGCTCCGTCACGGCCCGACGGGAAAACACGGGGGGTCACGGGGGTAACGGGGATAACGGGGGGACAACGGGGGCAAGGGCGCGTACCAGGGGGCGTACCCGCGAAAAAACCCGCCCGGTCTGACGGGGGACAGACCGGGCGGGAGCCTTCAACGAGCTTTCAACAAGCCTTCAACACAGCTGGTGTCAGTCCGCGTTGCCGAGTTTACGGTAGGCGGACGCGACCTTCGTGAGCCAGTCGACCTCGGCCGTGAAGTTGTCCGTATCGCGGTCCTCGAAGTCGGCGGCGTCCTTGTTGTCGTCGGGGATGGTGCCGGTGCGCTTGGCGTGCAGGGCCTGCCTGATCTGGGCCGCTTCGGCCATCGCCTGCCGGGACTCGTCGTTCGTCCCGTGGTCCGCGCCGGCCGGCCCGTTGGCCGTACGGTCGGTGTAGGGACGCAGATCCCGCCATCCGTCGCGTATCTCGACGACACGGCGGTGCAACCGGTAGTTGAGGTCGGAGACCGAGGCTCCCGGCGGCTCCAGGACGATATCCGGGGACGACTCGTACAGGTCCTGCCAGAGCGGGTACAGAGCCCGGTACGAACGGTAGTTGCGCACCCACTCCCGCAGTTTGCCGGCCGACGTCCCCCAGGAGGAGATCGTCAGGCTGAGCGACAGGGTGGCGATGCCCAGCGCGCTGAACACGTTGGAGGCGAGCTGCCAGACGCCGATGTCGATCCCGCACGCGGCGGTGACGATGTTGACCGTCCTGGCCGCGCAGTAGAGGAAGAGAATCACCGCGGCGACCGAGAGCAACCGCAGGGCCTGCCGCAGCTCGGCCTTCTCGGTCATCCGGGCGTAGGGGCCGCACTGGCGGAAGATGGTGACGCACGGAGCCGCCTGGGACACGATGAAGACCAGGAGGTAGGTGAGGACCAGCGGCTGGCCGCTGCCGCTGTTGAAGTCGGAGGCCGGCCGGCCGGGGCCCCCGGCGATCAGGAAGATGGCGATCAGCAGCGCGTTGAGGGCGACACCGGTGATCACCCAGTAGCGGGTCCTGCGTACCGCCTCCTCGGCGGCGGTCGCCCAGCGCAACAGGATGATCTGCGCGCTGACGCAGAAGGCGACCGCCGACACGTGCATCACGAGGATGGCGAGGTTGCCGACGCCCAGGAAACGCTCGCTGCCCATCGCGACGGCGCCCATCGTGAAGGTGAGGCACTGCAGCAGCAGAGTGATCACCAGGATGCGGTAGGCGTTGTCCTTCCGGCTGCGCCGCACTTGGCTCAGCCGGTAGACGAGCGCGGCGTACGACGACAGCGCCGCGATGACGAAGCAGACGGTTCTGGTGGTGTTCACGGCTTGATCCCCCGTCGGCGCCGGGCACCCGGCGAACGGTCTAGTCGGTGGTTTCGCCCAAGGGGACCGTGAGCCCGATGCCTTCGGCCGCCACGGCGATGGCGCGGTCGAAGAACGCCGACTGGTCCTGGACACTGTCGTGGGTACGGCTGAAGACCTGGAACACCAGGAGCCCGATCAGGTTGCTCCACAGTACGATGCCGCGCTCGATGATGTCCGAGAACGGTGCCTGGGGGACCCCGCCGAAGACCTCCACCGCCGTCGGCAGGAGCACCGAGGGCTCGGGCAGCGGCCGCCGGGGCGGGGTGAGCTCACCGGCCTCCAGGGCCGACCGGATGATGCCGCCCAGCGCCTCGGGGGTGCGCGAGGCGGGCGGCACCGTCTCCGGCGGGGCGTGGTACCCCGGAACCGGCGAACCATAGATGAGCGTGAACTCGGCCGGGTTGGCGAACGACCACTCCCGCAGCGCACGCGTCACCGCGAGCAACCGCGCGCCCGCCGACGCCTGCGCGTCCCGGGCGGCCTGATCGGCCTGCTCCATCGCCGCACCGGAGGTGTTGTAGGCGTCGATGACCAACGCGGTCAGCAGGTCGTCCCGATGCGGGAAGACGGCCGCCACGTCCGCGACGGCAAGATCACTGTCAGCGGCCACGGCATCCAGGGACAGCCCTCCGGCGCCCAGTTCCGCCAGCAGCCGGCGCGCGGAGGCCTTGACAGCCTCTCGCAGCCCGGAGTTCGCATCGTCCGCGCTCGTTACGGAAACATCCATAGCCGAACCGTACCTGCCGTCCACATCGGTGATCGGCCCGGTCGTGCCGCTGCCTGGGCCGGGCATTGAGATCCGGCCACCTCGCCCGCACCGGGGGAGGGCGGAACGGCGAGGGCCGTGAGCACGACCGCTCGCCGAAGCGGTGTGGCTGTCAGCGGCTCCACCAGTCGCGGTGTTGCCGGTACCAGGCCACGGTGTCCGCCAGTCCCGTGTCGAAGGTGTGGCGCGGCTCGTAGCCGAGCTCGTCGCGGATCTTGGACCAGTCCACCGAGTAGCGCTGGTCGTGTCCCTTGCGGTCCGCCACGTGCTCGACGCTGTCCCAGTCCGCGCCGCAGGCGTCCAGGAGGCGGTCGGTGAGGTGCTTGTTGGTCAGCTCGGTGCCGCCGCCCACGTTGTAGACCTCGCCGGCCCGGCCCCCTTCGAGGACGAGCCGGATGGCGCGGCAGTGGTCCGCCACGTGCAGCCAGTCGCGTACCTGGCTGCCATCGCCGTACAGCGGCACCTTGCGCCCTTGCAGGAGGCGGGTGATGAACAAGGGGATGATCTTCTCGGGGAACTGGTGGGGCCCGTAATTGTTGGAGCAGCGGGTGATCCGCACATCGAGGCCGTGGGTGCGGTGGTAGGCGAGGGCCAACAGGTCGGAGCCCGCCTTGGCCGCCGCGTAGGGGGAGCTGGGCGCGAGCGGCTGCTCCTCGGTCCACGAGCCCACGGGTACGGAGCCGTACACCTCGTCGGTGGAGACATGGACCACGGTCACTCCGCCGGCCCGGACGGCAGCTTCCAGCAGCGTCTGGGTGCCGAGCACGTTGGTGGAGGAAAACCTGGCGCCGTCGGCGATGGAGCGGTCCACGTGCGACTCGGCGGCGAGGTGCACCACCGCGTCGTGTCCGGCCACCAACTCGGCGACCCGCTCACCGTCCAGAATGTCGCCCCGGACGAAGCGCAGCCGCGGATCGCCCTGGACGGACCGGAGATTGGCGAGGTTGCCCGCGTAGGTCAGGGCGTCCAGGACGGTGACCGCCTCCTGCTCCGAGCCGTCGGCCAGGAGGGAACGGACGAAGTGGGAACCGATGAAGCCGGCTCCTCCGGTGACGAGGGTCTTCATGATGGGGCAGGCGGTCTTTCTCTCGGGAACTCAGGATGCGAGCCGGATGCGGCTGTGGTCACCCAGGACGAGCTGGTGTGCTTGCGGCGTGCCGGCCGCGCCGGTGATCTGCACGGCACGGCCGATGAGGGAGCCCTCGATGCGGCCGACGCCGGTGATCCGCGCGTCACGCAGGACGATGGAGAACTCCACGTCGCTTCCGCTGATGGCACAGCCCTCGGCGACGGAGGTGGCGGGGCCGATGCGGGAGTCGCGCACCGTGGTGTGCGCTCCGATGACGGCCGGGCCCACGATGCGCGAGCGCACGACCTCGGCCCCCGGTTCGATCCGCACCGGTCCGAGCAGCACGCTGGCGCTGTCCACGGATCCCAGGACGGCGGGTTCGAGGTCTGCCAGCACGCGCTGGTTGACCTCCAGCAGGTCGGCGACATCGCCGGTGTCCTTCCAGTAGCCGCCGATGGTCTCGGCGGACACGTCGTGCCCCGAGTCGATCAGCCACTGGATGGCGTCGGTGATCTCCAGCTCGCCGCGCGCCGAGGGCTCGATGGCGTCGACGGCCCGGTGCACCGCGCTGGTGAAGAGGTAGACCCCGACGACCGCCAGGTCGCTGCGCGGCCGGGCCGGCTTCTCCTCCAGCCGGACCACCCGCCCCTCGGACGTGACCTCGGCGACGCCGAACGCCGAGGGGTCCGGCACCTTGGTGACCAGCAGCCGTGTCCCGGACCGGGTGGCGCGGAACCTCCGGACGACGCCGGTGATACCGCCGACGACGAAGTTGTCCCCGAGATACATCACGAAGTCCTCGTCGCCCAGCCAGTTCCGTGCCACGTGGACGGCGTGTGCCAGACCCAGCGGCCGCTCCTGCCGCAGGTACGTGACCTGGGCACCGAACCGGGCGCCGTCGCCGAGGGCCGCCCGGATCTCCTGCGCGGTGTCCCCGACCACCACCCCGATCTCGGTGATGCCGGCCGCGACCAGCGCTTCGATGCCGTAGAAGAGCACCGGCTTGTTGGCGACCGGAACCAGTTGCTTCGCAGCAGTGTGGGTGATCGGCCGCAGTCGGCTGCCGGTCCCGCCGGCCAGGACGAGTGCCTTCATGCCGGCCCGCTCCCCGCGGGGACGTACGCAGCGGCCCCCGGCGCCCCGCATGCGGCGATGATCTCGTCGAGCAGCGCCCACTGGGCCGGCTGGAGGCGCCGGACCATGGCCGTGATGCGCTCGGCGTGCCCGGCGGTGGCGCAGGCCAGCGGCAGCCCCAGCACGAAGCGGCCCGCGCGCTGGACGAGGACCAGGTCCGACCATGATCCGTCGGCTTCGCCCCAGCCCTCCGCCAGCTCCGCCTCCACATCACCGTGCCAGCCCAGGGGTCTGACGAATTCCCGCGACGCGGCCAGGCGCCGCAGCCAGGCCAGGGTGTCCCGGGCGCAAGCCGCCCGGAGCGCGCTCGTGTGGCGCCCGGAGCGCAGCTCACTCAGGACGGCGTGTGCGTGTCGTACGTCGTCGAAGGCGGCGACGCGCAGGTGGTGCCGGCCGGCGATGTGGTGCCGGCGGGTGCCGACGGAGTCCAGCAGGCCGGCCGTACGGTCCAGGACCGTGGCGAAGCGCGCCCCCGCGTCGGCCAGGCGCAGCCACAGGTCCCAGTCCTCCATCCCGTCCCCGGCGCGCCAGCCGCCGACGCGCTCCGCGCAGCCGCGGCGGTGCGCCACCCGCGAAGGTTCGAAGACCGCGCCCAGCGCCTGGATCTCCGGGTGCCAGCACATCTCCAGGGGCCGCGACGCGGAGGTGACCCGGCCCTCCCGGTCCCGTAGCTCGAATCCGGTCGCCACCACATCGGCGCCGCTCCCGAAGGCCGTGGTGAGCGCGCTCAAGTGGTCCTCGCGCCATACGTCGTCGTGGTCCAGATAGGCGATGAACTCTCCCCGGGACTCGGCGAGCCCGCGGTTGCGCGGCCCGCTGGGGTGCCCGTGCCGCTCGGTACGTATCAGCCGGATGCGCGGGTCCTGGCCGGCCGCCGCACGGACCCAGTCCTCAGTGTCATCGGTGCAGCCGTCCGAGACGACCAGGAGCTCCCAGTCGGTGACGGACTGGGCGCGGACCGAGTCCAGGGTCTGCGCGATCAGCCGGGACCGGTTGTAGGTGGGGCAGATCACCGAGAAACGCGGCGTGCTCGTAGGTCGCAACGCTCAGCCCTCCGTCCGCCGGCCGAAGAAGGGGAGCCCGGCCCCGCCGGTCCCCAGCACGGCCTCCAGAGCCAGCAGCACGCCCGCCGTGCCCGTGGCCAGGTCCGTGGAGAGGCGCAGGTTGTGGTCCCCGAGGAACAGCAGCCGGCGCCCGTGCGGGACGGCGTGCAGGCCCATGTGGGCCAGGTGCTCACGCACGGCGTGCTCGTCCGCCGCGTCGTCGCGCAGGTGGTGCAGCGCCAGCAGCACACCCGCCCGGCCGTGGAACAGGCCGGCGTGCATCAGGAACTGCTGCCTGGCAGCCTGCCGGAACGCGTCGCGAGCGGAGGCCAGATCGGGGTCCTCGCAGTGCTGGAGCACGTCGTGGAGGACCATGCCGAGACCGCCGCTGCCGAAGGCGATCAGCGGTGTCCGCCACGGCGTCCCCTTGGCCGCGCCGGGCCCCGGGAACCAGCCGATGCTGCTCAGGTCGGCACGGAGCGCCTCCACCGCGTGGTGCAGGAACGTGGTCTCCCCCGTCTCCTCGTACAGCCGTAGGAGGAACAGCGCGCCGCCCGCCGCTCCGCGCAGCAGCCCGGGAGCCCGTCGGCCCGCCGCACCCGCGGTTCCCCGGGAGGACCGGTCCGTCAGTTCCCCGGCAAGGCGGACGGCTTGTTCCACGAGCGCCGTCTCGCCCGTCCGCCGAGCGAAGTGCAGGAGGGTGAGACCGGTGCCCGCGAGGCCGCCGAGCAGGTCCTCCTGCCGGTCGGGCCAGGGCGCCGCGGCAGCCCGGCCGAGCAGCTCACGCGCCTGACCGGCGCGGCCGAGGCGGTCCAGCGCGAAGGCGATACCGCCGAGGCCGTCGTAGAAGCCCGGCCGGGCGTCGGCCAGCCGGCTGCCGGCATCGGCCAGCCAGTCGACATGCTCCTCGGGTACGGACGCGCCCACTTCGGCGAGCGTCCACAGCACGCCGGCGGCGCCGTACGCGAAGCCCAGACCGCCCGAGGGCGTGCAGAACTGCTCGATGTCGCCCGGGTAGAGGCGGTCGCCGCGGTCCGGGGTGGCGGTGGACAGGATGCCTTCGGCGAGCTTCGTACGCAGGCAGGGCCAGTCGGCCGGTTCCGGCCGTGGCCAAAGGGGCTCGGCGTGAGGGGCGCGCCCGGTGGCCGGCCGGGGGACGGCGCGGCCGGAGCCGGAGGGGGCGGGAGCCGGTGCCCCGGTGCCCCGGCCGGGCAGCGGGCCCAGATCGCGCCGGACCTGAGCGGCGAAGTCCGCCGGTACGGGGAAGCGCTCTTCGACCAGTTCGATCAGCTGACGGACCTTCTCCGGGGCCCAGGACATCACGACCGTCATGGGGACGAAGACCGCGAGCCGCAGACAGCCCAGCGCGTACCGGTCGACCGAGACGCCCGTGTAGCCGTCCGGCGCCAGGAATCCCGGGGCGGCGAATGCTTGCCCGGCGGTCTCGCCGGGTTCGCTGCTCGCCTCGAAGTCGATGAAGGAAACCGTGCCGTCGGGACGGATGAGGACGTTGTTCGGGTGGAGGTCGCCGAAGACCACGCCCCGCTCGTGCAGGGCGTCGAGCCCGCTCTCGATCTGGTCCAGGACCGCCAGTGCCCACGCGGCGTACTCGCCGGGCCGGTCCGCGGGCAGGTCGGAGTTCACCAGCGGGTTCCGCCGGTAGAGCTCCTTGCTGAGGGAAACCCCGTGGATGAACTCCCGGGCGAGGAAGTAGTGTTCGTGACCGCCGCGGTACTCGATCAGCTCGGGGACGCAGTCCAGGCCGGAGAGCCGGCGCAGGGCCCAGTGCTCCCTTTGCAGCCGGGCGACCGCGTCGGCACCGGTGTCGTCGATTCCGGCCAGCGGACGGGCCTCCTTGAGCAGGACATCGGTGCCGCTGCGGGTGTCCGTCGCCTGGTAGACGCCCCCGCCGTTGGAGAAGTGCAGCGCCTTGGCGGCACGGAAGGGGAAGTCCTTCAACGTGCCCGCGTTGCGCGCCGCGAGTGCCTCGGCGAGGCACTCCGGCAGTTCGACCCACTGCGGCGGCCGGAACCCGGGACCGCGCACGTCGGGCACCAGCCGGCCGTCCGGGTCCTCGATGCAGTAGACCTCCTCGCCCGCCTCGTTGCGGCCTGTACGGGCGGTGAACCCGCCGTAGCGCACATACAGCGGGCCCTGTCGCCAGCGCAGATCACTGAGGATGTACGGGCCGGGCTCGCCGTCCAGCACATCGCCCAGTTCGTGCAGGACCGTCGCCAACAGGCCCTCGTTGTGCGGGTAGATGGTGATGAACTTGCCGCTGGAGCCGCGGTCTCCGTACTTGCCGTTGCGCCGACGCAGCACATCGAGGCCACGAAGGAACTTGTAGGGGATGGTGCGCTGTGTGCAGTACCGCTGGACGGCATCGAGGACGTTCCCGGCGTTGTCCGGCGTGGCCGAGACATGGATCTTCCAGCCCTGGCCCGGGAGGTCGGCGGCCCGGGGAAAGAGGGACACCCATTCGGGCCCGGCGGTACGGGTCCACCCGGCAGGAAGGGGCGCGCCCACGGCCGCGAAGTCCGCGGCCTCCGGGCGGTCCGTGGGGAGGTCGTAGAAAGGGCTGCCTTTGGGGCAGTAGTCCAGGTACCGCAAGTCCATGAGTTGGTCTCTCGTTGTTCGTTGAGTCGTCGGCCGTGGCCGAACTCGCCCGCGCGCGGCGGCTACCAGCGGAAGGCGGGAGCGACGTACTTGACGTACAGCCACTCGCCCAGCGGCCGGTCGCCGGCGTCCAGCCGCGCCACTCCGCGGGAGTCCTGGGGCGCCGCTCGCAGGGTCAGCGGATAGCTGATGACGGGCATCGGGAAGGAGTCGGTGCGTACGGGCAGGAGCATGGACAGGGGCGCCAGCGTCTCCGTGGCCCGCGGGGCCTGGACGGCCGCGGAACCGGTTCGCTCGCGCATCGTGACCCCGGCCCGGAACAGCTCGACGGGGGAGCCCGCTCGGACGAGGGAGCGGTCGGCCGAAGGGGGCAGCACCAGCTCGGCGCGCCCGCCGTCGTGCAGCGCATAGCTGCCGCTGATGGTGCAGGGCACCGTGACGGAGCCGAGCACGGCGGCTGCGGCCGAGGCGATGAGCAGGGCCGCGGCACCGATCCGCCATGGGCGGGCACCGGCCCGCCGTGCCTCGCGGGCCAGCCTGACGCCGCCGCGCCCGAGGTGGAAGACGAGGCAGCCGATGCCGCACAGCACCAGGGAAGCCCCGAACGCGCCCATGCCCTGGAGCGCGTCGCCCCAGAGGTTGAGCGCCGTCCCGATCAGGTAGAGCGGGAAGGCCAGACAGGCCAGCCCGTAGGGAACCGCCCAGGAGAGCTGCGGCAGCTCCCGTTCGAACCGCCCGCCGAAGAGGGCCTTCGCCAGGAAACGGCGGGCGTCGGTCATTGAACGGTCCCGCAGGTGCGGGATGTCCAGGTGGCTCATCAGCGCGAGGTAGCCGTCGAGCTTGACGAAGGGGAGCAGGTTCAGGAGCCCGGATATGTAGGTGACGACCGCGAAGATGAGCAGCCCGGTGGTGAGCGACGCGTCCAGGAACAGGGCGCAGACCGCCGCCGTCCCGGCGATGACCCACTGGGTCACCACACCCGCCAGCGCGACCCTGACCCGCTGCTCGCGATGCGGCAGCCGCCAGCCGTCGGAGACGTCGCAGAAGAACGCGGGCGTCAGGTAGAAGAGCATCACCCCCATGCGGCTGGGACGCCCGCCGTAGTAGGTGAGCACCGCGCCGTGGCCCATCTCGTGCACCACCGTGGTTGCCAGGACTCCGGCCAGGACGGCGAGATAGACCATCGGGGGCAGCGGCCTGCCCAGGGCGTCCAGCACAGCGGACGACTGGAAAGCCAGGGCCAGCAGCCCGCCCAGCCCGAGCACCGCCGCGGTCACGGCGCCGGCCCGGTTGGCCACCGCCCTGATGACGGGCACCAGCCGGGTCAAGGGCCGTTCCGGCTTCATGAGGGTGAACTGCAAGGTCAGCGGAGGTACGAAGCGGAACCATGTGCTGCGCCGACGGGGCTCGGCCCCGTCGTCCAACAGGCCGCCCGCCGCCAGGCGGCGGACCGCGGTGTCCACATCCCGCTCGGTCCATGGCGGGCCCAGCGTCTCGGCCAGCCCGGCGTGGTCACGGGAACCGTCGACGGCCCGGACGAGCCGGGCCAGGTCGGCCTGGACGCGGAAATACCGGTGGCTGCCACGCTGGATCACCCAGGGGGCCCCTGGTTCGGCCGGCTCGTGCACCGCCACATCGGCGGCGATGCGCGGGCGGGCCAGGAGGCCCGGGTCCAACTCGGCTGATGCCGTCTTACTGGCCATGTCCGGTCGCGCCTCAAGCCACGTCTCGGGAGGTGAACAGCTTGCGGGCGACGAGCCAGGCAACGGCCAGCCAGCCGGCTATGACCACCAGCGCGACCGGCTCGGACAGCAGCTCGGGCTTGCCGTCGCGGTAGACCGAGCTCATGGCGATCGTCAGCAGGTACTTGGCGCCTGCCGGGAACAGTCGCTGAAGGGCGGGGTCGAGGAGGAGAGTGAGCGCCATCAGGGTGCCCACCGCGCCGATCTGGTTGCGGATGATCCAGCCGAGGAAGGTGCCCCACGGCGCGGAGAGCGCGGTGCACAGGAAGACCCCGAGCACGATCAGCCAGGTCTCGTGGGTCCACTCCGGTTCGCGGCCGAACCTCGCCATCATGCCCCAGCCGGAGGCGACGGCGAGTCCCACGGTGAGCAGGCCGTACAGCACGCCCATGGCCGTGGCCACGACGAGCTTGGCGGAGAAGAGCCGCCGGCGGCTGCCGCTCAGCAGCACCGACCGCGTGATCGTCCCGGTGGCGTACTCGCGGGAGGTGAGGATCGCGCCGAGGAGCGAGGAGAACAGCAGCATCATCATCCAGGCCCGGACGATGTCGTCGGTCACCGTGGCGGCGGTGGTCTGCCCTTCGGTGATGCCCTGGTCGCCCTGTGTGGCGTAGCCGAGGCTCGCCAGGAACGACATGAAGATGCCGATCGCGGCCGGTACCCACCAGGCGCGGCCGGTCCACGCCTTCCGCCACTCGCCGGCTATGACACTAGACATGGGTCTTTCCTTCTGTTCCGTCGCCCACCAGTGCGAAGAAGCGGTCTTCCAGGCGCTCCGCGCCGGCTGATGTGAGGTCGGAGAGCGGACCGGCGTAGCGCAGCGTCCGCTGCATGATCACTACGTCGTCCACGGTCTGTTCGACCTCGGCGAGAAGGTGACTGGAGAGCAGGACGGTGCGCCCCTCGTCGGCGAGGGAGCGCAGCATGTCGCGCAGCCAGCGGATGCCGTCCGGGTCGAGCCCGTTGGCCGGTTCGTCGAGCACGAGCAGTTCGGGATCGGCGAGGAGGGCCACGGCCAGGGACAGCCGCTGCCGCATGCCGGTCGAGTACGCCTTGACCTTGCGGTCCGCCCGGTCGGCGAGGCCCACCCGGTCCAGGACCGCGTCCCCGCGCTCCTTCGGCAGGCCCAGCATCCTCGCCCAGGTGGCCAGGGCGCTCCGGCCGGTCGTGCCCGGCAGCTCCCCGATCCCGTCCATGCTGACCCCGACCCGGCGGGCTGCGTCGGGCAGGTCCTGGTAGGCACGGCCGAATACGGTGGCGTGGCCGGCGGTGGGCCGGGCCAGGCCCAGCAGTATGCGCAAGGACGTCGTCTTGCCGGCGCCGTTGCGGCCGAGCAAACCCACCACACGCCCCGGCCTGACGTCGAAGGAGAGATCGTCGACGGCCGTGGTGGCACCGAATGTCTTGGTGACGCCGCGAAAGCTGATGACTGCTTCGTCACTCATTACGGCTCCGTGCAATACCCGCGACAATGAATCCCACGCAGACCAGCAGAACGGCGAACAGAGCCACCATGAGGCCGACCTGTGCGGCCCCGGACATTGTCAGATTGACAATGGCGAGCAGCGCTACGACGGGCGCGGAGACAACGACGGGGATCAGTATCGCTTTCCGCTGTTGACCGTTGGACATGATGGTCTCCTTTGTGGGCTGTGGGGGGGAAGGGAATGCCATGGGAGGGTGCCATGGCGGTGGCACGTCTGCTACCACCACGGCACCTCGTGCTCAGGGATCACCCACGCATCGGCCGAAGTGCGCGGGCGCTGAGCGGGCCTTCGGCCGGATCAGGTAACGATGCTGGCCGCGACGGTCAGGCCGCTGTACGCGACGGACGACGCGAGGCTGGCGGCGCTGATCGTGGCGCCGGTCTTGAAGCCCGACCAGAAGTCCGGGGCCTCCATGGCCTCCAGCTCCTGCATGCCGAGTTCCAGCGTCGACTCGTGGCTCTTCTTCTCCTGCATGTGACACCTCCTGTTTGGGTGATGATTCGGGTGCGGCTGTGCGCGCCCACCTGGCTGTGCCGGTACTACGGGCGCGCGGTATCGGGAATGCGGATGCGCGCCGTATCAGGTGGCGACGGAAACCGAAATACCCCACGCGGCGCTGTAGCCCACGGCGCTGACGACGGTGATACCCGTCCCGACGCCCGCGGCGGTCGACCAGAAGCCCGGGGCCTCCATGACCTCCAGCTCCTGCATGCCGAGCTCCAGCTCGTGGTTGGCGTTCTCCTGCATGACTTTCCCCCTTCGCATTTTCCGTAGATGTTTCTCTTGGCATCCGCACCCGCTGAGGGAGCGGGAGCGGAAGTCTTGTGTGCTGCCGGTCAGGTGTCCGCCGGGACCGGTGTGCCGGACGCCCTCGCCAACAGGCCGCGTACCTCGTCCTCCGTCAGGCCGCCGAGCATGGGCAGCCCCGCGCCCCAGGCGTGCACCGTGCGGCGGGCGAGGGCGTCCAGGTGTTCCGCGCCGAGACCGATACGCCGCTCGATGCGCCAGGACTCCAGGAGCGCGGCGATACCGAGTGCCGGATCAGCCGGCAACGGCCGCGGGCCGATGCCGCGCAGCCGCCCCCACAGGCGGTGCAAACGCCGTGCGGAACCCCACCGTGCGTCACCTTCGGCTATGGACCGCCACAAGTGCGGCAGGAGCGCCGCCACCGCGGTCATCTTGCGCACGCCCGCCGTCGTCGACAGCTCGTTGGCGATGAGCCAGCCTTTGACGGCGTAGGCGTCCCGGCCGAAGTGCAGCCACTCCGCGTGGGTGTGACCGCTCAGTTTCGCTGCTTCCAGGCGTACTTCGTCCCCGATGGCGCGTCCCGCCAGCCGGTCGTCGCGTACGGCGTCGCCCAGGCGGACCAGTTGTTCCGCGACGGTCTCCGTCAGGGCGTCCTCGGTCGGCAGGTCCCGGTCGTCGCCGACGTAGGGGCTGGCGACCCGGAACAGCGCCTCCAGGACACCTTCGGCGACCAGCTCGCCCGGCAGGGTCCGCGTCGCCACCGGGTCCAGCAGAGCGCATTCGGGCCGCAGGCCCGCGCCCATCACCAGCCGTTTGCCGTCCGCCGACGCCAGACAGACGACCGCGCTCACCTCCGCCCCCGTGCCCACCGTGGTGGGCACGGCGATCAGTGGCACCGTGCGGGCGCGGCCGGGCGGCAGCACGACCAGCCCGCTGCGCTGCGGCACCGTGATCCGCTGCGCCACGTCCGGAGCCGAGCACAGGAGCGTGGCCAGCTTGACGCGATCGAGCAGTGATCCGCCGCCGACGCCCACCACGACCTCGGCGCCGGCCAGGTGACGTGCCGACTCCATGACGGCGTCCAGGTCTCCCGGCCCGGCGAGAACGGTGGGTTCGGTGCGGAATCCGGCCCGGTCGAGCCGGTCGCGTACGCGCGTGGCGGTTTCGGAACCGGCTACGCCTTCGTCCACCAGCAGCCCGGCGCGCCGGCCGGGCCGGCCCGCCAGGAGGTCCGAGAGCCGGCCGAGGCCGTGCAGCACCCGCGTGGGGCCCTTGGTGCCGGCGGTCATCCGCGTTCCTCGGTGTGAGGCCGGCGTCCCCGGCCGGGTCCACCGCCCGCCGTGTACGCGTCCAGTCCGGCCCGTACGCACTCCAGCAGCTCGGAGAGTTCGGCGGGGGTGTACGTGAGCGCGGGAAAGAGCTGTACGCCGTTCAGGCCGGGGTGCACGATGGCGCCCGCCGCGCGGATCGCGCCGACCAGCGCGGGGACCTCGGCCTGCGGGAACGGCGCGCCGTCGGCCGTGATCAGGCGGACCGACCGGAAGAGCCCCACGCCTTGGGTGTGCGACACCAGGGGATGCCCGGCGACCAGCTCGTCCAGCTCCGCGTCCAGTCGCACGGCCAGCCTCCGGCCCTGGGCCACTGCGTCCAGCCGCTGCATCTCCGAGAGGGTCGCCAGGATGGCCGCGCAGGTGACGGGGGTGCCTGCCTGCGTCTCGCCATGGCTGAGCACCGCGCCGACCTCGTCGAAGGCCGCGGCCACCGCGCGCGAGGCGACCACCACGGCCGCCGCGCTGGTTCCGTTGGTCAGGCCCTTGGAGGAGATCAGAAGGTCGGGTGGGGCCGGCCACCGTTCCGAGGCGAAGAGCGCGCCGGTACGGCCGAAGCCGGTCGCCACCTCGTCCGCCACCAGCAGGAAGCCATGGGCATCGCGGAGCCGCAGGAGCTCGGCGACGTACTCCTCGGTGAGCGGCACCGCTCCGGTGCCCAGTACGGGTTCGACCACGACGGCAGCGGTCTGCGTGCCCTGCCTGGCCAGCAGCGTCGCCAGCTCGGCCGGTTCGTTGGGGGTGACGTGGCGGACCAGCCGCTGGTCGACGCCGTACACCTGCTGTCCGAGGTCCTCGCCGGTCAGCGCGAACCCGCCGAAGGTCAGCCCGTGGTAGCTGGCCCGCAGCCCTACGACGATCTTGCGACGGGGCTCGCCGCGCAGCGCGTGGTAGTGCCGGGCGACCTTCATGACCAGGTCGTTGGCCGCCCCGCCGGACGTGGAGAACAGTACGCGTGCATAGTGACCGGGGCCGCACGCCTCGATCAGCGCCGCCGCGGCGCGGCGGGCGTAGGCGTTCTCGTAGCGGAAGACGCTGAGGTACGAGGCGTCCAGCAGGGCGTCGGCCGCCGCCCGGGCGACGGCCTGGTTGCCGTAGCCCAGGTTGGTGTTCCACAACCCACTGGAGCCGTCGAGCAGTTCGCGCCCGTCGGCGAAGCGGACCCGTACGCCCTGGGCGGATACCGCGCACAGCGTGTCATCACCGTGGTGCTCGACAGGGAGCAACGCGGGCCACAACGGTCTGAGCCCGGACGTCATGCGCAGCTCTCCGTTTCCAGAAGTACATCGGTCAACCGCGGGCTGACGGCGGGCAACTGCTGTTGGCTGTGCACCGTGAAGCCCGCGTGGGCCAGCTCGTCCCGCAATTGGCCGACGGGCAGGACCCCGACGTTGCTGGTGCACACGGCCGTCGGTCCGTCGGCGGGGTGGGCGGGGAAGATGGTGACGGTCCGTACGGCGTCCCCCGGCACCCAGTGGTCGAAGATGCGGTAGTCCGTGCCGCCGCTGGTCGTGTACGTCTGCTCGATCTCGGGTGGGCCCGTGTAGCCCGGGTCCGCGTCCACCGTGGTCAGCAGGAAGCGTCCGCCGGGCTCCAGGTGGGCGCGGACCGACGCGAAGAGCCGGGCCCGGCCGGCCTGGTCCAGAAGCGAGACCGACGTGGTGCCCAACACGATGACGGGGAACCGCCGGTGCAACGAGAAGTCGCTCATGTCGCCCTGGACGACCGTGCAGCGCTCGGCCAGCGGCGCCGGAGCCTGGGCCAGCCGCTCCCGCAGCAGGGCGAGCATGCTCCGCGAGAGATCGAGCGCGGTGACCTCGCGGCCCATGGCCAGCAGCGGCAGGGTGAGCCGGCCCGAGCCCGCGGCGAGATCCAGCACGGGCCCCGGGGTGCGGCGCACGAGACCCAGAAGCTCACGCACCTCGTGTTGATCACGCCCGGCCATGTCGTGGTAGACGGCGGAGCCGACCTCGTCGTACAGGTCGTGCAGTACCGCGCGTTCACCGAGTTGGGCCAGCAGTTCGCCTGCCCGGCCCGGAATTCTTCGCTCACTCATGGAACTCAGGCACCTGCCGTAACCGGCTCGGCCGTGGTCAGCCGCATGTCCGCGGCGCCGAAGCGCGTGGCGACCTGCCGCAGCGCGTCCCGGTCGGCGAAGGAGGCAGCCGCCTCGACCGAGCCGCACGCCAGCAGCGCCTCGACGAGCTCGGCGGCGGGGAGCCCCACCCGGAACGTCCGGTGTGTGACCGCGCTGTGGAGGTACGCCTCCTCGTCGGTCCAGAGCAGGAGGGGAAGGTCGGTGCCGATGGCGTCCGAGGGCTGCGTGGTGGCGGACGGATCCGGCAGCCCGGCCATCAGACGGCCCCCGAATCCGGACACCCGGGGGGTGGGCAGGCCCATGACACGGAGGCGGCGGATGCCGTCGAGCGCCGCGAAGTACCGGCTGAGCCAGGGCCGCGAGGCCAGTTCCGGTACACGCGCCTCTTCGGGAAGCACGTCTCCCAGGCACACCGGGCCGGAGTGCGCATCGGCCCCCGCGACGCGGGACCACTCCGCTTGCAGCGTGGCCCAGTCATCGCCCACGGACCCCAGCCGACGTCCACCGGGCGAGAGGGAGAGGCGTCCATCCGCTCCCGCGTACAGCCGTCGCCGGGGGCCGTCGCCGGTGACGGCCGCGCCCAGCCCCGCGAGGTCCGCGAGCTGGATGACGGGGTGGCCCAGGAAGTCGGGGAAGACCCCGTCCAGGCGCGCCCGGTCGGCGTCGGCGAGGAAGGCGGCGAAGTCCGCCGCGTCGGCGATGCGGATCAGCGTCGGACCGATGACGGACATGTACTCGCTGATGCCGTAACTCTGCAGCTGGAGATAGAAAGTCTCGGTACCGGAGGACATCGAGAACTCCGTGCCGGGCTCGCTCAGCGAACCTTCGTACCCGACGATGTGCGGGCCGTCGGCGCTGCCCCCATGGCCGGGCACGAACAAGGTGGTGCGCGGGCTGACGAGATCCGAGCCGATGATCTGAGCGAGGTGCTCGGGGCTCTCCAGCACCATCAGCGCGGTCCCGGTGGGGGAACCGGGCTCCCCGGTGCCGGTGTCGCCGACCGGGCCCTGGCCCGTGGCCCAGACCGTCAGCCGCCCTTTGATCCCGTTAACCATGATCTCTTTTCCTCTTCACCACGTAGGGGCCGACGCGGTGGTCGCACCCGGTGCGTGGCCGGTCCTGTGTAGGTGCCTGGCCGTCATGGCTCAGGCGAGTTCGGCCAGCAGCGTCTTGAGCTCTTCCATGGCCGCTTGCGGGCCGCTCACGTTGCACAGCCCGGTCACGTTCAGCACGATCTCGTCCACGCCCGCGTCCCGGTAGGCCGCCAACTGCTCGCCGAGGGCGGGGAGATCGCCGCTGAGGAACGCGCCGCCCTCGACCAGTGCGGCGGCGTTGGTGAGCGGGTCGTCGCCGGCCACGTCCACTCCCGACCTGCGCAGCATGTCGATGTAGTGCGGCGCCCGGATGTGGGCGGCGTTACTGGCCAGCGCGACCTCCGCGGCCGTGTGGCCGGTTCGGCTCAGCGCCAGCGGCACGATCGCGGTCAGCCGCGGTACGGGCCGGCCGGCCGCCTCCGCCCCTTCCCGCAGCGCGGGCACCACGGTCTTCCGCAGGTATGACGCCGGCGTCAGCCACGTGATGGCCACATCGGCGATCTCTCCGGCGAGGCGGGCCATACCCGGGCGCAGCACCCCGAGGCCGATGTCCACCCGCGGCGCCGGGAAAGCCGCCAACTCCGCGTCGCAGGCGAAGTACTCGCCCCTCGTCAGGGTCTGTCCACCACCGTCCAGCAGCCCGCGGACCGCCGTCAGGTATTCCCGCACGGCGGTGAGCGGACTCGCGTACGAGGTGCCGAGCAGGCCGCGCTGGAACTGCTTCGCACCAGGGCCGAAACCGGCGATGACCGGCTGCCCGGTCGTCATGGCCAACGACCTGGCCTGCAGAGCCGCTTCGTACGGGTGACGCAGGGGCATCAACGTCACGCCCAGCCCGACAGGGACACGGAATCCGGCGCCGGCCGCATAGGCGAATCCCTGGTGCGGTTCGACGAACATGGCCTGGCCTTGCCACAGCCGCTGCGCCCGGGTCCATTGGACCAAAGCGGCGTACGGCAGCACTTGTTCCGGCCGTCGTGGCAAAAACGGCAGGAGAACTGAGTACGCGGTCACGGCTTTTTCCCGTTTCACTGAGTTGCATGCGGCTGAGTAGCGCGATGTCCAATCTATGAGGCTTATGGATGTACACCTACCCCTGACATTGGGGGAAAAGCGCAGCCGACCGGCCCATCAGGGGGAGGTCATCCGGCCCACCAGGGGGGTGGATGATGACGGTTATCCCTCATCAGGGGGCGCTGGGGTGGTCGGGTTCTCCTATGTGCGGTATCTGTACTATGAAGTGAGTAAGGCTCATACGCGGGGGTACGCGCACGTGATAGAGGTCGCCGTAATAGATGACGAAGGGCTCGCCCGTGCTGCTCTGCGCATCTTGTTGGATATGGAAGACGGCCTGAAGGTCGTGGCGGACGGCGGCACCCTCCAGGCCCCGCAGTTGGCCCGCTCGATGCGGCCCGACGTGGTCCTGTTCAGTACACGTGCGATGCAGGGAAGCTTCAGCGCCGTCCGGCAGTTGCGTGGGCTCTCCGACGCGCCCGGGGTGTTGGTACTCGCCGGGGACGACGAGGGTGACCAGGTGGAGCGTGCGCTGGTCGCCGGAGCCAATGGCTATCTGCTGCGGGACTGCAACCCCAGGCAGCTTGCCCAGGGGGTCCGCGAGGTGGCGCGGAAGGGGTGGGCCTTCTCCCCTTCGGTGGCCGGTACCGTCATCGACGGATACCTGCGGTCCACTCGTGCCCCGGAGGAACCGCGGCCGGTGGCCGGCCTTCCCCCGGCGGTGCTGGCACGGCTGGACTCCCTCTCCGAGCGCGAGCGAGAGGTACTCGTCCTGATCAGTGAAGGGCTGAACAACCGCGAGATCGCCGTCCGCCTGGTGATCAGTGCGGAGACCGTCAAGGACCATGTACGGGCCGTCCTTTCCAAGCTCGGCGTGGACAACCGGGTACGGGCCGCCGCGATCGCCTGGCGGTCCAGCCTGATGATGGATGCCGCGGCCTGAGCCGAGCGGCCGGGCGCGGCGCGAGGCCGGACCGTCACCGCGCGGGGCCGCCGGGCCGGGGGCCCGCATGCTTCTCGACCACCTCATCGACCACCTCTTTGAACCACGGCGAGCCTTGCAACGGCTGACGCAATGACCTGAGTTGTCGATAGGCGGTCAGACAGCAGGCGAGTGCGAGGAATGCTTCCTTGCTGTCGGCCCGCCGTTCACGGTCAGCGGGGGCCGAGCCACCGCATTGTCTCGGCCTTTTGTTGTCCAATTTCTCTTTGTCCGGCCCTTTCCCCGTGTTACCCGCGCGTCGGCGCCGCATCAGTTCGTGTTCCGCCGAGCAGCGAAAAGTTCGCGGAATTCTTCGGGCCCGTCTCGGTGGGCAGGACGGTGAGGGCTGCATCGGGGCGCTGGTGCGCCATGCGGTTGAGCCGGTCGTATTCGCCGGTGGGTACGCGGTCTGGAATGGGTCCAGGCAACAAACAAGTCCCAGGCCACTGACCTGGGACTTCGTTATGGAGCGGGTGACGGGAATCGAACCCGCGCTCTGAGCTTGGGAAGCTCATGTTCTACCATTAAACTACACCCGCTTGACGCGCCGACCTGGTAAGGACGGTGCAGCGTCGCACACTCTACCCCATCGCAGGCCCCCGGTGCAGTTGACCGTGGGGCCCGGTCGTGTGTGGGGGGTGGGTTGCGGTCCGGGGTGCGGGAGTTGGGGCGTACGGTGGGGGCGCGGAGTGCCGCGTGTGGTGGCGCCCAGTTCATCCCCTAATGTGGCTTTTGTTGTCCACGCACTTGGGAGAAGGACTTGATGGAGCGCACCGTCGTACGTTGTGCCGAAGGGCACGTGTTCAGCACCGCTTCGTTTCCCATGCAGACCACGGACCGGCTCGGCCCCGGCCGGCTGCTGCGGTGCCCGCGCTGCGCGCGGCTGCGGCATTCGGTGCCGGTGCCGGGCGAGAAGCGCTGAGGCGCCGAGGTCGCCGGTGAGTCGCTGAGACCGGGGCCGTCGGGGCCCGGCCGTACGCCGTGCAGCGGTGGTGTGGCGGGCCGGACGGACCGGGCGGCGGAGATGTGAAGCGGACGGCAGCCGGCGGACCGGCTGTGAGAGTTCCGGGCGAGGGCCCGGTCCCGGAGGCGGGGCCGGGCCCTCGCCGTACCCCTGTCCGCGTGGGCGGCGGTGGTGTGCGGAGCGGGGCGATCCGGGCGCGTATCCTCGATGCGTGCTTCTCTCAGACAAGGACATCCGGACCGAGATCGACGCGGGCCGGGTCCGCATCGATCCCTACGACGAGTCGATGGTGCAGCCGTCGAGTATCGATGTGCGCCTCGACCGGTACTTCCGGGTGTTCGAGAATCACCGGTACCCGCACATCGACCCCGCCGTGGAGCAGCAGGACCTGACGCGCGAGGTGGTGCCGGAGGGGGACGAGGCGTTCATCCTGCACCCCGGTGAGTTCGTGCTCGCCTCGACGTACGAGGTCATCACGCTGCCCGACGACATCGCGTCGCGGCTGGAGGGGAAGAGCTCGCTGGGGCGGCTGGGGCTGCTGACCCACTCGACGGCCGGGTTCATCGACCCCGGTTTCAGTGGGCATGTCACGCTGGAGCTGAGCAATGTCGCGACGCTGCCGATAAAGCTGTGGCCCGGTATGAAGATCGGGCAGCTGTGCATGTTCCGGCTGTCGTCGGCCGCCGAGCATCCGTACGGCTCCGAGAAGTACGGCTCGCGGTATCAGGGCCAGCGGGGGCCGACGCCCTCGCGGTCGTACATGAATTTTCATCGGACACAGGTCTGAGGGTGCGAGAGAACCAGTGAGTGGTGTGCGGGAGAACCTGACGTACGAGCGCTTCGGTGGCGCGATCCGGGAGCTGGCGCAGACGATCGCCGACGACGGGTACGAGCCCGACATCGTGCTGTCGATCGCGCGCGGCGGCGTCTTCGTGGCGGGCGGTCTGGCGTACGCGCTGGACTGCAAGAACATCCACCTGGTGAACGTGGAGTTCTACACGGGGGTCGGTACGACCCTGGAGATGCCGGTCATGCTGGCTCCGGTGCCGAACGCGATCGACTTCTCGGACAAGAAGGTGCTGATCGCCGACGACGTGGCGGACACCGGCAAGACGCTGAAGCTGGTGCACGACTTCTGCCTGGGGACGGTGGCCGAGGTCCGCAGCGCGGTGATCTATGAGAAGTCGCACTCGCTGGTCAAGTGCGAGTACGTGTGGAAGCGCACGGACGAGTGGATCAACTTCCCGTGGAGCGTCGAGCCGCCGGTGGTGCGGCGCGAGGGGCAGATCCTGGACGCCTGAGGGCTCATGCCTTTCCGGTCCCGTCGGACCCACCGAGTTCTCGGTGGGTCCTTCGTGTTTACGGGGCGGAAGGTGAATTCGGGCCAATCCCGTTCCGGGTGTTCCACCTGTGACTACCTACGAGTAGAAACCGGCGGAAACAGCAGACCGGAGGGGAGGCCCAAAGGTGCGTGCGAGAGCAGGGCGGCTGTTGGCCGCCGCAGCGGCGTTGGCGGTGGGGTTCGGCGGGGCGGGCACGGTCGCGGGGGTGGGTACTGGTACGGCGGTGGCCGCCGGGGCCGGCCCGACGGCGGCCAAGCCGCTGCCGCCCGAGCTGGAGAAGATCCGGGCGGCCGAGGCCGTCAAGCTGTACGGGGACGCGGCCGAGCGGCCGGCCGGGCAGCGGAAGACCTCGTTGATCTCGCTGGGCGACAGTGAGATAGCGGGGGAGGGCGTCGGTACGTACGAGCCGGGGACGAACGGGCCCGACAACTGGTGTCACCGCTCGCCCGAGGCCGCCATCCACCGCACCGGCATACCGGCGGAGGTGACGTACAACGTCGCCTGCTCCGGTGCGGCCACCGGCAACATCAACATCGGCGGGACCAAGCAGTACGCCGACGAGCTGGTGCAGAGCGACAACCTGGCGATCAAGGCCCGCAACACCCGGCTGAAGATGGTGCTGCTGGTGGCCGGGGCCAACGACGACCTGCAGTTCGGGCCGGTGATGACGGACTGCGTCACCCGCTGGTTCACCCTGCAGGGCACCTGTGAGCCGAAGTACGCGCCGGGCTGGCAGAGCCGGGTCGACGCGCTGGTGCCCAAGGTCGAGCGCAGCGTGCGCGACCTGCGGACCGTGATGCGCGACGCGGGGTACGCGGACGGCGACTACAAGCTGGTCGTGATGGGCTACCCGAGCCCCATCGGTCCGGACATCGAGGACAACCCGAACTTCCCGGGCAAGCTGCCGGGCGGGTGCACGGGCTACACCTCCGACTCGGCCTGGGGCCGCAACACCGCCGTACCGGCCTTCGAGAAGGGCATGCGCAAGGCCGCCGCGGACACCGGCGCGACCTACCTCGACAACTCGCGGCTCTTCCACGGCCATGAGGTGTGCATGGAGGACACCTGGGCCCGCGGCCTGTACGTGGACATCACCAACCCCTTCCCGCCGGACTCCAATTCCGTACGGCAGTCCTTCCACCCGAACGCGCGCGGCCACGGCGCCTTCGCCTCCTGCCTGACGCAGCTGTACGCGTCCGACCGGCGCGAGGCGTCCTGCACCGACCCGGCGAGCACCGGGCAGCCGAAGCTCTACCCGCTGGCCTGGGACGACGTGTACAAGCCGCTGAAGAACGCGGGGAGCGGCAGCTGCGTGGACGCCAAGGGCGCGAGCAGCAGCAACGGTACGGCCGTCATCGGCTGGGACTGCAACGGACAGCGGAACCAGGACTGGTGGTACGACGCGGAGCGCCGCTCCGCGCACGTGGGCCTGACCCAGGACCGGTGCCTGGACGTGCCGGGCGCGAAGTACGAGGCCGGGGCCGGGCTGGTGCTGTGGAACTGCTCCGGGGCGGCCAACCAGCAGTTCGTGAAGGACGCGGCCAGCGGTTCGGTCCGGCCGGCCGCCGCGCCGGGGCTGTGCCTGACGCTGGGCTCGGCCAAGGACGCGGTACGGCTGCAGAAGTGCGACGGGTCGGCGGCGCAGCGGTTCGTGTGAGCCGCTGACAGTGAGTGATCCGCTGGTACGTGGAAGGCCCCGCTCCGGGTGGAGCGGGGCCTTTTGCGGGCCGGACGAGCCAATGTACGGCTAGGGCGTTTCGGATCCGTCAGAAGAGCACACCTAGAGCGTGCCCAGCTTGACCAGGGCCAGCAGCGCGACCAGCTGGATCGCCGAGGCGCCCAGCGCCTTGGGCCACGGGAGGTCGTGCGACTTGCTCACCATCGAGGTGAAGAGCGCGCCCGCGGCCAGCCAGGTGGCCCAGCCCACGACCTGCACCAGCGTGCTGTCACCGCCCAGGAACATCGCGAAGAGCAGCCGCGGCGCGTCCGTGATCGACATGATCAGCATGGACAGGCCGACGGTCGGCTGCCAGGCGCCGTCGCCGCCGAGCTGGCGGGCGAGGGTGTGGGTGACCGCGCCGAGGATCAGGCTGCCGACCACGAACATCACGGCGGTGATGAGCACCCACGGGATGCTGTTGGAGAGCGTGGCGTTCAGCACGTCCTCGCGGGCCTTGTCGAAGCCGAAGACCGCGAGCAGGCCGTAGACGAGCGTGACGATCAGGGCCGGGCCCCAGACCGCGTGGTCGCGCATCTGCCAGAAGGTCGGTCCCGGCCGGGTGACCAGGCCGGTCAGCAGTTGCTTCCAGGGCAGCCGGGGGCCGGCCGGCGGGGCCGTGGTCTGGCCCGCGCGGTAGGTGCCGCCGTCGCCGTAGCCGTCGTCGCCGTACTGGCCGCCGTACCCGCCGTTGTCGTACCCGCCGTTCGCAGGGCCCCCCGAAGGCGGGCCGTACGCGTCCGGGGCCTCGCCGACGCTGAACTGCTGGGTGTGGCCCGGGGTGTTGTCGTTGGTGTACGGGGCGTAGGACTGCTGCTGCGGCTGGTAGCCGCCGTCACCGAAGTACTCGGGCTCGCCGTGCCGGTCACCGCCGTACGGCCCTGGCTGCGGGCCGCCGTACGGCTGCGGGGGCTGCGGCGGCCGGTGCGGTTGCTGCTGCCACTGCTGCCCGTGCGGAGACGGGGGCTGCTGCCCGTACGGCTGTCCCTGCTGACCGTACGGAGCCTGCTGCCCCTGTTGCTGCCCCTGCTGCGCGGACCGGGCGTCCCGTCCGCGACCCATCCTGAATCCAGCCACGTCATCGAACGTACCTGGTCTCGGAAGGCCCGGGGGCCGGGCCCGGGGCAGCGGCCCGCTTTGCTGCCGAGCTGTGACATCCCCTAGGGGAGTGGGGGCGGCTTCCCCGACGGGACGCGGAACAGGACCCGACGGGACGCGGAACACGGGGGTAAGAGGTGCCCGGCTTCACCGGCCCATGAGGCATCGGATCATCGTCGTCCGACGCCTCACGGGCGGGAGGGTCCGGCAGCGGTTACGGGGGGATACCGGCCGGTACCCAGGGGCCGGCCCACCGGTGAATGCCGTCGGCGGCACTCACAGACGGACGTACGCATCGGCGATGCCGACCGGGCCCTGGCACCCAGACCGTAGCGGCAGGGGAGCGGCGGCATGATCCATTCTGCGCAGCGGGTATCCGGATCACGCTGCGTGTTCGCGGCCGGGACCCCGGGGGCGTCCGCCGTCGCGTCAGGGCGCCTGCAACGTTCACGCCTCAGGGCGCCTGCAACGTTTGCGCGTCAGGGCGCCTGCAACGTCTGGGAAGGCGTCTCCCCGAACCGCTCCCGGTAGCTGCGCGCGAAGCGCCCCAGGTGCATGAAGCCCCACCGGTACGCCACTTCGCCCACGCTCAGCTCGCCAGGCGCCGCCCGTCGCAGCTCGTCCCGTACGCGGCTCAGCCGTACGTCGCGCAGGTAGGCCATCGGCGACATGCCGACGTGCCTGCGGAAGCCCTCTTGGAGCCAGCGCACGCTGACCCGTGCAACGGCGGCCAGTTCGGCGGTGTCGAAGGGGTGCTCAGGACAGCTGTGGATGGCGTCCAGCGCGCGCTTGACGGGCGCCGGGCGGTACGAGGGGGCGGGCGGGCGGCTCAGCTCCTCGCGGTACGGATGGTCGGCGGCCAGCAACAGCCCGCCGAGCAGCGCCTCTTGCAGCGGTGCCGACACCATCGGCTGGTGCAGCAGGCCGCCCGCGTCCTGGACGTCCCCTATGGCGGCCCGTACCAGCCGTGCCCAGCTGAGTCCCGGGCCCCGGGACACGTCGAAACCGGTGGCGAAGCGCACCGGCGTGCCGACGGTCCTGCCGAGCATGTGCTCCAGATGACGCTCCAGATCCGCCGTACGGATCTTCAGCGCCAGCAGTCGGCACCCGGCGTGCCACCGGTCGATGGTGGTGGCGCCGTCCGGCTGGAACACCCCGGCCCGCTCCGGTGTGGCGGTCTCCGCCGGGCCCGTGCCCTGCCGCCACTCGATGCAGCCGTTCAGCGGCACGTCCACGTGGTACGCGCCCAGTTCCCCGGACCGCAGCCGCAGGTCGGTGCCGAACCCCACCTCACCGACGGTGACCGCGCCCAGCTGCACCGCGTCCAGCCGCGCGCCCAGGTCGTCGCACGGCCGGAGCCGGTCGATGTGGGTCACGTAGAAGGCCTTGCCGAGCGCCCACCGGGCCTCGTCGAGCTCCGCCGTCCGCAGGGACAGCACGGGGGACGACGCCCCCGGCTCAGCAGACATGTTCAGCACAACCCTTCCCCCGGCTGACAGGTTCCCCCGGGCAGACAGAACCGTCCGTCCGGAACTGTCCGCCTCAACTGCGCACTCGGAAAGGATAGGTGCAGGGGGCAGCGGGCCGGTGGGGACCGCTTACCGGACCGCCTGCCGGACCACCTGCCGGGCCGTCTGATGGGCCGTCTGCCGACCCGCCTGTTGGGCCGTCTGCCCGGCACTTTCCGTCAGCCGT
Organism: Streptomyces rimosus subsp. rimosus; assembly: GCF_000720725.1. Taxonomy (GTDB): domain Bacteria; phylum Actinomycetota; class Actinomycetes; order Streptomycetales; family Streptomycetaceae; genus Streptomyces; species Streptomyces rimosus_A. The sequence continues at coordinate 106,522 of NZ_JOCQ01000008.1, forward strand.
CGCTGAAGGCCGTGGTGGAGAAGGAGAGGCGCGGGGACGGGGACGGGCCGGTGGGGGTGCCGGGGTGGATGGTGATGAGGTCCTGGGGGATGGCGGTGCCGCCCTGAGAGGTGGTCCGGTCTTGGGCGGTGGTGCTGCGGCGGGTGAGGAGGATCAGGTCGGCGTGGTGGTCGCCGTCGTAGTCGGTGAGGGCCAGGACGGTGGTGTGCAAGGGGCCGGTGCCCGGGATGCGCGGCTGGGGGAGAGGGCGGGCGCTCTTGGCGGAGAGGCCGGTGGCGGAGCCTGGGAGGAAGGTGGGGTGAGGGGCGCGGGGAGCGCTCCGGCCGGTCGGTGATCCCGGGCCCGGGCCTGGGCCCGCTGAATCGTTTGCGCCGGTCGGATCGCTGACGATCAGGTCGGTGTAGCCGTCCCCCGTGAAGTCACCCGCGTGCAGGTCCCGGCCGCGTACGGGGAGGGGCGGTGCGTCGCCGGTCAGGCCGTACCGGGGTAGCAGGTGGGAGCCGGTCGCGACCACCGCGTCCGTACCGGTGCCGCGGCGGAAGCGGCCGAACGCGAGGGCGTGGCCGGAGGGGAAGGCCGTACCCGCGCGGGCCGGGCCTTGGGGGCCGCCGAGGGCCAGCCGGCCGGTGGCGGCGCGGCCGGGGTCGGCGGCGCGTACGAGGAGATCGTCGGCGCCGTCGCGGTCGGCGTCCAGGGGGCCGGCGAGCGGAGCCAGGGCCGTGCCGGGCACGTCGAGAACGGCGGCGGCCTTCGGGGCGCCCCGGCGGGTGAACGGCCCGCGCAGGTAGCTGATCCGCGGGCCGGACGCGGTCACCGCGAGGTCCGTCGCGCCGTCGCCGTCGAAGTCGCCGCACGTCGGCTGGTCGGGCCACTCGTTGCCGTCCCGGGCGCGCTCGGGGATGCGCAGGGGAACGGCGCGGCCGGCGGCCAGGCCCCGGGGCGAGCCGAAGAGGAGCTGGACGGGCACGGGCGGGCGGCCGACACCGTCGTACGGCGGGTCGGCAGTGACGAGGAGGTCCGTGAAGCCGTCGCCGTCGAGGTCGCACGCGGGGCCCGCCTCGAAGGCGGCCGGGACGACGCCCTTGGTGGGCGCGGCGTTGCGGGACGGCGTGATGAGCTGACGGGCGCCGGGCACCAGGCCGCGGGCCGATCCGTAGACGATGCCGATACCGGGGTCGTCGTCGTGCGCGGCCCGGTCGCCGGGGGCGAGCAGGTCGTTCACGACCAGGTCGGGGTGGCCGTCGCCGTTGAAGTCGTACGGGACGTCGCTGCCGTCGCCGCGGGGTACCGGGCGCGGTGCCGGGCCGGAGGGGTGCCGGGCGTGGGCCGCCGGGCCGCCCGGGCGGCCGGAGGCGGTGGTGCCGAAGGGGCCGCAGGCGGTGAGGAGGGCCGCGGCGAGGGTGAGGACGAGGGCGGCCCGGGCCTGTGGTGGGCCGGTTCTCGGGGCCTGCCGCTGACCGCGTCTTCGGTCGCTTCTCGGGGCCTGTCCCTGGCCGCGTCTTCGGTCGCTTCTCGGCGCCTGTCGCCGGCCGCGTCTTCGACCGTGTACGGGCGTGCGTCGTGCTCGTCCGGACATGCGTCCACCGTGTCCTGTCCCGCCCCAAGGGGCCCAGTAGCACCGTCGGTTGGGGGCGATGGTGCAGGGCGGCCCCGGAATGCGCAATGGCGCGGGCGGGGCGGGGTGTGCCGGGCGGTACGGGACCGCGGCGATCAGGACGATCGGTCAGGACGATCGGTCAGGACGACCGGTCAGGACGACCGGTCAGGACGGCTTCGCCGCGCCGCCCGCCACCCGCTCGTACAGCTCCCGCGCCTGCCGGTCGAAGAGGACGGCCGTCGACTCGGCGTCGGTGTCGCCGCCGCTCAGCACGCCGATCAGGCGCCCGGGGCGGCGGGCGTCGTGGTGGTCGGCGAGCCAGGGGCTGCCGCTGGTGCCGTCGTAGAAGCCGCCGCACCGCATCCGCATCATGTACGGCTCGTCGTCGTCGCGCTCGGTGTCCGTCGCGCAAGTGATGGGCTGGTTGTCCGGGTTGTACGCCTCGTTGGGGTAGCCGACGACGGTGACGTGGCGGCGGGGGCCGGACGACCAGTCGGGGGTGGCGGCGCCGACGACCTCCTGCACGGAGCGGCCCCGGGCGTCCGGTTCGACGGTCAGGAAGGCGTAGTCGCCCTGGTCGCCGTCCTCCTCCCGCCATGCCCGGGGTACGTGGACGCTGCTGACCTTCCACTTCCCGTACGGGAGCGTGCCGTCCCCCGACCCGGAGAAGCGTGGCGCGAACTGGAGGTCGCCGGGGAGCGGCCCGGACTCGTCCCCGCCGTCCGCGCCCTTGTCGTCGTCGCGATCCTCGTCCCGGTCGCCGTCCTGATCGCCGTCCTGGAAGTCGACGCAGTGCGCGGCGGTGACGAGCATGTTGCCCTTCGGGCTGTCGACGACGCTCGCGGTGCAGTGGTGTTCCCCGTCGGCAAACAGGACGCCCACGAAGGGAAGCCCCTCGAAGTGCCGCGCGGACGGCTGGTTGGGATCCGCGGCCTGCGAGGTCCCGCCACAGCCGGTGAGCCCGACGAGCACGGCCAGCGCGGCTGCGGCGGCGGTGACGGTGGTGGCAGCTGTGGCGAGAGGGGCCCGGGCGGTTCTCATGTACGGGACGGTACGTTGCGCCGCGCACGTACGCCGCTCCACGGGCTTACGCCGGGACGGCATCAGCACGTCGCAACGACCTCGGCACGTCGGTACGACCTCGACGCGTCGGGACGGGCACGGTACGTCGGGACGGGCGCGGTACGTCGGGACGGGCGCGGTACGCCGCGGCGGCGGCGGTACGTCGAGACGATAGCGGTACGTCGCGACGGGACCGCAGCGTCGCTACGATCCGGCCCCGTCGCAACGCCGCGCCCCCGTCACATCGCAATGCCAGGCTCCCCGACGCACCGCACCCGGCCACCCCCACCGAAGCGGGAGCGGCCGGGTGCGAGACCGGGCGGCGGGAGGAGACGGGTGATGGAGGAGACGGGAGACGGCGGTTACTTCACCGGCTCCGGCTCCGGCGCGTCCGTCGCGGCTTCCTCGCCCGCCGGGTCGACCGGGGTCTTGACGGAGTCCAGCAGCAGCTGGGCCACGTCCACGACCTGGACGGACTCCTTGGCCTGCCCGTCGTTCTTCTTGCCGTTGACCGAGTCGGTCAGCATGACCAGGCAGAACGGGCAGGCAGTGGAGACGATGTCCGGGTTCAGGGACAGGGCCTCGTCGACGCGCTCGTTGTTGATGCGCTTGCCGATCCGCTCCTCCATCCACATGCGCGCGCCGCCCGCGCCGCAGCAGAAGCCGCGCTCCTTGTGGCGGTGCATCTCCTCGTTGCGCAGGCCCGGCACCTTGGCGATGATCTCGCGCGGCGGCGTGTAGACCTTGTTGTGGCGGCCCAGGTAGCAGGGGTCGTGGTACGTGATCAGGCCCTCGACCGGGGTGACGGGGATCAGCTTGCCCTCGTCGATCAGGTGCTGGAGCAGCTGGGTGTGGTGGATGACCTCGTACTCGCCGCCGAGCTGCGGGTACTCGTTCGCGATCGTGTTGAAGCAGTGCGGGCAGGTCGCGACGATCTTCTTCGCGGACTTCGGCTTCTTCGTCGCCGGGTCCTCGTCGTCCTCGCCGAAGGCCGCGTTGAGCGAGGCGACGTTCTCCGCGCCCAGCTGCTGGAACAGGAACTCGTTGCCCAGCCGGCGCGGGGAGTCACCGGTGCACTTCTCGTCGCCGCCCATGATCGCGAACTTCACGCCCGCGATGTGCAGCAGCTCGGCGAACGCCTTGGTGGTCTTCTTGGCGCGGTCCTCCAGGGCGCCCGCGCAGCCGACCCAGTACAGGTACTCGACCTCGGTGAGGTCCTCGACGTCCTTGCCGACGACCGGGACCTCGAAGTCGACCTCCTTGGTCCACGCCAGGCGCTGCTTCTTGGCCAGGCCCCAGGGGTTGCCCTTCTTCTCCAGGTTCTTCAGCATCGTGCCGGCCTCGCTGGGGAAGCTCGACTCGATCATGACCTGGTAGCGGCGCATGTCCACGATGTGGTCGATGTGCTCGATGTCGACCGGGCACTGCTCGACGCAGGCGCCGCAGGTGGTGCAGGACCACAGGACGTCCGGGTCGATGACGCCGCCCTCTTCGAGGGTGCCGATCAGCGGGCGCTCGGCCTCGGCCAGCGCCGCCGCGGGCACGTCCTTGAGCTGGGCCTCGGTCGCCTTCTCGGCGCCCTCCTCGTCCTTGCCGCCACCGGCGAGCAGGTACGGGGCCTTGGCGTGCGCGTGGTCGCGCAGCGCCATGATCAGCAGCTTCGGCGACAGCGGCTTGCCGGTGTTCCAGGCGGGGCACTGCGACTGGCAGCGGCCGCACTCGGTGCAGGTGGAGAAGTCGAGCAGGCCCTTCCAGGAGAAGTGCTCGATCTGGGAGACGCCGAACTGGTCGTCCTCGCCCGGGTCCTCGAAGTCGATCGGCTTGCCCGCGCTGGTCATCGGCTGGAGCGCGCCGAGCGCCACGTCACCGGAGGCCTCGCGCTTGAACCAGATGTTCGGGAAGGCCAGGAAGCGGTGCCAGGCCACGCCCATGTCGGTCTTCAGCGCGACCGTGATCATCCAGATGAAGGACGTGGCGATCTTCAGGCCGGCGAAGAAGTAGGTGAGGTTCTGGAGCGTCGAGACGTCCATGCCCTCCAGCCAGGAGACCACCGGGTACGAGATGAAGAACGAGGCCTCGTAGCCGTCCACGTGGTGCTGGGCGCCCTCCAGCGCGTGCAGCATGAAGATGCAGACGCCGACGATCAGGATGACGGCCTCGACGAAGTACGCCTGGCCGAAGTTGGAGCCGGCGAAGCGGGACTTGCGGCCCGGGCCGCCCGGCCTGCTCAGCTGCCGGATGCCGATCAGGACCAGGATGCCGAGCACCGTCATGGTGCCGATGAACTCGACGAAGACGTTGTACGGCGCCCACTCCCCGATGACGGGCAGCAGCCAGTCGGCCTTGAAGAGCTGGCCGATGGCGTTGACGATCGTCAGCAGCAGCGAGAAGAAGCCCACCGCCACGAACCAGTGCGCCGCGCCGACGATGCCCCACTTGTTCATACGCGTGTGGCCGAGGAACTCCTTGACCACCGTGACCGTGCGTTGCGTCGGGTCGTCGGTCCGGGTGCCGGCCGGTACGGGCTGGCCGAGCCGCAGCTGCCGGACGATCTGCAGGATGGCACGGCCGAACAGTGCGACGCCGACCGCGATTAGGACCAGCGACACGATGATCGCGGCGAGTTGCATGGGTGGCTCCTCGGGCCTGCGAGTGCGGGGGTTACGGGGAATACTTGAGGGGCTGCGCGTACATACGAGGGGTACGCGGAGTCCGCGGTACAAGGACTACAGCGATTACTAAGCAGTAACTTTTCGGGTCTGCGCTGAGGTTACCCAGTATCCCGAGCCCCATGAAGCCGCCCGGCCGGTGATCTGTGTCGCGCAGGCAACCCTTCGTGGGCGCCGCCGCGTCCCCCACACTGGGAGTGACGAGGCATCCGACATAAAAGTTGAGTGAGGCTGGCTCAGGTCAATTGACAGGGCGCCGGGCGTGCTGCACCCTTGAGCCTGTTCCACTCAAGTCATGGAGGAATCGAAATGGCACGTGCGGTCGGCATCGACCTGGGCACGACGAACTCCGTCGTCAGTGTTCTCGAAGGCGGTGAGCCCACCGTCATCACCAACGCCGAGGGCGCCAGGACCACGCCGTCCGTCGTCGCCTTCGCCAAGAACGGCGAGGTGCTGGTCGGCGAGGTCGCCAAGCGCCAGGCGGTCACCAACGTCGACAGGACGATCCGTTCGGTCAAGCGCCACATGGGCACTGACTGGAAGGTCAACCTGGACGGCAAGGACTTCAACCCGCAGCAGATGAGCGCCTTCATCCTGCAGAAGCTCAAGCGGGACGCCGAGGCCTACCTGGGCGAGAAGGTCACCGACGCGGTCATCACCGTCCCGGCGTACTTCAACGACTCCGAGCGCCAGGCCACCAAGGAGGCCGGCGAGATCGCGGGTCTGAACGTCCTGCGCATCGTCAACGAGCCCACCGCCGCGGCCCTGGCCTACGGCCTGGAGAAGGACGACCAGACCATCCTGGTCTTCGACCTCGGTGGCGGTACCTTCGACGTCTCGCTGCTGGAGATCGGCGACGGTGTCGTCGAGGTCAAGGCCACCAACGGTGACAACCACCTCGGTGGTGACGACTGGGACCAGCGCGTCGTCGACTACCTGGTCAAGCAGTTCCAGAACGGCCACGGCGTCGACCTCTCCAAGGACAAGATGGCGCTCCAGCGCCTGCGCGAGGCCGCGGAGAAGGCGAAGATCGAGCTGTCCTCGTCCACCGAGACGACGATCAACCTGCCCTACATCACCGCCTCCGCCGAGGGCCCGCTGCACCTGGACGAGAAGCTCACCCGGGCGCAGTTCCAGCAGCTCACCTCGGACCTCCTGGAGCGCTGCAAGACCCCGTTCCACAACGTGATCAAGGACGCCGGCATCGAGCTGTCCGAGATCGACCACGTGGTCCTGGTCGGCGGCTCCACCCGTATGCCGGCCGTCGCCGAGCTGGTCAAGGAGCTGACCGGCGGCAAGGACGCCAACAAGGGCGTCAACCCGGACGAGGTCGTCGCCATCGGCGCGTCGCTGCAGGCCGGTGTCCTCAAGGGTGAGGTCAAGGACGTCCTCCTGCTGGACGTCACCCCGCTGTCCCTCGGTATCGAGACCAAGGGCGGCATCATGACCAAGCTCATCGAGCGGAACACGACGATCCCGACCAAGCGCTCGGAGATCTTCACCACCGCCGAGGACAACCAGCCCTCCGTGCAGATCCAGGTCTACCAGGGCGAGCGCGAGATCGCGGCGTACAACAAGAAGCTCGGCATGTTCGAGCTGACCGGTCTGCCCCCGGCCCCGCGCGGCGTGCCGCAGATCGAGGTCACCTTCGACATCGACGCGAACGGCATCATGCACGTCGCGGCGAAGGACCTCGGCACCGGCAAGGAGCAGAAGATGACCGTCACCGGCGGCTCCTCGCTGCCGAAGGACGAGGTCGACCGGATGCGCCAGGAGGCCGAGCAGTACGCGGACGAGGACCACCGCCGCCGCGAGGCCGCCGAGTCCCGCAACCAGGGCGAGCAGCTCGTCTACCAGACGGAGAAGTTCCTCAAGGACAACGAGGAGAAGGTCCCCGCCGAGGTGAAGACCGAGGTCGAGACCGCCGTCGCCGAGCTGAAGGAGAAGCTCAAGGGCGAGGACACGGCCGAGATCCGCACCGCGACCGAGAAGGTCGCCGCGGTCAGCCAGAAGCTGGGCCAGGCCATGTACGCCGACGCCCAGGGCGCCGGCGCCGCGGGCGGTGCCGAGGGCGCCGCCGGTGCCGCGGGCGGCCAGCAGGCCAAGCCCGAGGACGACGTGGTCGACGCCGAGATCGTGGACGACGAGAAGCCGAAGAAGGACGGTGCCGCGTGACGGAGGAGACTCCGGGCTTCGAGGAGAAGCCCGACGTCCCCGCCGATGCCGCCCAGACCCCTGATGACGCGGCGCAGGCCGAGTCCGCCGACACGGCGGGCTCGGCCCCGGCCGGGGATGCGAACCAGGACGTAGCTCTCACGGCGCAGTTGGACCAGGTGCGTACCGCGCTCAACGAGCGCACCGCGGACCTCCAGCGGCTCCAGGCGGAGTACCAGAACTACCGTCGCCGGGTGGAGCGGGACCGGGTGTCGGTGAAGGAGATCGCCGCGGCGAATCTGCTCACCGAGCTGCTGCCCGTGCTCGACGACGTCGGCCGGGCCCGGGAGCACGGCGAGCTGGTCGGCGGCTTCAAGTCGGTGGCCGAGTCGCTGGAGACCGTGGTCGCGAAGCTGGGCCTCCAGCAGTTCGGCAAGGAGGGCGAGCCCTTCGACCCGACGATCCACGAGGCGCTGATGCACTCCTACGCTCCGGATGTCACGGAGACCACGTGCGTCGCCATCCTCCAGCCGGGGTATCGCATCGGTGAACGAACGATCCGCCCCGCGCGGGTCGCGGTGGCCGAGCCGCAGCCGGGCGCGCAGTCCGGCAAGGCCGCCTCGGAGGACGACGCCAAGGCTTCGGACGAGGAGAGCGGTGGCCCGGACGAGGGCTGACGCGGCGGCGCAGGAAGCAGTACGGGAGGAGGGACGTCGGGGATGAACACCAAGGACTTCGTGGAGAAGGACTACTACAAGGTCCTCGGCGTCCCGAAGGACGCCACCGAGGCGGAGATCAAGAAGGCGTACCGCAAGCTGGCCCGGGAGTTCCACCCGGACGCCAACAAGGGCGACGCCAAGGCCGAGGAGCGCTTCAAGGAGATCTCCGAGGCCAACGACATCCTCGGTGACCCCAAGCGCCGCAAGGAGTACGACGAGGCGCGGGCGCTGTTCGGCAACGGCGGCTTCCGCGCCGGCCCCGGCGGCGCCGGTGGCGGATCGTTCAACTTCGACCTGGGCGACCTCTTCGGAGGCGGCGCCCAGGGCGGCTCGGCGGGCGGCGGCTTCGGCGGCGGGCTCGGCGACGTCTTCGGCGGCCTGTTCAACCGCGGCGGTGGCACGCGTACACAGCCGCGCCGCGGCCAGGACGTCGAGTCCGAGGTGACGCTCAGCTTCACCGAGGCGGCGGACGGGGCCACGGTCCCGCTGCGGATGTCCAGCCAGGCGCCCTGCAAGGCGTGTTCGGGCACCGGCGACAAGAACGGCACGCCGCGCGTGTGCCCGACCTGCGTCGGCACCGGACAGGTCAGCCGCGGCGGCGGTGGCGGCTTCTCGCTCACCGACCCGTGCGTGGACTGCAAGGGCCGCGGCCTGATAGCCGAGACGCCCTGCGACGTCTGCAAGGGCAGCGGGCGGGCGACCAGTTCGCGCACGATGCAGGTGCGCATCCCGGCGGGTGTCTCCGACGGGCAGCGCATCCGGCTGCGCGGCAAGGGCGCCCCGGGCGAGCGCGGCGGCCCGAACGGCGATCTGTACGTCGTCGTCCACGTCGACGCCCACCCGGTCTTCGGCCGCAAGGGTGACAACCTGACCGTCACCGTCCCGGTCACCTTCCCGGAGGCGGCGCTGGGCGGCGAGGTGCGGGTGCCGACACTCGGCGGCCCGCCGGTGACGCTCAAACTGCCGGCCGGCACTCCCAACGGACGTACCATGCGCGTGCGCGGCAAAGGCGCGTCGCGCAAGGACGGCACCCGCGGCGACCTGCTGGTCACCGTCGAGGTGAGCGTCCCCAAGGATCTCGGCGACAAGGCACGTGAGTCGCTGGAGTCCTACCGCGAGGCGACCGCGGGCGAGGACCCGCGGGCGGAGCTGTTCCAGGCCGCGAAGGGAGCATGAGTCGGATGGATGGCCGGGGCGGGCGTCGGAACCCGTATGAACTGACCGAAGAGTCGCCGGTGTACGTCATCTCCGTCGCGGCTCAGCTCTCCGGCCTGCATCCGCAGACCCTGCGGCAGTACGACCGGCTGGGCCTGGTCTCGCCCGACCGTACGGCGGGCCGCGGCCGGCGCTATTCGGCCCGGGACATCGAACTGCTCCGGGAAGTGCAGCGGTTGTCGCAGGACGAGGGCATCAACCTCGCCGGCATCAAGCGCATCATCGAACTGGAGAACCAGGTCACGGCCCTGCGCCAGCGGGTCGCCGAGCTCCAGCACGCGGTCGAGGGCGCGGCTGCCGCCATGCAGCAGCGGGAGGCGGCCGTGCATGCCTCGTACCGCCGGGACCTGGTGCCCTATCAGGAGGTGCAGCAGACCGGCGCGCTGGTCGTGTGGCGCCCGAAGAAGCGGTCCGAGTAGGCCGTCATCATCCGCGGGCGGCGGGGCCGGGATGCGCAGCGCGCCCCGGCCCCGCCGCCTTTTCGCGATGTCCTGCGGGGCGTCCGGCGGGGAGTCCCGCGGGGGTCAGCAGCCGTTGTACCCGGCCGTCGGCATGGACAGACGGCGGTGTACGTGGGACTTCATCGCGCTGGTGTAGACCGGCTCGTCGTAGTCGGCAATCTCCAGCCGGACGCCGGCGGCGGCGCAGCGGGCGGTGAACTCGTCGGCCGAGGCGATGGCGTTCTCCAGGGCGCGGCGGTTGGGGGCGACGAAGACGTCGACCAGCCCGGCCTCCACGTCCTGCCACAGCGCGGCGTGGTCGGCGCGGAGCTGGTGCACGCTCAGCCGGCAGGTCAGGTCGTAGTCGCGGGCCTCGGCCCAGCGTGTGCACATGGCGTGCTGGCTGCGGTCGTCCACCAGGAACGGGTCGTCGTCCAGCCCCGACAGCGGCATGAGGCAGGCGATGGCCGTCACTCGGACCGAGTTCATCGTGCCCCCCGGGGCGTGGCGGGTGTGGGGGTGACGATACCGCCGCGCGCGGACCGGGGTGGAGGGGCGGTGCCGGGTGGAGAGGCGTAACCGCACGCGTGGCAGATCGCCCAGCCGTCCTGGTTCACGGCGAGCTGGCCGCCGCAGCGGGGGCACAGTTCGGCGCGGGCGGGGCGGCGGGTGCAGGGGGAGCGGACGCCCGTACGGGCGGGGGCGGGTTCGGTGTGTGATGCAGACGCCATGCGCTCTCCAACAGCAGTTTTCCGCTCCGCGGGGTGCGCGGCGGGAGCGGTTGTCCCGCTTTCGGCTTAGCAGGGGGCGTGCGGCGGCGGAAGCGCGCCGTCCGAATCCGGCCAGGTACGGACCTGGCCGGTCGGTGCCCTACGCGCGGCCCAGCGCCCTGGTCACGGTGATCTCCACCATCACCCGGTCCGGCTTGGGCCTGGGGGTACGGCCGTACCGCTCGGCGTAGCGCCGTACCGCGTCCGCCACCACGTCGGCGTCCGTACGGATGCGGGCCACGCCCTCCAGGGTGGCCCACCGCTTGTGGTGCAGCTGGCACACCGCGACCCGGGCGCCGTCCGGGCCTCCGGCGAGGATGTGGCCGACCTTGGCACTGTCCTTGCGGGTGATCACGCGGGCGATGCGCTGGTTGGCGTCGAAGGTGACGCCGACCGGGACGACGTGGGGGGTGCCGTCGGGGCGCAGGGTGGTCAGCGTGCACAGGTGGTGCTCGCTCCAGAAGGCGAGGTACTCGGGGCTGAGGTCGTCCAGGTCGTGGGCCATGAGCGGAAGAGTAATCGGGGAACCTGTGGGGGCGCCGTGAGGAAGTTGTGCGAAGGAAAGGTGAAGGCGGCGTGGAGGTGTCGGGGAGATGCCGCGAAAGTGTCGTATGTCCTGGTGGGGCGCGGAAGGTCACGTCCGGTTCCGTACCGGCTCCGTCCTGCCGGACCCGGTACGACGGAGGCAGGTCGGACGGCCTGCCCGCGGTCGCGGCGGCGCCCGGCCGGTGGCCCCCGGTGACCGGCCGGAGGGAAACCGGTGGGGCGTGAACAGCATGGCCCGGCGCTCCGGGTGCACCCGTAGAAGGGCCGGAAGGCGCCGTACGCTGTCCGGAACGGCCTTGAGTGGAATAGACTCAACTTATCGCATGTTGAGCTGAGCAGGTTCGCCGCGCGCCGCGGCGCCGACGGGCACAACCGACCAGGGCAGACCGACCAGGCATCTGAGCACAAGGAGGAGCGGCCGAGTGGACGCCGAGCTGACCAACAAGAGCCGTGAGGCGCTGAGCGCCGCCAACGAGCGGGCGGTGACGGCGGGACACGCGGACATGACCCCCGCGCACCTGCTGCTCGCCCTCCTCGCCGGCGCGGACAACGAGAACGTCACCGACCTGCTGGCGGCCGTCGAGGCGGACGCCGTCGCGCTGCGCTCCGGCGCCGAACGCCAGCTGGCCGCCCGGCCCAGCGTGCAGGGCTCGACCGTCGCACCGCCGCAGCCGGACCGCGACACGCTGGCCGTGATCGCCGACGCCGCGCAGCGCGCCAAGGAGCTGGGCGACGACTTCATCTCCACCGAGCACCTGCTCATCGGCATCGCCGCCAAGGGCGGCCGCACCGGCGAGCTGCTGGCGGAGCAGGGCGCCACGGCCAAGAAGCTGCTGAGCGCCTTCGAGGACAGCCGGGGCGGCCGGCGGGTGACCAGCCCGGACCCGGAGGGCACGTACAAGGCGCTGGAGAAGTTCGGCACGGACTTCACGGCGGCGGCCCGCGAGGGCAAGCTCGACCCGGTCATCGGCCGTGACCAGGAGATCCGCCGCGTGGTGCAGGTGCTCTCGCGGCGTACGAAGAACAACCCGGTGCTCATCGGCGAGCCCGGTGTCGGCAAGACAGCCGTGGTCGAGGGCCTGGCGCAGCGGATAGTGAAGGGCGACGTCCCCGAGTCGCTGCGCGACAAGCGGCTGGTGGCGCTGGACCTGGGCGCGATGGTGGCGGGCGCGAAGTACCGCGGCGAGTTCGAGGAGCGGCTCAAGACCGTCCTCGCGGAGATCAAGTCCAGCGACGGCCAGATCATCACCTTCATCGACGAGCTGCACACCGTCGTCGGCACCGGCGCGGGCGGCGACTCCGCGATGGACGCGGGCAACATGCTCAAGCCGATGCTGGCCCGTGGCGAGCTGCGGATGGTCGGCGCCACGACCCTGGACGAGTACCGCGAGCGCATCGAGAAGGACCCGGCGCTGGAGCGGCGCTTCCAGCAGGTGCTGGTCGCCGAGCCGACCGTCGAGGACACCGTCGCGATCCTGCGCGGCCTCAAGGGCCGGTACGAGGCGCACCACAAGGTGCAGATCGCGGACTCCGCGCTGGTCGCCGCCGCGACCCTCTCCGACCGCTACATCACCTCGCGCTTCCTGCCGGACAAGGCCATCGACCTCGTGGACGAGGCGGCCTCCCGCCTCCGTATGGAGATCGACTCCTCGCCCGTGGAGATCGACGAGCTGCAGCGCGCCGTCGACCGGCTGCGCATGGAGGAGCTGGCGCTCAAGAACGAGACCGACGCCGGCTCCGTGCAGCGCCTGGAGAAGCTGCGCAAGGACCTCGCCGACAAGGAGGAGGAGCTGCGCGGCCTGACCGCCCGCTGGGAGAAGGAGAAGCAGGGCCTCAACCGCCTCGGCGAGCTGAAGGAGAAGCTGGACGAGCTGCGCGGCCAGGCCGAGCGCGCCCAGCGCGACGGCGACTTCGACACCGCCTCCAAGCTGCTGTACGGGGAGATCCCGGGCCTGGAGCGGGAGCTGGAGGAGGCCGCGGCGGCCGAGGCCGAGCAGGAGGCGTCCGCCGACGCCAAGGCGTCGATGGTCAAGGAGGAGGTCGGCCCGGACGACATCGCGGACGTGGTCGGCTCCTGGACCGGCATTCCGGCCGGGCGCCTGCTGGAGGGCGAGACGCAGAAGCTGCTGCGCATGGAGGACGAGCTGGGCAAGCGGCTGATCGGCCAGGCCGAGGCCGTACGGGCGGTGTCCGACGCGGTGCGCCGCACCCGCGCCGGCATCGCCGACCCGGACCGCCCGACCGGCTCGTTCCTCTTCCTCGGCCCGACCGGCGTCGGCAAGACCGAGCTGGCCAAGGCGCTCGCGGACTTCCTCTTCGACGACGAGCGGGCGATGGTCCGTATCGACATGAGCGAGTACGGCGAGAAGCACAGCGTGGCCCGGCTGGTCGGCGCCCCGCCCGGCTACGTCGGTTACGAGGAGGGCGGCCAGCTCACCGAGGCGGTGCGCCGCCGTCCGTACAGCGTCGTCCTGCTGGACGAGGTGGAGAAGGCGCACCACGAGGTCTTCGACGTACTGCTCCAGGTGCTGGACGACGGCCGGCTCACCGACGGCCAGGGCCGCACGGTGGACTTCCGCAACACGATCCTGATCCTGACCTCCAACCTGGGCTCCACCTTCCTGATGGACCCGCTGCTGAAGGAGGACCAGAAGAAGGAGAAGGTCCTGGAGACGGTCCGGTCGTCCTTCCGGCCCGAGTTCCTGAACCGGCTGGACGACCTGGTGGTCTTCCACCCGCTCGGCACCGACCAGCTCCAGCGGATCGCGGGCATCCAGATCGGCCACCTGCAACGCCGGCTCGCCGACCGCAGGCTGACGCTGGACGTCACCGACCGCGCCCTGACCTGGCTCGCCTGGCTCGGCCAGGAACCGGTCGTGGACCAGCCGCAGACTGCCCCGGACCTCTCCTACGGCGCCCGACCGCTGCGCCGCCTGGTCCAGACGGCCATCGGCGACCGGCTCGCCAAGGCGATCCTGTCGGGCGAGGTGCTGGACGGCGACACCGTACGGGTGGATGTCGCCGAGGACGGCCGGTCGCTGACCGTCGGCCCCGTACGGTAAGGCGCACCGGAGCGGTCGCGGCGGGCCCGCCGCCGTCCGATCCGCCGGCCGGTTCGGCCCACAGCGGAGAGACGGCGGCGGGCTTGCCAGGACGGGGCCGGGATGGGGGAGGATGGCGAGGACCATACGAAGGGAATTCCACGGTGAGCATCGACCCGTCCTCGATCCCGAATTTCGGGGGCCAGCCCGAACCGCAGCCGTCGGGGCCTGATGGTCCCGTCCTGCCCGACCAGGACCTGGTCAAGCAGCTCCTCGACCAGATGGAGCTGAAGTACGTAGTCGACGACGAGGGTGACCTCGCCGCCCCGTGGGAGCAGTTCCGCACGTACTTCATGTTCCGCGGCGAGGAGGAGCAGCAGATCTTCTCCGTCCGCACGTTCTACGACCGCCCGCACGGCATCGACGACAAGCCGAAGCTGCTGGAGGCGCTCGACGACTGGAACCGCCGGACGCTGTGGCCCAAGGCCTACACCCACACCCATGACGACGGCACGGTCCGCCTGATCGGCGAGGCGTCGATGCTGATCGGTACCGGCGTCGCGCTCGAACACTTCGTGTCGAGCACGGTCAGCTGGGTCCGCGCGTCGATCGAGTTCGACAAGTGGATCGTCGAGCAGCTCGGCCTGGAGGCCGAGATCGAGGGTGACGGCGACGCGAAGCCGGGTGACGAGGAGGCGTAAGCCCTCCGCCCGGCCGCAGGCGCCGACGGGCCCCGGAGCGAGGTGCTCCGGGGCCCGTTGCCGTTTCCGGGCAGTTTCGCCGCGTGCCGTCAGCCCCGGGCCGCGCGTCGGCAGGCTTCGCCGGCCACCACCGCGGGGACATAATCCCTCCGCAGCTCGGCGTAGCAGGCGCGGAAGTTCTCCGGTCCGCCCCTGCCGCCGATGCGGCAGGCTCGTTCGGCCACGTCTTCGTCCGTGCCGGGACGCTGTTCCAGCACGTAGTAGAAGCAGCTCTGCGGGGTGGCCTGGGCGGCCGGGGCAATGGCCGCCGCACCGCCGAGGGCGAGGGCGAGACAGCTGAGGGTGGCAGCGAGACGCTTGGGCATCGCAGATCCTTTCGGAGGATTCCCCGAGTACGTCATGGCAATGGGGTGCGGTTGCAGTTCCCTCATTCATGAACGCACCGCGGAGGCCGTCTGCCCTCCTGGCTGCCGCCATTGCGGTGACCTGTTCACAGCGGCTCGGGTGCCATGGTCAGCAGGTACAGGCCGTAGCCGAGGGAGAGCGCGGCCAGCGAGCCCGCTGTCAGGACGACGGCGCGCGGGCGGGCGCGGGCGAGTGCGACGGCCGCGGGGAAGAGCAGCGGGAAAGCCGGCAGCAGGAACCGCGGCTTGGACGGGAAGTAGCCGGTGCCGCCTAGGGCCATGGCCACCAGTACGGCGGTGTAGACGAGCAGCGGCAGCGGCGGCCGGTCCAGCACCATGAGTATGAGCAGCAGCAGCGCCACGGCGATCACGGCCGCCGTCATGTACTGCACCAGCGGCGCGTCGTGCAGGAACAGCCGCTTCACGGTCCGCAGGGTGCCCTGGCCGAAGTCGAAACGCGTCCCCCAGATCTCCTGCACCTGGAAGTAGCCGCGCGGCCCCGCGCCAGTGCGCACCCCCACCCATAGGACGTATCCGAGCCAGCCCGTGGGGGCGATCAGGGCCGCTGCCCAGTACTGCCAGAGGGGACGCCTCTGCCGCTGTACGGGGCCGTCCCTGCCGCGCCGCCAGGCCCGTACAGCCACCACCACCAGGACCGCCGCGGCGACCGCGAGGCCGTTCGGCCGTGCCAGACCGGCCAGGACCGCCAGTGCCCCGGCCCACAGCGGGCGGTCGGTGAGCAGCGCGTACAGGGCCCACGCGGCCAGCGCGGTGAGCAGCGGCTCCGTATAGCTCAGCGACTCGATGACCGCGTGCGGCAGCAGCGCCCACAGCACCACCAGGAACGTACCGGCGCGCCGCCCGTAGAGGTGCGCGCCGACCGCGAAGATCCCCCAGGCGGCCACGGCGGCGGCCGTCCACGCGAGCAGCAGCCCGGCGCTGAGCGCGCCGACCGGCAAGGCGGTGGAGACGCCGCGGATCAGCCCCGGGAACAAGGGGAAGAACGCCAGGTCGGCGAGGGGGTCCGGGGGCCACATGCGGTGCGGCGTCGGGGAGCCGTAGCCGTACCGGGCCACGCTCAGGTACCAGTTGGAGTCCCAGGTCGCGCCGAGCAGGTTGCGCGGGTGGCGGCCGGTGTGCCAGGCCCACAGCGCCGTGCACACGGCCCCCGCGAGGCGGACGGCCGCGAACAGGGCGAGGGCGGGGGCCGCACGGCGCAGCGCGGCCCGGACGTGCACGCGTACGGAGCCGGGCCGTGGCGCTGCGGCGGCCGCGGTGTCGACGGTCTCGGCGGACACGAAACACCTCCGGTACGCGCGCGGCGGCCACCCGCCGGGGCCACGCGCCCCGCGCACCCCGACACCACGACTCTCTGCGCCGCCCACGCGGCACGCGACCCCTGTAGGCCGACCGGGTGGCGTACAGGGGTCGCGGGCAGGGGGCCGCGGGCAGAGGGCTGCGGGAGGGCGTCCGCTTCAGAGGGCGCGGAGGCGGTCGACCGCTTCCTGGAGGACCTTCTCCTGCTTGCAGAACGCGAACCGGACGTACGGGGCGCCCTGGTCCTGGTGGTCGTAGAAGACGGCGTTGGGGATGGCCACGACGCCCGCGCGCTCGGGGAGGGCGCGGCAGAAGGCGAAGCCGTCCTCCTCGCCGAGGGGGCGGATGTCGGTGGTGACGAAGTACGTGCCCGAGGGGCGGAAGACGCGGAAACCGGCGGCGGCGAGGCCGTCGGCCAGCAGGTCCCGCTTGGCGCGCAGATCGTCCCGCAGCCCGGTGTAGTAGCTGTCCGGCAGTGCCAGGGCCTCGGCGACCGCGTACTGGAACGGCCCCGCGGAGACGTACGTGAGGAACTGCTTGGCCGAGCGGACGGCGCCGACCAGCTCCGGGCTCGCGGTGACCCAGCCGACCTTCCAGCCGGTGAAGGAGAAGGTCTTGCCGGCCGAGCCGATGGTGACGGTGCGCTCGCGCATGCCGGGCAGGGACGCCAGCGGAATGTGCTCGCCCTCGTAGACGAGGTGTTCGTAGACCTCGTCGGTGATCACCAGCAGGTCGCGCTCACAGGCGAGGCGGGCGATCTCGGTGAGTTCGGCGCGGTCGAGGACGGTGCCGGTGGGGTTGTGGGGCGTGTTGAGGAGGATGAGGCGGGTGCGGTCGGTGATGGCGTCGCGCAGCTCGTCGAGGTCGAGGGCGTACGTGCCGTCCTCGGCGGACGGGCGCAGCGTCACCGGGACGCGGGTGCCGCCCGCCATCGCGATGCACGCGGCGTAGGAGTCGTAGTACGGCTCCAGCGCGATCACTTCGTCGCCGGGCTCCAGGAGGGCGAGCAGCGAGGCGGCGATGGCCTCGGTGGCGCCCGCGGTGACCAGGACCTCGGTGTCGGGGTCGTACCCGACGCCGAGGTGGCCGTAGAAGCGGTACTGATGGGCGGCGACGGCGGCGCGCAGTTCGGGGACGCCGGGGCCGGGCGGGTACTGGTTGCCGCGGCCGTCGCGCAGTGCGCGGACCGCCGCCTCCCTGACCTCCTCCGGCCCGTCGGTGTCGGGGAAGCCCTGGCCCAGGTTGATCGATCCGGTGCGTACGGCGAGCGCGGACATCTCGGCGAAGATCGTCGTACCGAACTCCGCGAGGCGGCGGTTGAGCAGCGGTCGTGACATGCCCGCCATCCTCCGCCGAACCTCTGGACTTCCTCAACTGTGCTTTGGGCCCGGTGGGGCCGGGGCATGAGCCCCGCCGACGGAACCGACGCGGTGCGGACCGCCCGGAAGGCGGACCGCCCGGAAGGCGGGCCGGGCGCACCGGAGTGGATCAGCGCGGATCGGAGAGGGATCGCAGGACACGTACGACAGGGCTCCGGGCCCGCCGGAAGCGGCGGCGCCGGGGCGGGTGCCTCGCTTCGGGGGACGGAAAGGAGTGTGGGGCGATGATGGGCTTCGTGGTCTTCCTGGTGATCTGTGGGGTGGTCGCGGCGCTGGTGGCCACGGCGGCGCAGAGCCGCGACGGCGGGCGCCGCAGCCTCGGCAAGGGCAGCCGGGACGGCACCGGCTGGTGGGTGGCCGGTGATCCGGGGCTGAGCGGCGGACACCACCACGGCCACTCCGGCGGCGGGCTCGGCTCCTGCGGAAGCGGTGGGCACTCCTCCTGCGGGGGCGGCGGACACTCCTCCTCGTCCTGCGGTGGTGGCGGGGGTTGCGGCAGTTCCTGACGCGTTTCCTGATGCGTTGTTGCCCCGTCCACATGCACGGGGCCCATGCAGGTCCGCATATGCGCCCGGTGGGGTCAACCCCCGCTGGGCGGTGGGATGTTGAACAACTGAACTGAGTAGCCCTCTGAGGGATGGAAACCCTACGAAGCTGGGTAAAAACGCTGTGGGCCCCGCTCTTTTCATGATTCCCTCTCCCTAGAGAATCCCAGTTCTCGGACCCCACGTGGGCACGAGCCGGCAGACAGTCACCACCTGATCCCGTCTCCGGGGCAGGCCGGCCCACCATCCACTGCGTGCTTGCGGAGCCGACCCATGCTCACGACCCTCAAAACGGCCTACACCGATACCCGCGCCTGCGACCTGGCCTGGGCGCTGGGCAGGGAGCCGCAGCCCGCCCTCGCCGTGCTCGACCTGGAACTCGCCGCGGCCCACGTGCAGTTGAGGCTGCTCGGGGCCTCCCATCAGGTGCTGCTGGAGGAGGAGCACGGGACCTGCTCCGAAACGGTCGCCTGCATACCCGGCAGCAGCACCCCGCTCCCGCTGGGCGTGGCGAAACGCATCGGCGACTGGGAGTACGAATTCGCGGCGCACGTCGAGACGCTCTCGCACGGCTCGTTCGCCGGGCGTGCACAGGAGTTGCTCGCCCTGGTCGCCGAACACCCCCACGGCCTTGCCGGAACGTTCCCGGGCTCGCCGCACGCCTTCACCGCGATGCTGGCGCAGCGCGAGGACGGGCAGGTGCGCTGGCGCACGTGGCACGCCTACCCGCAGGAGGGGCGCCTGGTCGCGACGCGTACGCGGGTGGGCGTACGGATGACGGCGGCGCTGTGACGGTCCGGCCCGCGGTTCCCGGCCGGTCCGCGGGCCGGTGCGCGCGCCGGACGCCGGGGCCGGAGTGCGCCAAGTCGCCCGTGTAGAAGGCGCACTACGCTCGTGTGGGTGACGTAGGGCCATCCTGGCGTCACGTAGCGTTCACGGCATGATCGACCCGCCTGATCCCGTCCACCGCGGTTCGCCCGACCCGCCGGAGGCCATAGGTCCGGCGCGACTGCCCGTACCCGCCGGGATCGGCCGGCTGCTCGTCCTGGCCACCGTCTTCGTCTGCGCCGCCTGCGGCATCGTCTACGAACTCGAACTGGTCGCCCTCTCCTCCTACCTGACCGGTGACTCGGTCACCCAGGCCTCCGTCGTGCTGTCCGTCATGGTCTTCGCGATGGGCATCGGTTCGCTGCTCGCCAAGCGGCTGCGCTGCCGGGCCGCCGTCGGCTTCGGCGCGCTGGAGGCGGGCCTCGCGCTGGTCGGCGGCTTCTCCGCGATGGCGCTCTACGCCTGTTACGCCTGGTTCGGCCAGTCCCGCTCCGTCCTGGTCGGCTTCTCCCTGGCCATCGGCATGCTCATCGGCGCCGAGGTGCCGCTGCTGATGACGCTGATCCAGCGGGTCCGCCGCCAGGACGCGGGCGGCGCGGTGGCCGACCTGTTCGCCGCGGACTACGTCGGCGCGCTGGTCGGCGGCCTGGCCTTCCCCTTCCTGCTGCTGCCCCTGCTGGGCCAGGTCTCCGGTGCCCTGCTCACCGGGTCGGTCAACGCGGTGGCCGGGGGCGGGCTGGTGCTGTGGCTCTTCCGCAGCGACCTGTCCGTGCGGGCGCGTTGGGCGCTGGTCCTCGCCAACGTCCTGGTGCTGGCGCTGCTCGCCGTCGGGACGGTGCTGGTCTCCCCCTTCGAACGGGCCGCGCGGGACGCGGTGTACGGCTCGGCGGCGCGGGTCGCGGTCCGTACCGGCGTGCAGGAGGTGGTGATCACCGGCGGTACGGGGCCGGACGCCACGGGGCGTACCGGCGCGCTCGACCACCGGGACAGTTCGGGCCGTGGCGCGGCCAGGCCGGAACGGCAGGCGGCGGGGGCCGGCGGCACGGGCGGGCCGCTCGGGCTCTACCTGGACGGGCGGCTGCGGGCCAGCGCGGGCGACGGATTCCCGTACCACGAAGGGCTGGTGCACCCGGCCATGTCCGGCGGCCCGCACCGCCGGGTGCTGGTGCTGGGCGGCGGTGACGGGCTCGCCGCGCGAGAAGTGCTGCGCTGTCACGGAGTGGTATCCGTGACGGTCGTCGAACCGGACCCGGGCGTGACCCGGCTGGCCCGTACGGACCCGGGGCTGTCGGCGCTCAACGGGCACGCGCTGAACGATCCGCGGGTACGGGTCGTCCCGGGCGACGTGTTCGAGTGGCTGCGGCGGGGCGGCGCGGCCCGCGACGGCGGCCCGTACGACGTCATCGTCGCCGACCTGCCCGACCCGGGCAGCCAGGCCAGTACCAAGCTCTACTCCCAGGAGTTCTACGGCCTCGCGGCCCGCGCGCTGGCCGAGGGCGGCCGGCTGGTGGTGCACGCCGGGGAGCCACTGGTCCGGCCGCGCTCGTACTGGACGGTGGACGCGACCGTACGGGCAGCGGGCCTGCGGACCGCCCCGTACCGGATTCCGGGGCGGTTCACCGGGCAAAACGATGCGGCGGAACGCTCCTGCGCACCCGCTCCGCACGGCACCGGCGGGGCCGACTGCTGCTGGGGCTTCGTCCTCGCCGCACGCCGGACACCGCGCCTGGACCTGGCGCCGGACACGCCCGCGCTGCGCTCGCTGACGCGCGACGGACTGCGGGCCGCCGGGCGCGCCGCCCGCCACGACCGCATCGGCGGCCTGCCGCCGTCCACCTTGATGCATCCGCGGCACCTGGACTGACACCTGCCCGGCAGGCCGGTGCGGGCCCGGGCCGCGGCCTGCCGAAGGGCCGGCGGACCGGCGGCACACCACCGGGCCAGGAGAAAATTGGTGCCGGACCGGGCACGTGTGCCGGAAGGGCTGGGTAGGCTCCTTAGCCATGGAGCACGAGGTGTACGTTCCGTTTCCCGTCGAGACCGTACGGCAGGCGCTGACCGAGCCGGAGCGCGTGGCGCGCTGCATCCCCGGATGCCAACTCGACGCCGACGCGGATCCCGGCACCCCCGGCGGGCGGCTGCGGCTGCGCATCGGCAGTTCCACCATCACCTACCGCGGCACGCTGACCGTCACCGTCCACGGCGCCGACACGGTCACCGTCGAGGCGAGCGGCATCGAGTCCCGCGGCGACGGCTCCGCCGAGCTGTCCCTGACCGTACGGCTCGCCACCGCGCCCGACGACACCGGTGCCACTGCCCTGAGCTGCACCGGCACGGTCACCAGCACCGGCCGCCTCGCGGAGGCCACCGACCAGGCGGCCGAGTCCGCCGGCCGCCGCGTCCTGGACCGCTTCGCGGCCAACCTCGCGGCGGACCTCACGGACAACCCGGCCGGCGAGCGGGACGCCGACGCGCCGCCCGCCGCACAGGGCGTCTTCGACGCCGAGGTCCCGCCCCCGTCGCTGGACCCGCTCGCCGACGACGACCAGGACGGCGCCGTGCCCGCCGAGGCTGCGCACGCGCGCCGCACGATGATCGGGCGCAGCGCCGAGGAGGTCGACCACGCGCCGCCGCGCGGCCGGTACGCACCGGTCCCCGCGCCGCAGTCGGCGACCACCTCCGCCACCCTGCGCTGGGCGGCCCCGGCCGCGGCGCTGGCGCTGGCGTCGGCGGTCGTGGTGGGAAGGGTGCTGCGGCGGCGTCGCTGAGTGCTCGGCTCCGCGACCCGCGCCCGGCGCGCCGCCGTCCCGTACCGGCTCCCCGTTAGGGTCGGACCGTGAGTGACAACGACACGCGAAACGCCTCGCCGGGGCAGGTGCTGCTGGCCGCCGGCGACACCGAAGTGACCGTGGACCCGGCCAACGGCTGCCGGCTCGCGAGCCTGCGCATCGGCGGTACGGAAGTGCTGCGGCAGGGCGCCAAGTACGGTTCCTTCCCGATGGTGCCGTGGTGCGGCCGGATCGACGGAGGGCGGTTCCGCAACGGCGGCGAGCTCCACCAGATGCCGCTCAACTCCCCGCCGCACGCGATCCACGGCACCGGCCGCGACGTCGCCTGGAAGACGGCGCGCGCGGACACCGCCAGTGCCACTTTCACCTACGACCTCCTCGACCCGGGCGCCGCCCCCTGGCCGTACCCGGGGCGCGTCACCCAGCTGGTCGAGCTGGCGGAGGACGGCGGATCGCTCACCCTGACCATGGGCATCGAGGCGAGTGCCGACTCCTTCCCGGCCCAGGCGGGCTGGCACCCGTGGTTCCTGCGCCGGCTCGGTGAGGAAGGGCGGCAGAGCGAGGACGTACGGATCGACTTCTCGGCCGCCTGGCAGGAGGAACGCGGCGCGGACCACCTGCCCACCGGACAGCGCATCGACCCGCGGCCCGGCCCCTGGGACGACTGCTTCGGCATGCCGGACGGCGTGGACGTGACCCTCACCTGGCCGGGCCGGCTGGAGCTGAAGGTCACCAGCCGCGCCGAATGGGTGGTGGTCTACGACGAGCAGGAGGCGGCGGTCTGCGTGGAGCCGCAGTCCGGCCCGCCGAACGGCCTCAACACGCTGCCGCGCCTGGTCACCCCCATCGACCCGCTGGAGATCTCCACGACGTGGACCTGGCGCACGCTGTCATAACCGCCTCGTGGCCCGGCCCCGGCGACCGGCGTCGGGCCGCGCCCCCGGCCACCTTCTAAGCTCATGCACATGACTGACGACGTACGCGGCGATCTGCTGCAGCAGATCAAGGACAAGGCCGTGGTGCACGGCAAGGTGACGCTCTCCTCCGGCAAGGAGGCCGATTACTACATCGACCTGCGCCGGATCACCCTCGACGGTGCGGCCGCGCCCCTCGTCGGGCAGCTGATGCTGGACATCACCGCCGACCTGGACTACGACGCGGTCGGCGGGCTCACGCTGGGCGCCGACCCGGTCGCGGCCTCGATGCTGCACGCCGCCGCGGCGCGCGGCCGGCGGCTGGACGCGTTCGTCGTACGCAAGGCGCAGAAGACGCACGGCATGCAGCGGCGGATCGAGGGGCCGGACATCAAGGGCCGCCGGGTCCTGGTGGTCGAGGACACCTCCACCACCGGTGGCTCGCCGCTGACCGCCGTCGAGGCGGCCCGCGAGGCGGGTGCGGAGGTGGTCGCGGTCGCCACGATCGTGGACCGCGGGGCGGAGTCGGCCATCGCCGGTGCGGGTCTGCCGTACATCACCGGGTACCGCCTCGGCGACCTTGGCCTCGCCTAGGCCCATTCGATCGGCCCGGCGCTGACCAGCGCTTATCGCAAACGGGTGGTTGGTTTCACGTGAAACCGGCCACCCGTCTGCGTGCGGCTGGCGTGTACGGGATGTGGAGCAAACCGCCGAGTCTGGGAAGATGAGCTACGGCGATGTCGTCGCCCCCTGGTCAGGGCCCAGAACGCACACCCGCACATCACAAGGAGCGGACAGATGCCCATCGCAACTCCCGAGGTCTACAACGAGATGCTGGACCGGGCGAAGGCAGGCAAGTTCGCCTACCCGGCCATCAACGTGACCTCGACGCAGACTCTGCACGCAGCGCTGCGTGGTTTCGCCGAGGCCGAGAGCGACGGCATCGTCCAGATTTCGACCGGTGGCGCGGAGTTCCTGGGCGGCCAGCACAACAAGGACATGGTGACCGGCGCGGTCGCACTGGCCGAGTTCGCGCACATCGTCGCCGAGAAGTACGACATCAACGTCGCGCTGCACACCGACCACTGCCCCAAGGACAAGCTGGACGGCTACGTCCGTCCGCTGCTGGCCGTCTCCGAGCAGCGCGTGGCCAAGGGCCAGAACCCGCTGTTCCAGTCCCACATGTGGGACGGCTCCGCCGAGACCCTGGCCGACAACCTCTCCATCGCCCAGGAGCTGCTGGCCCAGGCCGCCGCCGCGAAGATCATCCTTGAGGTCGAGATCACCCCGACCGGTGGCGAGGAGGACGGCGTCACCCACGAGATCAACGACGAGCTGTACACCACCGTCGACGACGCGCTGCGGACCGCTGAGGCGCTGGGTCTGGGCGAGAAGGGCCGCTACCTGCTCGCGGCGTCGTTCGGCAACGTGCACGGCGTCTACAAGCCGGGCAACGTCGTGCTCCGCCCCGAGCTGCTGAAGGACCTCCAGGAGGGCGTCGGCGCGAAGTACGGCAAGTCCTCGCCGTTCGACTTCGTCTTCCACGGCGGCTCCGGCTCCACGGCCGAGGAGATCGCGACGGCGCTGGAGAACGGCGTCGTGAAGATGAACCTCGACACGGACACGCAGTACGCGTTCACGCGGCCGATCGCGGACCACATGTTCCGCAACTACGACGGCGTGCTCAAGGTTGACGGCGACGTCGGCAACAAGAAGACCTACGACCCGCGCAGCTGGGGCAAGCTGGCCGAGGCCGGCATGGCGAAGCGCGTCACCGAGGCGTGCGCGAACCTGCGCTCCACCGGCACCAAGATCAAGTAAGTCTGGTGTTGTGAGGCCCCGCGTTCGGGTGAACGCGGGGCCCTTGTGCGTTTGACGCCTGCGGCGCGGTTGGGCCGGGTGGGGGTGCGGTTCGCGCCTGCGGCGCGGTTGGGCCGGGTGGGGGTGCGCGTCTTGCGCGGTCGGTCCGGTGGGTGGGGCTCGGGGCCACACAGGGGTCACTCCTCGTTGCCGGGGACGCGACCTTGTGGGTCTTCGCATCCGGGGCCTCGGTCGCCTGCGGGGAGACCCCTGTATGTCCCCGAGCCCGCTCCGTTTGCGGCTATCCCGCCGCCGTGGCTGCGGTCCCATAAACGACACAAGCGGTGGCTTACGCATGACGTGGAGGCGCCCCCG
Organism: Streptomyces rimosus subsp. rimosus; assembly: GCF_000720725.1. GTDB lineage: Bacteria > Actinomycetota > Actinomycetes > Streptomycetales > Streptomycetaceae > Streptomyces > Streptomyces rimosus_A. The sequence goes on from NZ_JOCQ01000008.1 coordinate 131,787, forward strand.
GCCTGCGCTACGTACGCGCGAGCTTGACCACAGGGTGGGCGCGCACCAAGGTCTCTTTTCCCTCCCCCCACCGGCCCGCACACGCCCAACCGGCCGGAGGGGGCGTGTAGGGGGCCATCCCCGCAGGCAGCCGGGTGCCCTTGGTTCACTATTAACCTTTGGACGCCGTGCACGGTGCCGAGGAGTTGGCCCCCTGCGCGCCCCCGCCCCACAGACCAGGCAATGCGTATCCGCGCGGAGCGCGGGCCAGTCACCCCCACGCCCCGCGACAGCGGAATACTGGACCCATGGCCATTCACGAAAACCTCCTCGGGGGACCACCCCCGACCGAACTGCCCGACGACCCCGAGCCCCGCGAGCTCCTCGCTTCCGGGGCCGCGCCGACGGACGTCGCGGCGAAGTATCCGACGTCCTCGCTGGCCTGGGCGCAGCTCGCGGATGACGCGTTCCAGGCGGGGCGTACGGTCGAGTCGTACGCGTATGCCCGTACCGGCTACCACCGGGGGCTGGACGCCCTGCGCCGGGCCGGCTGGAAGGGGCACGGGCCGGTGCCGTTCGAGCACGAGCCCAACCGCGGATTCCTGCGCGCTCTGCACGCGCTCGCCCGCGCCGCGCAGGCGATCGGTGAGCAGGAGGAGTACGAGCGCTGCACGACGTTCCTGCGTGACTCGTCGCCGACGGCGGCGGACACCCTTTCGTAAGGCGCTGAGCTGCGTTTCCGGCTGCGGGCCGGGGGAAAACGCGGGCCGGTCGCGCAGGCGCGACCGGCCCGTCGCGCGCGCGGCCGGCCCCTTGCGCGCCACCCGTGGAGCACGGATGATGCCACTGGGCCGGGAGAGTCCGTGCCCGAGGGGACCGGGGCTCCGTTTGCCGACGGGAAGGAGCGGACCGCTACCCGGAAGCCAGCACATCGAGGAGTTCCTCATGTCGCAGCAAGCCGCCCCGCAGGAAGAACCGGCCGAGCCGACAGACCAGGCCGAGCCGACAGACCGGGCCGAGCCGACAGACCGGACCGAGCCGGAGGGGTCCACCACCCCACAGCCCCCCGACCTCCGCATCGGAAGCATCCGCACGACCCCGTACGAGGACTACGTCCACGCGGACGTGCTCACCCACCTCCAGCACCCGCTGTCCGACGACCCGGGCGAAATGGCGTTCCTGGTCACGACGCAGGTGATGGAGCTGTGGTTCACCGTCGTCGTACACGAGTGGCACACCGCCGCCCAGGCGCTGCGCCGGGACGATCTGGCGGTGGCGATGGAGGCGCTGGAGCGCTCGACGTACGAGCTGGAGGCGCTGAACGCGGCCTGGAAGCCGCTGGCCCGGCTGACGCCGACGCAGTTCAACGCGTTCCGGGGCGCGCTGGGTGAGGGGTCGGGGTTCCAGTCCGCGATGTACCGGCGGCTGGAGTTCCTGCTGGGGGAGAAGTCGGCGTCGATGCTCGTGCCGCACCGTGGCGCGCCGCGGGAGTACGCCGAGTTGGAGAAGGCGCTCCAGGAGCCCAGTCTGTGGGACGAGGTGCTGCGGCTGCTGGCGCGCCGCGGCTACGCGATACCCACCGAGGTGCTGGAGCGCGAGGTGACGGCACGGTACGAGCCGGACGCGCGGGTCGAGGCCGTGTGGGCCGAGGTGTACGCGGGCCCGCGCGACGGTGAACTGGTGCGGCTGGGCGAGGCGTTGACGGACGTCGCGGAGCTGGTGTGGCGCTGGCGCAACGACCACCTGGTGGCGACGCGGCGGGCGATGGGGGCCAAGATGGGCACCGGTGGTTCGGCAGGGGTGGCCTGGCTGGAGAAACGGGCCAGCAAGAACGTTTTTCCCGAGCTGTGGACGGCGCGCAGCCATGTATGAGGCGGCGGCGGAGCGGGCCGCGGCGCTGGACGCGCAGGACGAACTCGGGCACGTACGGGAGAAGTTCGTCCTCGACGCATGCGTGTACCTGGACGGCAATTCGCTCGGCGCCCTGCCCCGCCAGGTCCCCGGCCGGGTCGCGGACGTGATCACCCACGAGTGGGGCGAACTGCGCATCCGCTCCTGGGAGGAAGCGGGCTGGTGGACCGCGCCCGAGCGGGTCGGCGACCGGCTCGCCCCGCTGCTGGGCGCCGCGCCGGGCCAGGTGGTCGTCGGCGACTCGACCAGCGTCAACATCTTCAAGGCGGTGGTCGGCGCGGTACGGATGGCCGGCGAGGGCCGGGACGAGATCCTGGCGGACGAGGCGTCGTTCCCGACCGACGGCTACATCGCCGAGTCCGCGGCCCGCATGACGGGCTGCACGCTGCGCGCCCTGCCGGCCGAGCGGATTCCCGACGAGGCCGGCCCGCGTACCGCGCTCGCGCTGGTCAACCACGTCGACTACCGCACCGGCCGGCTCAACGACCTGCCCGGCCTCACCGCCGCGCTGCACGAGGCCGGGGCCCTGGCGGTCTGGGACCTGTGCCACAGCGCGGGCGCCCTACCGGTCCGGCTGGACGCGCACGGCGTGGACCTCGCGGTGGGCTGTACGTACAAGTACCTCAACGGCGGTCCGGGCGCGCCCGCGTACCTGTATGTGCGCGAGGAACTGCAGGCCTGCTTCGACTCGCCGCTGCCCGGCTGGAACTCGCACGCGGTGCCCTTCGGGATGGACGCCGCGTACGCCCCGGCCGACGGCATCACCCGCGGCCGCGTCGGCACCCCGGACATCCTGTCGATGCTCGCCCTGGAAGCGGCCCTGGACGTCTGGGACGGCGTGCGCATCGAGGACGTACGGGCCAAGAGCCTGGCGCTGGGCGACTTCTTCCTGGAGTGCGTGGAGGCGGGCGTACCCGAGGGCCGGGTGCGCTGCGTGACGCCGCGCGAGCACCGGCTGCGCGGCAGCCAGGTGGCCCTGTCCTGCGCGGACGCGGGCAAGGTGATGACGGAGCTGATCGGGCGCGGGGTGATCGGCGACTTCCGCCACCCCGACGTGCTGCGCTTCGGCTTCACCCCGCTCTACACGTCCTTCGCGGACGTGGCGCGCGCCGCGCGGGTGCTGGGCGAGGTCCTGGAGTGAGCGGTGCGGGCGCCGGGGACGAGGAGGCGGCGCTGTTCGGCCTCGCGCCCGTGGCGCCCGACGCGACACAGGCGTACGGGCCGCACCCGGACCAGGTGATCGACCTGTACGGCCCGGAGTCCGATGGCCCGGAGTCCGACGGCCCGGTGGTGCTGTTGCTGCACGGCGGGTTCTGGCGCGCGGCGTACGACCGTACGCACCTGTCGCCGCTCGCCGCCGAGCTGGCCCGGCACGGGCTGCCCGTCGCCCTCGCCGAGTACCGGCGCGTGGGCGCGGGCGGAGGCTGGCCGCGTACGTACGACGACGTGACGGCGGCGATGGGTGCCCTGGAGCGGCCCGTGATCGTCGTCGGGCACTCCGCGGGCGGGCACCTCGCGCTGCTCCTGGCGGACCGCCGCGGCCCGCGCGCGCCGCGGCGGATCGTCGCCCTGGCCCCCGTCGCCGACCTCGCGCACGCCCACGAGCTGGGGCTGAGCGGCGCCGCGGTGGCGGAGTTCCTGGGCGCCGGGCCCGGGTGGGCGGACCGGCTCGCCGCCGCGGACCCGGTACGGCGGCTGCCGGGCGCGGTGCCCGTGACGGTGCTGCACGGCACCCTGGACGCCGAGGTGCCCGTGGAGCTGTCCCGGCGCTACGTACGGGCCGCCGAGGCCGCCGGCGGCCTCGTACCGGAGCTGCGCGAACAGGCCGGAACCGGGCACTACGCGCCCGTCACCCCCGGCACCGCGTCCTTCCGCGTCCTCCTGGACACCCTCCGTAGTACTTGAGGAGGACGCCCGGAGATCCGCTCAGGAGGGGACGCCCGCGGGCCGTGCGCTGCATACCGTGGTGTGCGTGAACCAGACGACTCACCCGCGGCGCGACGACCTGCGCTCGGAAGCCCGACTCGTCCGCGGCGCGCTGCACCGGCTGCGCCAGGACCTGATCGTGGACGCCTTCGCCTTCCGCCCGATGCTGCCCCTGGACGACGCCCGGGTCTCCGGGTGGGCGTGGCTCCCGCAGCGGCTGCGGCGCTATGTGCGCTGGGCGCCGCACCTGGCGCTCGGCGGCATCACCGCCTTCGTGTTCCTCGTGATCGTCACACAGACGGCGGGCCACGGGCCGATCGGGTCCTTCATCGCGGTGGTCTACTGCTTCCTGACCGCCATGCCGATCGCCCTGACGCTGTTCCGCCCGATCGGCGCGTTCTGGATCTCGGCCGGGGCGCTCCTGTTCGCGATGATGGGCAGTGGCCTGGCCGGGGCCGGGCGGGGCTGGTTCGACATCAGCCTGGCCGCGCACCTCGCGGTGATGGCGCTGGTCGTCCTGCGCACCCGCCCCCGGCTCGCCCTGGAGATGTGGCTGCTGACCATGGCCGGGACCGGGGTGCTGACGCTGCTGATGCCCCGGGCGGTCTCGGACGTGGCGCCGTTCGCGGTGATGTCGGTGTTCGTGCTGGTGCCCGCCGCCGCCATCCGCGCCTGGCGCGAGGAGCGGCAGAACGTCGTCGAGACGCGGACCGCCACCGCCGAGGAGCGTTCGCGGCGCACCCTTCTGGAGGAGCGCGCGCTGATCGCCCGCGAGCTGCACGACGTGGTCGCGCACCACATGTCGGTCATCGCCATCCAGGCGGAGGCCGCCCCCTACCGCGTCAAGGACACCCCGCCCGAGCTGGCCACCTCCTTCTCGACCATCCGGGAGAACGCGGTGGCCGCGCTGACCGAGCTGCGCCGCATCCTCGGCGTCGTACGGTCCGAGGACCCGGACGCCTTCGCCGACGCCGACCCCGAGGCGCCGCAGCCGACGCTGGCCAGCCTCGATGCGCTGCTGGAGAGCGTGCGCAGCGCGGGACTGGAGGTCGAGGCGGTGATCACCGGCGCGGCGCGGCCGCTGCCGCAGGGCGTCGAGCTGTCCGCGTACCGCATCGTCCAGGAGGCGCTGAGCAACACGCTGCGGCACGCGCCGGGCGCCGAGGCGCGGGTGGAGATCTCGTACGTGCTCGGCGGGCTCGGACTGCGTATCGTCAACGGGGCGCCGAGCCGGCTGGCCAAGCCGTCGCCGGGGGCCGGGCACGGCGTCCTGGGCATGCGGGAACGGGTGCAGATGCTGGGTGGCGAGATCACCGCGGACCGTACCGAGGACGGCGGGTTCGAGGTCGCGGCGTTCATACCGGTCCCGGCGACGCCGGGTGCGAAGGGGGAGACGGCGGGATGATCCGCGTACTGATCGTGGACGACCAGGTCATGGTCCGCGAGGGCTTCTCGGTGCTGCTGGGCGCGATGCCGGACATCGAGGTCATCGGCGAGGCGGTGGACGGGCGGCAGGCGGTGGCCAAGGTCGCCGAGCTGCGCCCGGACGTGGTGCTGATGGACATCCGGATGCCGCAGATGAACGGGCTGGAGGCGACCCGCGAGATCGTCGCCGCGGACGCGGACGCCAAGGTGCTGGTGCTCACCACCTTCGACCTGGACGAGTACGTGTACCAGGCGCTGCGGGCCGGGGCCAGCGGCTTCCTGCTCAAGGACGCCTCGGCGGGGCAGCTCGCGGAGGGGGTACGGATCGTGGCGAACGGCGAGGCGCTGCTCGCGCCGGCCGTCACGAAGCGGCTGATCTCGGAGTTCTCCAAGCTCGGTACGCCGCGGGCGCCGACGCAGGAGCGCGTCGGCGACCTCACCGAGCGGGAGACCGAGGTCCTGGTGCTGGTGGCCCAGGGCCTGTCCAACGGTGAGATCGCCGAGCATCTGGTCGTGGCCGAGTCGACGGTGAAGACGCACGTCAGCCGGATTCTGGTGAAGCTGGGACTGCGCGACCGCACCCAGGCGGCGGTCTTCGCGTACGAGGCCCGGCTGGTCACGCCGGGCGGCTGAGGAGCTGCGGGCCGGGCCGCCGGGTCACAGCGCGGCGATGTCGGCCCTGGCCCGCAGCAGGGTGTCGCGGGTGATCACCACGATGCGTTCGTAGTCGGCGCGGCTCGCGTCGTCCGGCAGCTTCGCGTCCAGGTCGGCTGTCATGTCGGTGCCGATGACGGCGAAGCGGCCGTCGCTCAGCTCGAAGAGGTCGGGGCAACTGCCGTTGCCCACACTGCCGCGCTCCTGAGGGGTGGCGCCCAACCGTCGGGAAATCTCTGGTGCTGTCACCGGGCCGGGATACCCCGGCGGTGCGCGGCAGCGTGAGCCGAATTGCGGAAGTGCTCCCTTTCGGTGGAAGTCGTTACACCGGTGAGCGTTTCACTGCTCGGTGTGTTGGCCGTCGATCAAACGCAGATTCGGCATGTGAGGTGTTTGTGCGTTCGTCTGGGTCAGCGCCTCGTCGACGAGTACGGCGAAGTGGTGTTCGTGCGAGGTGGGGTCCATCTCGTCGCGCATGAAGCGCGCGGATTCCCAGTAACCCCGGAAGGCCGGGGTGTCGGTGATGTAGCGCAGGTGCCCGAGCATTTCGCGGTCGCTCGTCATTCCCAGCTTGTGGACGAGCATGCTGTGGGAGTAGATCAGGTTGGCATACAGGTACTGCCGGTTCTCCTTCACCGACAGACCCGGGGCGAACGCGGGCCATACCTCGGCCAGCTCCGGGTCGGCGATGCTCATCTTGAGCAGGTCCATGTGCAGTCGCCGCAGACCGGCCTCGGCGCTGCGGTGCAGTTCGCCCGCGGACCGGCGCATCTCGTCCCGCTGGAGCTCCAGCTCGGTGCGTTGCAGCCGCATTTCCGCGCGTTGCAGTTCCAGTTCCTGGCGTTGCAGCGAGGTCTCGTCACGTTGCAGGCGCAGCGTCCTCGCCATGTAGAACAGCACCAGTACGGCAGTGGAGGACGCCGCGGCGCCATAGGCCTGGCCCGCATTTCCACTGCCCGGGGTGCGCAGTCCGGGCACCATCGTCATGATCAGGCTGAGCAGCACACAAGCCGCGCCGGCCGCCAGGACGACCCCCAGATTTTGCAGTACCCAAATCGCCTTGCGTGGTCCTACTCGATTCACGGATACCTCCGCCCGCCCCTAGGCGCGAAACCGCGGCGTGCCGGCCGCATAAGCGCCGCCATCGCCGCTCGCGGGGGTTGTGCCCAAGGGGAAACGCGGACAACCGCGTCCGGCGGCGTGGCCGGGAGCACACAGGCGTGGAATGTTCCACTCCCGCTCCACTGGTCTTTTCCGGTCGCTTGGGGAGCAGCGGTGGCGGCATGAGGTCTCTACCAGTTGGAGCGGGTGGGGAGCGCGGGCGCCGGGTGGGCGTACGCCCCCGGGCGGGGATCACTCCCGCCGTACGACGCATGGTCGGCGTACGGGAAAGTGCGGCGCCGGAGTCCGCTACAGCTCCGGCGCCGCACGTCTGAGGGGCGGCGGGTCTGCACGGCGGCTTTCACGGCCGTGAAGCTGCGCGGAGCAGGTCCGGCGCCGCACGTAGGACGGCCCTGGTGATCAGCCGATGTCGCGGCGGCGCAGCGCGGTCAGGCCCGCCGTCACGAACACCGCCGTCAGGGCGAGCAGCCACAGGAACGGTGCCGCGGTGGCCTCGCCGCCGGGCAGTTTCGGCAGGTGGCTGAACGGCGACAGGTTCATCGCCCACTGGGGGAGCTGGACGGCCGGGCCCACCCAGCCGATGCCGAGGCAGCAGCCGACCACGGCCCAGGTGCCGGCCGAGGCCTTGGGCAGCGCGCCGACCAGCAGCACCGCCAGACCGGTGAGCGTCCAGACCGCCGGGATCTGGGCCAGCGCCGCGCCCGTCGCGGGGCCGAGCTGCCCGCTCACGTCGCCGATCGTCAGGCCGTACGTGAGGCCGAGGCCCAGGCCGCCCAGGAGCAGCACGACGACCGTGCCGAGGAAGGCGATGGCCAGGTGTCCGGCCGCCCAGCGCAGCCGTCCGACGGCGCCCGCCAGCACCGGTTCGGCGCGGTCGCCGGTCTCCTCGCCGCGCAGCCGGAGCACCGCGCCCGCCGCGTAGATCGCCGCGACCATGCCGAGCATGCCGGTCAGGGCGGATATGAAAGCTTCGGACAGGCCCTGCTGGCCGCCCATGCGCTCGAATATCCGGCGGGCCTGTTCGTTGTCGCCGACCAGGTCGGACGCGCCGTCGGTGATGCCGCCGAAGACCGCTCCGGCCAGCAGGAAGCCGGCCGACCAGCCGAGCAGGGTGGTCCGCTGGAGTCGCCAGGCCAGGCCGGTGGCGCCGTTCAGGGAGGCGGATGCGCGGGCCGGTCCCGGCCGGGCGGGCAGGAAGCTCATGCCGAGGTCGCGGCGGGCGGTGAGCGCGTACGCGGCGCCGACCGTGACGGCCGTACCGGCGAGGAAGAGCAGCAGGACCCACCAGCGCTCGTCGGCGAACGCGCGCAGCTGCTCGGCCCAGCCGACCGGCGAGGCCCAGGTCAGCGGGGAGGAGGCGTCCTCGGTGGCGGCGTCGCCCGCGGCCCGCAGGACGAAGGCCGCGCCCAGGGCGGCCCCGGCCAGCCCCTTGGCGGCCCGCGCGCTCTCGGTGAGCTGCGCGGTGATCGCCGCCAGGCCCGCGAAGACCAGGCCGGTGCCGCCGACGGCGAGGCCGAGGGCCAGCGCGCCGCCCGCCGGCTGCCCGGCCCCGGCCAGCCCGGCCGCGATGAGCAGGGCCAGCGCGGCGTCGGCGACGAGTGCGGCGAGCAGGGCGGCGGTGAGCGGGGCGCGCCGGCCGACCATGGCCGCCGAGAGCAGCTCCTGGCGGCCCGTCTCCTCCTCTTCGCGGGTGTGGCGTACGACGATCAGCAGGCTCATCACGCCGGCCAGCAGCGCGGCCATGCAGCCGATGCGCCAGGCGGTCAAGCCGCCGAGCGAGTCGTCGAACACCGGGCCGTAGACGGCGCGCAGGGAGCCGTTGCCGGTCATCGAGCTCGCCACGTCGGCGCGCTTGGCGGGCGTGTCGTAGAGCTTTTCGAGGGCGCCGCTCATGCTGACGACGGTCAGTCCGAGCAGTACCACCCAGGCCGGGATCATCAGCCGGTCGCGGCGCAGCGCCAGGCGCAGCAGGGCGCCGGTGCCGGCCAGGTCGTGGGAGCCGCCGGTACGGGCGGCCGCGGGGAGCGTCACGGCGGTCATCGCAGGGCCGCCTTCTCGGAGCCGGAGCCGGAGCCGGAGCCGGCGACAGGGGCGGAGGCGGCGGGCTCCGGGGTCTGGGTGCCGTCCAGGGTGTCGTCCTGGTAGTGCCGCAGGAACAGCTCCTCCAGCGTCGGCGGCGTGCTGGTCAGGCTGCGGACCCCGGACCGGCTGAGCGAGCGCAGCACCGCGTCGAGCTTGTCGGTGTCCACCTGGAGCCGGACCCGGTGGCCCTGGATGTCGAGATCGTGCACGCCGGGCAGGCCCGAGAGGCCGTTGGGCGCGCCGGCCAGTTCGGCGGTCACGCTCGTACGCGTGAGGTGCCGCAGGTCGGCGAGGGAGCCGGACTCGACGGTGCGGCCCTTGCGGATGATGCTGACGCGGTCGCACAGCGCCTCGACCTCGGACAGCACATGGCTGGAGAGGAGGACCGTACGGCCGCGGTCCCGCTCCTCCTCGACGCAGTCCTGGAAGACCTCCTCCATCAGCGGGTCCAGCCCGGAGGTCGGCTCGTCGAGGATGAGCAGGTCCACGTCGGAGGCGAACGCGGCGACCAGGGCGACCTTCTGGCGGTTGCCCTTGGAGTACGTCCGGCCCTTCTTGGTGGGGTCCAGCTCGAAGCGCTCCAGGAGGTCGGCCCTGCGGGCCTTGTCCAGGCCGCCGCGCAGCCGCCCGTACAGGTCGATGACCTCGCCGCCGGAGAGGTTGCGCCACAGCGTGACGTCCCCGGGGACGTACGCGATCCGGCGGTGCAGCTCGACCGCGGCCCGCCACGGGTCCTTGCCCAGCAGGTGCGCGCCACCCCCGTCGGCGCGCAGCAGGCCGAGCAGGACGCGGATGGTCGTGGACTTGCCCGCGCCGTTGGGGCCGAGGAAGCCGTGCACCTCGCCCGCCTCGACGTCGAGGTCGAGACCGTCCAGCGCCTGGGTCCGGCCGAACGCCTTGCGGAGGCCGGACACCGTGATTGCCTTCGTCATGCTTCTGAACGTACGCTGCTTTCACAAATTTGTGAAGTTAAGAAACCGTATAAAGTTGAGGGAACGTTCCGGGCCGGGGGAGCAGGGGAGAGGATGAGACGGTGAGCGAGCAGGCAGAGCAGCACCAGGGCCAGAGCGCCGGGCGGGACGAGGAGGCGGTCTCGCGCTTCGTGGAACGCTTCGCGGCGGAGCTGACCGAGGCGGGCATGCAGCGGATGGCCTCCCGGGTCTTCGCGGCGCTGCTCGCCTCCGACTCCGGCACCCTCACCTCGGCCGAGCTGGCCGAACAGCTGCAGATCAGTCCCGCCGCCGTGTCCGGCGCGGTCCGCTACCTGGTGCAGGTCAACATGGTCCGCCGCGAGCGCGAACCGGGCACCCGGCGGGACCGCTACCGGCTCTACAACGAGCTCTGGTACGAGACCCTGGGCAACCGCGAGAAGGTGCTGACCCGCTGGGAGGAAGTGCTGCGGGAGGGCGCGAAGACCCTCGGACCCGACACGCCCGCCGGCGCCAGGGTCGCCGAGACCGTCGAGTTCTTCGAGTTCATGCAGGGCGAGCTGGACGTACTGCTGGAACGCTGGCGCGAGCACCGGGCACAGCGGCTGGCGGAGGAGAGCTGAGGCACGGCCGCCGCGCGGCGCCGCCCCGGCGTCAGCCGTGCGGCAGCGTCAATCGCCAGGCGCCCGGCTGCACCGTCCACGTACGGGTCCTGACCGGGCCGCCGACCACCACGTCCGCCCGGTAGCGGAAGTCGGCGCCGGACACGGTCACCGCCCGCGCGCGGGCCCGTACCGGAGGCTCGGCCGCCTGCCAGTGGACGACGACCTCGGCCAGCCCGCTGCCGTCCGCGCCGTCGCCCGGGGTCACCGAGACCCACCGCACCGGCCGGTCCAGATCGGCCAGCACCACGCCGTCCGCCTCGATCCGCAGCCGGTGGCCGGGCGGGGCCGACCGGTCGCCGGCCGCGGGGCGGGTACGCGGGGTCAGCAGTGCCAGGGCCGCACGCGCCTTACGGAGCGGTGCGCGCCACCACGCGGCGGGTGCGTCCCGGCGGGCATCGGCCCCCGGCCCCTCTTCCGGCGCCAGGGGTTCCGGCGCGCCTTGTGCCGCGTTGTCCGAGCCTTCACGGGGCCCCGGCAGGTGCGCCCCGCCGGAGCGCTTGCGGCGGCGGGGCCGCTCGTCCTCCTCCGTCCCGGAGGGGATGTCCAGGCCACCCAGCACGATGCCGTCGCTGTCGTCCGTGAGCAGGTGCAGGCTCTGTTCCGTACCGTCCAGGACCGTCCGCGCCGCGGCGACGGTGTCCGTCGGCACGCCCAGCGCGCGCGACAGCGCCACCGCGCCCGGCGCGCCCACCGGCACGACCGCGAGGGCCACCCCCGCCAGGTCGCGCTCCTTGTGCAGCAACGCCACCGCCCGCAGCAGGGCGCGGTCGTCGCCGATCACCACGGGGCGGCGATGGCCGCGGCGGGCGAGCGCCCGCGCGTACTCCTCGGGGCCGTCCGGGAGGCAGATCTTAGCGGCCGCGCCCGCGCACAGGACATCCTTCGCGATGCGTACGGACTCCCCGTCCGTTCTGCGGGCGACCGGGTCGATGACCACGAGCAGGGGGTGCCCCCGGACCCCGTCCGGAAAGCAGTGCCCAGATGGCTGCGCCGACACCTCGGTCCTTCCTCAGGTAGCATCTCGGTGCAAGAGCCCCTTGCGCGATTGCGCCAGGGGCTTCGTCTATTCCGGGGCACCGGTTCGACGGCTTCAGCGGTGCCGTACGCATGCGTCCGCACGCATACGGCCTCGCGCACGTTGGACATGCCCCGCCCGGAAGGGGTGTACGCCTGTGCCCGCACTTGTGCTGCTCGGTGCTCAGTGGGGTGATGAGGGCAAGGGAAAGGCCACCGATCTGCTCGGTGGGTCCGTCGACTATGTGGTGCGTTACCAGGGCGGCAACAACGCCGGTCACACGGTTGTCGTAGGCGACCAGAAATACGCGCTGCACCTTCTCCCTTCCGGAATCCTCTCGCCGGGGTGCACCCCGGTCATCGGCAACGGTGTCGTCGTCGACCCGGCGGTCCTGCTCTCCGAGCTGAGCGGACTCAACGAGCGCGGCGTCGACACGTCCAAGCTGCTGATCAGCGGTAACGCGCACCTGATCACGCCGTACAACATCACCGTCGACAAGGTCACGGAACGTTTCCTCGGCAAGCGGAAGATCGGTACGACCGGCCGGGGCATCGGCCCGACCTACGCCGACAAGATCAACCGCACCGGCATCCGGGTGCAGGACCTCTTCGACGAGTCGATCCTGCACCAGAAGGTCGAGGCGGCCCTCGACTTCAAGAACCAGGTGCTGGCCAAGCTCTACAACCACCGCGCGGTGGTCGCCGAGCAGGTCGTCGAGGAGATGCTCAGCTACGCGGACCAGATCCGGGGCTACGTGGCCGACACCACCCTCCTGCTGAACAACGCGATCGACGACGGCAAGGTCGTCCTCTTCGAGGGCGGCCAGGGCACGCTGCTCGACGTGGACCACGGCACCTACCCGTTCGTGACGTCCTCCAACCCGACCGCGGGCGGCGCCTGCACCGGCGCGGGGGTCGGCCCCACGAAGATCAGCCGGGTCATCGGCATCCTCAAGGCGTACACGACCCGGGTCGGCGCCGGTCCGTTCCCGACCGAGCTGTTCGACGCGGACGGCGAGGCGCTGCGCACCATCGGCGGCGAGCGCGGTGTCACCACCGGCCGTGACCGGCGCTGTGGCTGGTTCGACGCGGTCATCGCCCGCTACGCGACCCGCGTCAACGGCCTGACCGACTTCTTCCTCACCAAGCTGGACGTGCTCACCGGCTGGGAGCAGATCCCGGTCTGCGTCGCCTACGAGATCGACGGCAAGCGCGTCGAGGAGCTGCCGTACAGCCAGACCGACTTCCACCACGCGAAGCCGATCTACGAGACGCTGCCGGGCTGGTCCGAGGACATCACCAAGGCCAAGACCTTCGCCGAGCTGCCGAAGAACGCGCAGGCGTACGTCAAGGCGCTGGAGGAGATGTCGGGCGCCCCGATCTCCGCGATCGGCGTCGGCCCGGGCCGGGACGAGACGATCCAGATCAACTCGTTCCTGGACTGACCGGACGAACGCGACCGGCGGTTTCGAGCCGCGTTCCCGCTCCTGAGCGGGGACGCGGCTCTCGCGTTTCCGGCGGGCGGCGGGGTCAGCTCTTCTTCGTGTACGTCAGCGTCGCCTTGCCGTTGTCGAACACGCGGCGCAGCTTGCCGTCGGCGTGGATGCGCAGGGTGCTGGGGGCGCCCGGCTGGCAGGCGGTCGCCGGGCCCGCCACGACGGTGGTCGGGCCGAGGCGCAGCGGCGGGCCGGCGTTCATGAGGATGGCCTTGAACTCGCAGTGGTAGGTGGCGCCGTTCGCCTCCATGGCCATGACGGTGTCGCCGACCTCCCCCTGGGTGAGGGTGAAGCGGTAGGCGGGGCTGCCCTTGACGCTCTTGGACTCCCACTCGCCCAGGAACTTCTGCGGGATGCTGCCGGGCTCCTTGCCGGCCGCCTTGCCGACCTTGCCGTCCGCGGCGGTCACGGTGCCGCCGTCGGCCTTCGCGGCCGCCTCCTCGTCGTCGGGGCTGAACAGGACGTAGGCGATGCCGATGCCCGCGGTGGCCAGGCCGAGGCCGAGGGCGGCGGCCAGACCGGCGACGCGGGTGCGGCTGGTGCGGCCGGTGCTGCCGCGGCCGGTGGGGCTCTTGCGGCGGTGGGCGTGGGAAGTGCCGTTGGGGCGCTGGGCGGCCGGTGGGGGCGTGGGGGCGTGTGCCGGTGCGTACGCGGGCTGGGCGGCCTGGCCGGGGGTGGGGGCCGAGGCGAGCGCCGCGG
>NZ_JOCQ01000009.1 GCF_000720725.1 Streptomyces rimosus subsp. rimosus
CGGTGGGGCCGGGGCGGCGGCCGGGGGCTCCTCCTCCACGCTGATGCCGAAGTCCGTGGCCAGCCCGGCCAGCCCGGTGTCGTACCCCTGCCCGACCGCCCGGAACTTCCAGGCGCCCTGCCGCCGGTACAGCTCCCCGAGCACGAAGGCCGTCTCGGCGGTGGCGTCCTGGCTGTCGAAGCGGGCGAGTTCGGCGCCGCTGCCCGTGTCGAGCACCCGGATGTGCAGCCCGGCGACCCGGCCGAAGGCGCCGCCGTCGGCCGAGGCGGCGAGCACCACCTTGTCCACGGCGGGCTCCAGCCGGGCCAGGTCGACCGCCAGACTGTCGGTCACCGTGTCCCCGGCGGGGCGCTTGCCCTCGTGGCGGACGGCTCCCGAGGCGTGCGCGGGCTGGTTGTAGAAGACGAAGTCCGCGTCGTCGCGGACCCTCCCGGCCGAGGTCAGCAGCAGCGCGGACGCGTCCACGTCCGGGGTGCCGGGGCCGGTGCGCCAGCCCAGTTCCAGCCGTACCGACGTGGCCGGTACCGCGACGTTGCTCCCCTTGGGCATCGACATCGTGGCGCCCTTCCTCTCCTTCGCTCGCCGGGCCGCTGTGCGGCGCCCCCTACTGCACGGTGGCAGGTTCCAACCTACTTGCCGAAAAATGTCCGCCGTTCATCTGATGTGGACACGGCCTTTACACGATTCCTACGGGCGTTCGCGACCGATTTTGCCAAGTTCGCTCACATTACGGATCGCGGGCTTCACACGACACGTGAAACAACCCTCTTTTCAGGCTCCCCAACCGGCACATCGTGGGCTTAACTTATGAGGTATGACCTCCCCCCGCTCTACCTACGGCGGCGGCTACTACGCTTCGCCGTCCTTCCCGGACACCCCGATCTACGACTCCCTCGTCGCCGAGCGCGGCACGCCGCAGATTGCCCCGATCCGCGTCGAGTTGCCCTACGACACCGGCTCCTCGTACATGCCGGCCCTCCCGTCGGCCCTGCCCGCGCTGCCCGCCGCGCCGTCCCAGCCGCAGCCCGGCCCCGGGTATCCGGGCGCCGCGGCCCAGCCGGTGGCGCCGCTGCAGAGCACCCCGGCGCCGTACATCCCGCAGCAGGCGGGCTCGCGCGGCTACCAGCCCCAGCAGCAACAGCCCCCGCGCCCCGCCGGGAACAACGTCGGCTACGACGCCATGCGCCCGGCGGGCCCGGTCGCGCCCCGGCCCGCGCCGTCCCCGTACGACGATCCGTACGGCCGCCAGTACCCGCGCGGGTACTGACCCGGGCGAACCGTACGCGGGCGGAGTTCCGGTCCCGCACTCCGGTGCGGGACCGGCCACCGGGACATGGGGGGCGGCTGGCAGGATGGGGGCGTGCTGAAACCTTTCCTCCACTCCATCCACCGCTATCCGGTCAAATCCGTGGCGGGGTCCGGCCTCGGCGAAGCGGTCGTACAGCCGTGGGGGATCGCCGGGGACCGCCGCTGGATGCTGGTCGACGCCGAGTACCGGTTCGTCACCCAGCGCGCCCGGCCGCGCCTGGCGGCCGTCGCCGCCGCGGAACGCGCGGACGGCACGCTCCGGCTGACCGCGCCGGACATGCCACCGCTGACCGTCCCGGTGCCGGAGCCCGGTGCCACGGTCACGGTCGAGGTCTGGCGGGACAAGGTCGAGGCGGTGCCCGCGTCCGGTGCCGCCGCCGAGTGGTTCAGCACGTATCTGGACGTGCCCGTGCGGCTGGTCCACCTGGACGACCCGGCCACGAGACGGCCGGTCGACCCCGACTACGCGCGCCCGGGCGAGACCGTCGGCTTCGCCGACGGCTTCCCCCTGCTGCTCACCACCACCTCCTCGCTCGACGCCCTGAACTCCCTCGTCGCCCAGGGCAGACACCCGGACGAGGGCCCCCTGCCGATGAACCGCTTCCGGCCGAACGTCGTGGTGGAGGGCACCGCGCCCTGGGACGAGGACGATTGGCAGCGGATACGGATCGGGGAGGTCGCCTTCCGCGTGGTGAAGCCGTGCGGCCGGTGCGTCATCACCACCACCGACCAGCTCACCGGGCAGCGCGGCAAGGAACCGCTGCGCACCCTGGCCCGCCACCGCCGCGTCGGTGACCAGCTCGTCTTCGGCCAGAACCTGATCCCGGAGAACACCGGCACCCTCCGGGTCGGCGACCCCTTCGAGGTGCTCGCCCGCCGCCCGCGCGCCTGAGGACCCGTCGCCCGCCCCCGCGCGCCGGTCCGCTGACTCCCCGTCCGCCTTCTGCACCCGCCCGCCACCGGTGGCGGGCGGGCCGCATTGCGGGCGCGTGTCCGGCTGCCTACAGTGAGCGCACGGCCATGCCGACAGCGGGAGTGTCCAGGTGACGATGCCGTCCTGGGAAGTGCCCGGGGACCATCTCATTCCGGTGCAGCACATGCGTCCCGGGGACCACGCCTTCGTGAGCTACGACGATGACGAGGTGCGCTGGGAGGTCGTGACCGCCTTCGTGCGGCTCGGTCTCGCCCAGGGCGAGAAGGTCATCCTCTTCCCCGATCCGTGGCTCCCGGAGTCCGAGGTGCTGGCCCGGCTCGACTTCACCGGACGCAGCACGGTCACCGCCCGTGAGCGGGGACAGCTGGTGCTGAGCAGCATGCGGGGGCTGATCCGCCCGGACGTCCGGTTCACGCCCGAGCGGCAGCTGGGGCGGCTGTCCGCGGAGACCGCGCGCGCCGCCGACGAGGGCTTCACCGGACTGCGGTCCTTCATCGACATGCGGTGGGTGCCCGACCTGCACGCCGACGTACGGGTGATGATGCACCGTGAGACGCACGCGGACGCGCTGTTCGAGGGCCGTCCGTACAGCGAGATCTGCGCCTACGACCGCCGCTGGTTCGACCGCGAGGTGCTGTACGCCATGGACCGGGCGCATCCGCGCAGCCTCGTGGAACGGCTCGGCACCCTGCGGACGGTGCGCGGCGCCGACGGCAGCCTGTGCTTCGTCGGCGAGGCGGACGCCGGCGCCCGGGCCGACTTCACCGTCGCGCTGGAGCTGGCCCTGTCCGGCAGCGCCGGCGCCCGCCGGCTCACCGTCGACCTGACCCGGCTGCACTTCCTGTCGGTGGGCTGCGCCGCCACGCTGCTCGCGCTCGCCGAACGGGCCGCCGGGCACGACGCGGTCGAGGTCCGCTGTCATCACCCGCAGGCGCGCACGCTCCAGCGGCTCGGCGCGGACTCGGTGTCACGGCTGTTCGTGACGGAGGTGGTACGGCCGTGCTGACACCGGAACCGGCCATGTCCGAGGAGGGGCCCGTGGATACGCGGACCGCCATCTGTCTGCTGCAGCGGCGCTTCACCGCGCGGCTGCTGCCGCAGCTGCGGCTGCTGGTGGAGGAGTGCGCGGTCCGGGAGGGCCTCGCGGAGCCCCGGCGCGGCGAGTTCGTGCTGGCCGTGGACGAGATCGCGGGCAACGCGGTGGAGCACGCGGGCGGCTCGGGGCGGCTGGTGCTGCGGCGCGTCGGCGACGAACTGGAGTGCCGTATCAGCGATTCCGGCCCCGGCTTCAGCGAGACGGTGATCCCCGAACTGCTGCCGGGGCTCGACGGAGCGCACAACGGGCGCGGGCTGTGGCTCGCGCGCCTGGTGGCGGACCGGTTCGCGGTCCGGGCGGGCGCCGACGGCGCGTCCGGCGCCCGGGGCGCGGAGGTCACCCTGGCGGTACGGGTGCGGTAGGACCGCGCGTCCGGGCCCCGGCCGGGTGCCGGTCAGCGCGTGCGGGCCCGGTCACATCCGCCGCAGCCACTCCTGCGCCCGGTCCCGTACGGTCTGTTCGCCCTGCTGCTCGGCCGCGTCGTCGTGCGCGTACTCCAGCTGGTCGATCACCGCCACCACCCCGTCGATCCGGCCCGCCAGCCGCAGCGCCAGGGGCACCTCGCTGCTGCGCGTCAGCCGCCCGGACAGCGTGACCACCCCCGCCCGCACGGACACGCCGATCGCGCCGGGCTTGAGGGCGAGGGTGCGCACGAGGACCTCGGTGACCAGTTCCTCGCGGATCTCCTCGTCCGGGCGCAGGAAGACCTTCAGCAGGTCGGTGCGGGTCACCAGCCCGCACAGCCGGCCCTCCGCGTCGACGACCGGCAGCCGGTCCAGCTTTCCGGTCACCATCAGCCGGGCGGCCTCGGTGACGCTCTGGTGGGGGCCGATGGTCACCGGCGGCGAGGTCATCAGCTGGCCCGCGCGCAGGCTGCGCTTCTGGGCGCGAGCGGCGCGGGCGCTGCCGGTCAGCCGACGGCGGTTGTACCAGCGGTTCTGCAGCATGTCCTGCGCGGCCTGGCGGAACATCAGGTCCGTCTCGGAGATGACGCCCAGCACCTTGCCGTCCGCGTCGACGACCGGCAGCCCCGTCTTGCGGTGCCGGCTCAGCAGATTGACGACTTCCCGGAACGAGGTGCCGGACCGGGCCTTGACGACCTCGGTGTTCATGAGCCGGCCGACCTGTCGGTGATCCATCGCGGGGCCTCCCTCGAGCAGGGATACAGTGTCGGCCGCCGCCCCGGGACCCTGAAGGTCGCGCACACGGCGATACGACCCGCGCCCGGCAGGTGACGGAGTGCCGTACGGGCCCGTGACCGTATGCGGCCCTCCCCCTCTTCCACGGCGGCCCGATGTGTGCCGCTGTCCGTCGCGCCCGGGATCCGCCGTCCGTTCCGTGCATGACGTGGGCCTGACGAGGTACCTGCGGACAGGGAGAGGGGGTACGAAGTGGTACGTGTCATCGCCGGGGTGTGGCGCTGGCGGCGCAATCCGCTGCGCCGGACGACGGATCTGCTGGAGGCGTGGGTGGCGCTGGCCGCCGTCGCGCTGATGGCGCTGGGCGGCGTCCTGGCCGGGCTGGCCGTGGGCGGTGTCGCGAAGGACGCGCTGCTCAGGTCCGTACGGACGCAGGCGCGGGAGCGGCACCAGGTCTGGGCGACGGCGGACCGGGCCCTCCCCCGCGCCTCCCTCGACCCGGACTCCGACACCTCCTCCTCCGGCCGGAACGTGCACCGCCGGGTGGACGCCCACTGGACCGGCCGGGACGGCAGCGGGCACCGCGGCCAGCTCGCCGCGCCGCACGCCGTGCGGGTCGGCGAGCGGTTCCGTATCTGGACGGACGCCCAGGGCCGGGCCGTGCCGCGGCCGATGGACGCCGGAACGGCCGGGGCGCACGCGGTGCTCGCCGGATTCGCCGCGGCGGGCGTCGCCGCGGGCGCGGTCGAGGGCGGCCGGCGGCTGGTCGTACGGCGGCTGCTGACCTGCCGGTACCGGCGCTGGGAGCGGGAGTGGGAGCGCGCCGGCCAGGATTGGGGACGGGCCGGAGCGGGCAGCTGAACGACCGCGGCGGGCACCGGAACGGGCCGCCGGACGGCACCGGAACATCCCCTCCGGGAGCACCCGGACATACAGGCTGACCATGTCATCCGGCGCCCTTCGAGCGCGCTACGGTGGAGCGTCCAGCCTCCCGGCTGGGGTCCCGGGCATACGAACGCGGACATACGCGGACGTACAACTGCCGGGCCGGTAACAGCCGCACGAGGTGGGGGCACGACAGCGCCATGGCACAGGGCTCGGTCCAGGTGACGCACACGGGCACATCGCGGTGGCGGCGCCGCACGGGCGAGTACAGCTCGCTGGCCGCGGCCCTGGACGCCGCCGGGGACGGTGACGTGCTGACCGTGGGCGCCGGCACGTACCGCGAGAACCTGGTGCTGGTGCGCGCGGTGACGCTGCGGGGGCCGGACGGAGCCCGCGGGTCGGTGCGGATCGCGCCCGCCGACGGCGTCGCGCTGACCGTACGGGCCTCCGCGACGGTCCAGGACATCCAGGTGGAGGGGCAGGACTCCACCGTGCCCGCGGTGCTGGTGGAGGACGGGGCGCCGGAGCTGGACGGGCTGCGGGTGGTGACGCGCTCGGCGTCCGGCATCGAGGTGCGCGGGGGCGCGCGCCCGACCGTGCGCCGCTGTTCGGTGGACAACCCGGGCGGCGTGGGCATCAGCGTGCTGGACGGCGCGGGGGGCATCTTCGAGGAGTGCGAGGTGGTGGCCGCCGGGCAGTCCGGGGTCGCGGTACGCGGCGGCGCGCATCCGCGGCTGGAGAACTGCCGGGTGCGGCACGCCTCGGGCGCGGGCCTGTCGGTCAACGGCGAGGGCAGCGGCGTGGAGGCGGTCGGCTGCGAGCTGTACGAGATCAAGGGTGCGGGCGTGCAGGTGGCCGACCGGGCGAGCGGCCAGCTGACCGACTGCACGGTGCACCGCACCTCGGCGGACGGCATCACCCTGGACACCGACGCGGTGCTCACGCTCGCCGACTGCGACATCCACGACATCCCGGAGAACGCCGTGGACCTGCGGTCCCGGTCGGTGCTCACGCTGACCCGCAGCACGGTGCGCCGCTTCGGCCGCAACGGGCTGTCCGTGTGGGACCCGGGCACCCGGGTGGATGCCAACCAGTGCGAGATCCATGACAGTACGGGCGACTACCCGGCGGTGTGGATCAGCGACGGCGCCACCGCCGTACTGGACTCGACGCGGGTGCACGACGTACCGGACGCGCTGTTCGTGCTGGACCGGGGCTCGCGCGCGGACGTGGTGGACTCCGACCTGTCGCAGGTGCGCAACACGGCGGTGTCGGTGAGCGACGGGGCGACCGTGCAGCTCGACGACTGCCGCATCCGGGAGGCGGCGACCGGCGCCTGGTTCCGCGACCACGGCAGCGGCGGCACGCTCGCCAACTGCACCATCGACGCGGCGCAGACCGGCGTGATCGTGACCAAGGGCGCCGATCCCACCGTCGAGCGGTGCACGGTCGACTCCCCGGTCGAGGCGGGTTTCTACGTCTCCGCCGAAGGCCGCGGCACGTTCGACGCCTGCCGGGTGACGGGCAGTTCCGGGTACGGGTTCCACATCATCGACGGGTGCCGGGCGACGCTGACGCGCTGCCGTACGGAGCGGTGCGCGCGCGGCGGGTACGAGTTCGCGGACGGCGGCGCGCAGGGCGCGGGGCACGCGGGCGGGCCGGCCGTGCGGGACTGCACCAGCGACGAGAGCCGCGCGGTGGGCGAGCCGCTGGTCCCGGTGCGGGCGCCGGCGGCGGCACCGGAGACACGGACGGCGGGGCTGCTGGGGAACGTACCGGTGCAGAGCGCGCAGCCCGCGCCGACCGCGCCGCCCGCTCCGGAGGCCGCGGCGCCCGCCGCCGAACACCGGCCCTCCGACGAAGTGCTCGGCGAACTGGACCGGCTGGTCGGCCTGGAGAGCGTCAAGCGCGAGGTGCGCAGCCTGATCAACATGATCGAGGTGGGGCGGCGGCGCCAGGAGGCCGGCCTCAAGGCCGCCTCGGTCCGCCGCCACCTGGTCTTCACCGGCTCCCCCGGCACCGGCAAGACCACCGTCGCCCGGCTCTACGGCGAGATCCTGGCCTCGCTGGACGTGCTGGAGCGCGGGCACCTGGTCGAGGTGTCCCGGGTGGACCTGGTCGGCGAGCACATCGGCTCCACGGCGATCCGTACGCAGGAGGCGTTCGACCGGGCGCGCGGCGGGGTGCTGTTCATCGACGAGGCGTACGCGCTCTCGCCGGAGGACTCCGGGCGGGACTTCGGGCGCGAGGCGATCGACACGCTGGTGAAGCTGATGGAGGACCACCGGGAGGCGGTGGTGGTGATCGTGGCCGGGTACACCGCCGAGATGGAGCGCTTCCTCGCCGTCAATCCGGGCGTGGCCTCGCGTTTCTCCCGCACCATCACCTTCGCCGACTACGCGCCGGAGGACCTGCTGCGCATCGTCGAGCAGCAGGGCGAGGAGCATGAGTACCGGCTGGCCCAGGGTGCGGGCGAGGCCCTGCTGAAGTACTTCACCGCGCTGCCGAAGGGGCCGTCGTTCGGCAACGGCCGGACCGCGCGGCAGACCTTCGAGGCGATGGTCGAGCGGCACGCGGGCCGGGTCGCCCTGCTGGCCGACCCGGACACCGACGATCTCACACTGCTGTACGCGGAGGACCTGCCCGACCTGCCGTGACGGCACGTCAGCAGAGCGGGACGGTCCCCGTTTCGCCGCGCTGGCGCGGCATCCCGGACCCGAGCCGGGCGATCAGTTCGGCGCGGGTCTGCTCGAAGACCGGGTCGGCCTGGTAGTCGCCGTGGCCCAGGACCTGGGCGGGCAGCGGATGTTGCAGGGTCCGGCCGAAGGCGAGCGGGTCGCGCAGCGGGCCGAGGTCGATGTCGGGGCCGCCGTCGCAGGTGAGCCGTACGGGGCCGCCGATGGGGTCGGTCAGCCGCCACAGGTTGCGCCAGTCGTCCATCTCCCGGTGCAGCCCGGTGAGCGCCTCGGGGCCGAAGCAGGCCGGGAACCACCGTCCGTACAGGCGCTCCAGCGGCGATCCGTAGGTGAGCAGCGCGACCCGGCTGCGGGTGACCAGGTCCAGTTGCCAGACGGCGGCCGCGGCCAGCACGCTGCCCTGGGAGTGGCCGGAGATGACCAGGCGGCCGTCGTGGTTCTCGGTCCAGGTGGCCATCCGCCACGTCAGGTCGGGGACGGCGCGCTCGGCGTAGCAGGGCGGGGCGAAGGGGTGCGCGGCGCGCGGCCAGAACGTGCCGACGTCCCACAGGATGCCGATGGTGCGGCGGGTGGAGCGGTCGCGGTAGGCGCGCCAGCCCATGACGGCGAGCAGCAGCACTCCGGCGCCCATCAGCCAGGAGCCGAGCGATTCGGCCGTCGCGGCGGCCGTGTGGACGAGCACCGGCGCGCCTTCGGTGGCCCGGCCGGGCGCCCGGTCGGTGAGCCAGGCGCCGGCCACCGCACCGGCGCCCAGCACCAGGGTCACCACACAGACGGCGCCGATCAGGACGGGCGCGGAGTCCGTGAGCCCGGCCCGCGCGATGGTGCCCGCGATACGGCGCACCCGCTCCTCGTCGGGCCGCTCCTGCTTGTCGTACAGCCCGGGGATGTCCGGCTCGACCTTGCGGCGTACGAGCAGGATCTGCACCCCGGCCAGCAGCGCGAAGGCCGCGACGACCACCAGCAGCACCGGCAGCACCGACGCCTGCCAGGACAGCAGGACGGGCGGGCCCGCGATCGGGTCGCCCGGGCGGCCGGGGGTCGAGCCGCCGTCCAGCCAGTCCGCCAGCCGCTGCGCCGCTCCCCCGGTCAGCACGCCGCCCAGTCCGCACCCCAGCAGCGCGACGGCTGCGCCGTGCAGTCCCTTCAGCGCCGCGCGGCCGTCGCCGTGACCGTGGCGGCGGGCGGCGGCCTGGAGGAAGGCCGCGGTGCACAGGAGCCCGAGGACCAGCAGTCCTTGGAGGACGGCGATGCCGCCGAAGGCTCCGGTGCCCGGCAGCCGGTCGCCGCTGGTCCAGCCGGGCCGCGCCCAGGCCGTGTGGACGGCGGACAGGAAGAGCGCGCCGAGCGCGGCGAACGGCAGTGCCCTGACGAGGAAGCGGTCGCGGTGTTCGTCCGGTTCGGCCTCGGAGCGGGCGGTGCGGCACACGATGCAGACGGTCACCGCGGCCAGCAGCAGGACCAGCGTGAGCAGGGCCCACCCGGCGGCGGGCAGGAAGCCGTCGGCGCCCGTCCGCCGGTCGTGGTCCACGGCCGCCGTGAGCAGGGCGGCGGCGATGGTGAGCAGTCCGGCGGCGGTGTGCGCGGCGCGCAGCCGGGCCACTACCCGGCGGCCGTACCAGAATCCGGGGCGGGTCAGCACGGGGCGCTGGGCGGGCGGTACGTCGCGGGAGGTGCCGGGGCGGCGCGGTGGCGGGGAGGCGGATTCGTACGCGCTCCACGTACGGCGGCAGAGCCACCACAGGAAGCCGACGAGCAGCAGCGGAAAGGCGGCGGCGACCACGATGCGGCGGCCCGGTCCGCTCCAGGCGCCGCCCTGCGCGGGGCTGAGGAAGCCCATCCAGGACTTGCCCGCCGCACAGGCGGCGCTGCCCGCGCACTGCCAGGCCGTCAGGTCCAGCGCCACTTCGCAGGCAGCGGCGACGAGCAGGACGGTCAGGCTCAGGGCGAGGAGGCGGACGAGGATGTCGTACACGCGGTGGCCCTTGTGCCGGGAGGGTGCGGCGGGGCGCATCCAGTGGGCGAGGTTGGCGACCATGAAGGGCAGCAGGATGAGCCACAGGGCGCGGGCTCCGTTGCCGGAAGTGAGGTTGCACCAGCAGTACGCCTCGCGCACCGGTTCGGCACGGTAGTCGTCGGGCCGCTGTTCGGCGTCGGCGTCGACGGCCCGGCGGTACACGGCGGCGGTGTCGTCGCCGGTGACCAGAACGGTGCGCGGATCGCCCAGCATCCTCTCGGGCGTGGTGCCGCCCACGCCGTGCACGAGGAGTTCCAGGGCCGGTTGCCGCCGTGGCGGCGCCCCGTCCGCTCTGTCCGAAGTGGCCGCGGCCGTCTCGCTTGCGCTGTTCACGTGGTCCTTCCCCCGATGCCGTACGTGCCGTCCGGCGCCTGCACGGTACCCGGCGGCGGAGCGACTGTCATGTCATGCTCAAGGGCATTCCCGGGCCCGCGCCGCGGCCCCGGTGCCCCTCGCGCCTGCCTCTTTCCCGCTTCCGCACAGGCGCACCCCACCCCATCGGGGCGGATGCCCCGCGAGCGCGTGCGAGGATGTGGGCGAAACGGCAGCCGGGCGGAAGGGACAGGCCGGGGTGAGCGACAACCAGAACCTCCTCGCGGAGCAGCGTCGCGCTCTGATCCTCGACGAGGTCAGACGGCGCGGCGGGGTCCGCGTGAACGAGCTGACCCGCAGGCTCAACGTCTCGGACATGACGGTCCGGCGCGACCTGGACGCGCTCGCCCGGCAGGGCATGATCGAGAAGGTGCACGGCGGGGCGGTGCCGGTCAGCGAGCCGAGCAGCCACGAGCCGGGCTTCGAGGCCAAGTCGGGGCTGGAGCTGAGCGCCAAGGAGGACATCGCCAAGGCGGCGGCCCGGATGGCCGCGCCGGGCGGCGCGATCGCCCTGGCGGGCGGCACCACCGCGTTCGCGCTGGCCCAGCAGCTGCTGGAGGTGCCGGACCTGACGGTGGTCACCAACTCGGTACGGGTGGCCGACGTGTTCTACAACGCGCAGCGGGCGGCGGCCGGCGGCGCCGCGCCCCGGGCGGGCGCGGCGACGGTGGTGCTGACCGGCGGCGTGCGCACCCCCTCGGACACCCTGGTGGGGCCGGTCGCGGACGCCGCGATCCGCTCGCTCCACTTCGACGTGCTGTTCCTGGGCGTGCACGGCATATCCGTCGAGGCCGGGCTGTCCACGCCCAACCTCGCCGAGGCGGAGACCAACCGCCACTTCGTCCGCTCCGCGCGCCGCGTCGTGGTGGTGGCCGACCACACGAAGTGGGGCACGGTCGGCCTCAGTTCCTTCGCTTCGCTGGAGGACGTGGATGTGCTGGTGACCGACCGCGGGCTGCCGGCGCAGGCCCGTGAGGAGATCGCGGAGCTGCCGCCGGAGCTGGTGGTCGCGGGCGAGCCGGGCGACGGTACGGACCTCTGAGGGGCCGCCGCGTACGAAGGAGCCGCCGCCCCGGGGCCGGCCGCCTTCAGCCGGACCAGACGCCCGTCTCCAGGAAGTGGTCGATCGTCGCCGCGTACGGCGCGATGTCCAGGCCCTGTTCCTCCAGCCAGCTGTCCGAGTAGTACTTGTCCAGGTAGCGGTCGCCGGGGTCGCAGAGCAGTGTGACGACCGAGCCGGTGCGCCCTTCGGCGACCATCTCCGCGACGATCTTCAGCGCGCTCCACAGACCGGTGCCCGTCGAGCCGCCCGCCTTGCGCCCGATGGCCCGCTCCAGGGCGCGTACGGCCGCCACGCTCGCCGCGTCCGGGACCTTCATCATCCGGTCGACGGCGCCGGGCACGAAACTGGGCTCCATGCGCGGGCGGCCGATGCCCTCGATGCGCGAGGCGGTGGCGCAGTCCGTCTTCGCGTCGCCGGTGCGCCAGCCGTCGAAGAAGCAGGAGTTCTCCGGGTCGGGCACGCAGATGCGGGTGTCGTACTGCATGTAGTGCACATAGCGGGCGATGGTCGCGGAGGTGCCGCCGGTGCCGGCCGTGGCGACGATCCAGGCGGGCTCCGGGTAGCGCTCCAGCCGCAGCTGCTGGTAGATCGACTCGGCGATGTTGTTGTTGCCGCGCCAGTCCGTCGCCCGTTCGGCGTAGGTGAACTGATCCATGTAGTGCCCGCCCGACTCGGCGGCGAGCCGCGCGGAGACCGCGTACACCGTCCGCGGATCGTCCACGAGATGGCAGGTGCCGCCGTGGAACTCGATCAGCCGGGTCTTCTCGCGGCTGGTCGTGGCGGGCATCACCGCGATGAAGGGCACGCCGATCAGGCTCGCGAAGTACGCCTCGGAGACCGCGGTGGAGCCGCTGGAGGCCTCGATGACGGGCTTGCCGGGCCGGATCCAGCCGTTGCACAGGCCGTAGAGGAAAAGCGAGCGGGCCAGCCGGTGCTTGAGGCTGCCGGTCGGATGCGTCGACTCGTCCTTCAGGTACAGGTCGATGCCCCACTCCTCCGGCAGCGGGAAGCGCAGCACATGGGTGTCCGCCGTCCGGTTGGCGTCCGCCTGGACCTTGCGGACGGCTTCTTTGAGCCAGGACCGGTAGTCCGGATCACTGCGGTCGATGTCCACGGTCGGCATCGGGCAGCCGCTTCCCGGCACCCGCTCCGGGCGGTCGGCTGGTGACTGTGCGGTGCTCATCGCCGTGCTCCCGACGTCGTACGTCAGCCCGCGCGGACCGCCGGGCCTGCCCCGACTATAACCACCCGCAACACGCTTCTCACCTGCATAAACAACCCTTTGGGCAGCCCCAAGCAGCGCCTGGGGAAAAGCTGGCGGCGAGCTTTGGCCAAGGGGTACTGGTGCGCAGGGCACGACGGAGGCAGACTGCGCACCGAGGGTGCGGGTGCGGACCGCACGCCGTCGTGCCAAGGAGGAGATCGCCATGGCGGAGCCCGAATTCAACGCCACCGGGGTGCGCATAGAGAGAGGGCTGCTCCGGTCGCTCACCCGGGCGGGCCAGGTAGTGATCAAGGATGGCAGGCTGGCCCTGCTCACGAGTTACGGCACCGAGATAGACAGCGCGCCGGTCCAGGCCGTACAGGCGCACAAACCGCTGTTCGCGGCCCGCGACCGGGCACTCGCCACGATGAACGGGCACCGTTACTCGCTGACGCTGGGCACTCCGGACCGCTTCCTGGATGCCGTACGCGCGGCGCGCTCCGCGCGCGCCTGACAGGGTCTTTCGGGGGACGGTGCGGTTGCGGGAGCGCACTGGTGGGACGACCCTGGACTCGTATCACTGAGGGTTCACCAGCGGTGACACTGTGGTGGAAGGCGGCATCGCTGGATCCGATCTTCGCCCCCGTCGTACGAGGGCGCCCGACCTCATCAGGGAGTCGCGGTCGTGATCAGGCAGCCCAGCAGACACTGCACGGTGGAGCTACAGGCCCTTCCGGCACGGATCGGCCAGGTGCGCCGCATCGTATCGGCGCAGCTCCGCTACTGGCGTCTAGACGCCTTGATAGACCCGGCCGCGCTCGGGGTGACCGAGCTACTGGCCAATGTGCACCAGCACGCCGTGCCCAGCAAGCAGTGCACCGTCGAACTGCTCGTCCTCCTGGACCAGTTGACGGTCTCGGTACGCGACCTGGACCCGCGGCTGCCCCGGGTACGGGCGGCCGGAGCCCTCGATACCGAGGGCCGCGGACTGTCCCTGATCGCGGCCCTCAGCGAGAGCTGGGGGGTACGCCCCGACGGCGGCGGCAAGGTCGTGTGGTTCACGCTCCCCACGCTCACGCTCGCGCCCGAGGAGTCCGTGCGCCGCACGTCGGCGGGGCGCTCGTCATGCGCCCGCGGCGCGCTGCCGCGCGAACCGGCGCACCCTCCCGTCGAACCGCCCCTGCGCGCACCGCTGGACACCCGTCCGCGGGTACGGGGCGCCGGGGTCGTTTGAAGGGGGCCGGTCACCGGCCCGGTCCGCCGCGCACCGGTGCGGTGCGCGGCTGACGTCCGGGGCACCGCGCTCACACCGCGCCGCCCTTCTGCCCGGCACCGAACCGCTCGTCCAGGACGGAGAGCCGGCGCCAGTACTCGTCCTCGTCGATCTCCCCCGTGGCGAAGCGCCGGGCGAGCAGGTCGATCGGTGACGGGTCCGCGCCGCCCGCCGGTCCCGGCGCCGCACCGCGGGAGCCGCCGAACCGCTGCCAGGGCCCGCGCCCGCGCCACACGGTGCGCCGCAGCAGCGTGATCACGCCGAATACGACGGCCGCCCAGAACAGCGGGAAGAGCAGGAACCAGGGGCCGGGGCCGCCGGTCCATGGGTGCGCCAGGTCGAACATGGGTCAACTCCTTCTGAGTTTCCCGATTTCTCGGCTTCTCGGTTTTCTGGCTTCTCGGTTTTCGCCTCTCGGCAATTTCCGGGAAGCCGGTGTTCTCCCTGTCGAGCCTGCTCCGCCGGGGGCCGCGGGGCGTCGTACGGCCGGCGGCACCGCACGTACCACCGGGGAAGTACACGCACGGCTCCGACCTCCGCCCGGCATCCGCCGGCCACCACTGTTGATCTCTGTAACTACTGGTATGTACAGTGAGGTCATGACCACCTCCGAACGGCTCATCGAGAGCACCCGGGAGCTCCTGTGGGAGCGCGGTTTCACCGGCACCAGCCCGAAGGCGATCCTGCAGCGCGCGGGCGTCGGCCAGGGCAGCATGTACCACCACTTCGCGGGCAAGTCCGACCTCGCGCTCGCCGCCATCCGCCGGACCGCGGAGAGCATGCGGGCCACTGCCGAGACGGCCCTGTCCGGCGAGGGCGGCGCGTACGACCGGGTGCGCGCCTACCTGCTCCGCGAGCGGGACGTGCTGCGCGGCTGCCCGGTGGGCCGGCTGACCATGGACCCCGACGTCATCGCCGATCCGGCGCTGCGTCAGCCGGTGTTCGAGACGCTGGACTGGCTGCGCGGCCGGATCGCCGGAATCCTCCGGGACGGCCTGGAGCAGGGCGAGTTCGACGCGGAGCTGGACCCGGAAGGCACGGCCGCGGCCGTGGTCGCCACCGTGCAGGGCGGTTACGTACTGGCCCGCGCCGCGGAGTCGCCCGCCCCCTTCGACACCGCCGTACACGGCGTACTCACCCTCCTCGCGGCCCGTACCACTCGTACCGCTGCCGGCGCCTGACGGCCCACCAGCTAGCCGAAACCGGAAAGGCGTCACCCATGGAGATCACCCGCAGCCGCCCGGACAGCCGGAGCGGACCCGCCGAGCAGTTCACCGGCACCGTGTGGCTCGACGAACTGGCGGCGCCGCCCGCGCCGTCCCGGCTGCGCATGTTCAGCGTCCACTTCGCGCCCGGCGCCCGTACCGCCTGGCACCGCCACCCGCACGGTCAGGTCCTGTACGTCACTGAGGGCGTCGGCCTGGTGCAGCGCCGGGGCGGCCCGGTCGAGGAGATCAGGGCCGGCGACACGGTGTGGACCCCCGCGGGCGAATGGCACTGGCACGGTGCCGCGCCCGGCACCTTCATGACCCACCTCGCCGTGGTCGAGGCGGCGGCCGACGGCACGACCACCGAATGGGGCTGTCTGGTCGACGAGGCCCGCCCCGAGTGAACGCCCCTCTCCCCCACCCCTCTTCAGGAGCTCACGTGCACGCCTTGCAGTATGCCGTCACCCTGCCCGCCGACTACGACATGGGCATCATCCGCGACCGGGTACGGGCCCGGGGCCATCTCCTCGACACCTACGACGGGCTCGGGATGAAGGCGTACGGCGTCCGCGAACGCGGGATCGACGGTTCGCCCGTCAATCAATATGCGCCGTTCTACCTCTGGGCCGATGCCCCGGCGATGCACCGTTTCCTCCTCGGTGACGGGTTCCGTGGCGTGATCCGCGACTTCGGCCGCCCGGCCGTACGGCACTGGATGGGCGTCCACCACGCACGCGGCCCGGCGGCCGGAGCGGCCCCCCGCTGCTTCGTACGCCGCACGCAGACGCTGGCCGAGGGTACGGATCCGGCCACCGCCGTCGAGGAAGCGGTGACCGAGCAGCGGCGGCTGGCCGGTACGGACGGGGTGCACACCACCGCGCTGGGGATCGACCCCCGGCACTGGGAACTGGTGCACTTCACCCTCTGGGAGGACACCGCCCCCGAGGCGGACGGAGAGCGCTTCCAGGTGCTGCACCTGTCCGCGCCCGGCGCCGACCGGCTGCCGGAGGGCGCACAGTGATGACCGAGCCCCCGAAGGACGCCGGCGCCCGCCCGGAACCCACCGTCCGCACCGTCTCCGGCGACGTCTCCCCCACCGGCCTCGGCGTCTGCGACGCCCACGACCACCTCTTCCTGCGCAGCCCGCAGCTCCCCGGCCAGGAACTGGCCGACACCGGCGCGGCGGCTGCCGAACTGCGGGCGTTCCGTGAGGCGGGCGGCGGCACGGTGATCCAGTGGACGCCGTACGGGATGGGGCGGCGCGCGGCGGAACTGCCGCGGCTGGCCGCGGAGTCGGACGTACGGATCGTCGCCGCGACCGGACTGCACCAGGCGGTGCATTACGCGCCCGAGGTGCTGGAGCGGGTGATGGGGAAGGCCGCCGGCGCGGCTGTCCCCGGGGGCCTTGCCGGGCTGTTCGTGGCGGAGCTGACGGACGGGATCGGCGGACGGGGCGGGAACTCGGGCACTTCCGGGGGCCGACCCGGGCGTGATCACGGGGATGCCGGCGCCACCGTGCGGGCCGGCATGATCAAGGTCGCCGGCGGCTTCCACGGCCTGGACGCGCACGCCCGGCACACCATGGCCGCCGCGGCCGAGGCCCACCACGCCACCGGCGCACCCATCGGCGTCCACCTGGAGCTGGGCACCGGCGCGGCGGACGTGCTCGACCTGCTGTGCGGGCGGTTGGCGGTGCCGCCGGAGCGGGTGATCCTGGGCCACCTCAACCGCTCGCCCGACCTCGTCGTCCACCGGCAGGCCGCCGCGGCCGGTGCCTACCTGGCCTTCGACGGGCCCTCGCGTGCCAACCACGCCACGGACTGGCGGCTCCCGGACGCGCTGGCCGCGCTCGCGGACGCCGGGTACGGGGACCGGCTGCTGATCGGCGGCGACACGACGACCGCGGCGGCCCGCTCGGTGAACGGCGGTCCCGGCATGCCCCATCTGCTGCGACGGCTGCGCCCGCGGCTCGAACTCGCGCTGGACGAGGCGCTGGTACGGCGCGTCTTCACGACGAATCCGGCGCGGGCGTTCGCGGTGGCGTGGAAATGAGCGGACGGCGGGAAGTGAGCGAGCGGGCTGGCAGGGAGTGAGCGGTCGGGCGGGGAGTGTCCCGGCGCCGGGGCCCGGGTGACAATGGCGGCGGGCACACCCACCGGCTTCGGGCCGACGGGCACATCCACCGGCCCCGGGAGGCACCGTGCGGCACCTCGGCATCCTCGCGCACAGCACCGAAGGCGCGGCCCTGTGCTTCCGGGCGTTCTGCCAGGAGGGCTTCGCCGAACTGGGCCCGTACGACCATCCGGACGTGACGCTGGACTGCATCAGCATGGCCCGCTCCATGCCCGCCTGGGAGGCCGGTGATCACCATGCGATCCGGGGCGTCCTGCTGGAGAGCGCGGCGCGGCTCGCCCGCGCGGGCGCGGACTTCTTCGTCTGCCCCGACAACACCGCCCACCTGGCCCTCGGACTGCCCGGCGCGGAACTGCCGCTGCCCGGGCTGCACATCGCCGAGGTGGTCGCCGAACGCGCCGCCCGTGAGGGGCACCGGCGCGTCGGCGTGCTGGGGACCGCGTACACGATGGACGGCCCGCTCTACCGGGACGCGCTGGGCGCCCGGGGTATCACGGCCGACGTACCGGACGAGCGGGACCGCCGCACCGTCCACGAGATCATCTTCGCCGAGCTGGTGAACGGCGTGTTCTCCGGGCCCGCGCGCCAGGAGTACGTCCGCGTCATCGAGCGGCTGGCGGCACGCGGCTGCGACGCGGCCGCCCTCGTCTGTACGGAGATTCCGCTGCTGGTGCCCCCGGAGGCGGCGCCGCTGCCGACGCTGGACTCGACACGGCTGCTGGCGCGCGCCGCCTTCGAGACCGCCGTCGGCCGGCGGCCCGCACCAGTGTGGCGCGGGGGGCCGCCAGGTCCCTTCTGAGGGCTCCCGGAACGCACCATGCAGAACACGAACACCATGCCCCCGCCCTTCCTCCCCGTTCCCGGAGGCCAACGGCGAGGGCGTCCACCATCTCGCGTCCACCATCTCGCGTACGCCGTCGAGAGCATCGCCCGGCATCTCGCCACTCTGCGCGAGGCGGGCGAGGGCCCGGATGTCGTCTTCGACGGGGCCATCGCGGACCGGGCCCGCCTCGTGTACCTGGACGGCCTGGCGCACGGGCCGGTCATCGAGCTGATCGAGCGGGCCGCCCAAAGCCGCTGACCACCCCGGGGCGGCGGCCGCTCAGCCGCTCGCGGCCCCCTCCTCCAGCACCACCAGCGGATCGTCCAGCACCGGCTGCCAGGCCAGCTCCGCCGCGCCGACCAGGCTGTTGTGGTCGAGCGAGCAGGGCAGGATCGGTACGCCGCCGCTGCGTCCCCACAGGCTGCGGTCGGCGACCACGGCCCGCAGTCGCTCCGGGTCGGCTCCCAGGAGTTCGCGGTGCAGGCCGCCGAGGATGATGCGGTCCGGGTTGAGGATGTTGACGAGCCCGGCGATCCCCAGGCCGAGCCGGTCGATCAGCAGGTCGGCGGCGGCCCGTACGGACGGGTCGTCGTACTCCTCGCGCAGCAGGTCGGTGGCCTGCCGCAGCAGCGAGCCCTCGGGGCCCGGCGCGCGGCGCGCGGCGCCGAGGAAGGCGAGCGGGTCCGCCTCGACGTCCAGGCAGCCGCGGCTGCCGCAGTGGCAGGGGGCGCCCTCCGGGTTGACGGTCAGGTGGCCGACCTCCAGGGCCAGGCCCGAACTGCCGCTGTGCAGCCGCCCGTCCAGGACCAGCGCGCCGCCGACGCCCCGGTGCCCGGAGGCGACGCACAGCAGATCGCGGGCGCCGCGGCCGGCGCCGTGCCGGTGTTCGGCCAGTGCGGCGAGGTTGACATCGTTGCCCGTGAAGCCGATTCCCGCGGTGACCCCGGGGATACGGGCGTCGGCGAGCGCGCGCCGGAAGAGACGGCGTACGGGGGCGCCCGTGGGCCAGGCCAGGTGCAGCGGGTTGAGCGCCTCACCGTCGGGTTCGGCGACGGCGGACGGGATGGCGAGGGCCGCGCCGAGGCAGCGCCGCCCGGTCCGTTCGAGCATCCCGGCCCCGGACGCCACGACTTCGGCAAGTACGTGGGCCGGGTCGGCGGGGATGGTGTCGCAGCCGCTCTCGGTGGCCACGATGCGCCCGCCGAGGCCGACCAGCGCGGTGCGGTAGCCGTCGGCGTGGATCTGCGCGGCGAGGACCACGGGGCCGTTCTCGTCGAGGAACAGCCGGTGCGAGGGGCGGCCCTGGGACCCCGCCGAGGCGGTCGGGCGGGAGTCGACGGTGATCAGGCCGAGCGCTTCCAGCTCCGCCGCCACCGCGCCGGCGGTCGCCCGGGTCACGCCGAGTTCCGAGGTGAGCACGGCACGGGTGGGCGCGCGCCCGGTGTGTACGAGCTCCAGCGCGGGGCCGAGGGCGCTGCGGCCCCGCTCCAGCCTGGTTGTCCGAGTGTGGGTCACGCCCCCATTCTTGCTTTGTACCGACGGTGAACAAAACACGGGCCGCCGTTCCGCGCGCCCGCAAGCGGACGGCCGGGCCGCTCACGGCGGGCGCGGCGGGCATCGCGTACGGCCGGAAGCGGGGTGGCGGGTACCGCCGACGGCCGGGTACGGCTACCGCGCAGCGCGTACCGCCGCGTACGCGGGAGTCGATACGCGGATGACGGGTACCCGGCCTGCCGAAAGGGACCGACGGCGGACCATAATGGGCTACTTGGTCACGGATTCGGCCAGGGCATCCGGCCGGAGGGCGCCGGCGTGCGCGGCGCGCGCCACCGCCGTCCGGCCACCCCGACACGTGGGGGCGGCATGAACACCACACCCCGGCTGCGCGGCCTCGCGCGGCTGACGTTCGGCAATCCGGTCTCGCTGGTCTACCTGGCCCTGGTGGTCGCGGCGGTGCTCTTCGCCCTGGTGGACATGGTCTTCGTCGAGCATCAGGACGCTTCCTTCGCGGGCATCTGGGCGGTGCTGCTCACCGCGCCCACGATCTTCCCGCTGTGGTTCGCGGGTGACGCGCTGTGGAGCGATTCCGGCTCGCCGTCGTGGTACCCGGCCCTGACGCTGGTCGTCGCCGCGCTGGTCAACGCGCTGCTCCTCGGGCTGGTCCACCGGGGGCTGCGCGGCCGGCCGGTGCAGCGCGGGGCCGTTGTCAGTGGTGGCTGGCACACTCAGCGGCATGGAGACCACTGACTTCATCGACTCGCTCGCGCACGACGGCCAACTCCTCGCCGACGCCGCCGAGAAGGCCGGGGCCGACGCCCCGGTCCCCACCTGTCCGGAGTGACGGGTGCGCGACCTGCTCGTCCACACGGGCCGGGTGCACCGCTGGGCCACGAACTTCGTGGCGAACTCCGTCCAGGAGATGGTGCGGCCGGCCGAGGGCCCGCAGCCGGCCGACGAGGCGCTCGCCGACTGGGTGCGCGACGGCTGCCGGAAGCTGGTGTCGACGCTGCGCGCCGCCCCGGCGGACCTGTCCTGCTGGACCTTCCTGCCCGCTCCGTCCCCGCTGTCCTTCTGGGCGCGGCGCCAGGCGCACGAGACGGCGATCCACCGCGCCGACGCCGAGTCCGCGCTCGGCGCGGGCATCACCCCCTCCGCGCCCGCCTTCGCCGTGGACGGCATCGACGAACTGCTGCTGGGCATGGTCCCGCTCAGGCACGAGGCGCTGCGGACGGACGCGCCGCGCACGCTTCGGATACGGGCCACCGGCGAGGCCACCGGAGCCTGGACGATACGCCTGTCGGAAACGAAGCCGCAGGTGGAACGCGCGGCGGACGCCCCGGCGGCGGACGCCGTCACACCGGACTGCGTGATCGAGGCCCCGGCCCCCGACCTGTACCTGGCCCTGTGGAACCGCCGCCCACTGGACGACCTCACCATCACGGGTGACACCGCGCTGGCCCGGCTGTGGCGGGAGCGGTTCGTGATCTGAGTCGGGGGGTGCAACTGCACGGCTATTGATCACAACCGCACGCAGTCCCTGGTCGACCGGCCCCTCGCCGCTCCGCCCGATGATGGCCGAAGGCTGTCCTTGTGCGGAGGGCGCGACAGCAGCAAAATCCGCGAACGGCAGAACTGGTGTCACTCACCACACACCTCGTCACTGTGGCGAGGGGAATCGAGGAGACATGCGTGCACCGATGACCACTGCCTTGTGCCTCGCGGTGGCTGCCCCTCTCCTGCTCGCCACGACGGCCGGAACCGCGCAGGCCGCAGAGGCCGCGCCCCCGCTCAAGGAGTACGTGCAGCGTTGCACCGACCTCGGTAACGGTGACCTGTGCATCGACGTCACCGGAAAGGTGGGGCAGGTCGGTGTCATCGGGGTGGGCTACTGGAAGAGAAAGGGCGACCCGGTCTGGGTGAAGCTCGGCTGGCAGAACAACACCGGCGGCGGTGCCAACTGGGCGAGCGGGCCGCCGCAAGAGATCTTTTCCGGCGGTAACACCGGTACCAAGAAATGGTCCACCTACCTCGCCGCCGGCTGTGTATATCCGCTCATCGGCGTCATCGCTGGTGGTGGGATGGACACTCTCAAAGGCAAAGAGGTGTGCGTACCGTCCTGATGTCGAGGCCCTCCGACGCCGCCAGCATCGCCACCCCGGGCATCAGCCCGTCTCGCGTCCGAGGCCGGAGGGGCGGAGCCGGGGCGGGGAGAGGAGGTAGGAACCGCGGCCGGGGAAGCGGGAGATTTCCAGCCGATCCACCACATACCCCCACCCCCACATGCCACACTCCCCCCATGTCTCCCACCCGTTCCCAGGCCGAACGTGACGCGATGACCGTCGAGATCGGCTTCGCTTTGCTGACCGGTGTGTTCGTGGCCGCTCTGGTCTTCGGCGTTGTGGTGAGCCCGCTGCTGTTCACGGACCTGGGCCGGGCCGGGGCCGGTGTGCTGTCGGCGGTGGCCGGGTGCGCGGCGGGTGTGGCGTTCGTCTGGCGGGTGGTGCGTGTGCTGCGCCGGTTCACGGGGCGGCGGGCCGGATAGCACGCCGCCGCCCGGTGGTTACGCCGGCCGCGCGGCCCGCTACCCCAGCCACCCCGGCCGCACCAGCCCCGACTCGTAGGCCAGCACGACCAGTTGGGCCCGGTCGCGGGCACCGAGCTTGGTCATCGTGCGGCTGACGTGGGTCTTGGCGGTCAGCGGGCTGACGACCAGACGGCGGGCGATCTCCTCGTTCGACATCCCGAGGCCGACGAGGGCCATCACCTCCCGCTCCCGCTCGGTGAGCGCGGAGAGCGTGCCGCCCGCGGCCGGTTCCTTGGAGCGGGCGGCGAATTCGGCGATCAGCCGGCGGGTGACGCCCGGCGAGAGCAGCGCGTCGCCGTCGACCACGGCGCGCACGGCCCGCACCAGTTCCTCCGGTTCGGTGTCCTTGACCAGGAATCCGGCGGCGCCCGCGCGGATCGCCTCGAAGACGTACTCGTCCATCTCGAAGGTGGTGAGCATGACGACCTTCACGTCCGTCAGCCGGGGGTCCTCGGAGATCTGCCGGGTCGCGGCGAGCCCGTCCAGCACCGGCATCCGGATGTCCATCAGCACCACGTCGGGGCGCTGCTCGCGCAGGGCGATCAGCGCCTCCTCGCCGTCCGCCGCCTCGCCGGCGATCTCGATGCCGGGCTGGGCGTCCAGCAGGGCCCGGAACCCGGCGCGGACCAGCAGCTGGTCGTCGGCGAGCAGTACCCGGATCACGACTCCTCCTCGGTGGCGGTGGGGTGCACGGTGGGATTCGCGGTGGAATTCACCGTATCCGTAGCGCGCGCCGGGCCGGGGGCGCCCGGCGCCGGTGTCGCCGGGCGCAGCGGGAGGCGGGCGTGCACCCGGAAGCCCCCGTCCGGCCGCGGGCCCGCCTCGACGGTGCCGCCGAGGGCGGCGGCCCGTTCCCGCATTCCGACCAGGCCGTTGCCGCCCCCGGTGACGGCCCCGGCGTCCCCGGCCCGCCCGGCGGCGGTCGCGGGCCCGTCGTCGTCGATCGTGATCTCCAGCGCGCCGGAGAGGTGGACGAGCCCGACCCGGGCAGTGCGGGAGCCGGAGTGCCGGACGATGTTGGTCAGCGCTTCCTGGACGATCCGGAAGGCGGCCAGGTCGGCACCCGGTGCGAGCCCGGGGCGGCGGCCCTGCTCGGTGACCCGTACCGCGAGCCCGGCTCCCTTCGCCTGCTCGCACAGCTCGGGCAGCCGGTCCAGGCCGGGCGCCGGGGAGCGCGGGGCGTCGCCCGGGGCCCGCAGCGTGGCCAGGACCTGCCGTACCTCGCCCAGTACCTCTTTGCTGGCGGCCTTGATGGTGGTCAGGGCCGTACGCGCCTGTTCGGGGTCCTCGTCCAGCAGGGCGAGTCCGACGCCCGCCTGGACGTTGATGACGGAGATGCTGTGTGCCAGCACGTCGTGCAGTTCGCGGGCGATCCGCAGCCGCTCCTCGTCGGCCCGCCGCCGCGCGGCGGCCGCCCGCTCGGCGCGCATACGGGCGAACTGTTCACGCCGTACGCGCGCCAGCTCGGACACCGCCACGACCGCCACCACCAGGACCGTGACGAACAGCTGCTCCCCCCAGGGCGCGGGCCCGTCGCCCGAAGGCGGCAGCCGGCGGTAGAGCCAGTGGCCGACCAGCAGATGGCTCGCCCAGACCAGGCCGACGGCCGTCCAGGCCGTCACGCGCTGCCCCGCGACGACGGCCGCGAAGCAGCCGAGGGCGACGGAGAGCAGGAAGGGGCCGTACGGGTATCCGGCGGCAAGGTAGACGGCGGTGGCGGCCGCGGTACCGAGGGCGACCGTACGGGGGAGGCGGTGCCGCCAGAGCAGCGGCACCATGCCCGCGAACAGCAGCGCGTACGCGAGCGCGTCGAGTTCGGCGCGGTCCGGCTGGTTGCGCCCCGCGAACCGTGTGCCGACCAGCACGAAGACGGTGAGGGCGGCCGTGGAGGCCCAGGGCAGCCGCGTACCGGCGGCGGAGCCCCGGAACAGCCGCGCGCCGAACCGGCCGCCCGGCAGCTGGTCGTCCTCGTCGGACCGGGGCCGCCACCGGTCCGGGCCGTGGCCGTCCCGGCCGCCGTGGCAGAGCCGCGCCCACGGCGGCCGTCCGTTCTCCATCCCGCCACGCTAGACCGGGGCGACGCACCGGGACGTCAGCCCGGCGCGGTCACCGGATGTACTCCACAGGGAGTAGCCGACGGCGAAGGCACCGTACGGCGAAGGCACCAGCCCGGCCCCGGACCCCGTCCCTACGGCTGCTCCAGCGCCCTTACGGCCGGTCCATGGCCCCCAGCGCCCGCCGCGCGACCGGGTGCGTCCGGACGATCTCGGCCAGCGTCGTCGTCCCCCGGACGATCTTCGCGAAAGCGAACCAGGCGGGCCGGAAGCCGGTCAGGGCCGCGTGGATCACGCCGGGGCGGCGCGAGAAGATCGTCAGCATCCGGCGGCCCACCCCCATCTCCACGCCCAGCCCGGCCTTGATCGCGAAGGCGTAGTTCAGCGCCTGGCGCCGTGCGTCCACCGCGTCGTGCGCCTCGGAGACGCGGACCGCCCACTCCCCCGCGAGCCGCCCGGAGCGCAGCGCGAAGGAGATGCCCTCGCGGGTCCACGGCTCCAGCAGCCCGGCCGCGTCGCCGCACACCAGGACCCGGCCGCGGGAGAGCGGCGAGTCGTCGGCGCGGCAGCGGGTCAGGTGCCCGGAGGAGATGGCCGGCTCGAAGCCCGCCAGGCCGAGCCGGCCGATGAAGTCGTCCAGATAGCGCTTGGTCGCGGCGCCCTCGCCGCGGGCCGAGATCACGCCGACGGTGAGGGTGTCGCCCTTGGGGAAGACCCAGCCGTAGCTGCCCGGGATCGGGCCCCAGTCCACCAGCACCCGCCCGGCCCAGTCCTCGGCGACCGTCGGCGGCACCGGGATCTCCGCCTCCAGGCCCAGGTCGACCTGGTCCATCTTCACCCCGACGTGCGCGCCTATCCGGCCGGCGCTGCCGTCCGCGCCGACCACCGCGCGGGCCAGCACCACCTCGCCGTCGCCCAGCACCACGGCGACGGTCCGCCGGTCCGGCACCTCCGGGCCGTGCTGTTCGACCCGGGAGACCGTGACGCCGGTGCGCAGCTCGGCGCCGGCGTCCTGGGCCGTCTTGACCAGCTGGGCGTCGAACTCGGGGCGGTTGATGAGCCCGAAGAGCATGTGCTTCGAGCGGCGGGTGCGGGTCATCTTCCCGTTGAGCGAGAAGGTGACCGCGTGGACCCGGTCGCGCAGCGGCAGGTCGAAGCCGGGCGGCAGGGCGTCGCGGGACGGCCCGATGATGCCGCCGCCGCAGGTCTTGTACCGGGGCAGTTCGGCCTTCTCCAGGAGCAGCACTCGGCGTCCCGTACACGCCGCGGCGTAGGCGGCCGAGGCTCCGGCGGGCCCCGCGCCCACCACCACGACGTCCCACACCTGCTGGTTCCCCTCGGCTGCGCTGTCGCTGCTCACCTGTGCTTCTGCTCCCGTTCGATGCCGTGCCGCGTACCG
Source organism: Streptomyces rimosus subsp. rimosus (assembly GCF_000720725.1). Lineage (GTDB taxonomy): Bacteria > Actinomycetota > Actinomycetes > Streptomycetales > Streptomycetaceae > Streptomyces > Streptomyces rimosus_A. The sequence continues at coordinate 25,689 of NZ_JOCQ01000009.1, forward strand.
CCCGCATCCTACGGGCCGCCCTCCGGCGGGCGTCCTGTGGGAAGATCGGCCCCACAATCGCCCGTACGTACGGTTGGTCCGGTGCGGCGCGCCGGACGGACCCGCGCGTGATCCGCACGCGACCCCGCGTGCACCCACGTGTACAACGCCGCGCCCACAAGGAGCGTTCCATGCCTGACAGCCCGCTCGCGCACACCGTCGCCTCGCTGCAGTCCCGGGCCAGGACCGAGCTGGCCGAACTGGTGGCCTTCAAGTCCGTCGCGGATCCGGCGCAGTTCCCCCGGAGCGAGTGCGAGGCCGCCGCCGAGTGGGTGGCGGGCGCGCTGCGGGCCGACGGCTTCACGGATGTGCGGCTGCTGGACACCCCGGACGGCACCCAGTCGGTGTACGGCTTCCTGCCGGGCCCGGCGGGCGCGCCGACCGTACTGCTGTACGCCCACTACGACGTGCAGCCGCCGCTGGACGAGTCCGCCTGGATATCGCCGCCCTTCGAGCTGACCGAGCGGGACGGCCGCTGGTACGGGCGCGGTGCCGCCGACTGCAAGGGCGGCCTGATCATGCACCTGACGGCGCTGCGGGCGCTCAGGGAGCACGGCGGCGTCCCGGTGAACGTCAAGGTGATCGTGGAGGGCTCCGAGGAGCAGGGCACCGGCGGCCTGGAGCGGTACGCCGAGGCCCACCCCGAGCTGCTGGCCGCCGACACCGTCGTCATCGGCGACACCGGCAACTTCCGCGTCGGCCTGCCGACGGTCACGGCGACGCTGCGCGGCATGACGCTGGTCCGCGTCCAGGTGGACACCCTGGCGGGCAATCTGCACTCCGGCCAGTTCGGCGGTGCGGCCCCGGACGCGCTGGCGGCGCTGATCCGCGTCCTGGACTCGCTGCGGAGCGAGGACGGCTCGACGACGATCGACGGGCTGGCGGCCGACGCGACCTGGGAGGGCCTGCAGTACCCGGAGGAGGAGTTCCGCCAGGACGCCAAGGTGCTCGACGGCGTCGGGCTGACCGGCGGCGGCACGGTCGCCGACCGCATCTGGGCCCGGCCCGCCGTCACCGTCCTCGGCATCGACTGCCCCCCGGTGATCGGCGCCACGCCGTCCGTGCAGGCGGGCGCGCGGGCGCTGGTGAGCCTGCGCGTTCCGCCGGGCACCGACGCGGTGAAGGCGACCGAGCTGCTCACCGCCCACCTGGAGAACGCCGCGCCCTGGGGCGCGCGGGTCTCGGTCGAGCAGATCGGGCAGGGCCAGCCGTTCCGCGCGGACACCGGCAGCCCGGCGTACGCGTCGATGGCGTCGGCGATGCGCGAGGCGTACGACGGTACGGAGATGCAGACATCCGGCATGGGCGGTTCGATCCCGCTGTGCAACACCCTGGCCGCGCTCTACCCGGAGGCGGAGATCCTGCTCATCGGCCTGAGCGAGCCGGAGGCGCAGATCCACGCGGTGAACGAGAGCGTCTCGCCGCAGGAGCTGGAGCGCCTCTCGCTCGCCGAGGCGCTGTTCCTCCAGCGCTACGCCGAGCAGTCCGCGGCCGCCGGCAGCTGACGGCCCGTACGGCACCGGCCGGGAGCCCTCCCGCCGCCCCCGGCCGGTGCCGCCGCTCCGGAATCCCTGTCCGGCAGGCGCTCATCCCACAGGAACGCCCGCCTCAAGATTGAGCGGGCGTCCCTGTTCGCGTGCGCGCAGGGCCCAGTGGAGCCGGTTCCAGCGCACCGGGGGCAGCATGTCCGCCGCCTCGTCCTCGGTGGCGAACCGCCAGCCGCGCAGTTCGGGTCCCGGCAGGAGCAGGTCCCGGATCTGCTCGCCGGCCAGCCGGCCGCCGTCGAAGAGCATCCGCAGCCCGCCGAAGCCGGGCGGCTTGGGCGGCTCCCAGTCCAGCACCAGCAGGCGGGGCGCGCTGTCCAGCCGGATGCCCAGTTCCTCGGTCACCTCGCGCAGCCCGGCGCGGGCCGGCGGCTCACCGGGCTCCACCACGCCGCCCGGGAACTCCCAGCCCGGCTTGTACGTCGGGTCCACCAGCAGCACCCGGTCGGCGTCGTCGAAGAGCAGCACCCCGGCCGCCAGGGTCTCCGCCGTGGGTTCCGGTGTCTGCACGATGTCGCAGGCCCCGGCCCCGGCCCGGACCGCCTCCGCGACCCGCTCGGCGGTTTCCCTGGGCGTCAGCCGGGCGGTGTCGATGACGTGCGCGTCCTGCTTGAGCCAGCCCAGCGCGTCCTCGTACGACTCCAGGCGTGCCAGGTCCCGTTCCCGTGCGGCCGGGCCGCCCGCGCCGTCCCCGTCCTGGGCCGTACGCCGCGCCAGCCGCTCGCGGAGGATCGTTTCCTCGGCGTGCAGCAGAACGTGGCGCACGGGCACCCGGCGCGAGGCGAGGCCGCCGAATATCTCGTCCCGGTACTCCTGGCGCAGCAGCGGCATCGGGGTGACCAGCGGCCCCGGCACCTCGTGGAGCAGGGCCGCCGCGGTGTCCACAACGAGCCGGCGCCAGGCCGGCAGGTCCTGGTAGTCGCCGATCTCCTCCAGCCGCGCGGCGGGCAGCATCAGCCGCAGTTCACTTCCGACCAGTTCGGGGTCGTAGAGCGTGCTTCCGGGAAGCAGGTCCAGCAGGTACCGGGCCGCGGTGGACTTTCCCGCACCGGACGCGCCGTTCAGCCAGACGATCACATTGCCCCCTTGTCCCTAGACCCCTGTGAATTGCCCGTAACACCCTGCCACGGAAACTCTTGCGGGGCCCGGCCTAGGACCGTGCGGCCGGGGACGTGGCCTTTTCCACCTTCGGCGCGATCCCGGCAGGTTTGAAGACGCCCTTGTACGCGCTGATGGCGGCGACGGCGGCGACCAGGATGCTGGTCACCACGTCCTTTCCGGCGAAGTCCCCGGCGAAGAGCGCGCTCCCCAGCCCCACCAGCACCGACACCACCACCTGCACCAGTGTTCTGGCGGCTTGCGACCACTCGGGCCGGTTGATGACGGAGATGAGCATCGGTGACGCGAATCCCACGATCAGCGCCCACATCTGTGCGTTCGTCATGACCTTTCCCTTCCCGCTCGGGATGTAGCCGGAGCGTCGCCGCCCCGGCCGTACCCGGCAAGGGCCCGCGCACGGATTGCCCGCCCGCGCACGGACTTTCCGTACACCGGCGCACCCGGCGGCGGACCGCCGCGTCACCCTTTGTTCGCGCCCAGGGTGAGCCCCGCGATGAAGTGCCGTTGCAGGAGCAGGAAGACGACGACCGTGGGCAGGGCGACGATGACCGAGCCCGCGGCCAGCAGGTTGTAGTCGGTGAAGAATTGCCCGCGCAGATTGTTCAGGGCCGAGGTGACCGGGAGTTTGTCACCGGTGGACAGGAAGACCAGGCCCCAGAGGAAGTCGTTGTACATCCAGGTGAATTGCAGGGTTCCCAGGGCGGCGAGGGCCGGGCGGCACAGCGGGAGCGTCACGTGCCGGTAGCGGGTCCACACCCCGGCGCCGTCCACGATCGCGGCCTCCAGGATTTCCCGCGGCAGGGTCCGCATGAAATTCGCGAGCACGAAGACGCAGAAGCCCAGCTGGAAGGCGACCTGTACGGCGAGCACCGCCCACAGCGAGTCGTAGAGCATCAGCGAGTCGGACATCCGGTACGGCAGCGGCACCTTGTTGAAGAGCACGTAGAGCGGGGTGACGATGACCTGTTGCGGCAGCAGGTTCCCGGCCGTGAAGACCATGAGCAGGACCAGGGAACCGCGCAGCCGCAGCCGGGCCACCGCGAAGGCGGTGAACGACGCCAGGAAGAGGGTGATCAGCACGCCCGGCACCGTGATCAGGAGCGAGTTCAGGAAGTGCCGGCCCATGCCGGAATCGGTGAACGCCTGCCGGTAATAGTCCAGGGAGAGCCGGCTCGGCAGGGAGAAATACCCGTCCCGGGCGGTCTCCTCGTACGGGCGCAGCGACGCGTAGACCGCCAGCAGCAGCGGGGCGAGGAAGGCGAGCGAGACGGCGAGCAGAAAGGCGTGCACGCCGGAACGGCCACGGCGGCCGGGCGGGCCGCCGGGGCGCGCCGGGCGCCGGGCGCGTACCGCGGAAACGGTCATCGCCGCTGTTCCCCCCTCAGTTCCTGGACGAGATAGGTGATGATGAATCCGAGGGAGACCAGCAGCAGGACGACCGCGATGGCCGAGCCGAATCCGATCCGGCTCGCCTCGCCGATGATGTTGTCGGTCACCAGCACGGACAGCAGTTCCAGCCCGTTGCGGCCCTTGTTGACGGCATAGACGATGTCGAAGGCGCGCAGCGCCTCGATGACGGTGATGACGCCGACGATGACATTGACCGGGCGCAGCGCCGGCAGCACCACCCGGAAGAACGCCTGCCGTTCGCTCGCGCCGTCGATCGCCGCGGCCTCCTTGAGTTCCGGGTCGACGGATTTCAGCCCGGCGAGGTAGAGGATCATCACGTATCCGGTGTGCCGCCAGCAGGCGGCCAGCAGGACCATCCAGATATTGAGGTCCGGGTCGCCGAGCCAGTCGACGGGGTCGTCCTGACGGCCCAGCAGGGCGTTCAGCGCGCCCTGGTCGCGGGAGAGGACCAGTTGGGCGATGAAGCCGACGACGGCGAGCGAGAGCACGACCGGCATGTAGAGCGTGGACTGGTAGAAGCGGCTGAACCGCACGCCGCGGTCGATGAGGACGGCGAGCAGCAGCCCGAACGGCGTGGCGAGCAGCCCGAGGGCGGCCAGCCACAGCAGGTTGTTGCGGACCGCGGGCCAGAATTGCGGGTAATCGGCGAAGAGGTCCGCGTAATTGCCGAATCCGGCCCATTCGATGTCGCCGACCCCGTCCCAGGTCGTGAAGGACAGGGCGACGGAGGCGAGGGTGGGCCCCCAGACCAGGGCCAGGTCCAGCAGGATCGGCAGGCCCAGGAGGACGCACAGGACGGCGATGTCGCGGCGGGTGTGGCGGCGCGGGCCGCGGCGCCGTGCGGGGCGCGGCGGCCCGGCCTTCGGCGGGTTCACCGGCCTGGTGCCGGTCGTCCGGTTCACGGTGGTCACGGCGTCAGTCCGCGGCGAATATCTGTTTCTTCTGCCGTTCGATGCCGTTCACCAGCCCGTCGATGTCGTCCGGGTCGCCGATGAACTGCTGGATCGCCTGGATCAGTACGGTCGAGGCGAAATCGGGGCGGGTGTCGCGGTCCATGAACTGCGATATCTGCCGGGCGCCGGACACCAGCCGGACGGCCTTCTTCTGCAGGGCGCCGTACGAGCCGGTGCCGGCCCCGCTGTTGACCGCCACGTTGTTCGGGTCGCTTTTGAGATAGATCAGTTCGGCCCGCGGTGTGGCGAGGAATGCCAGCAGGTCCTCGGCCCCGGCCCGGTTCCGTGCCTTCTTCGCCATGAGGAACCCGTCCACCGGCGCCTCGACCGCCTCCTGCCCGAATGCCGGATCGATCTCGGGGAACGGGAAGAAGTCCAGGTCCGCGCGGCTCTCCGCGGTGAACTGCTGGCCCGGGTGCGGCAGGCCGAGCACCGCCATGCCGGTCTTCTTCTGCTGGAGCGACTGTGCCGCCTCCTGCCAGGTCCGCCCGTTCGCGCCTTTCTGGTGGTACGGCAACAGGCCGCGCCACAGGTCGAAGACCTGCCGTACCTGGGGGCTCGTCCAGGATTTCTCCCCGCGCATCAGCGCGATGTGGAAGTCGTATCCGTTGGCCCGCATGTCCAGGTAGTCGAAGGTGCCCATGGCGGGCCAGCCCTCCTTGTCGCCCAGGGCGAATGGAGTGAGGCCGTCCTTCTGCATCTGCCGGGCGAGGGCACGGTATTGATCGAGGTTCTTCGGGATCTCGTAACCCCGCGTCCGGAAAACGCTCTTACGGTGGAAGACCGCCCACGGGTAATAGTAGTACGGCACGAAGTACTGCTTGCCGTCCTCGCCCGTGGACTGTTTCTTCACCGCCTCGGAGAACCCGTCGAACTCCCTCCAGAGATCACTGATGTCGGCGAGCAGGCCCTTTCGCGCGAAGTACTGCATGCGGTAACCGGCGAACCACGTGAAGACGTCATCGGGCGTGCCCTGGAGGTAGCGGTTGATGTTCTCCTGGAAGTTCTCGTGGTTGACCGTGTTGACCTTCACGTCCTTCTTCGACTTCTTCTCGTACGCCGCGAAGGCGTCGGCGTACGCCCGTTTCGGCACCGCGTCGGAGGCGTTGGACCCCAGGGTGACGCCGCCGCCCGGCCCGCCGCCGCACGCGGTGAGCAGCGCCGGTACGGCGACCGCCCCCGCACCGGCCGCCGCGCCGCGCAACAGGGACCTCCGGGTCACCCCGCGTACCGCCCGGTGGGCGCACCCGCCCGGGCCGTTTCCCGATGAGTGGACCATGTCTCCCCCTCCTCAGCGATGGAACCGAACAGAACCGAACGCGAGTGCTGGGATCTCACTCCCAACGGGGGTATCCGTCAAGGCTTTTGGCGGGCTGCTCCCCGACCGCTGCCTTTTGTCTTCCAACACAGTCCAACAAGCCTTACCGTAAACACTCGCTATTGACTGGTACATGACTTCACTGCTCTCTCCGAGAACGGAGGACGCGCATCATGCACCCGCACACCCCCCTCACCCCCCGGCGCACCCGGCGCACCCGGCGAAGAGTCGTCGGAGCGCTGTCCGCGGCGTTCCTGTGCGCCGCGGGCGTCACAGCCCTGCCCGCCGCGGCCCGTACGGCCGAGGCCGGGGCAGCACCTCCTGCCGCCACACCCGCCACCGCACCCGCCGCCCGAACCGCCGGATCAGCCGCGTCCGCCGCCCCGCGGCTGCCCGACGGCCTGGCCAGGACGCCTCCGATGGGCTTCAACAACTGGAACTCCACCCACTGCGGAGCCGACTTCAACGAGGCGATGATCAAGGGGATCGCCGACCTCTTCGTCGAGAAGGGCCTCAAGGCCGCGGGCTACGAGTACGTCAACCTCGACGACTGCTGGGCCCGGAAGGACCGGGACGCCAACGGCAAACTCGTCCCGGACACCACCCGCTTCCCCAACGGCATCAAGGCCCTGGCCGACTACGTCCACTCCAAGGGGCTCAAGCTCGGCATCTACACCAGTGCCGGCACCACGACCTGTGCCCGGGCCATGCCCGGCGCGCTGGACCACGAGTACTCCGACGCCCGGCAGTTCGCCGACTGGGGAGTGGACTACCTGAAATACGACAACTGCAACAACCAGGGGGTGGACGCGAAGAAGCGCTACACCACCATGCGCGACGCCCTGAAGGCGACGGGCCGCCCCATCGTCTACAGCATTTGCGAGTGGGGCGAGAACAAGCCGTGGGAGTGGGCGGCGGATGTCGGACACCTGTGGCGCACCACCGGCGACATCGGCGACGTGTGGGACAGCGCGGTGGGGATCTTCAAGGCGAACGCGCCGCTGGCCAAGTACGCCGGCCCCGGCCACTGGAACGACCCGGACATGCTGGAGGTCGGCAACGGCGGCATGACGGACACCGAGTACCGCAGCCACTTCTCCCTGTGGTCGATGATGGCCGCACCGCTGCTCATCGGCACCGACCTGCGCAAGGCCTCCCAGGCAACGTACGACATCCTCGGCAACCGCGAGGTCATCGGGCTCGACCAGGACCCGCTGGGCCAGCAGGCCGAGGTGCTGAAGTCGGCGGGCGGCCGGTGGGTGCTGAGCAAGCCGCTGGCCGACGGCGACCGCGCGGTGGCGCTGTTCAACGAGTCCGACCGGCCGCAGCGCATCACCACCACGGCGAAGGAGGCGGGCCTGCCGCAGGCGAGCGGCTACCGGCTGCGGGACCTGTGGAAGCACGAGGACACCCACACCGCCGGTGAGATCGCCGCGACCGTACCGGCGCACGGCACGCTGGTGTACCGCGTCTCCGCCGACCGCCGCTGGGCGCACTACCCGCCGGCCGTCGAGACCGGCGCGGACGGCATCGACCCGATCGAGGTCGGCAAGGAGGCCCGGACCGCCACGCTCACCCGCAACCTCGGCCGGACCCCGGCGTTCGACGTCAAGGTCTCCCTCAAGGGCCCGCAGGGCTGGCGCGTCGAGCCGGTCACGTCCACCGGGGCCCCCGCCCTGCCGCCGGACAAGGAACTGGTCACCGCCTGGAAGATCGCGCCGCTGGCGGGGACGAAGCCGGGCGCGTACGAGCTGACGCTGACCACCGACTACCGCTCGGCGCGCGGGCAGCGGGTCACCCAGACGCTGCCGGTGCCGGTCATCGCCGTACAGGCGCCGCCCGCCGGCACCTCGTACGCCAGCGACCTGGCCTGGGTCACCGCCACCAACGGCTGGGGGCCGGTCGAACGGGACATGAGCGTGGGCGGGCCACAGGCCGGGGACGGCACGCCGATCCGCATCGGCGGCGTGACCTACACCAAGGGCCTGGGCGCCCACGCGCCCAGTGAGATCACGTACTACACCGGCGGGCAGTGCTCGGCGTTCAGCGCGCAGGTCGGCGTGGACGACGAGACCGGCGACCAGGGATCGGTCGCCTTCGAGGTGTGGGCCGACGGGCAGCGGGTCGCCGAGAGCGGCAAGCTGACCGGCGCGGACCCGGCGAAGGCGATCAGCGCGTCGGTCACCGGGGCGACCACCGTACGGCTGGTGGTGCAGGACGTCGGTGACGGGCTCTACTACGACCACGCCGACTGGGCCGACGCCAAGTTCAACTGCTGACACCGGGCACGGCCGTGGTGGCCGGGCGGGCCTTCCGGGCCGCCCGGCCATCGGCGTTCGGCCACCGTGTCGGGCCTTCCGTGCCAGCAGGCCGGCAGTCCCGGCACCGTCAGCAGGCCGGCAGTCCCGGCACCGTCAGCAGGTCGGCAGTCCCGGCACCGGCCCGTCGTTCTTTCCGCCCTTGACGTAGACGACGCTGACGTAGACCCCGGAGTTGCCGCTGTCGTCGTCCGTCCTGGCCCACCAGGTGTTCGTCCACCGGCTGAAGGTCTCGCGGCGGCCGAGATCCGCCTGGCAGTAGAAGTAGTTGGTGCCCGCGTTCAGCGTGCCGACGCGCTGGAAGGAGGCGGTGTACGAGCCGGCGGCGCGCCACACTTCGCAGTCGAACTTGCCGGCTCCGATGGGCACGCACGAGCGGGGCTTGGGCTCGCCGGCGGGACCACCGCCTCCCGGCGCGGTGGCACCGCCGGTGGCAGCCCCCTTCCCTGGGCTGCTGCCGCCACCGGGCACGGGCTTCCCGGACGAGGAGCCGCCCGGCGACGGCTTGCCGGAGGCGGTGGGCGACGCGCTCGCCTTGTCCGAGCCGCCCCCGGTGGCCTTCCCGCCCGTCTTCCCGCCCTCTTCCGCTTCCCCGGTCTCCTTCGGAGCGCCCGACGCTCCAGCCCGCCCACTCTGCTCCTGCGGGGAGCCGGTGGGCCGCCGCTCGGCGAGCGTACGGCCGGAGTCCTGGTCCATCAGCGCGTACGTCACTCCGCCGCCCGCCAGCAGTACCGCGGCCACGGCTGCGGCGAGCACGGCGGGGCGGCGTCCGCGCCTGCCCTGCCGCGCACGGTCATCCGGGACCGGTACGGCGCTGGTCTCCCGCTCCCCCAGGCCAAGCGATGGCGCCGGTACGCCAACCAGCCCTGGCCGCACGGGAGTTGACGCCACGGGCCCGGCCCCGGCCTGCCCACCGGATGGCAGCGGCGCGGACCGGACGTCCGGCGCGGTCGGCGTCCGCGTGGCGCCCGGCGCCGTCGTGGCCCGCCCGTCGGCCACCGCCGTCAGCATCGCCCGCGCCTCGGCCGCGCTCGGCCGGGCAGCCGGGTCCTTGGCCATCAGCGCGTGCAGCACCGGCGTCAGCGGACCGGCCCGGCGCGGCTCGGGCAGCGGTTCGGAGACGATCGCCGTCAGGGTCGACCACACCGACGTCCGGCGGAACGGCGCGCCGTTGCCCTCCACCGCCGCGTACAGCGTCATGCCCAGCGACCAGATGTCCGAGGCGGGCGAGGGCGGCTGCCCCTGGGCCCGCTCCGGCGGCAGGTAGTCGAGCGAGCCGACCAGTTCGCCGCTGCGGGTCAGATGGGTGGTCGCGCCGTCGTCCGGCGCCTCGATGCTGGCGATGCCGAAGTCGGTGAGCACCACGCGGCCCACCCCGGCGTCCGGACGGCCCGCCCGCCGCGCCCAGCCCTCCAGCAGGACGTTGCCGGGCTTGACGTCCCGGTGCAGCACGCCCACCTGGTGCGCGGCGTCCAGCGCGTCCATCACCTTGGCGCCGATGGCGGCGATGTCGCGCGGGCCGATGGCGCCGTACCGGTCGAGGGCGTCGTCCAGCGAAGGGCCGTCGACCAGTTCCATGACGATGACCGGCCGCCCGGCCTCGTCGATCACGTCGTGCACGGTGACCACGCCGGAGTGCCGGATACGGGCCGCGGCGCGCGCCTCGCGCTGCATACGGGTGCGCAGGTCGGCCAGTTCCGGCGCGGACGCGTCGGTGTAGGCCCGCAGCACCTTGACGGCGACCTCCCGGCCCAGCACCTCGTCCACGGCCCGGCACACCACGCCCATGCCGCCGCGTCCGATCTGCCCGGTGACCCGGTAGCGCCCGCCGAGCACCCGCCCCGTCAGGTCCCCGTTGCCGGAGCCCCCGTTGCCGGAGCCCGCGTCACGGCCCCCGCCGCCCACGTCACCCGGCTCGTCCACACCGTCCACGCCCATCGCCCCGTTCGCACTGCTCGTCCCCGGTCATGGTCGGCAACAGACTAGGGGCGCGCCGGGCGGCGCGAACCGTTCAGACGGTGGGGGCGAAGGCATCGAGACGGGACTGTTGCGCGGCGGCCGCCGCGGCGCCGACCACTCCGGCGTCCGTTCCCATCTGTGCCGGTACGACGGTGATGCCACGGACGAAGGACAGCGTCGCGTAGTCGTCCAGGGCGCGGCGCAGGGGGACGAAGAGGGTGTCGCCCGCGCCGGCCACGCCGCCGCCGATCACCGCGATCTCGATCTCGACGAGCGCCGCGGTGGCCGCGATCCCGGCGGCCAGGGCCTGCGCGGCCCGCTCGAAGGAGTGACGGGCCACCGGGTCACCGGCACGTGCGGCGGCGGCCACGGCGGCGGCGCTGGTGTCGCCGTCGGGGCCGGGCCGCCAGCCGTTCTCCAGGGCGCGGCGGGCGATGTTGGGGCCGCTGGCGATGCGCTCGACGCAGCCGCGGGCGCCGCACGGGCACGGGTCGCCGTCGAGGTCCACGCTGATGTGGCCGATGTGCCCGGCGTTCCCCGACGGGCCGGGGTGCAGTTGTCCGCCCAGCACCAGGCCGCCGCCGACGCCCGTGGAGACCACCATGCACAGGGCGTTGGCGTAGCCGCGGGCGGCGCCCTGCCAGTGTTCGGCGGCGGTCATCGCCGCGCCGTCGCCCACCAGCACGACCGGGAGCCCGCCGACCAGCGCCCGGACTTCCGCGACGACCGGGAAGTCGCGCCAGCCGGGAATGTTGACCGGGCTGACCGTGCCGCGCCGGGCGTCCACCGGGCCCGCGCTGCCGATGCCGACGGCCGCCACCCCGGCCCACTCGGGGTGCGCGGTCAGGTCCGCCACGACCTCGGCCAGCGCGCGCAGGACGGTGGCGCCGTCCTGGTCGGCGGGGGTGGGCCGGGTGGTGCGCACGAGCAGCCTGCCGCGCTGGTCCACCAGCGCTCCGGCGATCTTGGTGCCGCCGATGTCCAGCGCTGCGCTGAGGTCCGTCTGCATCGGTGTCGAATCTCCTGGTGGCGCGGGGGCCGGGGGGCGTGGGCCCGGCACGGGAACGCCAGTCTCGTCGCGTTTGACAACGTTGTCCAGAGGTTATGCTCGTCGCCGTACCGCGCACCGTCGCGCGGCACCGCCGGGCGTCCCGTCCGGCCGGCCCCACACACCGGCCGCTCGGTCACGCCATGAACCATCATCGGCGTACCGGACCGGGAACCGCCACACCGGCCCCGCCCGTCTCTCCAGCAACAACCGGAGCGGGCGCCGGAGCCGCCGCGCCCGCCCCGGCGTCCTCCCGCCGCCGACAGGAACAGGACCGCGCACCGTGACCGACACCGCCCGGGGCACCTCCCGCCGCTACGGCAGCCGGCCGACGATGAAGGATGTCGCGGCGCGCGCCGGGGTCGGCCTGAAGACGGTTTCCCGGGTGGTCAACGGCGAACCCGGCGTCACGCCCGACACCGAACGCCGCGTCCAGGACGCCATCACCGCCCTCGGCTTCCGCCGCAACGACTCCGCGCGCATCCTGCGCAAGGGCCGCACCGCCAGCATCGGCCTGGTCCTGGAAGATCTCGCCGACCCCTTCTACGGGCCGCTGAACCGCGCCGTCGAGGAGGTCGCCCGCGACCACGGCGCGCTGCTGATCAACGGGTCCAGCGCCGAGGACCCCGCACGCGAGCAGGAACTGGTGCTGGCGCTGTGCGCGCGCCGGGTGGACGGGCTGGTGATCATCCCGGCGGCGGACGACCACCGCTATCTGGAGCCGGAGATCGCGGCGGGCGTGGCGACCGTCTTCGTGGACCGCCCGGCGGGCCGCATCGAGGCGGACACGGTGCTCTCCGACAGCTTCGGCGGCGCCCGCGACGCGGTGGCGCACCTGATCGCGCACGGCCACCGCCGCATCGGCTTCCTCGGCGACCAGCCGCGCATCCACACCGCCGCCGAACGGCTGCGCGGCTACCGCGCCGCGATGGCCGAGGCCGGTCTGCCCGTGGACGAGGCGTGGGTCTCCCTCGGCTCGACCGCGCCGGACCGGGTGCGCTTCGCGGCCACCGCCATGCTCGACGGGCCGCGGCCGGTCACCGCGCTGTTCGCGGGCAACAACCGGGTGACGGTCACCGCGGTCCGGGTGCTCGCCGAACGCCCGCGCCCGGTCGCCCTGGTGGGCTTCGACGACTTCGAGCTGGCCGACCTGATCTCCCCCGCGATCACCGTCGTGGCGCAGGACGCCGCGCGGCTCGGCCGTACCGCCGCCACGATGCTCTTCCGCCGCCTCGACGGCGTGGACGGGCCGCCGCGGCGCGAGGAGATCCCCACCCGCCTGATCCCGCGCGGCTCGGGCGAACTGCCGCCGCCGGCGGGCAGCTGAGCGGCGCCGCCGTCCGCGCCGTCGCCCGCGGGCGTCAGCCGTCCTCCGCCGGATCGTTCCTGGAAGCACGCCGCCCCCGCGTGAACGCCAGGACGCTGCCGACGACGGCGATCAGGGCGATGGCCAGGGCGATGCTGATGCCGCCCTCCGTGTCCCAGTACACGTCCTCCAGGCTGATCAGCAGCGCCGCCTCGTCGACGGTCAGGGCCAGCCCCACCCCGTAGGCCAGCCCCAGCCAGGCGCGGGCCCGCGCCGAGCGTTCGGCCAGGCTCGCCGCGCCCACCACCGCGAGCAGCAGGATTCCCCACACGTAGTGGTGCAGGTGCACCCCGCCGGCCTGCACGTCGCCGACCCCGGCCACGTCGATGTGGATGAGCCAGGTCAGCAGGCGCATCCCGCCGAAGGTCAGGGCGAACCCCCACCAGGCCAGGACGAAGCCCCGGCGCTTGCGGGAGATGCCGGGCAGCAGGCGCAGCCACAGCGAGCGGCGCCCCCGGTGCCCGGACGGCGCGCGGCCGGACTTCTTCGCGGACTTCAACCGGTCTCTCCCACCGTGAACTTCTCGATCAGTGCGGCCATGGCGTCCGGCGCGCTGTAGTGGGCCCCGTGGGCCGCGCCCGGGATCTCCTCGGCGCGCCCGTCGGCGACCATGCCTGCCACGCGCCGGGTCCAGGTGCCGGTGGCGATGGTGTCACCCGTTCCCCGTACGACGAGCGTGGGCGCGCGGACCCGGGACAGGTTCCCCTCGAATGACCCGGCCGCGTCCCGCAGCGCGCGGCCGAAGGAGGCGGCGCAGCGCAGGGGGCCGGTCACCAGGTAGTCGAACGCGGCCAGGGAGAGCAGGCCGAGGGGCTCCTTGGGGGCGTCCGCGACGAGCCGGGCGAACTGACGCCACCCGGAGACCCCCGGTTCGAGCGCCGGGCCGACCAGCACCAGGCGGCTGACCAGGTGGGGGTGGCGGGCGGCCAGGGCCGCGGCCACCTGGCAGCCGACCGAGTTGGCGACCAGCACGCTCGGGCCCGGGGACAGCCGCCGGTGCAGGCCGGCCAGGGCGTCGGCGAGCTGCCCGACCTCGGGGGCGCGGTACACGACGGCCCGGGAACGCGCGTTGCCCGGCAGATCCGGCACCACCACACCCGCCCCGCCCGCGGCCAGCCGGCGCGCGAGCGGCACGAAGTACCGCCCCGAGAGTCCGAGCCCGTGGACGAGCACCACGGCCGGACGGTCCTCGCGTGGTGGAGGACCGTATCTGCGGGCGAAGAATCCGGCGTCAGTCATGTGATCCACATGCCCGCCATCGCCTTCCGTACAACCCGGTTCCAACCGGGCAAATCCACCTCCGGCCGGAATGGCCGTCCGTCACGCCGCCCCGGGCCCGAACCGCCGCACGAACACGTCGTACGCACCATTGGTGTCCCCCGGCACCAGGTCCGGCAGGACCGAGCCGAAGACCACGCTCCGGCCGTCCCGGCTCAGCGCGTGCTGGGCGGCGTGGTTCAGGTAGCCGTCCGCGACCGGGTACTGCTCGCCGGTGGGCAGGTCGTGCAGCGTCAGCCGGCCGTCGTAGTTCTCCAGCACGCGCCGCCCGTCGCCGCTGACCGCCGTGGGGAAGCCGCGTTCCCGGCCCACCTGTCGCGTGTGCCGGGCGCGCAGGTCGTACACGTAGCCGTACCAGCCGGGCGCCCCGGACCGGGACGGCGCGCGGCGGGAGTCCGCGGCGAACGTCACGGCGCGGCCGTTGTCGCTCAACTCCCCCAGCCGCAGGCGGCGTTCGTCCATCGGTGTGCCGTCGGGGTTCATGTCGGCCCGGCGCACGGCGCCCGTCCGGCGGTCCCGTACGAAAAGGTCCTGCCCGCCGCCCTCCGGCTCGTCGAGCACGTACGCGACCCACCGGCCCGTCCCGCTCAGCGAGACGCCGCGCACGATTCCGTACTTCGCGTTGTCGCCCGGCGCCTTGGGGGTGATCAGTTCGGTGCGGCCGGTGACCGTGTCGTATACGTAGTCGAGCACCGGGCCGCCCGGCGCGGGGCCCGTGGCCCGGAAGGCGACCGAACGGCCGTGTGCGCTCAGCGAGGTGACCTCGCCGCTCCCGCCGCCGGCCGGGGAGCCGGCCGGCGGGACCAGGTGGGTGGTGCGGCCGGCCCGGCGGTCGTGCAGGTACGCGGAACGGTGCCCGACGTATCCGGTGGAGTACGCGACGAAGCGGCCGTCGGCGCTGATGAGCGGGACGTTGTCGATCCCGGCCCCGTCCTCGCGCCGGGCGCCCGGTATCCGCTCGACCCGCCCGGTACGCAGGTCCTTGACGGCCGGCACGTGCGTCGAATCGCCCCCGCCGCCCAGCTCCGGCGCGCCGGTCCAGAAGGCGACGTACCGGCCGCCGGCGCTGATCGAGGCGATGTGCGAGGGGCCGGTCAGCTGACCGCCGTCCGCCGCCGTACTCACCCGTGTGACGGTGGACGCGGCCCCGTCACCGGCCCACGCCACGCCCCCCGACACCAGCACTCCCACCACGACGGCCGCACTCAGCCCCGCATGCACCCGCTTCGACATGTTCCCCCCTGAATCTCCGCCACCCCGCCCGTGCGGGATACGCGCATACAAGCGCGCCAGGAGGGACGCCCGCAATCAGCCGTTCTCCGTACAACGTCCGGTACGGGTGAAGCGTCGGCGGCCTGGTCCGGCCGCCTGAGCCGCTTCTGTGCTTCCGCGAGCAGACGGCTGTGAACCGTTCGCGCGAGCAGGCACGTCATGCGCCGAGGAACAGGCGGACGGCGCGGGCGAACTCCAGCGGGCGGTCGCGGTGGAGGAAGTGATCGGCATCCAGCTCCACCGCCTCGGTGCCCGGACGGCGCCGAACCATCACCTGTGCCCGGGCCGGACCGACCACGGGGCTGCGTGCCCCGTACAGCAGCAGGGCAGGACAGTCGCTCGCCTGCCAGTCGGCCCAGTGATCGCCTTCATTGTCCGCATAGGAGTCGATCGTGTCCTGCGGGTGGAACGGCAACCGCCACGAGCCGTCGGGGAGCTGCCGCAAGGCGTCCGCGAACATCGGTCCGGCTGCGCCCAGCGCCGCGGTCAACTGCTCGGGGGTGTCCGCCCGGTAGGGGCAGCCGCTCAAGAAGAGGAACGGATTCGCGCCCCCCGAGACGCCCATCTCGGCACCGGCGTCCTCCACCACGAGAGCGCTCACCAGATGCGGGTGCCACGCAGCCGTCTGATAGGCGTTGAGCCCACCCAGTGAGTGCCCCAGGACCACCGCCGGACCGGCCGCGAGGTGTTCGATCAGCGCCGCCACATCGTCGACATAACCCTGGCGGGTGTACTGCGGTGCCCGGTCCGAATCACCGTGGCCTCGCTGGTCGGGTGCGACGACGCGCCAGTCGGGGGCCAGGTCCCGGGCGAGACGGGAGAAGGTGCGCCCTTCGTCGAGGTGCCCGTGCAAGGCGAGCAGCAGCCGACCGTTCCCGCCGAAGTCCAGGTAGGACAGTCGGCGGCCGTCCAGCATCAGTTCGGCGCGCACAGGGGGCGAGGGGGTGGCATTCACTGCGGGACTCCTTGGCGGTGTGCCCGGCACGATCCCGGCTGCTCTGAGCACCGTACGCCGTGGCGCTCACGGCGCACAGGCACATGCACCCGGGATTCCGACGGCCCCGGCCGACCCCGACCCGGCCGGCCCCGTCGTCGAGCGGGGCCGGCGAGGCCGTCGGAGGACCGGCCCTAGCAGCTCGTCAGGATCACGAGCTGCTGCGTCGCACGCGACATCGCGACATAGCGGTCGACCGCCCCCTGGACGCCCCCGCCGAAGTCCTCCGGATCGACGAGGACGACCAGGTCGAACTCCAGCCCCTTCGCCAGCTCCGGGGACAGCGACCGGACACGCGGCGTCGCCCGGAACGTGGGGTCGCCGATGACGCAGGCGATCCCGTCGTCGTGTGTGGCGAGCCAGTGGCCGAGGATCGCGTCGCGGTCGGTGACGGGGCCGTGGACCACCGGGATGCCGCCGCGGCGGATGGAGGTCGGCACGTTGGCGTCCGGGAGGGCGGCCCGGATGACCGGTTCGGCCGCCGCCATGACTTCTTCCGGTGTGCGGTAGTTGATGCTCAGGGAGGCCACGTCGATCCGGTCCAGGCCGATCCGTTCGAGCCGCTCCCGCCACGACTCGGTGAAGCCGTGCCGGGCCTGAGCGCGGTCGCCGACGATGGTGAAGCTCCGGGACGGGCAGCGGAGCAGCAGCATCTGCCATTCCGCGTCGGTCAGTTCCTGCGCCTCGTCCACCACGATGTGCGCGAACGGGCCGGCCAGCCGGTCCGGTTCCGCGATGGTCAGTTCGGCCTCGTCCACCAGGCTGACCTGGGCGTCCTGGCCGCGCAGCATCGTCACCAGGCCCTCGCCCTCGTCGAGGTCGGCGCCGGAGGCGGAGGCGGCGTCTATCAGGTTGTCGACGACCTGCGTCATGCGCTCGCGCTGGGCGGCGAGGACGGCCGCGTGCCGGCGCTTGGTGCGGGCCGCCTCCGGGTCGCCGAGGCGCTGCCGGGCCGCGTCCAGGAGCGGCAGGTCGGACACCGTCCAGGCCTGGGGCGCGTCCTTGCGCTGGAGCCTGCGCACTTCGTCGGTGCTGAGCCAGGGGGCGCACAGCCGCAGGTAGGCGGGGACCGTCCAGAGGTCCGAGACCAGATCGGTGGCTTCGAGCAGCGGCCAGGCGCGGTGCAGGGCGGTGACCAGTTCCCCGTCGTGGCGCAGCGCCCGCTCGAAGTCGTGGCCCGGGACGTCGCCGTCGAGCTTGTCGAGCAGGATCGCGACGAGCTCTTCCCAGATCTGCTCGCGCGCCTCGTTGTGCGGAGTGCCGGGGTCCGGCGCCTCGAACGCCTCGGCCCAGTCGTCGGCGGTCAGCCGGACGTCTCCCCAGTCGGTCGAGACCGTCATCCCCCTGGCGGGCGGTTCCTCGTAGATGCCGACGGCCTTCTCGATGGCCTTCACCATGCCGGCGGACGACTTCAGGCGGGCCGCCTCCGGGTCGCTCTCGTCCACCGCCTCGGCTCCCTCGGCGACGAGGTCCCGTATGACGCAGGTCTGTACGCCTTCCTCGCCGAGGCTGGGCAGGACGTCGTCCACGTAGGCCAGGTAGGGCCGGTGCGGGCCGACGAACAGCACGCCGCCGCGGCGGTGTCCGAGGCGGGGGTCGGAGTACAGGAGGTAGGCGGAGCGGTGCAGGGCCACGACGGTCTTGCCCGTGCCGGGTCCGCCGTCGACCACGAGGGCGCCGCGGGACCCGGCCCGGATGATGGCGTCCTGGTCGGCCTGGATGGTGCCGAGGACGTCCCGCATCCGCGCCGAGCGGTTGCCGCCCAGGCTGGCGATGAAGGCGGAGTGGTCGTCGAGCGCGGCGTGCCCTTCCAGGCCCTCGGCGGTGAAGACCTCGTCCCAGTAGTCGGTGATCCGGCCGCGGGTCCAGCGGTACCGGCGGCGGCTCGTCAGCCCCATCGGGTCGGCGTGGGTGGCGCCGAAGAACGGCGCGGCCGCGGGGGACCGCCAGTCGACCAGCAGCCGGCGGCCCGTGCTGTCGGTGAGGCCGAGCCGTCCGACGTACACGGGATCGGTGCCGTCCGCGCCGGCCATCCGGCCGAGGCACAGGTCGAGACCGAAGCGGCGCAGCGCGCGCAGCCGTCCGGTCAGCCGGTGGACCTCCGCGTCGCGGTCCATCGCCTGCCGGCCGGTGCCGCCGGGCGCCTTGAGTTCGGCGTCGAGGCGGTCGGACAGTTCGGTGATCGTCCGGTCCAGGCTCTCCGCGATGGCCGCGAAGTGCCGTTCGTCGGCCGCCGTCAGCTTCGGGTCGGCCTTGGCGGCGAGGCGGTCGGGAAGGTCGAACACGCCGGTGGTCAGGGAATGCATGGTGTCAGCTCCGATCCTGGGCCGCCCGCGGGGTCCTGCCGCGCGTACGCCCGCGGCGCGGCGCCGGAGACCTGTGACCGCGGCGCGGGTTCCCCCGTCGGCCCGCCGTCACCGCACCCCCCGTACGCCGACATCCCCGTACGTACTTCGCTTATCTCCTATTCCCGCAGGTTCTGGCCCTTCGGCGAGCGATTGTGCGGCATGACCGGGGCCTTGCCGCAAGCCCCCCTGTGCGCTATAAGTTGAGAGTGGCAAGGAGTGGGCAACTCCTTGCTTTTTCGTTTTTTGGGGCGGGCTTGGGGGCGGGCATGGGGCGAGGCATGTCACGGTCGGTGCGTGCGGTCGTCGGAGTCGGTGCGGTGGGTGCCGCCGTGGTGGGGTTGTGCGCCCCGGGCCCGGCGCGGGCCGCCGCGCCCGCATCCACCGCCGCCGCGCCCGCGTCCTCCGTCCAGCGGGTCAGCACGGCTTCCGACGGTGCGCAGGCCGACGGCGCATCCGGGCCCGCCGCCGTCAGCGCGGACGGGCGCTACGTCGTCTTCTGGTCCGCCGCCCCGAATCTGGGCGCGGGCTACTTCCCCGTGCTCCTGGTCAAGGACACGGTCACCGGGCAGCTCACGCAGGTCCCGAAGCCGCAGGGGTACGGCGGCGGGCCCTTGGCGATCAGTGCGGACGGGCGGTACGTCGCGTTCTCCACGGGGACGCGCTATCCGCTCCCGTACGTCCACGACCGCCGCACTGGGACGACGGAGCAGGTCCGCCCGAAGGACCCGCCGGTCGGCAGCGAGATCAGCGACGTCGCCGGGCTGAGCGCCGACGGGCGGCACCTCGCGTACACCATCACCAACCGGCACGGCAACGCCCCCGTGCTGCTGTACGTCCGCGACCTGGACCGCGGCACCGACGAACTCCTCACTCCCGCCGGGCCTTCCGGCTATCCGCTCGCCGACGGCGGCTCGCTCTCCGGGGACGGCCGGGTGGCGGCGTACGGCATCCACCGGCGCGGCGGCAGCGGCCCGGACACCGGTGACGTGTTCGTGCGCGACCGGGACACCGGCGAGGTCGAGCAGGTGGACACCACGCACGACGGCTCCCCGGCCGACGGCCCGGCGCGGCTCGCGCAGCTCAGCGCCGACGGCCGGTTCGCGGCCTTCACGTCCACCGCCGGCAACGTCGTGCCCGGCGGCACCAAGCCCGGCCCGCATGCCTACGTCCGCGACCTGCGCGCGGGACGCACCTGGCAGGTGGCGGGCGACGGCGCGGTGGCGAAGGCGGTCAGCGGGGACGGCCGGTGGGTGCTCGTCGCGGAGGGCGGCCGGCTGGTCCTCGTGCACGCGCGGAACGGACAGCGCCGGGACGTGGGCCCGGGCGACCGGGCGGGCAGCGGGGCGGTGGACGGCGAGGGCCGGGCGGTGGCGTTCAGTTCGGACGCGGCCGATCTGGTGCCCGGGGACACCAACGCGGCGTACGACGTGTTCGTACGCCGCTGGTGACGGGCCGTCAGGCGGCCGGTGCCGGGCGGCCCGCGAGGGCGTCCAGGTCGGCGCGGGTGAGTCCGGTCAGGCGGGCGACCTCGGCCGGGTCCACGGCGCCGCAGTCCAGGCCGCGCAGCAGGTAACCGCTGAGCGCCTTGGCGGTGGCGGGCTCGTCCAGCACGTCGCCGCCGGCCTTGGAGACGTACGCGGTGAGCCGGGCGGCGGCCTGCTCAAGTCCGCCGCGGTAGAAGGCGTAGACGGCGGCGTAGCGGGTGGGCAGGTGGGCCGGGTGCATGTCCCAGCCCTGGTAGTACGCGCGGGCCAGCGCACGGGTCACCAGGCCGTGGTGCAGCCGCCAGGCGTCGTGCACCCGGGCGGTCGCGCCGACCGGTAGGACGTTGGTCGAGCCGTCGGACAGGCGCACGCCGGTACCGGCCGCGGCGACCTGCATGACGGCCTTGGCGTGGTCGGCCGCCGGGTGGTCGGGGGCCTGGTGGGCGGCGCTGACGCCGCAGGAGGCGCTGTAGTCGAAGGTGCCGTAGTGCAGGGAGGTGGCACGGCCCCCGGCGGCCTCGATCATGCGGGCGACGGTGGCGCGGCCGTCGGCGCCGAGGATCGACTGGGGGGTCTCGATCTGGATCTCGAAGCCGATCCGGCCGTCGGGCAGCGCGTGCGTCTTCTCGAACGCCTCCAGCAGCCGCGCCATGGCGGTGACCTGCTCGGCATAGCTGACCTTGGGCAGGGTCAGGACCAGCCCGTCGGGGAGGCCGCCGGCCGCCATCAGGCCGGTGAGGAAGATGTCGAGGGTGCGGATGCCGCGGTCGCGGACGGCGGCCTCCATGCACTTCATGCGGATGCCCATGTAAGGCGCCGCGGTGCCGTCCTTGAAGGCGCCCGCGACGAGGGCGGCGGCGCGGGCGGCCGCTTCGTCCTCCTCGGCGTCGGGGCGCGGCCCGTAGCCGTCCTCGAAGTCGATGCGCAGGTCCTCGACGGGCTCGCGCTCCAGCTTGGCCCGGACCCGCTCGTACACCGGCTCCGCCAGGTCGTCCGGGAGGCCGAGAACGCCGGCGAACGCCTCGGCGTCCGGCGCGTGCTCGTCGAGCGCGGCGAGGGCGGCATCGCCCCACTCGCGGAGGGTGCCGGCGGTGACGGCGTCGCCGGGTACGTAGACCGTGTGGACCGGCTGCCGGGTGCCGGGGTCGCCCGGGTAGCGCCGCGCGAGGTCCGCGTCCACGTCCGCGAGTGCGGTTCCTATCTCCTCGCGTACGGTGGGCGCGAGGCTCGTCGCCACCGTCTCGTGCTGCCCCATCCGACACCCTCCCAGTGGTTCGCGCCCGCCCCGCAGAGTTTCCGCACGTTTCCGCGTTACGGAATCAACAATCCGTAGAGCGAAGTTATCCGGGCCTAGACCGCAGGTCAACACCCTTCGGCGAGCGGATCGAGCAGGCACCGCATGGGGAGCGTTCCCCGTCTCGCGCGCCGTGCGCCCGCGTACCGAGGTATCCCGTTTCACCCCTTTCAGTGCTTCCCCCGCGATCACCGGCCGGGCCGGAACGCCCGTGCGTAGCATCACCGGCGCGGTGCGGGTGGCCGGGAGCCCGGCCGCCCGCACGAGGCGTGGGGGGCTGCATGCCGGAGGAGTTCGGGGACGCGCTGCGGCGGCTGCGGCGGGAGCGGGAGGTCTCCCTCCGGTCTCTCGCCCAGCTGGTGCACTACAGCAAGGGCTACCTCAGCAAGATCGAGAACGGTGAGAAGCCGCCGACCGCCGACGTGGCCCGCCGCTGCGACGCGGCCCTGGCCGCGCAGGGCACGCTCAGCCGGCTGCTGGCCGCCCGTACCCCCGGCGACCGCTGCCCGTATCCGGGACTGGCCGCCTACACCGCCGCGGACGCCCCGTGGTTCTTCGGCCGGGAGCGGGCCACCGCAGCCCTGGTCGGCCGCCTCGCCGAGCGCGTGGACAGCGCGGGGCCGCTGGTTCTGGCGGCCCCGTCCGGCGCCGGCAAGTCCTCGCTGCTGCGGGCCGGACTGCTGCCCGCCCTGCGCGCCGGGGCCCTGCCCGGCTCCCGGCACTGGCCGGTCCGCGTCCTGACGCCCGGCGCGCACCCGCTCACCGAACTGGCCGCGGCGCTGGCCGGACCGGCGGCCCCGGGCACGGCCCCCGCCGTCACCGCCGAGGAGCTGTCCGGGGCTCCCGAGCAGTGCCCCGCCGCCGTACGCGCCGCGCTCGGCTCCCGTCCCCGCCTGGTCCTCGTCGTCGACCAGTTCGAGGAGGTCTTCACCGCCTGCGAGGACGCCCACGAGCGGCGGGCCTTCGTCACGGCGCTGTGCGCTGCCGCCCGGGAGGCCCCGTGCGCCGTGGTCCTCGGCGTCCGCGCCGACTTCTACGGCCAGTGCCTGGACCACCCCGCGCTCGCCCCGGCCCTGTCCGCCGGGGTGTTCGCGCTGCGCCCGATGTCCGTACGGGAAGTCCGCGCGGCGATCACCCGGCCCGCCCGGGAGGCCGCGCTGGAGCTGGAGGCGGGCCTCGAAGAGCTGCTCCTGTCCGACCTGGGCATCCACGGGGACGACGAGCCGGTGGCCGGCGGCGCGCTGCCGCTGCTGGCGCACGCCCTGCTCGCCACCTGGCAGCAGCGCTCCGGCCGTACCCTCACCGTCGCCGGCTACCGGCTGACCGGCGGTCTGCACGGCGCCGTCGCCACCACCGCCGAGCGGGTGCACGCCGGCCTGGACCCGGCGGAGCGGCGCACGGCGCGGCAGGTGCTGCTGCGGCTGGTCCAGGTCGGCGAGATCGCGGGCGAGACGCGCCGCCGGGTGCCGCACGACCGCCTGCTGGAGCATCTGCCGGACCCGGAGAAGACCGCCGCCGTGATCGACGTCTTCGTCCGCGCCCGGCTGCTGACCCTCGACGCGGACACCGTGGAGATCACCCACGAGGCGCTGCTGCGGGCCTGGCCGCGGCTGCGCGGCTGGATCCGCGCCGACCGGGCCGGGCTCGTCGTCCACCAGCGGCTCACGGAGGCGGCCGGGGCCTGGAAGCGGGAGGGGCGGGACACCGCGGCGCTGTACCGGGGCACGCGGCTGGCGGTGGCCCGCGAGTGGGCCGGGCAGCAGGGGGAGAACGCCGGACTCAGCCCGCTGGAGGAGGAGTTTCTGCACGCCTCGCAGGAGCGCGAGGCGGCCGCGGCCCGGGCCGGCCGCCGCCGGGTGCGGCGCCGCCGCAGGCTCGCGGGCACCCTCGCCGTGCTGCTCGTGCTCGCCGTGTGCGCGGGGGTGCTGGCGGTGCAGCAGTGGCGTACGGCGGAGGCCGGGCGCCGCGACGCGTACGCCGGTGAACTGGCCGCCCGCTCAGGGCAGGTGGCCACCGGGCAGCCCGAGGCAGCCATGCTGCTCGCCGCCGAGGCATACCGGATGCGCCCCTCCCCCGCCTCCCGCAGCGCACTGCTGAGCACGCAGGCCCGGCCGTTCGCCGGGCGCCTGACGGGCATTCAGGGGCCGGTCAACGGCGCCGCGTTCAGCCCGGACGGCAGGCTCCTGGCGGGCGGCGGCTCGGACGGCACGGTCCGGCTCTGGGACCGGCGCACCCGCCGCCCGCCGGTCACCGCCCTCACCACCGGTGCGCCGCGGATCCGCGGTGTCGCCTTCAGCCCGGACGGCCGCCTCCTGGCCGCGGGCGCCGCGGACGGCTCCGTACGGGTCCGGGACACCGCCCGCCGTACGCCCGCCGTCACCGTGCCCGGCGACGGTGACGGCGGCGAGGTGGCCTTCGCGCCCGCCGGCCGCGGCGGCGCGGCCCGCGGCGACGTGCTCGCTTCCACCGGCCCCGGCGGCAGCGTGACCCTGTGGGACGCGCCCCGCATGCGGCCGATGGCCCGCTTGCCGGGCCGCGGGGGCGCCGGGACCGGCAAGGTGGCGTTCAGCCCGGACGGCCGCCTGCTCGCCCGCGGGGACGCGGGCGGCCGGCTCCGGGTCTGGCGGCTGCCGCCGTCGCTGACCGCGTCGGCCCCCGGCAGCGCCCTGTCCGCCACCGGCCGTCCCGCCGCCCCCACCGTCCTCGCCGACCGTTCCGGGCACGGCGACGGCGTCGTGGCCGTGGCCTTCAGCCCGGACAGCGCGACGCTGGCCGTCGGCGGCACGGACCGTACGGTCACGCTCTACGACACCCGCCGGATGACCGTCCGCGCCCGGCTCACCGGCCACAACGACGACATCAACGCGCTGGCGTTCTGCCCCGACGGCGACACCCTCGCGTCCGCGTCCGGCGACGGCTCCGCGCGCCTGTGGGAGGTCGCCACCCGCCGTACCGTCGCCGCCTTCACCGGGCACAGCGACTACGTCCTCGCCGTCGCCTTCTCCCCGGACGGCCACACGCTGGCCACCGGCAGCTTCGACCGGACCATCGCCCTGTGGAACCCGGCCGGCGCCGCGCTGACCGCCCGCCCGGTGTCCGGCCGCTCCGCCGTCGCCTTCGCCCCCGGCGGGCGGCGGCTGGTCGCCGCGGGCGTCGACGGCACGGTCCAGCGGTGGGACGTCCGCGCGCGTACGCAGCTGGGGCCGCCGCTGCGCGCCCACCACGGGCCGGTGCGGGACCTGGCCTACGCCCCGGACGGCAGGACGTTCGCCACCGCGGGCGCCGACGGGACCGCACGCCTGTGGGACGCGGCGAGCGGCGCCCGCAAACGGCTGCTGACGGGGCCGGGCGGTTCGGTGTTCGGGGTCGCCTTCGCCCCCGGCGGGCGGCTGCTGGCGGGGGCGAGCGAGGACGGCACGGTCCGGCTGTGGGACCTCACGCGGGGCCGGTCCACCGTCCTGACCGGCCACGACGACTTCGTCAACGGTGTGGCGTTCAGCCCGGACGGGCGGCTGCTGGCGAGCGCGAGCGACGACCGTACGGTCCGGCTGTGGGATGTCGCCACGCACCGTCGGGCCGGGGTGCTGCGCGGGCATACGGGCGCGGTGTGGGCAGTGGCGTTCAGCGCGGACGGGCGCACGCTCGCTTCGGCGGGCAACGACCGGACGGTGCGCCTGTGGGATGTGCGCCGGCAGCGGGGCACCGGTGTGCTGCGCGGCCACACCGGGTCGGTGCGGGGCATCGCCTTCGCCCCGCGCGGGCGGCAGTTGGCCACGGTCGGCTTCGACAGCACCGTACGGATCTGGGACACCGCCGCCCGTACGCAGACCGCCACCCTGACCGGGCACACCGATGTGCTGTGGTCGGTGGCCTACGCGCCGGACGGCAGGACGCTGGCGACCACCGGCGCGGACGGCTCGGTGCGGCTGTGGGACCTGGACGCGAACCGGGTGGCCGGGCGCATCTGCCCGCTGGTGGGCAGGACCGGGCCCGCGCGTTGGCAGGAGCTGCTGCCCAATGTGCCGTACGAGCCGATCTGCGACCCCTGAGAACCTGGATGCACACCGGCCGGAGTTCGGTACCCGGGCTCTGCCGCCACGGCGGTCCCGGACGCCCGGAAAATAAGGTGTGGCGTTCCGCGCACCTGTCAGGTGACACTCTCCGGCATGACATGGACCGCACCAAAAGTTGACCGCCGCACCGAGCCGTACGTGGCGGATGAACGCACGATGCTGCAGGGCTGGCTGGACCGGCACCGCGACACCCTGCTGAGCAAGTGCGCCGGCCTCACGCCGGAACAGCTCGTCCGGCCGAGCGCCGAACCGTCGAACCTCACGCTGCTCGGCCTCGTCCGGCACATGGCCGAGGTGGAGCGCAGCTGGTTCCGCTTCCGGGTCGCGGGCCAGAAGGTCGGCCCCCTGTACTACACCGACGAGCGGCCGGACACGGATTTCGAGGTGCTCGACACCGCCGGGGCCGAGGCCGATTTCGCCACCCTGCGCGCCGAGATCGACGCCGCCGACCAGGCCGTGGCCCACCGCAGCCTGGACGACACCTTCACCACGACGGACGGCCGGACGATCAGCCTCCGGTGGGTGTACGTCCACATGATCGAGGAGTACGCGCGGCACAACGGGCACGCGGACCTGCTGCGCGAGCGGATCGACGGCGCGACGGGCGAGTAGCGGCCGGACCCGGACGGGCGGGCCCGCTCACCCGGGGACGCGCTCGACGGCGAGCAGCGCCGCGTCGTCCCGCAGTTCCCCGCCCGTGTGCCGGACCAGGTCCGCGCGGAGCCCGTCGGCCAGGTCGTCCAGCGGCGCGGCGGCCCGCTCCGCGACCCGCTCGGCGAAGGGAAGGAAGCGCCCCGCCGCATCGCGCGCCTCGGTGAACCCGTCGGTGTACAGCACCAGCCGCTCCCCCGCCCGGAACGGCAGCGTATGGACCGCGTGCCCGGCGCCCACCAGGTCGGCCATGCCGATCGGGGCACCGGGCCGCTCCGGCGGGCAGACCCGTACCCGCCCGTCCCGGACCAGCAGGGGTTCCGGGTGCCCGCAGTGGACCACCCGGGCCACCGGCCCGGACGGGATCTCCACCAGCAGGGCGGTGGCGAACCGTTCGGGTGTCTCCGCGCCCGGCAGCCGCGCAATGTGCCGCCGCGCGTCGCCCTCCAGCCGCCGGGCCACCTCACTCAGCGTCTCTTCCTCGTACGCCGCTTCGCGGAACGCGCGCAGCAGCACCGCCGACGCCTCCACCGCGAGCATCCCCTTGGCGCGTACGTCGCCGATGAGCAGCCGGGTGCCGTACGGGCTGCGCACCGCGTCGTAGAGATCGCCGCCGCTGCGGGGCGCGGTCCGGGCCGGGAGGTAGGTGCCGCGCAGGCGCAGGTCCCCGATCCGGCCGGGGAGCGGCCGCAGCAGGACCCGCTGCGCGGTCGCGGCCGAGGTGTCCGCCCGGTTCAGCGCGCGCCGTCGCCGCTGCCGTACCGCCTCGCCGACGACGGCCACCGGCGCGACGGCCAGTGCCGTACACACTGCCGCTTCGGACACCGGCCCGGTGGTGAGCCGATTCGGCGAGCCGATCGACACGGCCACGATGGCCAGGACGAACAGGGCGAAGGCCAGGACGAACAGCGCGCGCGGCAGCAGGAGCGCGCACCGGGTGCGGGTGTGTCCGGCAGGATGCTCAGCGGTGCCGGGCATCAGCTTGCGCATGGGTCTCTTCCCTGGTTTCCCCGGCAACGACGGTGAGTTCGGCGGTGGCGGTACGGCTCCGGGGCGCACGCGCCGTACGGTGGCGCCCGCCCGCCACGTGCTGGAGCGACCGGTCGAGGAGCATCAGAAGGCGGCACTCGGCCAGCCGTGCGTCCAGGCTGTCGTGCCGGTCGCCGCAGCGTTCGGCGAGTTCCCGCCAGACGCGGCGGGTGGCGGGCAGGACGGGGTGCGGGCTGCCGCCCCGGCAGCCGCGGACGCACAGGGCCAGACAGGTCAGCAGCCGCCCGTACCCGGCCCGGAACTCCTGGTCCCAGGCGTCGGTCCGCGCTGTGCCGTACGGATCAGGCGCCACGGCGGCCGGGCGTTGCGCCGCAAGGTCGTCGAGCGCCGCGACGACCGCCTCCGCGTCGTGCGCGACGCGCTCCAGGCTCTCCAGGACCCGCTGGTCCAGGTGCCAGACGGTGTGCCGGTTCGGCGCGCGCACGTTCCAGCGCAGGCTCTCGTGCGCCTGGCCGAGGGCGCTGCGGGCCTGGGCGGTGAGCTCCGCCAGGCGATCGCGCCAGTCGGGGTCGAGCACATCGTCCGGGTGCCGGGCCTTGCGTACCGCGTCGGCCACCCCGTCCAGCACCCCCGCCAGTTCGGCGCGCAGCCGGTCCAGGGCGGTCTCGGCGGCGCGCAGCCGCAGCGGCGGGGGCAGCAGGGCGTTGAAGAGGACCGCGACGGAGATGCCCACCCCGATCTGCAGCAGGTGCGGCCCGATCTCCCGCGCGTGGCTCGGTCCGAGCAGGAGGACGAACACCGCGGTGATCGGTACGTGCAGGCCGTGCGCGCCCAGCCGTTCGTGCCCGGCGGCCAGCAGGGACAGCAGGAGTACGGCGCTCATGCTCAGCCAGGTCGGCCCGACGAGGACCGCGGCGGGCAGCGCGATCAGCGCGCCGAGGGAGCACCCGGCCGCGTACTGGAGGCCCGCCGTGCAGGACCGGAACACCGTCGGGTGGACGACGAGCAGCGCGGCGACGACCGCCGGGGCGGGCCGCGGCGTCCCCCACACGCTGGAGCACAGCTGCCAGGCCAGGGCGGCCGCGACGCTCGCGCGGACCGCGACCAGCCACCGTACGGCCCAGGGCCCGTCCCGCAGGCGCGCCGGGCGCACGGCACCCGCCCAGCGCGCCGTCCTCTTCTCCCGCACATGCTCCCCTTCCGTCCGCCGCATCGGCCTTTCCGGCCTTCGATGACGGCCTCCGAGACCATGGTGTGTCCGTCACGTACACGGGTTATGCGGCTCTCGGCGACAAATTATGGGCGCGGCGGGAAAAGGTGCCGTTCGCCTTCCCCGTACCGACGGAAGTCCCACGGACAAGGGGCCCGAAGTCCCGCCGCTCCCTCCCCTCGCGGGGCACCGGAAAAGCAGCAGGCGGATGGATCTGCATTTACCGGCGACGATCACCCCGTTCTCCCCGCACAGAAAAGGGAACCCCATGCGACTGATCAATTACCAGGTGCTGCGCGACCTCGTCCACGAACACCAGCACCTCACCCGGGGCGGCGCCCCGGCAGCCGCCCGCCTCGACGACATCTCCTACACCCTCGGCGTCTACACCGGCCACCGCGACCCGGCCACCGCTCTCCGCGAGGCCCGCCGCCTCCTGCGCGCGCATGACGCGGAATACCGGCGGGCGGCCTGAGCACGGGTCCTGGGCGCACCTGGGCACAGGAAAGGCCCGCCTCCTGCCATATGGCAGGAGGCGGGCCCATCGTCGGTTTCGTCGGCGTTCCTCAATTCACCTCCAGCATCCCCTCCCGCAGGCTCGCGAGAATGCGGGTCAGCAGCCGCGACACCTGCATCTGGGAGATGCCGAGGGATTCACCGATCTGTGTCTGTGTCATCTCCGCACCGAACCGCATGTGCAGAATCCGCCGGTCCCGCTCTTCCAGGCCGTCCAGCAGCGGTTTGAGCGCCTGGATGTTCTCGGCCTTTTCCAGGGCGGGGTCCTCGCCGCCCAGGCGCGCGGCCAGGGTTCCGCCCGCGGAATGCGCGTCGCCCTCCTCCGGCGGCGCGTCGAGGGAATCGGCGGAGTACCCGTTTCCGGCGTACAGGCCCTCGATGACCTCTTCCTGGTCCATTTCCAGGTACCGGGCCAGTTCCGAGGTGGTGGGCGCGCGGTTCAGTTCATGGGCGAGTTTCTCGCGGGCCCTGGCCAGGTCGATACGGAGTTCCTGGAGGCGGCGCGGTACGTGGACCGCCCAGCTGGTGTCCCGGAAGAACCGCTTGATCTCGCCGACGATGTACGGGACGGCGAAGGCGCTGAACGGGGTGCCGCGCGCGAGGTCGTACCGGTCGATCGCCTTGATCAGCCCGATCGTGCCGACCTGGACCATGTCCTCGGTCTCCTCGGCCCGGCTGCGGAACCGGCGGACCGCGTAGTGCACCAGGGACAGATTCATCTCGATCAGGCAGTCGCGCGCGTACCCGTGGGCGGCGTCGCCCTCCGGCAGCCCGGCCAGCCGCTCGAAGAAAAGCTGGGACACCTCGCGGGCGTCCTCCGGGGTGACCGCGCCGGCGTCCTCCAGCAGGGGCAGCCCGGCCGGTCCGGTCGCGGATCTCTCCCGTACGGACGTGAGTGCGGTGTTCACGCGGCCACCTTCCCCTCGGCGGCGTCCGAGCGCGGGTGGCGCACGCGGAACCACACCCACTTCCCGGAACGTGTCCGGTCGAAGCCCCAGCCGTCCGCGAGCGCCCCCAGGACCTCCAGGCCCCGGCCGTCCTCGGACAGCGGCCCGTCCCCGTCGCCCGCGGCCATCGGGACCGTTCGGGCGGTGTCCTTGACCGCCGCGAAGAGGCTGCCGTCCGCCTCCCCGATCAGCATCAGCGGGATGTCGGGGGCGGCGGAGTGCTGGACGGCGTTGGCCACCACCTCGGACAGGCAGGTCTCGCCGTCGCCGAGCGCGTAGCGGTCGGGGTCCACGACGGCGCAGACCGATTCGCGGGCCAGGCGGGGCGCCTGGAGGTTCGTCGGCAGGCGCATGCGCAGGGCGCGTACGCAGGAGTCGGCCGGGGCTTCGGGCAGGGACATCGTGCGGGCCTTCCTTCGGGTTCCGCGGGCTCCGCTCCGGATTCCGCGGTTGGTGTCCGGCACCCTCGGTGTGCCCGCCGGGGCACGCGAAACCCGGGGCTTGTGTCCCCGCGTGCGGGACCTAGGACCCGGCCGCGGGCCCGCCCGTCGTCACCCCGGAACGCGCCTGGGGCCCGTACGCGGTGTGCGTACGGGCCCCAGGTTTCACGGGTGCGGCACGGCCCCACCGTGCCGCACCCG
The DNA here is from genome assembly GCF_000720725.1 of Streptomyces rimosus subsp. rimosus. Taxonomy (GTDB): domain Bacteria; phylum Actinomycetota; class Actinomycetes; order Streptomycetales; family Streptomycetaceae; genus Streptomyces; species Streptomyces rimosus_A. The sequence continues at coordinate 56,461 of NZ_JOCQ01000009.1, forward strand.
GCGGGGTCAGCCCTTGCGGGCCTTGACCTCGTCGGTGAGGGCCGGGACGACCTCGAACAGGTCGCCGACCACGCCGTAGTCGACCAGGTCGAAGATCGGCGCCTCGGCGTCCTTGTTGATGGCGACGATGGTCTTCGAGGTCTGCATGCCGGCCCGGTGCTGGATCGCGCCGGAGATGCCGGCGGCGATGTACAGCTGCGGGGAGACCGACTTGCCGGTCTGGCCGACCTGGTTGGTGTGCGGGTACCAGCCCGCGTCCACCGCGGCGCGCGAGGCGCCGACGGCCGCGCCGAGCGAGTCGGCGAGGGCCTCGATGACCGGGAAGTTCTCGGCGCCGTTGACGCCGCGGCCACCGGAGACCACGATCGCGGCCTCGGTGAGGTCCGGGCGGCCGGTGGACTCGCGCGGGGTGCGCGAGACGACCTTGGTGCCCTTGGAGGACTCGGCCACGGTCACCGCGAGCTGCTCGACCGTACCGGCGGCCGGCGCGGCCTCCGGGGCCGCGGAGTTGGGCTTGACGGTGATGACCGGGGTGCCCTTGGTGATGCGGGACTTGGTGGTGTACGAGGCCGCGAAGACGGACTGGGTGGCCACCGGGCCCTCGTCGCCGGCCTCCAGGTCGACGGCGTCGGTGATGATGCCGGAGCCGATGCGGACCGCGAGGCGGGCGCCGATCTCCTTGCCCTCCGTGGAGGACGGCAGCAGCACGGCGGCCGGGGAGACGGCCTCGTAGGCGGCCTGGAGCGCGTCGACCTTCGGCGCGACCAGGTAGTCGGCGAACTCCGGCGCGTCGGCGGTCAGGACCTTGACCGCGCCGTGCTCGGCGAGCGTCGTGGCGGCGGTGTCGGCGCCGGGGCCGAGGTGCACGGCGACCGGCTCGCCGATGCGGCGGGCGAGGGTGAGCAGTTCGAGGGTGGGCTTGCGGACGGCGCCGTCCACGTGGTCGACGTAGACAAGGACTTCAGCCATGGGATTGCTCTCCTGCGGGAAGAATGAGGGCGGTGGGAAAGGCGGGCTTGCCGGGGCTCAGATGAACTTCTGGCCCGCGAGGAACTCGGCGAGCTGCTTGCCGCCCTCGCCCTCGTCCTTGACGATCGTGCCCGCGGTGCGGGCCGGACGCTCGGCCGCCTCGTCGACCTTGGTCCAGGCGCCCTCCAGGCCGACCTCGTCCGCCTCGATGTCCAGGTCGTCCAGGTCCAGGGACTCCACCGGCTTCTTCTTGGCGGCCATGATGCCCTTGAAGGACGGGTAACGGGCCTCGCCGGACTGGTCGGTGACCGACACGACGGCCGGCAGCGACGCCTCCAGCTGCTCGGTGGCGGTGTCGCCGTCCCGGCGGCCCTTGACCGTGCCGCCCTCGACGGAGACCTCGGACAGCTGCGTCACCTGCGGCACGCCCAGCCGCTCGGCGAGCAGCGCGGGCAGCACGCCCATCGTGCCGTCGGTGGAGGCCATACCGCAGACGACCAGGTCGTAGCCGGTCTTCTCGATGGCCTTGGCGAGTACCAGGGAGGTGCCGAGCGCGTCGGTGCCGTGCAGGTCGTCGTCCTCGACGTGCACGCCCTTGTCGGCGCCCATCGACAGGGCCTTGCGCAGCGCGTCGTTGGCGTCCTCGGGGCCGACGGTCAGGACCGTGATCTCCGCGTCGTCGTCGGCGGCTTCCTTGATCTGCAGGGCCTGCTCGACCGCGTACTCGTCGAGCTCCGAGAGCAGGCCGTCCACGTCGTCGCGGTCGACGGTCAGGTCCTCGGCGAAGTGCCGGTCGCCGGTGGCGTCGGGCACGTACTTCACACAGACAACGATCCTCAGGCTCACGCCGGCTCTCCTACCTGCTTCGACTCTTCCGAACTGCCTTGTGCTGGCAGCATAGGCGCCTGTTGGGGCGGCTTCCGGCCGGATGGGGTTCCCGCGCCGACCGAAATATTACTCGCCAGTACACCCACCCCTTTCCCCGGAAGCAAGGCCGTTGAACTGTGACGTTGCCAACGGATACGGATGGGGCGCGGGAGCCGCCGACACGGAACCGGCGGGCCGCGCGAAGCGTTGAGCCGGCCGCGCGGGGAGCCCGGCGGGGCTCAGTCGCGCAGCGCGTTGAAGCGGCCCTCGTGGTACAGCAGCGGACGGCTGCGCCCGGCCGTCCCGGCGTAGCCCTCCGGGTCGCCCTCGACGACCTTCCCGAGCACGATCCGGTGGTCACCGGCGGGCACCCGGGCCACCACCTCGCACACCAGCCACGCCAGCACACCGTCCAGCAGCGGCACGCCGTGCGGCCCCGGACGCCAGGAGGTCGGCGGGGCGAAGCGGTCGGCGCCGCTGCGCGCGAACGTGGTGGCCAGCTCCCGCTGGTGCTCGCCGAGTATGTGGACGCCGATGTGGCCGGCCTCGGAGACCGCGGGCCAGCAGGAGGAGCCGGTGCTGATGCCGAAGGAGAGCAGGGGCGGGTCGGCGGCCACCGAGGTCAGCGAGGTGGCGGTGAAGCCGGCCGGGCGGCCGCCGGGCGCGGTGATCACGGCGACGCCGGCGGCGTGCTGCCGGAAGACGGAGCGCAGCAGGTCGGGAGTGGCGGCACGGGGCGTACCGAGGTCGGTCGGTACCGTCATGATGGTGTCCTTCTGCCGTGGGGACCGGGCCGGCGCGGCGCCGTCACCGGCACCGCGGAAGTCGTCGCCGCTCACGTACGGGGACAGCGCTCGCCGACGGCGTACGGAGGGTCCGCGGGCGCGCGTCCGTGAAGAAGGGGTCCTGGCCGCATGACGTCACCCTGACGATGCGTGTGGCGGGCAGTCAAGTAACGCCGGAAATCTGGGAGATCAATCACGGACGGCGGCCCCCAGCGCTGCGATGACGTCGGCCTTGCGGGGCTGTCCGGCCGCGCGGCGCACCAGCGTGCCGTCACCGTCGAGCACCAGCACCGTGGGCGTGCGCTCGATGCGCAGCATCCGTACGAGGTCCAGGTGCGCCTCGGCGTCGATCTCGACGTGGGCCACCCCGTCCACCATGTCCGCCACCTCGGCCAGGGTGCGCCGGGTGGCCCGGCAGGGCTGGCAGAAGGCGCTGGAGAACTGCACGAGCGTGGCCCGCTCCCCCAGCTCCGCGCCCACCGCGGCGGCTCCCAGCCGCGTCCCCACGTCCTGCCCTCGCAAACCTCACCCTCCCGTTCACGTACCCGGCCCTGCTGTCGTCCGGTGCAGCGTCCGCGGGGCCGCAATCATTCCCGTGGCCGGGGTGCCCCGTATACCGCCCGGGATGCCCGGTGTACCGTCCGCGGTGAGGGGAAATCGCTCCAGGTGACCACCACGTGACGAGGATCTCCCGGCGGCGGGGGCCCGTACGGTGGCCCCCGGGCCGCGGATCGGGCACGATCTCCCGAAAGCCGCATACTTACGGCTGCGTAACGTCTTCGCCGGGAGAACCCTCCCCAGGCACAGAAAAGGGGTCCCCGACATGGCAGAGCTCGTCTACCCGCCCGTCATCGGCGCCGCCCGTGCGGCGTTCAAGGCGCTCGACCTCAAGTTCGACATCGCCGGGGCCGACCACATACCCCGGCGCGGCGGCGCGGTCCTGGTGAGCAACCACATCGGATACCTGGATTTCATCTTCTGCGGCCTGGCCGCCCGCCCGGCCAAGCGCCTGGTGCGCTTCATGGCGAAGGAGTCGGTCTTCCGGCACAAGGTGTCGGGGCCGCTGATGCGCGCGATGAAGCACATCCCGGTGGACCGCACGCAGGGCGTCCACGCCTACAAGCACGCGCTGAGCGCGCTGCGCGGCGGGGAGATCATCGGGGTCTTCCCGGAGGCGACGATCTCGGAGTCCTTCACGCTCAAGACCTTCAAGTCGGGTGCGGCCCGGCTGGCGCAGGAGGCGGGCGTGCCGCTGCTACCGATGGCGCTGTGGGGCACCCAGCGGCTGTGGACCAAGGGGCACAAGCGGGACCTGGGCCGCAACCACTTCCCGATCACCATCCGGGTCGGCGAGCCGGTGGAGGCGTCGCCGGACGAGCAGACCGAGAAGATCACCGACCGGCTGCGGTCCCGCGTGCAGGACCTGCTGGAGGCGGCGCAGCGCGCGTATCCGGTACGCCCCAAGGGCCCGGAGGACACCTGGTGGGTCCCGGCGCACCTCGGGGGCACGGCACCGGCGCCGGGCGCCACGGCCTGACCCGGCGGGGGCCGCGGCTCAGCCGAAGAGCCGCGGCTCCCCCACCTCGACGCGCGCGTCGGGGCAGGTCTTCTCCAGCGCCTCGGCGAGTTCGGCCGCCGCGGCGGTCAGTTCCGCAGCGGTCATCGGCGCCATCCGCTCCAGCAGGAACAGCGCGTTCACGGAGGAGTCGGTGAGCCGCGTGCGTACGCCCTGACGCCAGTTCCAGCGGCGGCAGGTCACCCCCTCACCGTCGCACCACACCACCTCGCCGGGCTCCGGGTGCTCGATCACCCGCTCGCCGCCGGCCGCGGTCACGAACGGCTCCGCGCCGGTGGCCCGCACCAGCCGCATACCGCCCCGGATGTGGTCCAGGTCCTCGCCGCCGACCGGGATCAGGTGGGCCACGCTGATCGCGTTGTAGAGGTCGACGAGGCGGTTGATGCGCGGCAGCCCGCCGTCCGCGAGGGCCCGCTTGGCCAGCGCCTCGGCCGAGTTGCGGGTACGGGACGGCTTGGTGCCGAAGGCGGTGTACGCGGCGCGCCAGGCGGCGATGTGCGGGTCGTCCTGCGGCGCCCGGCCGTCCAGCCGCTCCGCGAGCCGCCGGGCGGCGGCGTCCAGCAGCGCCGAAGAGGCTTCGTCGCTGGGCCCGTTGGTCAGGCCGTACGCCTCGACGGCGACGTAGCCGAAGCCGGGCGCGAGGGCGCGTACCTCGTCGGAGACGTGCAGGGGGAGAGTCATCGTCACGTGCCTCGGGGATCGTCGGGCGGAAGCACCGGGCGGCGGGGACGCGGCCGCCACGGGCTTCGGGACCGGTCGGCGGCCTCCGGGAGGCATTGGAGCACAGCGGGTCATGGTTCAGCAAACCGTACTGGACGGTCCAGTGCACTGCACTGCGCTGGACAGCGCGGCACTGCGTACCGCATGACGCCGCGCCTGGCGGATGACCGCGGTCATCCGCCAGGCGCGGCGCTCACCGTGCGGCCTACCGCCGCATTTCCTCCCGCAGAGCCTCCACCAGCCCGTCCACGTCCTCCACCGTCGTGTCGAAGGAGCACATCCAGCGGACGTCACCGGCCGCCTCGTCCCAGAAGTAGAAGCGGTAGCGCTTCTGGAGGCGCTCGGTGACGTCGTGCGGCAGGCGCGCGAAGACGGCATTGGCCTGCACCGGGTAGAGGATCTCCACGCCGTCGACCGTGCGGACGCCGGCGGCGAGGCGCTTGGCCATCGTGTTGGCGTGCCGGGCGTTGCGCAGCCACAGGTCGCGGGCCAGCAGGGCCTCGAACTGCGCGGATATGAAGCGCATCTTGGAGGCCAGCTGCATGGACATCTTGCGTACGTGCTTCATCGCGCGCACCGCGTCCGGGTTGATGACCACCACGGCCTCGCCGAACAGGGCGCCGTTCTTCGTGCCGCCGAGGGAGAGCACGTCCACCCCGACCGCGTTCGTGAACGCCCGCATCGGGACGTCCAGCGACGCCGCCGCGTTGGCGATCCGCGACCCGTCCAGGTGCACGAGCATGTTGCGCTCGTGGGCGTGCTCGCAGATGGCCCGCACCTCGTCGGGGGTGTAGACCGTGCCCAGCTCGGTGTTCTGGGTGATCGAGACGACCTGCGGCATGGCGCGGTGCTCGTCGTCCCAGCCGTACGCCTGCCGGTCGATCAGCTCGGGCGTGAGCTTGCCGTCCTCGGTCGGTACGGTCAGCAGCTTCAGCCCGCCGACGCGTTCGGGAGCGCCGCACTCGTCGACGTGGATGTGCGCGCTCTCGGCGCAGATCACCGCGCCCCAGCGGTCGGTCATCGCCTGGAGGGCGACCACGTTGGCGCCGGTGCCGTTGAAGACCGGGAACGCCTCGGCGGTCTGCCCGAAGTGGCTGCGGATGACACGCTGGAGGTGTTCGGTGTACTGGTCCTCGCCGTAGGCGACCTGGTGGCCGCCGTTGGCCTGGGCGATGGCCGCCAGCACCTCGGGGTGGACACCCGCGTAGTTGTCGCTGGCGAAGCCGCGCACCGTCGGGTCGTGGCGCCGCTGGGCGTCGGTCCGCCGTTCGGTCACGCTTCGGGGGTCAGCCACAGACGCTTTCCATTCACTTCCTGGGCGGGCCGCTCCCAGACGCCGCTGACGGCCTGGGCCAGGTCCTTGACGTCCGTGAAGCCCGCGAACTTGGCATTCGGGCGCTCGGCGCGCATCTGGTCGTTGACGAGCGCCTTGACCACCAGGATGGCAGCCGCCGCCTTCGGCCCTTCCTCGCCCCCGGACTTGCGGAAGGCGTCGCCGAGGGCCAGCGTCCAGGCCTCGGCGGCGGCCTTGGACGCGGAGTACGCGGCGTTGCCGGCCGTCGGCTTGCTCGCGCCCGCCGCGCTGACCAGCAGGAACCGGCCGTTGCCGGACCGCTCCAGCGCGGCCTGGAAGGCCAGCGAGGTGTGCTGGACCGTACGGATGAGGAGCTTTTCCAGCAGGTCCCAGTCCGCGAGGTCGGTCTCCGCGAACGACGCGGAGCCGCGCCAGCCGCCGACCAGGTGCACCAGCCCGTCGATGCGGCCGAACTCCTTCTCCGTACGGTCGGCCCAGGCGCGCGTCGCGTCGAGGTCCAGCAGATCGACGGTGTCGCCGGTGACGGTCGCGCCGCCGTGCGCGTACCGCGCGGCGTCCACGGCCTCCGCCAGCCGCGCGGCGTCCGCGTCCGCGGCCACCACGGTCGCGCCCGCCTCGGCCAGCCGCAGCAGCGTCGCCCGCCCCGCGGGGCCCGCCGCCCCGGCCACCGCGATGACCGCGCCTTCCAGTGGCCCCTGGCCGTTGGTCGCAGTACTCATGTCCCTCGTCTCCTCGTGCTCCGGCCTGCCCTGGGTGCCGCCGGCGCTCACACCGCCACCGGCACGTCGCTGTGGGCCGTGATGCCCTTCGTGGAGGCAATCACGCCGCGCAGTTTCTTGGCGAGGGCCTCGTAGAACATGCTGAGCGGAAATTCGTCCGGCAGGACGTCGTCGACGAGCTTGCGCGGCGGCTTGTCGAGGTCGAGCGCGTCCGGTCCCTTGGCCCAGACGGAGCCGGGGTGCGGGGCGAGGTAGGTCGAGACGAGGTCGTAGGCGGCGAACCAGTGGACCAGCTTGGGCCGGTCGATGCCGTCCCGGTACAGCTTCTCGATCTCGCCGCACAGCTGGTTGGTGACCTGCGGGGCCCGCTCCCAGTCGATGTGCAGGGTGTTGTCCGTCCAGCGTACGACGTCGTGCCGGTGCAGGTAGGCGAAGAGCAGCTGGCCGCCGAGGCCGTCGTAGTTGCGCACCCGGTCACCGGTGACGGGGAAGCGGAACAGCCGGTCGAAGATGACCGCGTACTGGACGTCGCGGGCCTGGCGCACGCCCTCCGCCTCCAGCTTCACGGCCTCCTTGAAGGCGGTCAGGTCGCAGCGCAGCTCCTCCAGGCCGTACATCCAGAACGGCTGCCGCTGCTTGATCATGAAGGGGTCGAAGGGCAGGTCGCCGTGGCTGTGGGTGCGGTCGTGGACCATGTCCCACAGGACGAACGCCTCCTGGCAGCGCTGCTGGTCGGCGAGCATGCCGCGGATGTCGTCGGGCAGTTCGACGCCCAGCGTCGCCACCGCGGCCTCGCTGACCCGGCGGAAGCGGGCGGCCTCGCGGTCGCAGAAGATGCCGCCCCAGGTGAAGCGCTCGGGCGCCTCGCGCACGGCGATGGTCTCGGGGAAGAGGACCGCGGAGTTGGTGTCGTATCCGGCGGTGAAGTCCTCGAAGGTGATGCCGCAGAACAGCGGGTTGTCGTAGCGGGTGCGCTCCAGGTCGGCCAGCCACTCGGGCCAGACCATGCGCAGCACGACCGCCTCGAAGTTGCGGTCCGGGTTGCCGTTCTGCGTGTACATGGGGAAGACGACCAGGTGCTGGAGGCCGTCGGAGCGCTGCCGCGCGGGGTGGAAAGCCAGCAGGGAGTCGAGGAAGTCCGGTACGGCGAAGCCGCCGTCGGCCCAGCGGCGCAGGTCCGCGACGAGCGCCCGGTGGTAGGCGGCGTCGTGCGGGACCAGCGGCGCCAGCTCCTCGATGGCCGATATCGCGCGCTCGACCTCGCGCCGAACGGTGCCGGCGGCGGGCGCGCCCTCGGCGGCGAGGTCGACCGAGCCGTCCTGGGACTGCCACGGGCGGATGGTCTCGATGGCGTCCTTCAGCACCGGCCACGCCGGGTGCTGCACCACACGCTCTGCGGTGGCGGTGGCGCCTGGGGCACCCACAGGCGAAAGAATTTCCGTCATGACTACCCTCCGGCAGGAGATCCTGTTGTGCGGACACGGTATCCAGGGGGTCTTCGACTTCTCAAGAGCCACAGAGGAAATTGTTCTGCCGTACCCCCATGGTCACGCACCTTTTTCCTGCCTGCCGGAGAAGATGCGGAAGTTTCTGTCCGGTGGGACCATGCCTGCCGCGCATCCTGCAGCACGTACCCGGGATCGGCCGCCGTATACGGGGCCGGGCGCGGCGACTACGGACGCGGGACGCTCAGCAGCGGTCGGACTGTGGTCGGGAAGCGGCCTGATCCGGTCGAATTCCGGCCGCCCGTCGGGCGGCCGCCCCGGTCCCCGGCTGTTGTCCCTGACCGGTTCCGTGCTCCGGAGGACTCCTGGGGCGAGGCCGGCCATGCCACCGTACGGGCGCGTCAGCACCCGGTGGACTCGCCCACGCACGGGTGACCCCGACGCGGCGCCGGACACCCCGGACGGATCGGACGGTGCCGCCCGGCCCACTGCGCCCACGGCGCGCGGACACCCGTACCGGCCCCGGATTTCCACGGCTCCCCCGGCGCCCGCCCCGGATGTGGCAAGCCCCCGTTCCGGCCATGTCACCGGGCTGTCCGACATCGGTTCCGCGCTTCCGGGTGCCCGTTAGGCTGTGCGCCGTTTCGAGAGCAGCCGGTGGTCCACGCGCGGCGCAGGCGGGGCAGCCGTGTCCGGCGGACGGCACCGGTCCGGCAGCACACCGACAGAAACGAGGCAGCCTTGTCCTTTCTCACCATCGGACACCGCGGGATGATGGGCGTCGAGCCGGAGAACACCCTGCGCTCGTTCGTCCGCGCCGAACGCGAGGGTCTCGACGTCATCGAGCTGGACCTGCACCTGAGCAAGGACGGCGCGCTCGTGGTCATGCACGACGCGGACCTGGACCGCACGACCGACGGGACGGGACCGGTCGCCGACCGCACCCTCGCCGAGCTGCGCGACCTGGACGCGGGCTACGGCGAGCGCGTCCCGGTGTTCGAGGAGATCGTGGACGCGGTGCGGGCGCCCCTCCAGGCGGAGATCAAGGACGTGGCCGCCGCCCGGGCGCTCGTGGACGTGCTGCGCGCCCGCGACCTGACCGCCCGGGTCGAGGTGATCTCCTTCCACGACGCGGCGCTGGCCACCGTCGGCGAGCTGCTGCCCGGCGTACGGACCGCGCTGGTCGCCGAGCACTACGGCACCGACGTGGTGGACCGCGCGCTGGCCGTCGGCGCCTCGGCGCTCTCGCTCGACATCCGCCGGCTCACCCTGGAGCTGGTGGAGCGGGCGCACGCGGCGGACCTGCGCGTCCTGGGCTGGACCGTGAACACCCACGACGAGCTGCGGCTCAGCCGCGGGCTCGGGCTGGACGGTGTGATCACCGACTTCCCCGAGATCCGGCGGGCGGTGCGGTTCACGGCGTGAGGCGGGTCTGCGGCGGTCCGTCCCGCGGTGCTAGTCGAGCGTCTTGACCAGCAGCTCGAACTCCAGGTCGGCGCGCTGCGGAATGCCGAACCGCTCGTCGCCGTAGGGGAACGGGAACATCGTGCCGGTACGCCGGTACCCGCGGCGCTCGTACCAGGCGATCAGGTCGGAGCGCTGCCGGATGACGGTCATCCGCATCTCGGCGGCGTTCCACCGGGCGCGGGCGGTGCGCTCCGCCTCCGCCATGACGACCTTGCCGAGGCCGCCGCCCTGGCGGGTCGGGCGGACCGCGAACATGCCGAAGTACACGTGGTCGCCGCGGTGTTCGAGCTGGCAGCAGGCGACCAGGTCGCCCGCGTTCTCGGCGACCAGCAGCACGCTGTCCGGGGCGCCGACCACGGCCGCGACACCCTCCGGATCGGTGCGCTGCCCCTCCAGCAGGTCCGCCTCGGTGGTCCAGCCGGCGCGGCTGGCGTCGCCGCGGTAGGCGGACTCGATCAGCGCGACGAGCGCCGGGACGTCGGCCTCGGTGGCGGCTCGGTAGGTCAGCTCGACGGTCGTCATGGGCGGACGTCCTTTCCGGTGGCTCGGCGCGGCGGTACGGACCGGGGTGCGGGGCGGTGCACGCGTACGGCCGTACCGGAGGCTAACAAGAGCCACGGGCCCGCCGCCCGGCCCGGTCCGCGCGCGACGACTCGGGCGGGCGGGTTCCGGCCCCGCGGCCGTGGTCCGCGGGCCCGGCGGCGTAGGGTCCGCAGCATGGTGCATGTACTGAGCAGCAGGGTGCTGGTGCGGCCGTCCGACCCCGAGCGGTCGCGGGAGTTCTACGGGCGCGCGCTGGGCCTGGAGGTCTACCGCGAATTCGGTACCGGCCCCGAACGCGGCACGGTGTATTTCCTCGGCGGCGGCTTCCTGGAGGTCTCCGGCCGCTCCTCAGAACCCCCTACCGCCACGCTCCAGCTGTGGCTCCAGGTCGCCGATGCCGCCGCCGCGCACGAGGAGCTGAAGGCCGGCGGCGTGGAGATCCTGCGCCCGCCGGTCCAGGAGCCGTGGGGCCTGATCGAGATGTGGATCGCGGACCCGGACGGCCACCGGATCGTGCTGACGGAGGTCCCGGCGGACCATCCGCTGCGCTACCGCCCCGGCATCTGAGGGCGTCGGCGGACCACGTCCGTACCCACGGCCTCCTCCCTGGTCGCCGCGCTCCCCTCTTGCGCCCGTGCGCTCCCCGTTCCCCGTTTCCGGCGGGCGTTCCCGGGCCGCCCGCGGGGCACCATGCGGCTGTACCGGGCTCCGCGTGACGGCGCGCACTGTGCGCGTGTCCCGCACGCGACCGCCGTACGGGCTTGCGGGGAGGACGCCGTGCACGGACCGCCATGGGTCGGCTGGCTGCTGGTGTTGTTGTGCACCGGGGCGGGCGCGTACTGCCTGTCGAGTGTGCGCCGGGGTACGGCCGCGCAGCGCCGGGAAGCGCGCGGCGAGGCGCTGATGGGGCTCGGCATGGCGGTGATGGCCTTGCCCGCTGCCACGGTGGCACAGCCGTCCTGGACGCCGTGGGTGTTCGCCGTCGTCTTCGGCACGGCGGGCCTGTGGGCGCTGCTGCGGCGCCACCCGCACCACGCGGTGGGGGCGGCGGCGATGGTCTACATGGCGCTGGCGATGGTGGCCGTCCCCGGCGGCGGCCCGCTGAGCGGCGGGCACGCAGCGCACACAGAAGGCATGGAGGGGATGGATTCCATGGGGCCTGGCGGGCTGCCGCTGCTCACCGGGCTGCTGCTGGCGTACTACGCCGTGTACGTCGTAGCCGCGGGGGTACGGCTGGCTCCCTCGGCCGCTCCGGCTACGGCGGACGCCGTGGCCGCGCCCGTGCGGGCCGCGTGGCCGGAGGTGGTGGGCGCGTGCCGGGTCGCGATGGGCATCGGGATGTTCGCGATGCTGTTGGCCCTTTGACGTACCCCGGTCACTTGACATCCTCTCCGGGAGAGCGACACCCCGACCCCGCGCGCGCCAGGGCCGGTTGGGCCGCCGTCCGTCCCTCGCGCACCACCCGCTCCCCCGGTTCCGGTGGTATACGTCACTTCCGGCGCCGTTCCATACCTGGCGGCAGGCGCGCGCTCATAGGCTGACGCCCATGATGGTCCCCCTCGCGCTGATGATGCTCGGCGCGCTGGCTGCGGCGATGGCGCCGCGCCTGATGGCCCGCGCCGACTGGCCCGACCGCGAACCGGTGCTCGCCCTGTGGGTGTGGCAGTGCGTGGTCGCCGCCGTTCTGCTGTGCTGTGTCCTCGCGATGTCGCTCAGCGGCGCCGCCGCCTGGGAAGCCGTGCGCAGCCATCTGTTCGGCCATGCTCCGCGCGTCGTCGTCGAGGCGTACGCGCTCAAGGCGTACGGGCCCTGGTCCGGCGTGCTGGCCGGGGTGCTGGCGGGCGGCGGCGCCTGGACGGCCGTCATGCTCACCCGGGAGGTGCGCGGCGCCCGTGCCCGGCGGCGGCAGCGGCGTACGGACCTGGTGCGGCGTGCCCCGCTGCTGCCCGGCGAGGAGCGGACCGCCGACCGGCTCGTCGTCCTGGAGGGCGACCGCCCCGAGGCGTGGTGGCTGACCGGCGCCACACCCCAACTGGTGATCACCACCGCGGCGTTGCGCCGCCTGAAGGGACGTCAGCTCGATGCGCTGATCGCCCACGAGCAGGGCCACGCACGGGCCCGGCACGATGTCCTGCTGCACTGCGCCTCGGCCCTGGCGGCCGGTTTCCCGCAGGTCCCGGTCTTCGCCGCGTTCCGCGACCAGGTGCACCGGCTGGTCGAGCTGGCCGCCGACGACGTGGCCTCGCGCCGCTTCGGGCGGCTGACGATCGCCCTGGCCCTTGTCGAACTCAACGAGGACCGCGGGGTGTTCGGCCCGTGCCCCACCCAGTGCACCGAGCTCCCGGACCGCGTGGACAGGCTGCTGGCCCCCGCGCCGCGTTTCACGCCCGGCCGGCGCCTGCGGATGACGGCGATCGCGGCGCTGGTCCCGGCGGTCCCGCTGCTGGTGACGTTCATGCCGGGGCTGAGCGCACTGACGTACTGAAGACCTACGGGAGTTCGAAGGTACCCGAGAGCGCGCACACGTACGAGCGCACCTCCCTACCGGACTCCCTGGCCCTCCCCGCTTCCCCTAAGCGAAGATTCCCCCATGCCCTCCAGGCCACCCTCCGCACCGCCGCGCTCTTCCCTCTCCCCCACCCTCCTCCCTCTCCTCCTGCTCCTCCCCTTCACCGCCCTCCTCGCCCTCGTCGCCGCCCGCTGGAGCCCCCTGCTCGCCCTCGACCGGTCCCTGGCCACGGCCTTCCACCGCACGGCCGTCGCGGACCCCGGTCTGACACAGGCCAACCGGATCCTCTCCGACTGGGTCTGGGACCCCTGGACCCTGCGCGCCCTCCTGGCCGTCGCGGTCATCGCCCTCCTGTGCCGCCGGCAGTGGGTGCCCGGCTGCTGGGTCGCGGTCACGGCAGCCCTGGGCACAGCACTCCAACAGGCGCTGAAGGCCCTGGTCGGCCGGCCCCGCCCGGTGTGGCCGGACCCCCTTGACTCGGCGAGCTACGCGGCGTTCCCCTCGGGGCACGCGATGACGGCGGCGGTCGCGGGCGGTCTCGCGCTGTGGCTGCTGCGGCTGTACGGGGCGCGCCGGGCCTGGCGGTGGGCCGCCACGGCGCTGGTCGCGGTGTCCGTGGCGGGCGTCGGCCTGACCCGCGTGTATCTGGGGGTCCACTGGGCCACGGATGTGCTGGGCGGCTGGCTGCTGGGCGGTGCCCTGGTGGCGGCCGCGGGGCTCGCGTACGTCCGGCGGTACGGAAGTCGGTACGAGACCCGCTGCGGGGCCCGGCCCCCGACCCGGTACGAGGCGCGTCGATGACGGCGGGCCGTCGGCACGACAGGATGGCAGTATGACGATCAAGGGTGTGCTCTTCGACTTCTCCGGGACGCTGCTGCGCATCGAACCGCCGGAGAGCTGGCTGCGCGCGGTGCTCGCGGAGACCGGAACGGAACTCCCGGAGGCGGAGACCGTACGCCTCGCGGCGGAGCTGGGCCGGGCGGGCGCGCTGCCCGGCGGCCCCTCGCCGGAGCGGCTGCCGCCCGGCCTGGCCGCCCTGTGGGAGGTCCGGGACCGCAGCGCGGACCGGCACCGCGAGCTGTACACCGGCCTGGCCCGGCAGGTGCCGCTGCCCGACGAAAGGCTGTACGACGCGCTGTACGAGCGGCACATGACCGCCGCCGCGTGGGCGCCGTACCCGGACGCCGCCGAGGTCCTGGACGGACTCCGGCGGCGCGGCCTGCGCATCGGCGTGGTCAGCAACATCGGCTGGGACCTGCGCCCGGTGCTCCGCGCCCACGGGCTCGACCGCTTCGTCGACAGCTACGTCCTGTCGTACGAGCACGGCATGCAGAAGCCGGACCTGCGGCTCTTCGAGATCGCGTGCGAGGAGCTGGGGCTGGCGCCCACGGATGTCCTGATGGTGGGCGACGACCGGACGGCGGACGGGGCGGCGACGGCGCTGGGCTGCGCGTACCTGCCCGTCGACCACGTGCCGGTGGCCGAGCGCCCGGACGGCCTGCGCCCCGCGCTCGACCTGGCCGGCTGACCCGCCCACCGTCCCTTCTACGGCCGCACCACATCCGTATGGATCGCCAGCTTGAACTGCGCGTGCGTGATCGCGGTCGGCACCTTGGCGTCCCCGGCCCCGCGCGCGGAGATCTTCAGCCCGACCGGTGTCCCCCGGTGGACGAACATCTGCCACACATACGTCTTGTACTGGCCGCCCCCGGTCTTCCACGTGTCGGTGGTGGCCGTCGAGTCGTAACCGGGCCCGAGCGGATCGCGTACGAACCGGGCCCGGTACTCGTTCGGCCGGTCGTCCGCGTCCCAGAAGACCATCGCGGACAGCACGCCCCAGCCCTCGTGGCTCGGCCAGATCAGCCCCGACCGCGCGTCGGGGAACGTGGACGGCGTGCCGCCCCCGTTGGCCGGATCGTGCATCTTCCATGGGTCGTACGACTCGGCGTCCGCCGCGTACGGGAAGCGCACGAGGTGGTACCCGTCATCGTCGTACGAGATCTTCTGCGTCCCCGCCCCGTGCTTCGCCGCGTCCCAGAGCAACGAACACACCGCTACGGACATGGGCCCCTCCCCCAACTCACGGCCACCGGAGCCCCGTCGGCCCCGCCGGTCCATTGCGCCACAGGTTTCGGGTGACCGGTAGAGGGCGGGCGCGAGACGGAGGAGGGGTATACGGCGGGATCAGCTGATCCCCACCACCGCCAGCGCACCCCGCTGAGCGGCCGTGACCTCCGTCGGGAAGTACACGTAGCAGATTCCCCCGGTGCCGCTGACGACCTTGCCCTCGGCGTTCTTGCGCTTGGTGCGGAGCCAGATGCGTTCGAACTCACGACGCTTGTAGACGCGGCGGACGGCGGCGTTGGTCGGGGAGTTGGGGTCGTTGGCGATCACGTCGCCGGATTTGGTGAAGCCGATGACGGTCATCAGGTGGCCGGCCGTGCCGTAGCCCGCCCCGGTCAGCTCGGTGGCCAGGAAGGACTGCGAGGTGATGACGGGGATGCCGGCGCGGACCAGGGTCTCGGCGTCGGAGAGGGTGCCGAGGCGGGTGACGGCGGCCTCCATGTCCCGGTAGGTGGCCGCGTAGGCCGTGTTGAAGGGCCAGTTGCCGCAGCCCTGGTACTGGTAGTCGTAGGTGAAGCGGGCGGCGTGGCAGACCTGGGGGTCGGCGTAGGCCGGGTTGACCCAGGCCAGGTCGGCGGCGGTGGGTTTGCGGCCCCAGTACTCGATGATCATCTGGGAGGAGGTGGGGCTGCACCACGCCTCGCCGCCGTTGTCGTACTCGGGGTACTGGCCCTTGTGGATCTCCTGGGAGTAGCGCGGCACGGTCAGTTCCCGGCCGGTCGCCACGCCGGGCTTGGAGGCCGGCACGTCGAAGCGGTCGGGGACGGCCGACCCCATCAGGCCCAGGCGCCACACGGTGGGGGTGAGGGTGGTGCCGGGCCTGCGGTGGAGGGTGACGCGCAGTTCGTAGGAGGCCAGCCGCAGGCCGCTCGCCGGGGTGTCGATGGCGAACGTGTCGGTGGAGATGTTGCTCCTGCCGTCCTTCTGGCCGTCGACGGAGGTACGGCGGATGTCGCCGTCCCCGGCGGCCCAGCGGCCCATCACGTACCACGGGGTGCGCCCGCCGTCGCTGTACGTGCCGCGCATCTCGACGGTGATCCAGGTGCCGGCCGGGGTGTGGGCGTTCCAGGAGACGACGGCTTCCGTGGACGGAATCTTCAGAGTGCGGGCCGGGGACGTCCAGACCGCGTACTCCCAGGTGGCGGTGGTACCGGTGTGCGGGTCGCGGTACTCGGCCGAGCCGGCGGGGCGGTCGATGGCCACGCCGGGGCGGCTCCCGTTCACCACGCGGGTGCCGTTCGCGACGCCCTGCTTCCACTCGGCTGCGGTGTGCCAGGCTCGGTAGTCCACGAGACGCTTCGCCTTCGGTGCGGCGGACGGTTCGGAAGGGGAGGCGGCGTGCGCCAGGGGTGCGGCCGCGCCTGCCGCTACGGCGAGGGCGGCGGCCAGAACGGTACGCCGGGGCGTGGGTCTGTTCATCGGTGGGTCCCCCAGTCGGATGCGATGGAGTGAGCCGGCGGAACGGTGGAGCGGTCGGGCGGGTGGCCGGTGGGACAGGCCGCCGGTCGGGCCGGACGGCCGGTGGAGCGGAGAGCGGGCGGTGCGGTGGGCCGGGCACGGGCGGTCCAGGGGCTGCCCGTACGGCGGCCGTGGCTCAACTATTGCCCCGCGCACGCCCTTCGGCCAGCGGTTCGTCGCGCGTCGCGGAAGGGATCATCTGATTGCGGCAGCCGGGGCGCTTCCGCGGCGGGGTGGGGGGCCGTGACGCCCGCGGGGCCGGAAGACCCGTAACGGTAATCTTGCCGCGTTCCTCCAGCCCCGTCAGACAGGCAGCAGCGTGAGTCAAGAGCCGTTCCGGCCGTTCCCGTCCGGGGCGGCGCCGTCCCGCGCGCCGGGCGACCTGGGCGCCCTCGCCGCCCGGCTGCGCGCGCTGCCCCCGTCCTGCGGCCCGGTGCGGCTGATCGCGGTGGACGGGCATGCCGGGTCCGGGAAGAGCACATTCGCGCGGCACCTGGCCGCGGCGCTGGGCGGCGCCCCGGTCGTCCGGCTGGACGACATCGCCACCCACGACGAACTGTTCGCCTGGACGGACCGGTTCCGCGCCGAGGTCCTGGCACCGCTGTCGCGTGGCGAGTCCGCGCGGTACCGGGTGTACGACTGGGAGCGCAGGGAGTTCACCGCGCGCCGGGAGCTGGCACCGGCGCACGCCGTCGTCGTGGAGGGCGTGGGCGCGGGCCGGCGCTCCCTGCGCCCGTACCTGGCGTGCCTGCTGTGGATGGACCTGACGGCCGGTCACTCCTGGGAACGGGGAAGGCTGCGGGACGGACAGGCTCTCGAAGGGTTCTGGGATGACTGGATTCCTGCGGAACGCGCCCATTTCGCGGCGGACCCCTCGCGTCCGTACGCCGGCCTGCTGGTACGCGGGCGCGCCGAGGGGTACGAGGTGCTGCCGGGGCCTGGCGGGACGGACGGGACCCCCTGAATTGTCACCGTCCGTGACGAACCACGGGCGGTACGCAGATCGTCGCCGTGCGCGTACCGCCGACTGCCTCAACTCGGCTTGACCTGGGGGGCGTACAGGACTTACGTTCTCAATGTGCGGTTCTGACGGACCGCCCGCAGACGCGAAGCCCCCGGTTGTTCCCCCGTGATCGGGGGCTTCGTTCTGTGACCCGCGCGCCCGGCGCGCGCCGACGCCGTCCGTCCCTCACCCTATGTCACCGCTCCCTTCGCGCCGCGGAGCCTCGTCTTCCTCCCTGCCGCCCTCTTCGGCCTGCGCCGATACCGCAGGTACGATGCGAGTCCGTGCCACCGAAGGACGCATACCGAAGAGCACCGAAGTGCCCGGACGGCGAGCAACGCCCGTCCACGGTACGGCGGTTCGAAAACGCTGCGGCCTGGCACTCGCCCGGCGGCACACCACGGGGGACGTTTTGTGGGGGACGTGATGGATTTCGGCACCCAGGGCACACACGCCCCGGCCGAACTCGCCTGGCTGCGCGCGGTGGACGCCTACACGGTGGGCGCGTACCCGCAGGCGGAGGAGGAGTTCCGGGCCGCGGTGCGGATGGATCCGACGATGGCCGACGGCTGGCTCGGCCTGCACGCGCTGCGTGCGGACACCTCGACCGCGCTGCTGCGCATGCACCGGCACCGCGACCGTTTCGGGGAACAGCGGGCCCGGCACCGGCGCACACTCAATTCCTGGTACTGGCTCGGGTGGTGGGTGCAGCCGGTGCTGGAGACCGGCCGCGACCTGCTGCTGGCGCACGCCTCGCACTGGCTCGACGGCCGCCATGTGGCCGAGCTGGACCAGGCGTTGGCGGGCTGCCCGCCGGTGGACACCGACCCGCAGGTGCGCTTCCTGCACGCCTGCCGCGCCTATCTCGTCAAGGACTGGGACCAGCTCGTCCGGCACACCGAACCGCTGCTGGACGACCCGCTGCTCGGCATCGAGGCCGGGCTGTTCGGCGGCATGGCGCGGGTGCGCCAGGAGATGTACGGGCAGGCCGAGCCGCTGCTGGCGGCCGCCCTGATGCGCTGCCGCAGCGAGCAGCCGCAGCGCAAGGAGCTGCGGTACTGGCTCGCCCGCGCCCACGAGGGCACCGGCCGCAGCGCGGCGGCGCTGCCGCTGTACCGCGCGGTGCACCGCGTCGACCCGGCGTTCATGGATACCTCGGCCCGGCTGGCGGCCATAGCCGAGGGCGACGGCCTGGAGGAGGGCACGGACCTCGCGGCCGTTTCCGCCGCCGGCCTCGGCCAGGAGGCGGGCGGCGATCTCGACCCGCTCTCCCCGCTCGACCCGGTGGACGGGCGGGAGCTGCTGGCCACGACCGAGCCGGAGGGCCCGGACAGTGACCTGGCGGGCGGCTCCCCGGGGGACGCGGGCCCCGCCGTACGGGAGAAGTCCGCGCCCGGCGGGCCGCGCGGCGCCGATCAGCTGCCGGCCGGCCCGTCCGACCCCGTACTGCTGGAGAAGGCGCTCGCCGAGCTGGAGCGGATGGTCGGGCTGGAGCCGGTGAAGCGTCAGGTCAGGGCGCTGTCGGCGCAGTTGCGGATGGCGCGGCTGCGGGCGGGCCAGGGCCTTCCGGTGCAGCCGCCGAAACGACACTTCGTCTTCTCCGGCCCCTCGGGCACCGGCAAGACCACGGTGGCCCGGATACTCGGCCGGGTGTTCTACGCACTCGGCCTGCTGGGCGGCGATCACCTCGTGGAGGCGCAACGGGCCGACCTGGTCGGCGAATTCCTGGGCCAGACCGCCGTGAAGGCGAACGAGCTGATCGACTCGGCGCTGGGCGGGGTGCTGTTCGTGGACGAGGCGTACAGCCTGTCGAACTCCGCGTACAGCAAGGGCGACGCGTACGGCGACGAGGCCCTTCAGGTGCTGCTCAAGCGGGCCGAGGACAACCGCGACCGGCTCGTCGTCATCCTCGCCGGCTATCCGGAGGGCATGGACCGCCTGCTGGCCGCCAACCCCGGCCTGTCCTCCCGCTTCACCTCGCGCGTCGACTTCCCGAGCTACCGACCGCCGGAGCTGACCGCCATCGGCGAGGTGCTGGCCGCCGAGAACGGCGACCACTGGGACGAGGAGTCGCTGGAGGAGCTGCGCAGCATCAGCGGACATGTGGTCGAGCAGGGCTGGATCGACGAGCTGGGCAACGGCCGCTTCCTGCGCACCCTGTACGAGAAGAGCTGCGCCTACCGCGACCTGCGGCTGTCCACCTGGTCCGGCACCCCGTCCCGCGACGACCTGGCCACCTTGCGCCTGCCGGACCTGATGCAGGCGTACGGCGAGGTCCTCTCCGGGCGCGGCCCGGCCATCGGACCGGGCCCGGACATGCCGCCGCCGCTCTGACGGAACGCCCGGCCCGCTCAGGCCCCGGCGCCCCGGACCCCGGCGCTCTCAGGCCCCGCCGTCGAAGCCCGCCAGCAGCGCCCGTACGGCGTAGTCGAAGCGCGCCGCGTCGTCGGCCCCGTGACCGCCCTGCCCGGCCTCCACGAGCAGCGGGAAACGGGCGGCGTCCAACTGCGCAAGGTACGCCGTTGAGCCGGGCGCGCCCTGCTCGTTGACGCGGGCGGTGGCCGCCTCGACGGCGGCGTGGCCGATGACGAAGACGGTGAGCGCGTTCAGCACGTCCAGCGCCCGGCCGAGCGGGAAGCCCGCGTCCCGCAGCATCCGCAGGCCGCTCTCGACCGCGCCGAGGGTCTGCGGCGTCACCGCGGGGCGGCTCATCGCCAGGGGCAGTACGGCGGGGTGGAGCAGCAGCGTGCGGCGCAGCGACCCGGCGTACCGCTCCAGGGCGGGCCGCCAGCGCGCGCCGTCGGCCGTGAGCGGCGCCGCCTGCTCGAACACCCGCTCCACCAGGCCGTCCAGCAACGCGTCCTTGTTCGGGACGTAGTGATAGAGCGTCATGGCCTCGACGCCGAGGTCGGCGCCGAGCCGGCGCATCGAGAGGGCGGCCAGCCCGTCGCGGTCGACCAGCGCGAGCGCCGCGTCCAGCACCCGCTGCCGGGACAGCCCCGCCCGTTCGCCTCGCGCCCGCTTGTGCCCCTTGGCCACGGCCATCCCTCCTTGACTTTCTTACGACGTAAGGCGATTCTACCCGGCGACCCGTTACTTACAGCGTAAGAAAAGAGGGGTGCCGGCATGGACGCGACCCGCACGGACCGGAACAAGCAGCTCGTCACCGACCTGTTCGCGGCGATCACCGCACGTCGGACGGCGGATCTGCCCAGGTACCTGGCGGCGGACGTGCTCGACCACAACAAGATCATCCACGGCGAGCCGGACGCCCCGGGAGCCGCCTTCGACGGCTTCCGGCAGCAGCTCGACGCCTTCTCCGAAGCGCGGATGCAGCCGCGCGAGCTGATCGCCGAGGGCGACCGCGTGGTGGCCCGGCTGCTGGTCAGCGGGGTGCACACCGGGGCGCATCCACGGATGCCGCGGCCCACTCACCGGCGGTTCGCGGTGGAGCAGATATGGATCTTCACCATACGGAACGGGAAGATCGCGGAGATCCGGGCGGTCAGCGACCGGCTGGGCATGTTCGCGCAGCTCGGCTGGGACTGGCCGGAGACGGCGTGAGCCCGCGGACCGGCCGGAAACGGGGTGAGTCCGCGGACCGGCCGGAGACGGCGTGAGCCCGCGGACCGGCCGCAAACAGCGTGAGCCCGCGGACCGGCCGCGGGCTCACCCCGTACATCACCGGCGCCTCACCCAGCCAGCGCCCGGTCCTCCCTGGCCGGCCCCGGCGCCTCGGGGATCCGGGTGCCCTGCGCGCCGAACGCCGCCACGGGCGGCAGGTCCTCCTGCCGGTGCGACGGATCGCGCACCTCCCCCACCAGCTTCTCCAGTACGTCCTCCAGCGCGACCAGACCGAGCACCCGCCCGGTCGCGTCGGCGACGGCGGCCAGGTGGGAAGCGGAGCGGCGCATCGCGGTCAGCGCGTCGTCCAGGGGGAGTTCGGCGCGCAGCGTCGTCATCGGGTGCCAGATGTGCTGCGGCACCGCGCGGTCGCCCTCCTCCAGGTCCAGTACGTCCTTGACGTGCAGATAGCCCATGTACGCGCCGCCGGGCGCGGACACCGGGAAACGGGAGTAGCCGGTCTTGACGGTCAGCTCCTCGACCTGGCGCGGGGTGACCGCCGGATCGACCGTGACCAGTCCGGCCGGGTCCAGGAGCACGTCGGTGACCGGGCGGCTGCCCAGCTCCAGCGCGTCGGACAGGCGCTCCTGCTCGGCGGGGGCCAGCAGCCCGGCCTGCTTGGAGTCCTCGACGAGGTGGGTGAGCTGTTCGCTCGTGAAGACCGCCTCGACCTCGTCCTTCGGCTCGACGCGGAACAGCCGCAGCACACCGCGCGCGCACGCCCCGAGCAGGGCGGTGACCGGGCGGCACAGCCGCGCGAAGGCGACCAGGCCGGGGCTGAACCACAGCGCGGTCTTCTCCGGCGCGGCCATCGCCAGGTTCTTCGGGACCATCTCGCCGATGACGAGGTGGAGGAAGACCACCGCGGCCAGCGCGATGACGTAGCCGAGCGGGTGGATCAGCGGCCCCGGGAGGTGGGCCGCGTGGAAGAGGGGCTCCAGGAGGCGGGCGACGGTCGGTTCGGCGACCGCGCCGAGCGTCAGGGAGCAGACGGTGATGCCGAACTGGGCCGCCGCCATCATCTGCGGCAGGTTCTCCAGGCCGTGCAGCACCTTGCGGGCCCGCTTGGAGCCCGCGGTGGCCAGCGGTTCGATCTGGCTGCGGCGCACCGAGACGAGCGCGAACTCCGCGCCCACGAAGAAGCCGTTGACCAGGACCAGGAAGGCGGCGAACAGGAGCTGGAGGAAACTCACCGGGCCACCTCCGCGAGCAGCGGAGCGGGAACGGCGGCGCTCGCGGTGCGTATGATGCGCACCCGCGCGGCGCGGTGGTGGGACACCAACCGCACCCGCAGCCGCCAGCCGTCCAGTTCAGCGGTGTCGCCGGGGGCGGGCACCCGCCCGAGTATGTGCGCCACCAGTCCAGCCACCGTCTCGTACGGGCCGTCGGGCGCGTCCAGGCCGATCCGGCGCAGTGTGTCGACCCGGCAGCCGCCGTCCGCGTCCCAGGCCGGGCGGCCGTCCTCGGGCGGTGCCTGCGCCAGCTCGGGCAGGGCCGCCCGGTCGTGCTCGTCGCGGACCTCGCCGACCAGTTCCTCGACGATGTCCTCCAGGGTGACCACGCCCGCCGTGCCGCCGTACTCGTCGACGACCACGGCTATCGGCTGCTCGCTGCGCAGCCGCTCCAGCAGCGGCTGCACCGGCAGTGTCTCGGGCACCAGCAGCGGCGGTACGGCGATCCGGCCCGCCGGGGTGCGCAGCCGCTCGTGCTCGGGCACCGCGAGGGCGTCCTTGAGGTGCACCATGCCCACCACCTCGTCCAGCCGGGTGCGGTAGACGGGGAAGCGGGACAGGCCGGTGGCGCGGGTGAGGTTGAGGACGTCCTCGGCGGTCGCGGACGCCTGGAGCGCGCTGACCCGTACCCGTGGGGTCATCACGTTCTCGGCGGTCAGCCCGCCGAGCGAGAGGGTGCGGACGAACAGGTCGGCGGTGTCCTGCTCGATCACTCCGGCGCGGGCCGAGTGGTGGGCGAGCGAGACCAGTTCGCCGGGGGTGCGGGCGGACGCCAGCTCGTCGGTCGGCTCGACGCCCAGGGCCCGTACGAGCCGGTTGGCGACCGTGTTCAGCAGGGAGATCACCGGGCGGAAGAACCGCGAGAAGGCGCCCTGCGGGCCCGCGACGAAGCGGGCGACCTGGAGCGGCTTGGAAACCGCCCAGTTCTTGGGCACCAGCTCGCCGAGGACCATCTGCACGGCGGAGGCCAGCAGCATCCCGATGACGACGGCGACGCCCGGTACGGCGCCGGCCGGCAGCCCGGCGGCGGTCAGCGGCCCGGACAGCAGATGGGCGAGGGCGGGCTCGGCGAGCATGCCGACCACCAGGGAGGTGATGGTGATGCCGAGCTGGGTGCCGGAGAGCTGGAAGGAGAGTTCGCGCAGCGCGGAGACGACGGTGCGGGCGCGCCGGTCGCCTGCGGCGGCGGCCCGTTCGGCCTCCGCCTTCTCCACGGTCACCAGGCCGAATTCGGCGGCGACGAAGAAGCCGTTGGCGAGGATCAGGACGAGTGCCGCCGCGAGCAGCAGCAGACTGGCGGTCATGCCGCCGCCTCCGTCGGGAAGCGGAATTCCCCCGTATGCGGGGGTTCCGAGGAAGGGGCGGCGCAGGTACTACCGGACGATCCGTCCATTGCTGGAGGGAGTCACTCCTCAGGTCGCTGGGGCCCCGGGCCGGGGCGGGGCGCGGGCGCGCCCTGGGCACCAGGGTAAACAGCCGGGCCCCGGTAAGGGCAGGTCACCGGTTGGGTTGACTGCCGGTGCCGTGGCTGTCGGCGAGCGCCCGGAGCGTACGGGCGTCCCGGATCGCCTGGTCGCGCGCGATGCCGGGCTGGATGCCCATCGCGGGCAAGCTGGTGCCGTCGGCCAGGTCGAGGTGCACCCACGGGTCGCCCTGGCGCAGGTTGACGCGCAGCACCTGCGCCCAGGCCAGCTCGCGCTTGGTGGTGAGGTTGACGACCGTGATGCCGTCCTGGTGGGCGACCACCTTGGGGCGGGCGAGCAGCAGCAGCACGCCGAGCACGATCAGTCCCGTGAACACGAAGCTGATCCGCTCGCCGGGGCCCAGCTTCGGCAGCAGCACGGCGATCACCGTGAGCACGGCGAGCTGGGCGATACCGACGCCGTACAGCACGGCCCGGGTACGGCCGGGCCGGAACGTCACCGGGAGGGCGGGCAGGGGCGCGGGGGCAGGCGCGGACACGTCGCTGGGCTCTTTCGTACGGGCCGCCGGCGCGGGCCGGCGGCGGAGGCGGCCGCCGCCCGTCGGCGGCGGCCGGGCCGCCGGATCAGAGGCGGCAGGCGTGGATGCCGGTGGTCAGGATGGCGCGGGCGCCCAGCTCGTACAGCTCGTCCATGATGCGCTGGGCGTCCTTGGCGGGGACCATCGAGCGGACCGCGACCCAGCCCTCGTGGTGCAGCGGGGAGACGGTCGGCGACTCCAGGCCCGGGGTGAGCGCGACGGCCTTCTCGACGTGCTCGACGCGGATGTCGTAGTCCATCATCACGTAGCGCCGGGCGACCAGGACGCCCTGCATGCGGCGCAGGAACTGGCGGACCTTCGGGTCGTCCTCGGGCGCGTCCTTGCCGCGGATGACGACCGCCTCGGACTTCAGGATGGGCTCGCCGATGATCTCCAGTCCGGCGTTGCGCAGGGTGGTGCCGGTCTCCACCACATCGGCGATGATCTCGGCGACGCCGAGCTGGATGGCGGTCTCGACCGCGCCGTCGAGGTGGACGACGGAGGCGTTCACGCCGTTGTCGGCGAGGTGCTGGGTGACCAGGCCGGAGAAGGAGGTGGCGACCGTCATGCCGTCGAAGTCGGTGACATCCTTGGCGGTGCCCGGGCGGGTGGCGTAGCGGAAGGTCGAGCCGGCGAAGCCGAGCTGCATGATCTCCTCGGCCTGCGCGCCGGAGTCCAGCAGCAGGTCCCGGCCGGTGATGCCGATGTCCAGCTTGCCGGAGCCGACGTAGACCGCGATGTCGCGCGGGCGCAGGAAGAAGAACTCGACCTCGTTCTCCGCGTCGACCAGGACCAGCTCCCTGCGGTCCTTGCGCTGGCGGTAGCCGGCCTCATGGAGCATCGCCGACGCAGGCTCGGACAGTGAACCCTTGTTCGGGACGGCGATGCGCAGCATGAGAGGTGACTTCCTTCGTACGAGGTGGTGACAGGGAAAGGGGGTGGTGCGGGGTGAGCCGGGCGGCTCAGAGGTGGGCGTAGACGTCGTCGAGGGTGAGGCCCTTGGCGACCATCATCACCTGGAGGTGGTACAGGAGCTGGGAGATCTCCTCGGCGGCGGCCTCGTCGGATTCGTACTCCGCGGCCATCCACACCTCGGCGGCCTCCTCGACGACCTTCTTGCCGATCGCATGGACGCCGGACCGGACCAGTTCGGCGGTGCGGGAGGTGGCGGGGTCGCCGGAGGCCTTCTGCTGGAGCTCGGTGAACAGCTCCTCGAACGTCTTCTTGGACATGATGGGCCCCACCCTACGCGGTCGCGGAGCGCCGCTCAGCGCCAGGGCTCGGCGACGGTGCGCAGCGTCGCGGCGGTCGCGACGGCGGCGGTCACCGCCTCGTGGCCCTTGTCCTCGGTGGAGCCGAAAATTCCGGCCCGGTCCAGCGCCTGCTCCTCGGTGTCGCAGGTCAGCACGCCGAACCCGATCGGTACGCCGGTGTCCACGCTGACCTGCGTCAGGCCCTGGGTGACGCCCTGGCACACGTAGTCGAAGTGCGGGGTGCCGCCGCGGATGACGACGCCGAGCGCCACGATCGCGTCGTAGCCGCGGCCGGCGAGGACCTTGGCGACCACCGGCAGCTCGAAGCTGCCGGGCACGCGCAGCAGCGTCGGCTCGTCGATGCCCAGCTCGGACAGGGCGCGCAGGGCGCCGTCCACCAGGCCGTCCATCACCTTCTCGTGCCACTGGGCGGCGATGACGGCCACCCGCAGGTCGCCACAGTTCTTCACGGACAGTTCGGGTGCGCCCTTGCCGCTCACGGTTCTCCTCGTGGTGTTCGTGTACGTACGGGTGGGACGGCCGGCGGTCCGGCCGCGGTGCTACTGGTTGCCGCAGGTCGACGCGCGCTCCGCGTCGAGCCAGGGCAGGTCGTGCCCCATCCGGTCCCGCTTGGTGCGCAGGTACCGCAGGTTGTGCTCGCCCGCCTGGACGGGCATCGGCTCCCGGCCGGTGACCTTGAGGCCGTACCGGACGAGCGCGTCGGTCTTCTCGGGGTTGTTGGTCATCAGCCGCAGCGACCGCACGCCGAGGTCGGTCAGCATCTGGGCGCCCGCGCCGTAGTCCCGGGCGTCGGCGGGCAGGCCCAGCTCCAGGTTGGCGTCCAGAGTGTCGACACCGCGCTCCTGGAGCTCGTACGCGCGCAGCTTGGACAGCAGCCCGATGCCGCGCCCCTCGTGGCCGCGCAGGTAGATCACCACGCCGCGGCCCGCCTCCTGGACGCGCCGCAGCGACTCCTCCAGCTGGGGGCCGCAGTCGCAGCGCAGCGAGTGGAAGATGTCGCCGGTCAGGCACTCCGAATGGACCCGTACGAGGACGTCCTCGCCGTCGCCGATCTCCCCGGCCACCAGCGCGACGTGCTCGACGCCGTCGACGGTGGAGCGGTAGCCGTACGCGGTGAACTCGCCGTGGCGGGTGGGCAGCCGGGTGGTCGCCTCGCGGCGGACGGTCGGCTCCGAGCTCCGGCGGTAGGCGATCAGGTCCTCGATGGAGATGATCGACAGGCCGTGCTTGCGGGCGAACGGCACCAGCTCGGGCAGCCGCAGCATCGTGCCGTCCTCGCCGGCGATCTCCACGATCGCGGCGGCGGGCCGCAGCCCGGCCAGCCGGGCGAGGTCCACACCGGCCTCGGTGTGGCCGTTGCGCTCCAGGACGCCGCCCTCGCGGGCGCGCAGCGGGAAGATGTGGCCGGGCCGTACGAAGTCGGCGGGGGCGGCGTCGCCGGAGGCGAGCAGGCGCAGGGTGGTGGCGCGGTCGGCGGCGGAGATGCCGGTGCTGACGCCGTGCGCCGCGGTGGCGTCGACGGAGACGGTGAACGCGGTGCGCATCGACTCGGTGTTGTGCTCGACCATCTGCGGCAGCGCCAGGCGGTCCAGTTCCGCGCCGTCCATGGGGGCGCAGATCAGGCCGCGGCACTCGCTCATCATGAAGGCGAGGATTTCCGGGGTGGCGCGTTCGGCGGCCACCACGAGGTCGCCCTCGTTCTCCCGGCTCTCGTCGTCCACGACCACGACCGGACGGCCGGCGGCGATGTCCGCGACCGCCTGCTCGACGGGGTCCAGGACCAGCGCGGCGTCGGGGGCGCCCTCGGGGTCGTACCAGCTCTGCAGTGCGGTCATGCCGCCGCTCCTTCCAGGACGGGCTGCGGATTCGTACGGGAACGCAGCCACCAGTCGCGCATGCCCCACAGGACGAGGCCGAGATAGACGACGTAGACCAGGCCGGAGAAGGCCAGGCCGCTGCTGAAGGCCAGGGGGACGCCCACGATGTCGACGAGCAGCCAGGCGAACCAGAACTCGACCAGGCCGCGGGCCTGGGCGACCATCGCCGCCAGGGTGCCGACGAAGATGTACGCGTCGGGCCAGGGGTTCCAGGACAGCTGCGGTACGAGGGCGAACAGCGCGCCGACGGCGACGGTGCCGGCGGCGGTGCCCGCGACGAGCAGGGCGCGCTCGCGCCAGGTGGCGAAGCGGACGGCGATGGAGCCGTCCTGGGCCTGCCGCCGGCCGCGCTGCCACTGCCGCCAGCCCCACAGCGCCACGCCGATGACCAGCAGCTGCTTGCCGACGCCGCCGCTGAGGTGGGCGTAGGCGTATGCGGAGACGAGGATCAGGCCGGAGAGGAACTGGGCGGGCCAGGTCCATATGGAGCGCCGCCAGCCGAAGGCGAGGGCGGCCAGGCCGATGGTGTTGCCGACCATGTCGGACCAGATGACCTGCTGCCCGAAGGCGGAGAACGCCGGGCCGTTCAGCCAGTCGAGGAGGTTCACCGCAGGCTCTCTTCCACGGCCGCGGCGGCCGTCGCGGTGCCCCGGCCCTGGCCCAGCAGCCGCTCCACGTACTTCGCCAGTACGTCGACCTCCAGGTTGACCGGGTCGCCGGGCTGCTTGATGCCGAGGGTGGTCAGGGCAAGAGTGGTGGGGATCAGGCTGATGGTGAAGAAGTCGTCGGCCGCCTCGACCACGGTCAGGCTCACGCCGTCGACGGTGATGGAGCCTTTCTCCACGACGTAGCGGGCGAGGTGGGCGGGCAGCGCGACCTTCACGATCTCCCAGTTCTCGCCGGGCGTCCGCGCGACGATCGTGCCGGTGCCGTCCACGTGGCCCTGGACGAGGTGGCCGCCCAGGCGTCCGCCGAGCGCCATCGGGCGTTCGAGGTTGACGCGGGAGCCGGCGGCGAGGGCACCGAGGCTGGAGCGGTTGAGCGTTTCGGCCATCACGTCGGCGGTGAAGGTGCCGTCGCCGGTGTCGACGACGGTCAGGCAGACGCCGTTGACGGCGATCGAGTCGCCGTGTTTCGCGTCCTGGGTGACGAGCGGGCCGCGCAGGGTGAACCGGGAGCTGTCGCCGAGGTTCTCGACGGCGGCGACCTCACCCAGTTCTTCGACGATTCCGGTGAACACGTCAGTTCTCCTCGTTCAGGGCGGCGTTCGGGGCGGGGTCCGTGCCGGGGTCCGTGCCGGGGTTCAGGGCACGCGCGGCCGGGACGGCGGTGATGCGCAGATCCGGTCCGAGCCGGTCGGTGGCGGTCACATCGAGGCGCAACGCCTGGTCGATCGTGCCGATTCCGGCGTCGCCGAGGGCGGCGGGTCCGGCGCCGAGCAGGACGGGCGCGAGATAGCCGACGACCTTGTCGACGGCGTGCGCGGCCAGGAAGGAACCGGCCAGGGTCGGGCCGCCTTCCAGGAGCACGGAGCGCACGTCGCGGGCGTACAGGGCGTCGAGCAGGGCGGGGATGTGCAGTCCGGTGCCGTCGGCGGTGCGCGGCAGGCGGACGATCGGTGCGAGGCCTTCGAGGTGGCCGGCGTCGGCGTCCTCGGCGACCGCGATCAGGGTGGGGGCGGTGCCGTCCAGGACGCGGGCGCCGGGTTTGACGACGGCGGCGCCGGTGTCGATCACGACCCGCAGCGGCTGGCTGACCTCGGCGTCGGCCAGGCCCGCGAGCCGGGCGCCCAGGTGCGGGTCGTCGGCGCGGGCGGTGCCGGAGCCGACGATCACCGCGTCCGCCTGGGCGCGCAGCCGGTGCACATCGGCGCGGGACTCGGCCGAGCTGATCCAGCGGCTGGTGCCGTCGGCGGCGGCGATCCGGCCGTCGAGCGTGGCGGCGTACTTCCACAGGACGAACGGGCGGCGGCGCAGTACGGCGGTCAGCCACGCCTCGTTGCCGGCCGCCGCCTCGTCGGCGAGCAGTCCGCCCTCGACCTCGATCCCGGCCTCGGCCAGGGTGGTGCAGCCGCCGGTGGCGGTGGGGTTCGGGTCCGGGACGGCGTAGTGCACCCGGGCGATGCCCGCCTCGATGAGGGCCTGCGCGCACGGTCCCGTACGGCCGGTGTGGTTGCAGGGTTCCAGGGTGACGAAGGCGGTGCCGCCGCGGGCCCGCTCGCCCGCCTGGCGCAGCGCGTTGACCTCGGCGTGCGGACCGCCGGCCCGTTCGTGCCAGCCCTCCCCGACGACGTGCCCGGCGGCGTCGAGGACGACACAGCCGACGACGGGATTGGGGCTGGTGTGCCCGAGACCGTGCGCGGCAAGCTGGATGGCTCGGCGCATCGCCGCGGTCTGCGCGGGGGCTGGGGTGGCCACCGGGTCCTCCTGCCTGTGAAGGCACGGACTCCGGGGCTGTCACGAAGGACAGGAAAAACGGGAACGGGACAACGGGGACACCGAGGCCGAAAAGGGGGCCGCCACGCGTGAACGCGAGGACGACCGCCGGCGGCGGTGTACCGCTGCTCGCCCGCCGCGCACTGCCTCCCATCCGGACTTTAACCGTCGGTGCAGGAATTCCACCTGCTCAACCGGCCGCTGGAGGCGGCCGGGTCGCGGACTGTTACCGCCGGTTCGGACTTTCACCGACCCCGGAGTGCGCTGCGTATGTCAATTCAGTACGGCTTCAGTCTGCCACGTCTGATCGTCGGCCATGCGGGCGGCGGCCTGTGGGGTGCCTCACAGGGTCCGGCGCGCGTGTCACGTTCCGGCCCGGCGCCCGGTCGGTACGGTGCCGGGCCTCGCGGGCCCGGCACCGACGCCCCATCCCCTACCTGCGAGGACTGATCGCGATGACGACGATTCTGGTGACCGGCGGCACCGGCACGCTCGGCCGCGCCGTGGTCGAGCGGCTGCTCGCCGACGGCCATGACGTGCGCACCCTCAGCCGCCGCCCCGGCACCGGCACCGAGCGGCCCCGGCTCAGCTCGTACGCGGTGGACCTGCGCGACGGCTCGGGGCTGGCCCCGGCGCTGGCGGGCGTGCACACGGTGATCCACTGCGCGTCGGCGCCGACCGGCGACACCGAGGCCGCGGGCCGGCTCATCGAGGCGGCCCGGGCCGCCGGGGTACGCCACCTGGCCTACATCTCCATCGTCGGCGTGGACCGCGTACCGCTGGGCTACTACCGCGCCAAGCGCGACGTGGAGCGGCTGATCGCGGACTCCGGGCTGGGCTGGACCGTGCTGCGCACCACCCAGTTCCACGACCTGGTGCTGTCGATGGTCAAGGCCGGTGCCCGGCTGCCGGTGATCCCGGTGCCGGCCGGTGTCCGGCTCCAGCCGGTGGACGTACGCGAGGTCGCCGACCGGCTGGTCGCGCTGGCCCACGGCGAACCGGCGGGCCGGGTGCCGGACATGGGCGGCCCGGAGGCCCGCAGCGCCCACGCCCTCGTACGGGACACCCTGCGGGCCGGCGGGCGGCGGCGCCTGCTCGTACCGGTGTGGCTGCCGGGCAGGCTGTTCGGGGCCCTGCGGCGGGGCGAGAACCTGGCGCTTGATCACGCGGACGGGACGGTGGGATACGGGGACTTCCTGGCGGCGCGCGGCGGGAAGGCCGGGAAGGCGGCTGCGGGGCGGTAGGCCCTTCAGGGCTCGCAGCGTGCCGCTGCCTCAGCCCGCAGGCCCGAAGAGATCGTCCTGCGCCGCGTCCATCGCGGCGAGCACCGCGCCGCGCAGCACCGCCCGGCCGCCGACCGTGCCCGCGCGCACCTCGGTGTGCAGCGGGGACATCCGGGCGAGGTGGTCGGCGACCCGCTCGGCCAGCGCGTCGCCGCCCGCGCGGCCGGTCTCACCGCCGAGGACCACGCAGCCCGGGTCCAGTACGGCGCAGACGGCCGCGGCCCCGAGGGCGAGCCGGGCGGCCAGCGCGTCGAGGAAGGCGGCACCGGCACCGCCCGCGCGGACGGCGGCACGGACCAGCGCCTCGGCGGGGGGCGCGCCGGGGTCGGCCGTATCGGAGAACCCGGCTCCCTCGATCCCGTACTCGGCGGCCAGTTCGCACACCGCCGCCGAACCCGCCAGCGAGTGGAAGCCGCCGTCGCAGCCCGCGGCGGTGGGCAGTCCGCCCGTACCGGGTACGGGCAGGAAGCCGATCTCGCCGGTGCCGCCCGAGGCGCCGCGCCGCAGCCGGCCGTCCAGGACGACGGCGGCGCCGGTGCCGTGGCCGAGCCAGAGCAGGACGAAGGTGTCGCGGTCGCGCGCGGAGCCGTCGCGCTGTTCCGCGATGGCGGCGAGGTTGACCTCGTTCTCCAGCAGGACGGGCGCGGCGGGCCACGCGCCGAGCGCCGTGACGAGCGCGGTGTGCCAGGCGGGCACCCATTCGGTGCCGCGGAACCGCCCGGTGGCCGGGTCCACCAGGCCGGGCGCGCCGACGGCGACGGTGTGCGGCCGGGCCGCCCCGGCGGCGCCGAGCAGCTTCTCCAGGGCGGCGACACCGTTCGCCGCGGCCTGCGCGGGGTCCATGCCCGGCTCCACCGGGACGGCGGTCTCGGCCTGCACCCGGCCGAGCAGATCGGCGACCGCGACCGTGGCGCTGTCCGTGCGCAGGTCCACCGCGGCCAGGTGGGCCCGGCCGGCGACGATCCCGTACAGCCGGGCGTTGGGGCCGCGCCGCCGCGCGCCGGACTCGCCGACCACCGCGATCAGCCCGGCGGCCTGGAGGCGCTCGACGAGGTCGGCGACGGTCGGCCGGGACAGCCCGGTGCCCGCCTTCAGCTCTCCCGCGGTCAACGGCCCCTCATTGAGCAGGAGTTGGAGGGCCAGCCGGTCGTTGATCGCCCGTGCGGTACTCGGCGAGGCGGTGCGCGGGGCAGCGCGTACGGCGGCCGGTGCGGTGGCACGTACGACGGCGTGCACGGCGGCCGGTGCGGTGGGGCGGCCGGGAGCGGTTCCGCGCGTCTCGTCCATGACCGGATCCTTCCAGACCCCTCCGGGCGGACAGCGCCGCGGTACCGCCGGGGAATCTTCTTTTTATCAGGCAGGGTTCCTGATAATTTAACGCGCATGGATGGCTCAGGCGTTCCCGACGCGGCTTCCACGGCCGCCCCACCCCCCGAACCGGCCTCCGGACCGCGCTTCTCCCCGGCCCGGCTGCGCCGCGCCCGCTGGTCCGTGGCCGTGGTCTTCCTCGTACACGGCTCGGTGGCCGGCAGCTTCGCCACCCGCGTCCCCTGGATCCAGGACCACGCCCAGATCGGCGCGGGACAGCTGGGCCTCGCCCTCGCCTTCCCCGCGATCGGCGCGTCGCTCGCCATGCCCCTGGCCGGCCGGATCAGCCACCGCCTCGGCGCCCGAGCCGCACTGCGCCTGCTCCTCACCCTGTGGACCCTCTCCCTCGCACTCCCCGCCCTCTCCCCCAACCTGTACGGCCTGTGCGGCGGCCTGCTGGTCTACGGCGCGACCTCGGGCACGGCGGACGTGGCGATGAACGCGCTGGGGGTGGAGACCGAGAACCGGCTCGGCAAACCGATCATGTCGGGGCTGCACGGCATGTGGAGCGTGGGCGCCCTGCTGGGCTCGGCGGCCGGTACGGCCGCGGCACATGCCGCCACCGACGCCCGGCTGCACCTGGCCGTCGCCGCGATGATCTCCGCCACCCTGGGCTTCCTCGCCTGCCGGGGCGTACTGGACCTGCGCAGCACCGCCGACGAGCACCCGCCGCCGCGCTTCGCGCTGCCCCCGAAGTCCGCGCTGATCATCGGCGCGGTCGGGTTCTGCGCGGTGTTCGCGGAGGGCGCCAGCCTCGACTGGTCGGCGGTCTACCTGCGCGACGTGCTGGGCACCGACCCGGGCCTGGCGGCGGCCTCGACCACCGCCCTGACGTGCACCATGGCGGCGGCCCGGCTGGCGGGGGACGCGGTGGTCGCCCGCTTCGGCCCGGTCCGCACCGTACGCACCAGCGGCGCGCTGGCGACGGTCGGCGGCCTGCTGATCGTGCTGGCCCGGCACCCGGCGATGGCGGTGACCGGGTTCGCGCTGATCGGACTGGGCATCGCGGTCGTGGTGCCACTGGCGTTCGCGGCGGCGGGCCGCAGCGGCCCGGCCCCCAGCCAGGCCATCGCGGGCGTCGCCACGGTCACGTACACCTCCAGCCTGATCGCCCCGTCCCTCATCGGCTCGATCGCCCAGGCCACCTCGCTGACCGGCTCGTTCCTGCTGGTCACGGCGCTGGCCGGCGGGCTGGTCCTGGGCGCCGGGGTACTACGGGTGCCGGACCGGGGCGCCACGGCTCCCGAGACCGTACCGACCGGCAACCTGGAGCGCTGAGCCCCATGCCTCAGGCGGCCTGCTGCGCCTCCGGATGCAGCAGCTCCGCGGCTATCTCACGGGCGTGGTCCGACCACGGCGTGGGCCGCAGCGCCTGCGGGTCGACGCGCACCAGGACGCGGTGGCCGCGCGCGTAGGTCTGCTCGCCGTCGGCGGAGCAGAGCCGGAAGCCGTACGTCAGCCCGGTCCGCCCCAGCCGCTCGACCCACAGGTGGGCGGCGTAGTACCCGGGCCGGGTGACCGGCTGCTCGTACGAGACCTTCATCTCCTTGATCACATTGCACATGTCCCCGGCCGCCGCCCAGTCCCCGTCGAACCCGAACCCACGACCGTGCCAGAACTCGGCCCAGGCCCGCTCGACGAGCAGCGGATACCGCGAGTTGTGCAGCATCCCGAGCGCGTCGAGGTCGTCGAAGTGCACGGTGACGGGGACCAGCTGTCCGTACGGGACGGCGGGGACGGCCTCAAGGGCTTCGACGCTCACGGGGTGGTGCTCCTGGTTCTGTGGCGGTGGGCGGCGGGGTGTGGTGGGCGCCGCCTGATGTTGTTGCTGTTGATCGTTCAAGAAGTGAACCCAGCCATCGTATGCGGCTGGCCGGAAGGCGGTGGTGGCGGGGCGGGGGCGGTCTGCGCACCCGATCGCTTCGCGGCAGCAGGCCGGCCCTCACCGCGACGGGCGACCCCGCGCTACCGCCCTACTGCGCTCACCACCGCGCCCCTAGGCTCGCGGTCATGACGAACAGCGACCACGCCGTAGTGATCACGACGACGGACTCCGAGGCCAAGGCCCGTGTTCTGGCGGGCGCGGTGGTGAACGCGAAGCTCGCCGCGTGCGCCCAGGTGTACGCCATCTCGTCCATCTACCGGTGGGAGGGGAAGGTCGAGCAGGACCAGGAGTGGCGGATCGACTTCAAGACGCGTGGCGGCCTGGTCGACCGGCTCTCCACGTTCATCGCCGAGCACCATGACTACGACGAACCGGAGATCATCTCGTTGCCGGTCACGGGTGGCTCGCCCGGCTACCTCGCCTGGGTGACGGCGGAAACCCGGAGCTGACCGTTATCCGGCCGCGGCGCGGATCTCCTCCCGCAGGCTCCGCGCCGTTGCGCTGTCCGGCAGGGCGCGCCTCAGTTCCCGCATCCGCACGTCGACCATGGTGACCCCTGCGTAGTTGTGGGCCAGGGCGGTGTCGAGCGCCTGCCGGGCAAGGTCCACCCCGTGCTCACCGTCCCCGGTCGTCAGGTGGGCCATCGCGGCGTCGCACAGAACTGCCACGTTCACTTTCGGATTGCCGGTGTCCAGACGCTCCACGGAGCGATCCGCCTGGACGACGGCCTCCGAGTGCCGCAGGCGGGTGTACGTCGAGACCGCCATCGAGTCGAGGCGCGCAGGACGCAGGAAGCGTACCCATGGCTGCTCGGTCCCGGGAGTGGCGAACTGATAGGCGGTTCGCGCACGTTCGAGCGCCCGTACCGCGGCATCGCCTGCCCCGGCCCGGGCGCGCTCTTCCGCTTCCCTTGCCGCCGTCCATGCGTGCGCGGTGGCGTACCCGGGCCCACTGACACACTCCTGCGCCTCACCGAGCATCTGGGCAGCTCGCGCGGGACTGCCTGCCGCGTACGAGGCATACGCCAGCGCAAGCGCGTCCAGCGGGCGATGTCCGGTCTCCTTGGCGGCATCGCGGACCGTCCGGTAGTAGTGCGCGGCGGTCTCGTACTCTCCGCGGTCCCATGCGGCCCACCCGGCGAGAGCCGCGGTTTCGCCGGCCGTGATGATCAGTGCCGGCCGGTGCCGGCCGGCGCGGGGGATGACCGACGTGACGGCATCGAGGTGAGTAATGATGCGCGCGGACAACAAGGGGGCGGGTACGTGCTCCTCATCGGCGTACAACTTCGCTGTCGCCCCGACGAGCTGCCCCGACGTTTTCGCGTCCACGTTTCCGCCGGAGAGAGCGGCGGCCAGCCGCCCCCAAGGCTCCGCTGCCGCGCCCGCGGCCACCGCT
The DNA here is from genome assembly GCF_000720725.1 of Streptomyces rimosus subsp. rimosus. Classification (GTDB taxonomy): domain Bacteria; phylum Actinomycetota; class Actinomycetes; order Streptomycetales; family Streptomycetaceae; genus Streptomyces; species Streptomyces rimosus_A. The sequence continues at coordinate 92,335 of NZ_JOCQ01000009.1, forward strand.
GCCGTCCCCAAGAACTTCCTTCGCTCCACCTGTCCCTCCGTTCCGTCGTCGTGTGCCTGTACCGAGAGCCGGTCCAACCTGCGCCGTCGCCGGGCGGCGACCGCGGCCCTGTTCAAGAGGTCAGCCGGCACACCGAACGAATCCGCCATGTGCGCGCGCCAGTAGGGACCGGGGATGACCCCCCGTTCCCAGTCCGAGACCTGATGCCGGTCGACATGGCGTCCGGTCCGGCGGTTCAGATCGTCGGCTTGGTCCTGCTGGGAGCGGCCCGAGCTCTCGCGCAGTTCCCTCAACAGCGGACCGATCGCGTGCTCTCGCATAGTCCCGCCCCTCGGACGTGTTCGACCGGAACCTCGCGTAGAAGCCAACGCCGAAAGCCAACACGAAGATACGCCCCACACGCTGCCTACTCCCCGTGGTGATGCCCCGGCGTTGACTGGGCGGACCCGCCGAGCCGGACCCAGCGTTCACGTCCGGCGCACGGCGGCTTGGAGGAGACCACTCGGCGCTGCCCCGGCGGGGCTGAGCGGTCCACCGCTCGGAGGGAAGTCCCCGTGTCCGTAATCGCGCCCAGATCTCATGCGATCGGCGTGCCCGGCTACAGCGAAACGCTGCCGTGCACGCCGGAGTCCGTCCACCGCGCCCGTCAGCTCGTTGACACGGCCTTACGGACGTGGGGGCTCAGCGGCCTGACCGACGACGTGACGGTGGCTGCTTCCGAGTTGGTGACCAACGCCGTGCAGCATGCGAAAGGCCGCCACTTTCGCCTGCGCATCAGCCGGCTCGCCCCCTCGCGCGTGCTCATCGCCGTCACCGACCGGTCTTTCGTCCAGCCCGTCCTGCGCACGCCGAACGCAGACGACGCCAGGGGGCGCGGCCTCGTCCTGGTCGATGAGCTGGCCGCCCATTGGGGCACCGAACCGCGCCCCTTCGGAAAGACCGTCTGGGCCGAATTCGTCAACGCCCGGCAGGCGTGACAGCCGCCACCGAACTCCGTGACAAGAGCACCTGAACGCGCTCGCGCTGATCGCGGCCACAGGCTGCGGTCGGGCGGGTCACAAGTCCACGTCAGTACCTCTCCCAGGAAGGAAGTGCAGTAGTGAACGTCAATCTCGTCCGCCCGGCCCCCGAAAAGGTGGTGAAACCGGCCCGCGCCATGCCGGCAACCATCGAAGCGGATCCAGAGTTCAGCCGCTTGCGCACTGCGTGCGCGAAGTACGACGAGGACTGGACCTCTTTCATGGGATATGCCATCGGTGAATGGGACCACGGCGATTACACGCATCAGGTCTACCGCGCGGCCTGGGGCCCGACCATGAACCAACGCTGTTGGTTCGGGAAAGAAGAGACCGCCAAGCGCAGGGCGGCCGTCATGGCGAAGTACCAGACCATGGGCATTCTCGACGGAGGCCGCCGCTTCCTTCCCGGCTTCGCCCAGGCACGCTGACCGAGCGCCAGGCGCAGCGCCGTAACAGCGTCGATCTCCGGAAAGGCTCGTGGGATCTCGGCTGACGCCCGGTCGATGATCGATTCGACCATGGCAGGCGCTGCGCCGTACAGCAGCTCGCGCAGGTACGGAACCAGGTCATCCGCGTCTGCCGGCAGCTGAAGGTCCGGGGGCTGCGGTACCGGTGCCCCCTCGGACTTGTACCGGGCCGCAGGAAGTCCGACTTTCTCCGGGTGGACGCAGACAGGCACACCGGCTGCCGTGTACCGGTGGCCGTCCGCGGGATCGAAGGGGCATTCCTTCGTGGGCCGTTCGCTTACGTCGAACTGCCCGAGCGGGTACCGGCGGGACGGGCCGATGCCGCACGCCGGATGGTTCGGCTCGTCTTCGGCAACGAAAGGCTCGGCCATGTCACCGGAGCGTACGTCCCGCCACTACGGCTGCGCGGCGCTTGCCGCGCCGGAGTGCCCCTTCGAGCGTGGTGCTGCAAGACCTTCACTCCGACGCCTCGACCCCCCGGTCATACTCACTCGTACCACCATCCAGCAGCTGCCCCTCCCGCCGCTTCGACGCCTGGGAAAGCCAGCGCAGCACGTGATAGCCAGTGAGTACGATCAACGTGCCCAGCGCGATGCCGCTCAGCTCGAAGTTGTCGGTGAACTTGAGCGACACTCCGCCGATACCGACGATGACGCCCGCCGCGGTCGGCACCAGATTCAGCGGCTGCGCGAAATCCACCTTGTTCCGTACCCAGATCTGCGCGCCGAGCAGGCCGATCATGCCGTACAGGATGACGGTGATGCCGCCCAGTACGCCGCCGGGGATCGCGGCCACCACCGCGCCGAATTTGGGACACAGGCCGAAGAGCAGCGCGAAACCGGCCGCCGCCCAGTAGGCCGCGGTGGAGTAGATGCGGGTCGCGGCCATCACGCCGATGTTTTCGGCGTATGTGGTGGTGGCCGGGCCGCCGACGGCGGTCGAGAGCATGGTGGCGGTTCCGTCCGCGACGATGGCCGTGCCCAGTTTGTCGTCCAGGGTGTCGCCGGTCATCTCGCCGACGGCCTTCACGTGGCCGGCGTTCTCGGCGACCAGGGCGACCAGTACCGGCAGGGCGACCAGGATCGCCGAGGCGGAGAAGGTGGGGGCGTGCAGGTTGGGCAGGCCGATCCAGTCCGCCTTGGCGACGCCGGAGAAGTCGATGCGCCAGTGGTCGACGACCTGGCCGGCCCCGTTCGCCGAATGGATCTTCCCTGTGGTCCGGTCGAGGATCCAGGAGAGTACGTAACCGAAGACCAGCCCCAGGAAGATCGCGATCCGCGACCAGAAGCCCCGCAGCACGACCAGGGCCAGCCCGGTGAACAGCATGGTCGCGAGGGCGCTCCACTGGTCCTGCGGCCAGTAGGTGCCCGCTGCCACCGGAGCGAGGTTGAAGCCGATCAGCATGACCACGGCACCGGTGACCACCGGCGGCAGCACCGCGTGGATCACCCGTGCGCCGAGGGTGTGGATGATGATGCCGCAGACCGCCAGCGCGGCTCCGACCACGAGCAGGGCGCCGGTGAGGGTGCTGGCGTCGCCGCCTTGGCCGGCGATGACCGCGGAGACGCCCACGAAGGACAGCGAGGAGCCCAGGTAGCTGGGGATGCGCCCGCGCGTCAGCAGGAGGAAGAGGACGGTGGCGACACCGGACGCCATGAGGGCGAGGTTCGGGTCCAGGCCCATGAGGACCGGGGCCACGAAGCAGGCGCCGATCATCGAGACGACGTGCTGCGCCCCGAGACCGACCGTCCGCCCCCAGTTCAGCCGCTCGTCCGGCTTCACCACCTCCCCCGGCTTCAGGTGTTTACCGTCGCCATGCAGCTTCCACCCGAAGCCCGCCATGATCACTCTCCAGCTGTTCGATGCCCCGCACGTCACAGGGCCGAAGTGATTAGTAGTTCAACACTTCGACGGGGGCAAACCGAGCCGGCCGGGCCAGGGGCTGCCCTGAGCGGGTGAAAGGAGGACCGGCGGGCATACGGGATCCAGCCCTCGTGCCCGCGCAGCCCCTGCCTGGCCGGCCAGGCACCTCCCCCTGCCAGACCGGCCAGGCACCTCCCCCTGCCAGACCGGCCAGGCGCCTCCCCCTGCCAGACCGGCCAAGCACCTCCGATCTCGCGCACAGCGCGGCGACGCCGAGCAGGGGCGACGCAGCGGGCAACAAGCGCGGTGGGGGGCCTTCTGCACAGCAGAGGGGCCGGGTCAGACGGTGGCGGCGAACAGTTCGAGGAGCATCTCGCGTCCGTCGGCGGGCGCTCGGACCTCCAGGTGCACGACTGCGCCGTCCAGGTGGAAGCGGAAGTCGAAGAAGGGACAGCACCGCTGCTCGGCCGCGGCGAGGCCGGCGATCATGGCCGTGCGGTCGGCGGGCAGCGTCAGCCGTACCCCGTCCGGTAGGTCCGCCCGTACGGCATCGGCGACGGCAGCGCGCCATCGACCGACGCGGTCCGCCATAGCGTTCTCGGTGAGGGAGCAGGCCACCGGGGCGATGCGCCACTGCTCCCGTTCCTCCCCGGCGGCTTCCGGTCCGGTCGAGAGGCTGTCCCCGACCGGACGGAAGAAGGCGGGTGGCCGGGCGGTGACGGGGAAGCCGCATCGCGGGTCGCAGCGCTCGGCGCGATCGGGCAGGGCGTCCAGGTGGTCCAGGGCGGCATGCAAGGAGGTGGTGAATGCGGCCAGCTCGGCAGCGCGCTGTTCCGCCTCGGCCAGCCGGGCGGCGATCCGCGGGCGCAGGTCCGCCTTCACCTCACGGCAGGCCCCGGACTCCCGGACCGCCAGCAGCTCGCCGATCTCCGCCAGCGGCAGGCCCAGATGCTTGGCTGCTCCGATGAAGCCGAGGCGTTCGATCGCCTCCTCGCCGTACACCCGGTAGCCGGCGGAAGTGCGGTCGGCCGCCAGCAGTCCGGCCTTCTCGTAGAAGCGCAGCGTGGTGGCCGGAACGCCGCAGCGCTCGGCCAGCTGGGAAATCCGCAGGGTGCCCATGCCGCCGACGGTAAACCTTCGACCCGGCTCCAAGGTCAAGCCCCTCGGCCGCCTCTGATGCCCGGCCTGGCCGGCTCAAGAGCCGAGGGGCCCGGCTGGAGCGCCCGGTCACAGCGCCCCGGAAGCCCGGGGCGCCCGCCCGGGGCCCCGGGTCAGCCGAGGTTCTTGACCGCCTCGTAGTACGTCCACGCGAGCGCGTTGCACGAGGTCTTCTTGGCGTTGCTGTACTTGGCGCAGACCCGCTTGAGGTCCTCGTACAGCGCACTGTCCAGGCGCGCCTTGTTCGCCGGGAAGGTGCCGGCCTTCTTGTAGTTGCGGTAGCCGAAGTCGTGGCGGGCGCAGGAGGTCTCGAAGGGGAAGCCGAAGGGGTTGTCGGGCGACTTGGAGCAGTAGTCGGTGCTCCAGTCGAACTGGTACGCCGCCCACTTCGCCTGGTTGCCGCGGGCCGCGAGCCAGCCGCTGTAGCTGCCGGCGTCGGTCTGCGTCCAGCCGGCCAGCACCTTGGTCTTGTCGGCGGGGACGGCCTGGGCCGGGGCGGCGGCCGCCACCAGCGCGGTGACGGTCATGGCCGAGGCGGACAGGGCGGCGGCGAGTCTTCGGGACATCCTTCAACCTCCGGGGACGCGGCGGCCCTTCGGCAGGATCGGGCCGCTCCTCGGAGGCTGAAAATAATCAGTTCCGACGACCTTCGGTGGGGTTTTGGTTGAACAGTGATCAGCGGCCGGGTGGCGCGCGGACAAGGGGGCACGCCGCCGGTTACCCCGATCCGGTCATCCGCCGCCGGGCCGCCTCTACGGTGTGTGTCCGGCTGTCACGCTGTGCGGATGACGACGACTCACCAGGCCCCGGGCGGCCCGGCAGTGTGCCCTGACGTGGCCCGGCCGGGCCCGGCCGCCGAGCGGGGCCCCGCTCCCCCGGCCTCCGTGGCCGCGGTCCTGGCGCGGATGCGCGTGGTGGAGGCGACGCTTCCGCCCGCCGACGGCATCGCGGTCTTCAACCGGGTGTACCTCTCCGTCACGGAGGAGATCGCCCGGCGCCTCGGCACGGACGGCTTCCAGGACCCCGCGGCGGCGGGCGAGTTGGACGCGGTGTTCGCCCGGCGCTACCTCGCCGCGGTGGACGCGGCCGGCGCCGGCCTGACCGTACCGGCCTGCTGGCGTCCGCTGTTCCAGCTGCGCCGCCACCCGGGCGTACGGCCCCTGCAGTTCGCGCTGGCCGGGATCAACGCCCACATCGGGCACGACCTGGCGCTGGCCGTGGTGGACACCTGCCGCGCCCTGGGGTGCGAACCGGGGGCGCTGGCCGCCGACTTCGACCGTGTCGGCGATCTGCTGACGGGCCTGGAGGAGCGCATCCGGGAGAGCCTGATGCCCGGCCCCGACCTGCTGGACGTCGCCGACCCGCTCACCCACCTGGCCGGCTCCTGGAGCCTGGAGATGGCCCGGGACGGCGCCTGGGCGGCGGCCCGGGTGCTGTGGAGCCTGCGCGGCCTGCCCGAGACGGCCGAGGAGTTCGCCGAACGGCTCGACTCGGGTGTGGGTCTGGTCGGCCGCTGTCTGCTGACGCCCCTGGGATGAGAAGAAGCGGGTCCCGTACGGGACCCGCTTTCCGTCAGTCCTCCGGCAGCTCGACCGGCGCGATCTCGTCGTACAGGTCGCCGGGGCCCGGGTTGGCCGCGTCGGTGGCGCCGCCGAAGTGGGTCATCACGCCCCACACCGCGTTCAGCGCGGTCTGCACGGCGCCCTCGGCCCAGCCGGCCGTCCAGGAGATGTCGTCGCCCGCGAGGAAGAGGCCGCGCTTGTCCTCGGGCAGCCGGTCCTGCATGAAGTGGGTGAACAGGCGCCGCTGGTAGCGGTAGTGGCCCGGCAGGTTGGCCTTGAACGCGCCCATGAAGTACGGCTCGTTCTCCCAGGAGACGGTCACCGGGTTGCCGATGATGTGCTTCCTGATGTCGACCTTCGGATAGATCTCCGAGAGCGACTTGAGCATGACCTCCATACGGTCGTTGGCGTTCAGCGGCAGCCACTTGAGGCTGTCGTCGCACCACGTGTACGAGAGGCAGATGACGGCCGGCTTGTCGGGGCCGTCGTCCAGCAGGTAGGTGCCGCGGGTCATCCGGTCGGTGAGCGTCATGCTCATCACGTCCCGGCCGGTCTCCTCGTCCTTGTCCAGCCAGAACGGCCGGTCGACCGGGACGAACAGCTTGGAGGACTCCATGTAGTGGGTGCGCTCCATCGCCGTCCAGTGGTCGATGGGGAACAGCGCGTCGTCGCAGGCGATCTTCGACAGCAGCATCCAGGACTGCGCGGTGAACACGGCCGCCTCGTACGTACGGATGTCGCCGCCGGCGTCGGTGACGGTGATGCGGTTGCCGGCCGTACGGTGCAGCCGGGTGACCGCGGGGCGCGGCGCGCCGTCGTGCAGGGAGGACAGCGAGGTGCCCGGCGCCCAGTGGACGAGCTTCTCCGGCTCGCGCTCCCACAGGCGCAGCGGCAGCTGCTGGCTGCCGCCGACGATGCCGCGGTGGTGGTCGTCGGCCTCGGTGTAGACGACGCGCAGGATCTCCAGGATGGAGTTGGGGAAGTCGGTGTCCCAGCCGCCGGTGCCGAAGCCGACCTGGCCGAAGATCTCGCGGTGCCGGAAGGACTTGAAGGCGGTGGAGTCGCAGAGGTACCCGTAGAAGGTCTGGTTGTCGAGCTTCTCGACCAGCCGCGACCAGATCTCCCGGATGCGCGGCACGTCGCGCTCGCGGATGGCGCGGTTCATGTCGGAGAAGTCCGCGCCCTCCTCCAGGCAGGCGTTCCAGGCGTCCATGACCTGGTGGTAGACCTCGGGCAGGTCCTCGACGGTGCGCGCGTAGTGCGACTCGCCCTTGAGGTCGACGACGGTCGACGGGGTGTCGGGCGCGAGCGGGTTGGGGAACGGCTTGGTCTTCAGGCCGACGAGGTCGATGTAGTGCTGGAGCGCCGTGGAGGACGGCGGGAAGCGCATCGCGCCCATCTCGGCGGTCAGCCCGGGGTCGCAGCCCTCGAAGCCGACCGTACGCAGCCGGCCGCCTATCTGGTCGGCCTCGTAGACGACGGGCTTGAGGCCCATCTTCATCAGCTCGTAGGCCGTGATGATCCCGGACAGGCCGCCGCCGATGACGGCGACCTCCTTGCCGTGCTCGGTCGCGGGCACCTGGCCGAGGCCCGCCGGGTGGGCGAGGAAGTCGTCGTACGCATACGGGAAGTCCGGCCCGAACATGGTGATGGGCGGCTGGGCGTCCGCGTGCTGGGCGGCGGTGGGCACGGTCATCGGTACGGACTCCTTGCGGCAGGTACTTCAGGGGGGTGTGGGTGCGCGCGGGCAGGCGTGCAGGCGGCGCGGTGGCGCCGCTGTGGGGGTTGCGTCAGGCCGGTGTCAGGGGTGTCAGGTCAGCGAGCCGTAGAGACCGGGCCGCCGGTCGGCGAGGTACGGGTTGTCCTCCCGCGACCTCTTGAGGAGACCGGCGTCCACCTCGGCGAAGACCAGTTCCTCGCCGCGTCCGGCGCGGGCGCGCACGGTGCCGTCCGGCCCGGCCAGGCAGCTCAGCCCGACGAACTCGAATTCGCCCTCCGGGCCGGTCCGGTTGACGTAGGCGATGTAGAGCTGGCTCTCGAAGGCCCGTACCGGGATCAGCGACTCGGCGACGAACTGGAAGGGGTGCAGCTGGGCGGTGGGCACCAGCAGCAGGTCGGTGCCGGCCAGCGCGTGGGCGCGGACGTTCTCCGGGAACTCCACGTCGTAGCAGATCATCAGGCCGATCCGCAGACCGCCCAGCTCCGCCTGGACGATCGGCTCGTCCCCCGGCGTGAACCACTCGCGCTCGAAACAGCCGAAGAGGTGGGTCTTGCGGTAGTTGGTGACCGGCTGCCCGTCGGGGCCGATCAGCTGAGCGGAGTTGTAGACCGTCGCGCCGTCGCGCTCCGGGTAGCCGTAGAGCACCGCGATGCCGTGCTCGGCGGCTACGCGGGCCACCGTACGGGCGGCCGGGCCGTCGGCGGGCTCGGCGAGGTGGTGCAGGTCCGCGCCGATGGCGTAGCCGGTCAGGAACAGCTCCGGGCAGACCAGCAGCCCGGCGCCGCCCGCCGCCGCCTCGCGCGCGGCGTCCTCGACGGCCCGCAGGTTGTGCGCGACGTCGCCGGGCCGTCCCGAACTCTGGAGCAGGGCGGTGCGCAGCGACGACATGGGACCCCTCAAAGGACACGTACGGACGATCGGCGGCCGGCCCGGCACCGTGGCGGTGCGGCCGTGGCCCGGAGATCGGCGGGACGCCTAGACGGTACGGTCCGCCGAACCACCCGTACAAGGCGTCACCATTGCGTGCCGATGGCTGTTTCGTTGCGTGTTGTACGGCTGGTACGGCGATTCGTTGCGCCCGGCTTGTGCGGCCGGTACGGGAATGTGCCGCACCCCGGATTCCGGCGGGTGCGGCCGGTCCCGCGCGGCCGTAGCGGAACGCCGACCGCTCCCCCGTCCACCTGTGGTCGTACGGCGGCCCGCCGCGCGGCGGAGCCGGGGTCGCTCCCGGGTGCGATGTGGCACGCGCAGCCGGGCGGCATCGTGTGAGGCGCCCGGAAAAGCCGGGTGAACGCTCACGACCCTGCCGGGGGAAGATCCGCCATGCGCCGTTTCGACCGCGACCCCAGTACGCACACCACCCGCGCGAGGAGGCACACCACCGCCCGCAGATACCTCCGTATCGCCGCAGTCTCGGCGGCCGTCCTGCTGGCCGCGGGGGCGGGCGGCTCCGCGCTCGCCGTGCCCCCGCCCGACGCGGCGCACCCGGTGCCGCGCGCCACCACCGCGCAGAGCGCCACCCACCAGCCCGGCGACCCGCGGCTGACCGGGTCCGCGAAGCTCCGCCGCGCCGGCGGCGACGACGTCCGCTTCTCCTTCGACGCGCGCTTCCGCCAGGGCGAGATGCCCGACAAGGCCCGGGGCACCTTCGCGTTCCAGCACCGCAGCACGGCGACGAGCGGCTGGGCGAAGGGCCGTATCGACTGCCTGGTGACCGGTGGCAAGGTCGCGGTCGCCAGCGGCATCGTCACCGCGACCGACGTCCCCAACCTCAAGGGCAAGCGGGTCGGCTTCTCCGTCCACGACATGGGGCCGGGCCGGGCCGACCGGCTCGGATACAGCTGGGCGTCCACCAACGACCCGACGGCCACCAAGGACTTGCCCAAGTGCGTCAGTTCGGCGCCGTTCGAGACGGTCGAGCGCGGGGACTTCACGGTCGTCCCGTGGGACGTGCCGGTGGGCTGACCGCGTCCCGCGGCGGGCGCCGGGCAGGCCGGCCGGTGCCCGCCGCGGGCGGTGCCGGACAGGCCCATGATCGCCCCGCTTACGATGTCGCCATGCTCGCGTACGCCCTGCCGGCTCTCTTCTTCGTCCTGTTCCTCGTCGGTGTGCTGCGCGACCGGCGCCGCTTCAGCAACGCCGTCCATCTGGGCCTGACCGTCGTGTTCCTGATCCCGGCCCTGCTCATACAACTGCACCGGACGCATACGGCGGTGGCCGTGGCGGCCGCCGCGCTCATCCTGCTGCTGCCCACCGTCGGCGTCCTCGTCCTCGGCGTCTTCCTGATCCTCAACGGCGTGAAAATGGTCCGCAAGGAAGGCCGCAGCCTGGCGAACCTGCTGTCGCTGCTGGCCGGACTGGGGATCTTCGCGGTGGTCGCCCTGCTGATCACGGCCGCCGGCACCGGATCGCGCACCCTGATCGTGGTCTCCGCCACGACCCTGCTCGTCCTCGGCTACATCTCCTTCCTCTTCCTGTGCTTCGTCGGCTACGCGTTCCTCTACGGGCGCCTACGGGTGCGCCGCAACGCGGACTTCGTGGTGGTGCTGGGCTCCGGGCTGATCGGCGGCACGCGCGTACCGCCGCTGCTGGCCAACCGGCTGGAGCGGGCCCGCGCGGTCTACGAGCGCCAGGCGCGGCGCGGCAACCCGCCGCTGCTGCTCACCTCCGGCGGACAGGGGCCGGACGAGCAGCTCCCGGAGTCCCGGGCGATGGCGGACTACCTGATCGAACGCGGCTTCCCGGCGGACCGCATCCTGTGCGAGGAGCAGTCCCGCACGACGGAGGAAAACCTGGCGTACAGCAAGGCGATCATGGAGCGGACGGTGCCGGACCACCGCTGCGTGATCGTCACGAACAACTACCACGTCCTGCGCGCCGCGATCCTGGCCCGCCACGCCGGCATCAACGGCCAGGTCGTCGGCGCCCCCACCGCCGCCTACTTCTGGCCGAGCGCCACCATCCGTGAATTCGCCGCGGTCTTCCTCTCCTACAAGCTCGTCAACCTGGGCATCTGCGCCCTGCTCGTGCTGGGCGGGGTGCTGGCGTGGTGGAGCGGTCGGGGCTGAGGCCGCGGCGGGGGCCCGCGTACAGGATCAGTCGCCGGACGTCTCGTCGAGGGCGGGCATCGGGGCGCCGCCCGGGTGCCACCGGTCGAGGAATGCGGGCTGCCGGCTCACGTCGACGAGCTCGACGCGTGCTCCGATGCTGTCCATACGGTGATAGGCGAACGGCCGCCCGTAGGGACAGCCGGAGAAGTCGACGGGCACGCCCTGCTCGGCCAGCCGCCGCGAACCGGTTTCCACATCGCCGGTCCAGAACCCGATGTGGTCGAATCTCGCGCCCCCGGACGCGTCCCAGGGGCTACCCGGAGGACCTTCGATGAGTTCGACGAACGGCGGCCCGCCGCCGGTGAAGACGATGCGGAAGTCCCACTCGCCGATCCGGTCGGACACCGGCTCGCGCCACTCGGTCCCGGTGGCGCGGCTGAAGTCCCGCATGGCCCGCTCGATGTCCGGGACGGCGAAGCACACATGGTAGAAGGCGGTCATGCCGCCATGATCGAGAATTGCGGCCCGCAGGCCCAATCGAATATTGCGGCCCGCCGACCGGGCCCGGGGAGCCGAGGAGCCGGGCCCCGGCGGTCGGCGCCGGTTCCGGGAACCGGCGCCCTTTCATCCCGGCGACCCCGAGCTGAACCGCCGCAGCAGCGGCGACAGGACCAGGACCGACTTGGTGCGTTCCACGAACGGCTCGCCCGCGATGCGTTCCAGCACCCGTTCGAAGTGGCGCATGTCGGAGGCGAAGACCTGGACGATGGCGTCCGCCTCACCGGTGACGGTGGAGGCGGACGCCACTTCCGGATAGCGCGCCAGACCCCGGTGGATGGCGTCCGGCGAGGTGTTGCGGCGGCAGAACAGCTCGATGAACCCCTCGGTCTCCCAGCCCAGCGCCGCCGGGTCCACCCGGACGGTGAACCCGGTGATGGCGCCCTCGGCCCGCAGCCGGTCCACCCGGCGTTTGACCGCCGGGGCGGAGAGTCCGACCTCCGCCCCGATGTCGGCGTAGGAGCGTCGGGCGTCCTCCGCCAGGGCGTGGACGATGCGCTGGTCGAGTTCGTTCATCTGTCGCACTGCGGGTGGATCACTTCTCTGCGGTGGCCAATCGGGAGCGGCGCATGCCGTAGACGAAGTAGACCACGAGCCCGACGGCCATCCAGACACCGAAGACCACCCAGGTCACCGTGCCGAGGCTGAACATCATGTACAGGCACAGCAGGAAGCCGATCGCGGGGAAGACCGGCGCCAGCGGCGTGCGGAAGGAACGCGGCATGTCCGGCTTGGTGAAGCGCAGCACGATCACCGCGATGTTGACCAGCGCGAAGGCGAAGAGCGTGCCGATGCTGGTGGCGTCGGTGAGCTGGCCGAGCGGGACGGCGGCGGCCAGGATGCCGCAGAACAGCGAGACGATGACGGTGTTGGCGCGCGGGACGCCGGTCTTCGGGTGGACCTTGGAGAACACCTTCGGCACCAGGCCGTCGCGGGACATCGCGAACAGGACGCGGGTCTGGCCGTAGAGGACCGTCAGGACGACGCTGGCGATGGCGATGACGGCGCCGGCGGCCAGCAGCACGGCCCAGAAGCTCTGACCGGTGACCTCCTTCATGATGCCGGCGAGCGCGGCCTCCGAGCCCTCGAAGCCCTTCCAGGGCTTGGCGCCCACGGCCACCGCGGCGACCAGGCAGTACAGCGCGGTGACGATGATCAGCGAGAGCATGATCGCGCGCGGCAGGTCCCGCTGCGGGTTCTTGGCCTCCTCGCCCGCGGTGGAGGCGGCGTCGAAGCCGATGTACGAGAAGAAGAGCGTGGCCCCGGCGCCGCTGACGCCGGCGATGCCCAGCGGCATGAAGTTGGCGTAGTTGCCGGAGCTGATGCCCTGGGCGGCGACGCCGCAGAACAGCAGCAGTGCGACGATCTTGACGGCCACCATGATCGTGTTGGCGCGGGCGCTCTCCTTGGCGCCGCCCAGCAGGAAGACCATGGCCAGCATGACGACGATCAGCGCCGGGAGGTTGAAGATCCCGCCGCTGCCGGGCGGCGCGGACAGCGCCTCGGGGAGGGTGACGCCGATCGTGCCGGACAGGAACTCGTTGAGGTACTCGCCCCAGCCGACCGCGACGGCCGCGACCGAGACGCCGTACTCAAGGATCATGCACCAGCCGCAGACCCAGGCGACCAGCTCGCCGAGGGTCGCGTAGGCGTAGGAGTACGACGAGCCGGAGACCGGGATGGAGCCCGCCAGCTCCGCGTAGGACAGCGCGGAGAACAGGGCGGTGACGCCGGCGATGACGAACGAGATGATCACGGCCGGGCCGGCCTTGGGGACCGCGTCGCCCAGCACGACGAAGATGCCGGTGCCCAGCGTGGCACCGATGCTGATCATGGTCAGCTGCCACATGCCCATCGAGCGGCGGAGGGTGCCGCCCTCGCCCTGACCGCCCTCGGCCACCAGCCGTTCGACGGGCTTGCGCCGCATCAGACGGGTGCCGAGGCCCCCGGAGGGAGAGGGGGGCCGGGGGTCGCTGCCCGCCGTGGGCGGGGCTGCGCCGTGCTCCAACACAGGGGTGGCTCCTTCATCGCTGCCGGTCAAGGTGGCGGACGACCGACAGCGGTCCCCGTGCGCGGGTACGACGAAACAACCCGCGACAAGGAAGGGGGGACCGCCGAGCAGGCGGTCCCCGCCACTCCACGTACAGCGCATGACTGTACGGGGCGGTCATGAGATGCCGTAATGCAGGTTCCTTGCGCAACCGTGAACATTTGTTGCGCACCTGGTCCGCGAGCGGTCGTTCGTTGCACACAAACGACAAATCTCATCGGTTGGACGTTCCCGTACATCACGGCGCACAAACGCGTCCGGCCCCGCACCGAGGCGATCGGTGCGGGGCCGGACGGCCGTGTTCCCCGGTTCGGGGGCGGCGGGGGATCAGCTCCAGCTGGCGTGCAGCGGCTTGCCCTCCGCGTAGCCCGCGGCGCTCTGCACGCCGACGACGGCCTTCTCCGCGAACTCCTCCAGGGAGGCCGCGCCCGCGTACGTGCAGGAGCTGCGCACGCCCGCGATGACCGAGTCGATCAGGTCCTCGACGCCGGGGCGGGCCGGGTCGACGAACATCTTCGAGGTGGAGATGCCCTCCTCGAAGAGGCCCTTGCGCGCCCGGTCGTACGCCGATTCCTCACTCGTACGGTTGCGGACCGCACGCGCCGAGGCCATGCCGAAGCTCTCCTTGTACGGGCGGCCGTCGGCGGTGTGCTGGAGGTCGCCGGGCGACTCGTACGTACCGGCGAACCAGGAGCCGATCATGACGTTGGAGGCGCCGGCGGCCAGCGCCATCGCCACGTCGCGCGGGTGGCGCACGCCGCCGTCCGCCCAGACGTGCTTGCCGTACTTCTTCGCCTCGGCGGCGCACTCCAGGACGGCCGAGAACTGCGGGCGGCCCACACCGGTCATCATGCGGGTGGTGCACATGGCACCCGGGCCCACACCGACCTTGATGATGTCCGCGCCGGCCTCGATGAGGTCGCGCACGCCCGCGGCGGCGACGATGTTGCCCGCCACGATCGGCACCTGCGGGTCCAGCGCGCGCACGGCCTTGACCGCGCTGATCATCGACTCCTGGTGGCCGTGCGCGGTGTCCACCACGAGCGTGTCCACACCGGCCGCCAGCAGGGCCTTGGCCTTGCCGGCCACATCGCCGTTGATGCCCACGGCGGCGGCGATGCGCAGCTTGCCGTCGGCGTCCGTGGCGGGCTTGTACAGCGTCGCGCGCAGGGCGCCCTTGCGGGTCAGGATGCCCGCCAGCATGCCGTCCGCGTCGACCGCGGGGGCCAGCTTGCGGTTGGCGGCGTCGAGCCGGTTGAACGCCTCGCGCGGGTCGATGTCCGCGTCCAGCACCAGCAGGTCCTTGGACATGACCTCGGAGACCTGCGTGAAGCGGTCCACGCCGGTCAGGTCGTGCTCGGTGACGATGCCGACCGGGCGGCCGCCCTCGACGACGATCCCGGCGCCGTGCGCCCGCTTGGGCAGCAGCGCCAGGGCGTCCGCGACGGTGGAGACCGGGGACAGCACGATCGGCGTGTCCAGGACCAGGTGACGGCGCTTGACCCAGCCGACGACGTCGGTGACGACCTCGATCGGGATGTCCTGCGGGATGACGACCAGGCCGCCGCGGCGGGCCACGGTCTCGGCCATCCGGCGCCCGGCGATGGCGGTCATGTTGGCGACCACCAGCGGGATGGTCGTGCCGGTGCCGTCCGGCGAGGCCAGGTCCACACCCTGGCGGGAGCCGACCGCGGAGCGGCCCGGCACCATGAACACATCGTCGTACGTCAGGTCGTACGGCGGCTTGGCATCGTTCAGAAACTTCATACTGGCTCTCTCACCTGCGGATTCACTGCTCGGGCGGGTGGGGAGTCAGCCAACGGACCGGCACCGGCCAGGCAGCGGCTCCTAGGACATCATCCCTGATGAATGCGGCTCGGGGCGAACCGGTGTTCCCACCGCCCCGCCCGCCCGTCTCCGCCGGAGCGGCATCGAAGCCCCCGACGGGAACTCTCACCCACCGCAGTTTCGTTACTCTACGTAGCGGACTTCGCCGGTCTTCCCTGGTTCGGACAGCCGGTCACCTGCGGTTCGACGCCGATGCGACCATATGACAGATCTATAGGTTCTCCCTGGCCAGCAGGTGGGTAGAACCGTGTACAGGCCGCTTCGGGTGTCGATCCGCAGGGGCCGCCGGGCCGACGGGAGCCTGGGCGATCACTTCGCAAATGAATACGTACAGTAACCGCGCCACGCGGTGGCGCCCGGCCGGTCAGGGCGGGCCCGCCTCGGCCGTGGGGGAAGGGGAGGACATGCGCGAAGTCCGACAGGGCGCCCTGCTGCTGCTCACGGCCCTGGCCGGGGCCGCCGTCGCGGCCGGGGACCTGGCGCTGGGGCCGGACGTCAGCCTGGCCGGGCTGCTGATGATCGGCCCGCTGGTCGCCGCCACCAGACTCGAAGGGGCGTGCACGGCCGCGGTCTCGTTCGCCGCCCTGCTCCTGGGGGTGGCCATCGCCGCTCGCGAACACACCCTGAGCCGCCCCGACCAGCTGCTGTCCCTGACCGTGCTCGCCGCCGCGGCGGCCTACGCGACCTGGGCCTCCGACCGGCAGGCCGCGATGGACAGCCAGCTCGCCGGGGTCGCGGCCGCCGCGCAGCGCGCGATCCTGCGGCCGACCTCGTTCCGGGTCAGCGGCGCGTCGGTGTGCGCCCGCTATCGCTCCGCCGCGCCGCGCGCCGTCATCGGCGGCGATCTGTACGCCTTCGCCGACACCCCGAGCGGCCTGCGGGTGCTGATCGGCGACGTACGCGGCAAGGGCCTGGAGGCGGTGCGCCTGTCCGCGGCGGCCATAGGGCACTTCCGCGACTGCGCCTACACCCGCAGCAACCTCGCCGAGGTGGTCGAGGAGGTGGACCGGCGGCTGATCGACGACCTCGGCCCGGAGGACTTCATCACCGCCGTGATCGCCGAGATATCCCCGGGCCGGCTGCGGCTGGTCAACTGCGGTCACCACCCGCCCCTGCACCTGCCCGCCACCGGCCCGCCCGTATTGCTCACCCCGGCCGAGCCGACCACGCCGATCGGGCTGTATCCGATGCCCCGCGTCCAGGAGGTGGAGCTGTCCCCCGGCGACCGCCTGCTGCTCTACACCGACGGACTCGCCGAGGCCCGGGACCCCGACGGCACGATGATCGATCTGGCCGGCCTGCTGCCGGCCTGCTCGCTGCCCGATCTCAACGACGCGATCGAGGCGGTGCTGTCGACGATGTGCCGGCACACCCACGGCGCCCAGGACGACGATGTCGCCCTCGTCCTGGTCGAGCTGGAGCCGAGCCTGCCCCGTCAGCACCACGCCCACACCCCGCCCGCCGTCACGGCCACCAGCGCCGAGCGGCCCGGCGAGCCCCGCGAACCGGCCTGCCCCTCGTCCTCGGCCGCGGTGTCCGACTGACGCCCGGCAGCGACAGCCCCGCTCCCCGGCCCTCCCTCTATCCGCTTACCGTTCCGCTCCTTGGGCCGCACCCCGGGCCCGGTCCGGGGCGGGCGGGCCCACCAACTCGCCCAGCACGTCCGTCATGGTGACGAAGCCGAGCACCACACCCTGCTCGCCGCCCACCGCGGCCAGCTGGGTGCCGGCCGCCCGCATCGTGGTCAGGGTGTCGTCCAGCGGGGTTTCGCGGTGCACCCAAGGCACGGGGCGCAGCGCCTCCCGGGGGAACGGCCGGTCGCGCTCGATGACGCCGAGGGTGTCCTTGATGTGCAGGTAGCCGAGGACCGTACCGGCCGGTCCGGTGACCGGGAGCCGGGAGAACCCGGCGCGCGCCGCGGTCCATTCCAGCTCGTCCGGGGTCACGTGCTGATCGACGGTGACCATGTCCGGCAGCGGGACGAGCAGGTCGCCGACCGGCCGCTGTCCCAGTTCCAGGGCGTCCCGCAGCCGTTCGCCGCCGGTGTCCGAGAGCAGCCCGGCGTGCCGGGAGTCCTGGACGATACGGGCGAGTTCCTCGTCCGTGAAGGCGGCGGCGACCTCGTTCCGCGGCTCGATCCGCACGAGCCGCAGCAGCGCGTTGGCGAGGGCGTTGATGCTCACGACGACGGGGCGCAGCGCGCGGGTGAGGGCCACCAGCGGCGGCCCCAGCAGCAGCGCGGAGCGCTCCGGCGCGGCCAGCGCGATGTTCTTGGGGACCATCTCCCCGACCAGCATGTGCAGGTACGTGGCCAGGGCCAGCGCCAGGACGAACGCGACCGGGTGCACGAGTCCGTGCGGGACGTGCACCGCCGTGAAGACCGGCTCGGCGAGGTGCGCGATGGCGGGTTCGGCCATCGCGCCGAGGACCAACGAGGAGGCGGTGACGCCCAGTTGGGCGGTCGCGAGCATTTCGGAGAGGTGTTCCAGGCCCCACAGCACCCGCTCGGCCCGCCGGTCCCCGCCCTTGGCGCGCGGCTCGATCTGGCTGCGCCGTACGGAGATCATCGCGAATTCGCCGCCGACGAAGAAGGCGTTGCTGACCAGGGTCAGCGCGGCGACGGCCAACTGTACGGCGGTCATGGCCGTTCCCTTTCGCCGTCGTCGGTCATGACCGTTCCCTCCCGCCGTCGTCGGCCCGGGCCGCCGGTGAGGACGCGCCGGGGGGCGCGGTCAGGCGTACCCGCTCGGCCCGGTGCCTGCGTACGTCCAGCACCGTCAGCCGCCAGCCCCCGGCGCGCACCTCGTCGCCGGGCTCCGGAATCCGCCCCAGCCGGGTCGCGAGCAGCCCGGCCAGCGTCTCGTACGGCCCTGCGGGGACCTCCAGGCCGATCCCGGCCAGCCCGTCCAGACGCACCCCGCCGTCCGCCTCCCAGGTCCGCGCCCCGGTCCGCAGCAGGTCCGGGCCCTCGACCGGGTCGTGCTCGTCCCGTACGTCGCCGACCATCTCCTCGACGATGTCCTCCAGGGTGACGATCCCTGCCGTACCGCCGTACTCGTCGATCACCACGGCCATCGTCCGGACGGTGCGCAGCCGGTCCAGCAGCCGGTCGACGGGCAGCGACTCCGGCACCAGCAGGGGGTCGGTGGCCAGCTCCGCGACGGTGGTGGCGGTCCGCTCCGCGGGGTCGAGGGCGAGGACGTCGCGGACGTGGACGGTGCCGATGATCTCGTCCAGGCCGCCCCGGTACACGGGGAAGCGGGACAGGCCGGTGGCCAGGGTCAGCGTGGCCGCGTCGGCGGCGGTGGCCCGCGCTTCCAGGGCGCGGACGTCGACGCGCGGCGTCATGACGTTCTGGGCCGTCAGTTCGCCCAGGTGCAGGGTCCGTACGAACAGTTCCGCGGAGTCGGCCGGCAGAGCACCCTCCTGTGCCGAGTAGCGGGCCAGCGCGACCAGTTCGGCCGGGCTGCGGGAGGACGCCAACTCCTCGGCGGGCTCCAGTCCGAAGCGCCGGACGATCCGGTTGGCGGACCGGTTCAGGTGGCGGATGAACGGCGCGAAGACGGCACTGAAGGCGCGCAGCGGGCCGGCCACCAGCCGGGCCACGGCCAGCGGCCGGGAGATCGCCCAGTTCTTGGGCACCAGTTCGCCGACGACCATCAGCACCACCGTGGACACACCCACCCCGAGCGCCGACGCAACGCCGGGTGCCACCGTGCCCGGCAGCCCGGCCGCCGCGAGCGGACCGCGCAGCAGCGCCGCCAGCGACGGTTCCGCGAGCATGCCGATGACCAGCGAGGTCACGGTGATGCCCAGTTGGGCGCCGGACAGCTGGAACGCGAGCGCGCGCACCGCGTCCAGCACCCCCTCGGCGCCCCGCTCCCCCGCCTCCGCCGCGCGCTCCGCCGCGCTGCGTTCCACCGTCGTCAGCGAGAACTCCGCCGCCACGAACACGGCACAGGCCAGCGTGAGCGCCAACGCCACCAGTAGGAGCAGCACCTCGGCCACCGCGTCACCTCCCGCCGCACCTCGGTGCCCGGCGGGGGACGGGTGAAACATCGGGCGGTGGCGGGCCGGACAGCGGGTCCGGGTCGTGGCGGGTGCGCCCGTACCGGTTCAGGCCGCGGCCGTACGGCTCCGCCCCCGCAGCCACCCGTGCACCGCCCAGGCGCACGCGGCGCCCACCGCGTACCAGAACAGATCCGGCGCGTTGAACGTCGAGCCGAGCACCAGACGCGCCACCGCGCTGCGCCGGGACAGCTCCGCCGGTACGTCGCTGAGCTGCGCGAACTCCACCGCCCAGCTGACAGCCAGGGCCACACCGGCCGCGACCGGCGGCCGGACGCGCGGCGCGGCCAGCACCACCAGCGTCTGCACGAGCACGGTGTACAGCGCGTCCCCCGCGTACTTGGCGACCTCCGGCCCCAGTCCGGCGCGAGCCGCCCCGGCCCGCACGCCGAGCCCCGCGGCGACGGTCAGCAGCGCCGCCGCGCCCGCCACCAGGCGCGTACGCGCCGCCCCGTACCGCTGCGCTCCCCCGTACGTCACTTTGCCGGCGTCCCCGGCTCCCGGCCCCGCGCCATCACGACGACCAGCCCGGTGTCCGTATCGCGCCAGAAGCCCACCGCGTCGGCGATGATCTCCTCAGCGATGCTCCAGTCGTCCGGCGCGGCAGCCGCGTAGCCCTGCCAGCCGCACACCACCAGCACCCGGCCGCGGTCGGCCGGGCACCACGAAAGGTCGGTCAGGCAGTCCGCGAGCGCGTCCCAGTTGCGGCCGAACCAGTCGGGCAGCCGCAGCGCGCGGGCGCTGCGGTCCATGAACTCCGCCTTGTCCATGACCCCTTCGAGGTCGAGCAGAGCACCCTCCCACCCGGCCGCGCGCGCCGCTTCCAGCGCTTCCCGCGCGGGCCGGTCGTGCGGCCAGGGCACCACCCCGGGGGGCGTTCCGCCGTCGAGCACCGCCGCGAGCGGCCGGGGCACGGGAGCCGTCATCGGAGCACCGCCTTGAAGGTCCGGTAGTGGTCGTCGGTGTAGTACGTCTCGTGGCTGTCGCCGGTGACGATCCGGCGCGCGCCGCGGTCCTTCGAACCCGGGGTGGGGACCGTGTACTCGTGGTAGTAGCCCCGCTTCTGCCGGGGCAGCTGCCGCTCGTGGTTGCCGAAGACCGTGCCGTCCTTCGGGTACGGGTACGGGCCGTGCGCGTCGATCAGCCGCAGCGTCTCGCGGGCCTGCACCGGCAGCCGCCCGGCCGGTACGGTCGCCATTCCCCGGGCCCAGTCCGGCGCGGTGGCGCCCGCCGAGGGCGCCCCGTGCGTGGGCTTCGCGCTCCCCTGTCCGCCGCCTTTGGAGCAGCCGGACACCAACAGCAGAACGCAGGCCAGCAGCGCGGCGAGCACGCCGGCGGCCGCACGGGGAGCGGAACGGATCACCATGCGCCGAATGCTGTCACAGGGCGGCACGGGGTGCCCGTCCGCGTCCGCACAAGATCACCTGCGCGACCTTGCAAGATCGCATGGCGGCCGCCGGCGGGGCTCACGCCCCGTCCGGGTCCGCCCGCTCCAGCGCCGGGCGCGGGCCCGGACCGGTCTCCAGCAGCAGATGATCGGCGGCGGCCGTGTCGGTCACCAGGCTGGTCACCAGCCCGGACCGGAGCACCGCGCCGATCGCCGCCGCCTTGCGCCGGCCGCCCGCGATGGCCACGACCTCGGGGATACGGCGCAGCCGGTCCGCCTCGACGGTGATGCACCGCTCGCCCAGGTCCCGCCCGATCCGGCGGCCCTCGGCGTCGAAGAGGTGCGCGGACATCTCGGCGGCGGCGCCCAGCGAGGCATAGTGCTCGCGCTCCTCCTCCGAGAGCATGTCGTAGACCGTCGAGATGCCCGGCGCCCAGGAGCCGATGGACACGCAGGCGACAGTGACCTTGTCGAAGTACTCGAACGCGCGGGCGATGCCGGTCTGGCCGCGCAGCGCGGCGGCGGTCGCCGAGTCGGGCAGCAGCATCGGCGCGTAGATGGGGTGCGCCTCACCGCCGGAGACGTCGGCGGCCCGGCGCACCGCCTCGACCGAGCCGCGGTCCGCGGTGCCCGCGTCGTACACGCCGGTCAGCTGCACGACCGTGCACGGCGGGAGGCGGTGCAGCGCGGCCGCCATGTGGATGGTCGAGCGGCCCCAGGCGAGACCGAGGACGTCCCCCTCGGTCACCAGCTCCCCCAGCAGATCGGCCGCGACCTCGCCGAGGTTCTCCGGGTCCGGGGCGTCGTCGGCGGCATCCGCCGGCGACTCCACCACGACCGCGTGCCGCAGGCCGTAGCGGGCCCGCAGCGCGTCGGACCGTTCGGCGTCCAGCTCCGCCGGGACGCGGATCTCGATCCGTACGAGGTCCCGCTCCAGCGCCGTTTCCAGCACCCGGGCGACCTTGAAGCGGCTGACGCCGAACTCCTCGGCGATCTGGATCTTGGACTTGCCCTCTAGGTAGAAGCGGCGGGCCATGGCCGCGGCCTGCACCAGCTCGGCGGGGCCCATTGCGGACTGTGGGCGGCTGGCAACCACGAGATTCTCCCCTTGTGCGCACCTGATCGAGTCTTTGCTCATCCTTGCAGAAACCCGAGGTGGTCGGGGACCATCACCGCCCTGGTCCTCGTGAACGCTCGGTGGCGGTGACACCAAGAAACACCGGCGTGCGGGTCCGTGCGCGCGACCCGGGCACACCACGTGCGGCGCCGGCGCCCGCGGCCGGTCCGCGGGCGCCCTGCGTCAACGGGCCACGTCAGTGGGCGCAGGCCCAGCCGGCCGCGGCCGTCGCGGACTCGGCCTGCGCGCGCAGCTCGCGCACCGCCTTGGCCGGGTCGTCCGCGCCGTACACCGCCGAACCCGCCACGAAGACATCCGCGCCGGCCTCCGCGCACCGCTCGATCGTGGACGCCGAGACACCGCCGTCCACCTGGAGCCACAT
This sequence comes from Streptomyces rimosus subsp. rimosus, assembly GCF_000720725.1. Taxonomy (GTDB): domain Bacteria; phylum Actinomycetota; class Actinomycetes; order Streptomycetales; family Streptomycetaceae; genus Streptomyces; species Streptomyces rimosus_A. Next base: position 114,584 of record NZ_JOCQ01000009.1, read on the forward strand.
CTCCAGACCGTGCTTGGAGATCAGCTCCCGGGTCCGGCGGATCTTCGGCAGCATGATGTCCAGGAACGCCTGCCCGCCGAAGCCCGGCTCCACGGTCATGATCAGCAGCATGTCCAGCTCGGGCAGCAGATCCTCGTACGGCTCGATCGGCGTGGCCGGCTTCAACGCCATCGAGGCCCGCGCCCCCTTGGCCCGGATCTCCCGCGCCAGCCGCACGGGCGCGGCCGCCGCCTCCGCGTGAAAGGTCACCGACCCGGCCCCCGCCTCGATGTACTGCGGCGCCCACCGGTCCGGGTCCTCGATCATCAGATGCAGATCGAGCGGAGTGTCCGTCGCCTTGCTCAGCGCCTCGACGACCGGAGCACCCAGCGTCAGATTCGGCACGAAGTGGTTGTCCATCACATCGACATGCAGCCAGTCGGCGCCCTCGACGGCCTTCGCCTCCTCGGCGAGCCGGGCGAAGTCTGCGGACAGGATGCTGGGGTTGATCAAGGCCATGTCTCCAGTATGTCCTGCCCCGCCCGACAAGCCGAAGCGGGTCGGGCGCACGGTGGCCTCAGCTCATGGCCAGTCGGCGGGCCGCCGCGACGAGGCGGTCCCGCTGCTCCCGGCTCACGGGGACGGAACCGTCCTCCTCGTCCCACAGCTCCCGCAGAACGCTCCCGAAGCAGGCCAGCTCACGCGGATGCCCGAGTTCGCACGCGGCGCGCTCCCAGATCAGACGGGCGCCGTCCACCGCGTCCAGGTCCCCGCGGACGATCCGCCCGGCCCACCATCGCGCCGTCTCCCAGCGAGCCGCCGCCACGTTATCGGGGGTCAGCGGAACCAGTTCCAGCTCCGTCAGCACACCGTCGAACAGCTCGGCAACCTCATCCAGTTCATTGCGTCCGAGCCCGGCCAGGAGGGCGAGGGACGGCGAGTCGACGCCCGCGAGAAGGGCGTCCAGCGCCGCTTGGACGATCTCGGCCCGATCGCCGCCGTACCAGCCGAAGAGGCCGTCGTCCTCGCAACTCCGGTCGGCCGCCAGGCATCGCAGCGCGCTGAGGGCGGTATCCACCGTCATCCGCGGCTCGCCATCCGCGCAGGCTCCCTCGGCCGGGCGGGCTCCCCCCACTGTTTCCAACCGCCTACGCCGTCCGCCGCAACAACGCCAGATACATCGCGTCCGTACCGTGCAAATGCGGCCACAGCTGCACATCCGGACCATCGCCCAGGGCGGGCACCCCCGGCAGCAGCGGGCGGGCGTCGATCCACTCCGCGGTCGCGTCCGTGCTGCCCCGTGCCTTGAGGACGTCTTCCACCACGGCGCGTGTCTCGGCCAGGTGCGGAGAGCAGGTGGCGTAGCCGACCACGCCGCCGACGCGGACCGAGAGCAGGGCCTGGCGGAGCAGTTCGCGCTGGAGCGGGGCGAAGCCGTCCAGGTCCTCCGGGCGGCGGCGCCAGCGGGCCTCCGGGCGACGCCGGAGGGCGCCGAGGCCGGTGCACGGGACGTCCATCAGGACGCGGTCGAAGGAGCCGGGGCGCCACGGCGGGCGGGTGCCGTCGGCCGCGATGACCTCGTACGGGCCGGGGTTGCCCGCCAGCGAACGGGCCACCAGGCGGGCGCGGTGCGGCTGCTTCTCGGAGGCGAGCAGCCGGGCGCCGCGCTGCGCGGCGAGCGCGCCCAGCAGTGCGGCCTTGCCGCCCGGCCCGGCGCAGCCGTCGAGCCAGGCGCGGTCGGTGCCTTCGAGGGGCGCGTTGGCCAGGGCCGCCGCGACGAGCTGGCTGCCCTCATCCTGGACGCCGGCCCGGCCTTCGCGTACCGCGTCCAGGGCGCCGGGCTCGCCGCCCTCGGCGAGCCGTACCGCGTACGGGGACCAGCGGCCCGGCAGGGCGCTCTCCTCCCCCACGGCCTCGATCAGTTCCTCGGGGGTGGACCGCCCGGGCCGGGCCACGAGGGTGACCTCGGGCCGCTCGTTGTCGGCCGCCAGCAGGTCCTCGACGCCCGCGCGTCCGCCGCCGAGGGAGTCCCAGAGCGCCGAGACGACCCACCGGGGGTGCGCGTGCACGATCCCCAGGTGCTCCTCGGGGTCCTCGTCGTACTCCGGCGCGACCCGCTCCAGCCACCCGTCCAGGTCATCCGCGGCGATCTTCCGCAGCACGGCGTTGACGAACTTCGCGCGCCCGTCGCCCAGCACGACGCGGGCCAGCTCGACGCTGGCGCTCACCGCGGCGTGCGTCGGGATGCGGGTGCCGAGGAGCTGGTGCGCGCCGAGCGCGAGCACGTCCAGGACCGGCGGGTCCACCTCGCGCAGCGGCCGGTCCACGCACCGCGCGATGATCGCGTCGTATGTGCCCTGCCACCGCAGCGTGCCGTACACCAGCTCGGTGGCCAGCGCCGCGTCCCGCCCGTCGAAGTCCCCGTTCTCCCGCGCCTTGCGGAGCATCGGCGGCAGCACCAGGTTCGCGTACGCGTCCCGCTCGTCGACGGCCCGCAGCGCCTCGAAGGCGAGTATCCGGACCGGGTCCTTCTTGGGGCGGCGATAGGGCTTGCTGGGACGACGCGACTGGCCACTCACGGGAAATGTGCTCCGCTGCTGTACGGGAAGAGGTTCGGTTCCCAGCCTACGCGGCGGGCGGGACGGGGGGCCGCGGCGGCTGCCGGGGCCTTGACCGGCCGCGCCGTTCGCCGACCGGGCGCGCGGTCCCCGAGCCCGTCAGTTCCCGGCCGGGCCGGCCCCCGGTCAGTTCCCGGCCGAGCCGGTCCCCGCCGCCCTCAGTCCCCGAGCCGCTCCCCGTCTCCGATCCGTACCCCGCGTGCCCAGTCCGCGCCGCGCATCGGCTTCTTGCCCTGCGGCTGCACCCACAGCAGTTCCACCGCGTGGCTGCCCGTACCGGCGTACACGGCCTTCTTGGTGACGGCGAGTTCGCCCGGCGCCAGGTCCGTACGGTCGGCCACCAGACCCACCGACATCAGCTTCAGCCGCTCGCCGCGGAACAGCGTCCACGCGCCGGGCGCGGGGGCGCACCCGCGCACGACCCGGTCCACCCGGAGGGCGGGCGCCGTCCAGTCCACCTTCGCGTCCTCGACCTCCAGTTTCGGCGCGAGGGTGACGCCCTCGCCCGGCTGCGGCACCGGCCGCAGCGTGCCGTCCTCGATGCCGTCCATGGTGGCGGCCAGCAGCCCCGCCCCGGCGAGGGCCAGCCGGGTGAGCAGGTCACCGCTGGTGTCGGTCGGCCGTACCTCCTCCGTGATCACCCCGAACACCGGCCCGGAGTCCAGCCCTTCCTCGATCTGGAACGTGGAGGCGCCGGTCATCTCGTCACCGGCCAGCACCGCGTGCTGCACCGGCGCCGCGCCGCGCCACGCCGGCAGCAGCGAGAAGTGCAGGTTGACCCAGCCGTGCGCGGGAATGTCCAGGGCCGACTTGGGCAGCAGCGCCCCGTAGGCGACGACCGGGCAGCAGTCCGGCGCGATCTCCCGCAGCCGGGCGAGGAAGTCCTCGTCGCGCGGCTTGGCGGGCTTGAGCACCTCGATGCCGGCCTCCTCGGCGCGCTCGGCGACCGGGCTGGCGACCAGCCGCCGGCCGCGGCCGGCGGGGGCGTCGGGCCGGGTGACGACGGCGACGACCTCGTGCCGGTCCGAGGCGATCAGGGCATCCAGGGCGGGTACGGCGACCTCGGGGGTGCCGGCGAAGACGAGCCTCATGGGTGGCGTACTACCTCTCACACGCTGCGGAACGGCGCACCAGTCTATGGGCCACCCCTTCGAGGGGGCGCGCGAACAGACGCGCGCCCCACATTGGAGCCCGTACGCCCCCATACCGTGACCAGAGCCGCTGCTGTTGCGTTGGTCAAGCAGCATTGACCGAGCCGGGCCGCCCTCGCGGCCCGCTCGTTTACCTGCTTGTCACGTTCCTATGCACATCCAACGCCGGTTCGAGAGGCTTGTTCATGGCCGACCACGCAACCCACGACGCCCAGGCGCGCGCCAGCCTGCACCTACTGGTACGGGACATCGAGCGGGTCCGCCGGCAGGTGGACGCCCTGCGCACCCTGACCGCTCAGCTCGGCAACGTCTACCGGCCGCGGCGCACCGGCCCGTCCGCGGGCTTCGTCGTCTACGGGCGCGCCCCCGCCCCGACCGTACGTCTCGCCCAGGAACTGCGCGACAGCGTCGAAACCCTCGTCACGGCGGCGGTGGACTTCGACCGTTCGCTGGGCTTCTCCTGGGATGCGGTGGGATCGGCCCTCGGTGTCACGAAACAGGCAGTGCACCGCCGTTACGGCGCCCGCCGCTCCGCCACCCAGCCCGGCGCCGAGAACGGCGAGGGCGTCCGTACGGCCGAGCCGTCCGGCGCCCGCAGCCTGGCCGTCTCCCCCGGTCTGCCGAGCGCGCCGTCGGTGCCCGCCGCCCGTACGCTCCCGGGCCAGTCCCCGGTCCCGTCCCGCGAAGAAGCCCGCCCCGGCGCCTTCCCCGGCCCCCGCAACGGCTGACCGCCCCCACACCCCGCCCCGGCCCCTCCCCCGGGGCGGCTCCTTTCTCTTCCCCCCAGGACGGCTCCCGGCGGGCTTTCCCCTGGGCCGGTCTTCCCATCCGAGACCCGGCGTCTTCCCTGGGCCGGCCGGTCCTCTCACCCAAGGTCCGGCGGATCCACCCGTACCCGCACCGCCTCCCCCTCCCGCTTGACCAGCCGCGCCGCCTGCGCCGTCTTGAGGGCCGCCGCCAGCGCGGCGCCCTGGCCGGGGCGGACCCGTACCAGTGCCCGGTCCCATTCCTCCCCGGGCGGCGGGTCCCCCGGCCGGCGCGGGCGCCCCGCGTCGGGCGGCGGTACGGGTACGGGCCCCAGCACCTCGGCGCCCTCCGGGAGCCCGGCCGCGGCCAGCATCTCCGCCACGTCCTCGGGACGGCCCGTCACCGACGCCATCCGGGACACCGGCGGAAAACCCAGCTCGGCGCGTTCCGCCAGCTCGCGCACCGCGTGCCCGACCGGGTCCCACCGCACCAGCGCCTGTACGGGGCGCAGCGTCGCCTCCGCAATGACGGCGACCGTGCCGCCCTCGGCGTGCCCCCGTACCAGCGCGGCAGCCTGGAGCCAGCGCCGCAACGCCTCCTCTCCCGCCCGCAGATCGGGCCGGCTCAGCAGTGCCCACCCGTCCAGCAGCAGCGCAGCGGCATACCCGCCCTCGGCGACCGGCTCCGCGCCCGGCGTACTCACCACCAGGGACGGTACGCCCGGCACCGTGTCCAGCACATGATCACGCCCCGACGTCCGCACCGGTACGGCCGGAAACGCCCGCCCCAGTTCCTCCGCCGTCCGCCGCGCACCCACGATCCGGGCCCGCAGCCGCGTCCCCCCGCACTCCCCGCAGCGCCAGTCGGCCTCCTCGCGCCCGCACCAGCCGCACCGCAGCTCGCCCGCGTCGCGCGCCTCCAGCGGCCCCGCGCACGCCCGGCACCGCGCGGGCTCCCGGCAGCGCTCACACGCCAGGCGGGGGACGTAACCCCGCCGCGGCACCTGCACCAGCACCGGCCCGTGCTTGAGCCCCTCGCGCACCACCTGCCACGCCAGCGTCGGCAGCCGCGCGGCCCGCGCCGCCGCGTCCCGGGCCTCGTCGGCGTCACCGACCGTACGGACCAGCGGCGCCGCGGCCCGCACCTGCTCACGGTCGGCCGTCAGCGGACGCGCCCAGCCCGTCTCCACCAGCTGCGCCGCCTCGACCGTGCAGCTCAGCCCGCCCAGCAGGAACCCGGCCCGCTCGGTCACCGACCGCTGCAACAGCACTTCCCGCGCGTGAGGCTGCGGCGCGTGCGGATCACTGTGACTGCCGTCCCCGTCATCCCAGATGACCGCCAGCCCCAGATCCCGCACCGGCGCGAACATCGCCGCCCGCGTCCCGATCACCGCCCGTACCGCGCCGCGGCTGACCGCCAGCCACCGCCGGTACCGCTCCTCGGGCCCGGCGTCGGCACTCAGCACCACATGCCGCCCGGACCCGACCAGCTCCCCCAGCGCCGCGTCCACCCGCGCGGCGGCCCGCCCGTCCGGCAGGACGGCCAGCGCTCCGCGCCCGGACGCCATCGCGGCGGCCATCGCCCGCGCCAGCTCCTGCGGCCAGTGCGGCCCCGGCAACGCCGTCCACACGGCCCGCGGCGACTCCCCCCGCCCCAACGCCTCCAAGAAGCCGGGACCCGCCCCGTACCTCCCCCAACTCCCGGCCCCGGGCATCCCATTCGGCGGCAACGGGGCCCCGGAATCCTTCCCCTCCACCTTCGCCCGCCGCGGCGGCACCGCCAGCTGCACCACATCCGCGAGCGTGCCCGCATACCGGTCGGCGACGGCCCGGCACAGCCCCAGCAACTCCGGCGTCAGCACCCGCTCGGGCGACAGCACCTGCGCGATCGGCGCGAGCACCCCACGGAACTCGCTCTCCGCCACCCGCTCCACCACGAACCCGTTGACCAGCTTCCCCCCTTCCCGCCGGCCCCCCTTCTCCCCGGCCCCGAACCGCACCCGCACCCGCACCCCGGGCTGCGCCTCCGCATCCATGGCGGCCGGCACCGCGTAATCGAAATACCGGTCCAGGTGCACCAGCCCCTTGTCCACCAGCACCCGAGCCACCGGCAACCCCTCCGCCAACTCGGCCCCCCGCCAGGTCCGCGGCCGCGCCCGCTCCCCCTGCCGCCCCCGCACCGCCTCCCGAATCAGCGCAAGCTGCTCCCCGCCCGCGCTGTGGTCATCGTCTTTCCTGGTCACGGGGTCAGGTTTAGCAGATGGGGGTGACAGTGCAGCCGGGGCCGGGGGGACCGTCCGGTGGTCTCGACAGCCGTCGCCCCATCCGATTCGCTCCCAGGTGGAAACGGGAAACGGCCCTGTTCGCCTTGTTCCGCCGTGCCACCCGGCGCACGCTGACACGCAACGCTCGCCGGCTGCCCGGACGGACGGATACGGAGGATGGAATGCTTCCGCAGCAGCCCCATGCGTTCGGACAGGAACTCCGCAGACGCCGCCTGGCAGCGGATCTTTCGCTGGACCAGCTGGGCCGACGGGTCCACTACAGCAAAGGACAGCTGAGCAAGGTGGAGCGGGGCCTCAAGCCCCCGACTCCGCAGCTCGCACGGCTCTGCGACGAAGAACTCGGTGCGCTGGGAGCGCTGGCCGGCCTCGTTCCGGTGGCCGCGCCGGCGGGCGATGTTCCTCCTACCAGTCATGAGGGTGAGGTGTGGTTGATGCATCTGGACAAGGACGGGTCCGGCTCGTTCCAGCCGATCGGCCGCCGCCGGGTGATCGGCGCCGGCGCGGCCTCGGTCCTGGGGATCGGGATGGGCGGGATGCACGTCACGACGGAGACCGGGGCCATGACGCTGGTCGACGCGTCACGGACGCTGTTCGGCCAGTACCGGCGGCTCGGCCAGGTGTCGGGTCCCGGCGCGTTATTACCGCAGCTGATTTCCCAGACCCACAGCCTGCAGCAGCTGGCGGCTCGTAGCGGCACACGCACCCGTCAGGCGCTTCTGGTACTCGCGTCCCGGTTCGCCGAGTACACGGGCTGGATGGCCCAGGAATCGGGGAACGACACGGCCGCGCTGTGGTGGACCGACCGTGCCGTGGAACTCGCGGACTCCGGCAACGACCACAGTCTGACCGCGTACGCGTCGGCCCGTCGTGCGCTGATCAGCCTCTTCCGCGGAGATACGGACGGGGCCATCGGGCTGGCCTCGCAAGCACTCGACAGTCCCGCGCCGCCGCGGATCAGGGGCCTGGCCGCGCAGAAGCTGGCGCAGAGCCAAGCCGTCAACGGCGACTACGACGCCTGTATGCGCAGCCTGGACCGGTCCCGGGAGCTCCTCGCGCTCGCACACCGCGACCCGCGGGAACCGGTCATCGGCGCTTCCCACCTGCCCGACGTGGCGGCGATGTTCACCGGCTGGTGCCTCTACGAACTGGGACGGCCGCGGAAAGCCGCGGAGATCCTCGGGAGGGAGACCGCCCGGCTTCCCGCGCACGCCCTGCGGACCCGCTCCCGGTACGAACTCCGGCGCGCGCTCGCGTATGCGGCGGCGGGCGAGATCGAACTCGCCTGCCAGGTGGCCCGAGGCCTGCTCCCCACCATCTGTGTCGTCCAATCCGCGACGATCACCGCCGACCTGCGACGGTTGGCGCGCACGCTGGGGCGCCACCACCGCAACGCCTCCGTCCGGGAACTCAGCCCGGAACTCTCCACAGCGCTGGCTGCGGCCTCCCACTAGGCGCCGCCCGCGTCCGCGCGGCAGGCCGCGATCCACCCAACTCACCCGACCGCATCAGGAAGGTCACTCAGCCATGCACGAAATCTTTGTCAACTACCGCACCGGCGACGGCAAGGAATCCGCGCAGCGTCTTGCCGAAGCGCTGAATGAACGCTTCGGCGGGAACAGCACCTTCCTCGCCGAGAGGTCGATCCCCCCGGGATCGAAATTCAGCCAGGTCATGCTCGGCGCCGTCCGGCGCAGCTGTGTCCTCCTCGTTCTGATAGGCGAGCGCTGGCTGGACGCCCCCGACCGGCAGCAACCGGAGCGGCGGGCCCTGGACAACGAGGACGACTGGGTACGCCGTGAGATCGAGGAAGCGCTCGACTGCGGGGTCCTGGTCGTACCGCTGCTGCTGGGCCGGCGCGTGGAGCAGCTCGACCCGAAGTCCCTGCCGCCCTCCCTGGCGGAGCTCGCGGAGTGCCAGTACGAGCGGCTGTGGTGGCGGGACGGTCGGACAGATGTCGCGCGGCTCGGTGACCGTCTGGTGGCGCAGGTTGCCGAGTTGGCTTCCTTGGACACGGCGAAGCCTTCCGCTGAGCGCGCCCGCCAGGGATCGCGGCACGAGCCCGACCCGTCGGTGCGCAACGAGGGACAGCGTGGTGGTATCGGAGCCGTGCGCGGCACCGTCGGTACCTTCGTCAACGAGTCCAACGCGCCGATGCACACCGGAACCGGAGATCAGATCGGCACCGGCGGCACGAAGATCAACGGCGACGGAACGACACAGGTCTCCGGCGACCACGCCCACGTACCGATCAGCCATCGGTTCGGCTCGTCCCCCCGGTACCGGGACGGCGAACGATGACCGAACGCGTCGAGGGCCACTTCGGCTCCTACGTCCACCAGGCGCACGCCCCGCTGAGCACCGGGGACGGCCCCCAGTTCAACTTCTATCTGCGGGAAGCCGTATCCCGCCTGGCCGACAGGGCGAGGACGTCCCTCGCCATCGCGTATGACGACCGCCACTGGCTCTACCAGCGCTTCGTCTACCCGTCCGGTTTCCGCAACGCGCGAAATCTGCTGCGCGACCACGGCACCGTCCTGATCACCGGACAGCCCGGCAGCGGCCGACGGGCCGCCGCACTGATGCTGCTGCACGAACTCTCCGAGGGGGCGGGCAGTTTTCACGAACTTCCCGACACTCAGGACGACACCGCCGACCGGGCTCTGGACACCGCACTGATCGGCGAGCACGACCGGATGCTGCTGGATCTGTCGAGCAGCGACGCCGAACGGTACAACGCCGTGCAGGCCGAGCTCTCCGACTTCCGGTCCGTGGTGGAGGCCCGTTCCGCGCGTCTCGTGGTCGTCCTGCCCCAGCAGTTCGACTATCTCCGACGCCAGGAGCTGCGCTGGCTCACCACCGAGATCGACCGTCCGGAGGGCAGGAGGCTGCTGGTGCGGTACCTGCGCAAGGACGGCATCCGCCCGGGTCCGGACGATCTCAGCACGCCACAGCTCACCCAGTACACGGCAGGCGCTGCGATGCGGGACCTCGCCGAACTCGCCGGCCTGATCCGGCGCGCGCGGGATGCCGGAGGCTCGGGCGGCGACTTCCGCCACTGGTGTGACCGGGCGTTGGCTGAGCGGGCCGACAGCCGCAGGCCTCAAGTCGCCGATTTCATCGCCGACCTAACCGGCCGCCAGCGCGCCCTGGCTCTGACCCTGGCGATGTTCCACGGTTGCGCCCCCGCCATCGTGCTGCGGGCGGCCAACTCCCTGCAGGACCTTCTCGGGCATCCCGGTGACGACCGTCCCCGCCTCGACCACACTGACCTCACAGCGGAATTCAAGGTTGTCAAAGCCGGTACCGACAAGGACGGCGGAGTCCGCTTCCTCACCATGGGATTCGACGCGGCCATACGCGCCCATTTCTGGACGTACTTGTCCGATCTGCGCCAGCGTTTCCGCGAGTGGGTGCGCGACTGCGTCACCTGGCACGACCTTCCGCAACGGAACCGGACCGAGTTGATCCGCTGGTTCGCGGAACAGTGCCTGGCCAGTGGGCGCCCCTACGACCTGTGGTGGCTGGCCGAGCAGTGGGGCGGGCGCCACGCCGGGCGGCTGCTGGCCGACATCTGCCAAGCCCTGACAGAAGGTCTCAACAGCGACGCGTTCGGCCGCGCGTTCCGGCAGAAGATCTACGAGTGGTCCCTCACACCGGGGCTGCCCAAGGATCTGCGCCAAGCACTCGTCCTCGTCTGCGCCCAGGTGATGGCCGTGCGGCACCCGGACCAGGCGTTGGTGCGCCTGCATCACCTGGCCCGGGCCGCCGGCTCCGACGACCGCGCCGCCTCCGAAGCACTGCTCGCCCTCGTGCGCAAAGGCCGTCGGCTCTTCCGCATGCTGCTCGGCCGCCTGGAGCCGGAACGGTGGCCGACCGACGCGGCGATCCTGCTGGCCATGGCTTCGGTGGCTTCCCGTACCCGCGCTCTGTTCACCAGCCCGACGGTTCGGGAACGGTTGACCGATGGCTGGGCCTCGGTGCTGCGTCACCGCTCCTATGAGGAGTGGCGCGATCCGCTGGCGGACTGGCTGACGGCGGCACTGGACGCCGGCCCGTACCAGGAACACCTACTCGCTGTCGTGGTCGAAGCCGCCGCACGGAATTCCGGCAGCCTCGCCCGCCTGCACACCGTCGCCCGTGACTGGGTCCCGGCCGTCCCCGCCGAAGCGGGGGAACGCCGAGCGCTGTTCGCCGTGCTCGAACGCCGGATCGACGCCGCGCACGGTATCGCGCCCACCGTTCCCAGCCTGTGACCGGCTCGGCACCGGGAGATCGCCATGAGTTCCGGCTACAAGACCGCCACGGTCTTCCTCACCGTCATCTGTGCTTTGCTCCTGGTCATCGCGGGTCTGAGCCTGCGGTGGCCCACCTGGGCCTGGTCACTGTCGACAGCCGTGCTGATCACCGGGGCGGCCACGGCCTTCTGGTTCGATTCCCGGCGCCCGGCGCACGGAGCCTGGGAACATCCCGCCCACCCCGACCTGCCGGTCCCACCGGTCGAACGCTGGGAACGCACGGTGGCGGGGGTGGCCCTCCCCAGCTCCGTCCCGGACTACGACTTCCTGTTCTCCGCCACGATCCGCTGGCGTCCGCTCGGTGCCGCGGTGGACGCTCCTCGGGTGAACGCGGGCGGGCTGGCGGTCGACGCCGTCCTCGCCCGGGCACGTGACATCACCGCGCGGCAGAACCCGCACCACAGCACCTTGGCCCAGCACCAGCTCGACGGAGCCCTGGGCACCATGGAGCCCGACGTGACGGCCCGGGTCGAGGCCATGGCCGAGAACGTCACGCTGCAGCTTTCCGACGCGGACCGGGAGCGCCTCACCAAACTCTCGACCGTCCGCAAGGACGAGGATGTCTGGGAGCACGAACGCAACTACGAGCGCAGCAAGCGCGCCTACCTGGGCACCGAAGTGCTGAAGGACACCGGCAGCGCCGTGGTCTGGTGGATGGCCAAACACGACGACCGGATCGAGAAGACGGTGGACCTGATAGGCCCACTGGCACAGCTTTCCTCTGCCGCCAACAACCGAGAGGTACCGGAACTGTTCCGGCATCTGATTGCGAGCCCCGACGCGTCCGACAGCCCTTCGTTCACTCCGCACGGGGCGCCGATGGACGGCAGCACCGCGTCTCGCGACGCAGGACTTTCGTCGTTCCTCGGCCCGGACGGGCAGCCGTTCCACAATGGCGAGGCCCCGGAGAAGCCGGACGTTCCCACCGTTCTGGAGTCGTTCATGGATGACGCCGGGCTCGCCCGCGACGAGCACATACGGGCCCTCTGTGCCCGTCGGATCGCGGATTACCTGGCCGTCGAGGGGTGCGACGAAGCCGCGTCGGCCATCCGCCGGCATTTCGACTCCCCCGAATCCACCAGTGATTCCGGCGAGGAGACATCGGATGAGCCGGATGGCGCCGATTCCACAGCACCCGAGGACCGGTGACGCGGCCCGGGTGAAAATGGCGCGGGTGGCGCGAATGCCGTCTGCGTGCCCCGTCGAAGCAGCAGATCGGTCTACACGCGAAAAAGCCCGCCCCGAAAGGGGCGGGCTTCTTGCTGTGCGACGCGAGCTCTACAACCCCGCAGCCGTCTTCAGCGCCTCCACCCGATCCGTCCGCTCCCAGGTGAAGTCCTCCAGCTCGCGGCCGAAGTGGCCGTAAGCGGCGGTCTGGGAGTAGATGGGGCGCAGGAGGTCGAGGTCGCGGATGATGGCGGCCGGGCGGAGGTCGAAGACCTCGGCGATGGCGGTTTCGATCTTGTCGACGTCGACGGTGGCGGTGCCGAAGGTCTCGACGAACAGGCCGACCGGCTCGGCCTTGCCGATGGCGTAGGCGACCTGGACCTCGCAGCGGGCGGCCAGCCCGGCCGCCACGACGTTCTTGGCGACCCAGCGCATGGCGTAGGCGGCCGAGCGGTCGACCTTGGACGGGTCCTTGCCGGAGAAGGCGCCGCCGCCGTGGCGGGACATGCCGCCGTAGGTGTCGATGATGATCTTGCGGCCGGTCAGGCCGGCGTCGCCCATCGGGCCGCCGATCTCGAAGCGGCCGGTGGGGTTGACCAGCAGGCGGTAGCCGTCGGTGTCCAGCTTGATGCCGTCCTCGACGAGCTGGTTGAGGACGTGCTCGACGACGAATTCGCGGATGTCGGGCGCCAGGAGGGAGTCCAGGTCGATGTCCGACGCGTGCTGCGAGGAGACGACGACCGTGTCGAGGCGGACGGCCTTGTGGCCGTCGTACTCGATGGTGACCTGGGTCTTGCCGTCGGGGCGCAGGTACGGGATGGTGCCGTTCTTGCGGACCTCGGACAGGCGCTTCGACAGGCGGTGCGCGAGGTGGATCGGGAGCGGCATCAGCTCCGGGGTCTCGTCGCAGGCGTAGCCGAACATCAGGCCCTGGTCGCCGGCGCCCTGCTTGTCCAGCTCGTCCTCGTCGCCCTCGACGCGCTTCTCGTAGGCGGTGTCGACGCCCTGGGCGATGTCCGGGGACTGCGCGCCGATGGAGACCGAGACGCCGCAGGAGGCGCCGTCGAAGCCCTTCTTCGACGAGTCGTAGCCGATTTCGAGGATCTTGTTGCGCACGAGGTTGGGGATGTCGGCGTACGCCTTCGTCGTCACCTCGCCGGCCACGTGGACCAGGCCGGTGGTGATCAACGTCTCGACGGCGACCCGGGAGGCCGGGTCCTCCTTCAGGAGGGCGTCGAGAATGGTGTCGCTGATCTGGTCAGCGATCTTGTCGGGGTGACCCTCGGTCACGGACTCCGAGGTGAACAGGCGGCGGGACACATCGCTCCCTGGGGTTGCAGCGGCTGCTGGCTGATCATTGGCGGAAGGGCCGAGAGCTGCGCTCGGCACGATCCGCGGCCAGTTTATCGGTCATGAGAGGCGTTCGGGCACGCAGTCTCGATTTATGGACCCGCCGTGACCTGGGACACCGTGCCGGGGAGAGGAAGATCTCGTTCCGGCGGAAGCCAGGGCGGCGGGTCTCGATCAAGAGGTAGGAGGGGTGGAAGGGAACTGCGGGGCGGTCAGGCGAGGGGCCACGAGGTCCCAGACCGTGTCGGCGAGGGCCTCCTTCGGTCCGTACGGTACGGGTGTCTCGGCGCCGTCGGCGGCCAGGATCACCGCCTCGTTCTGTGCCGAGCCGAACGCCTTGTGGTCGCCGACCTCGTTGACGACCAGCAGATCACAACCCTTTCGAGTGAGTTTCGAGCGTCCGTTGGCGAGGACGTCGTCGGTCTCGGCGGCGAAACCGACGATCACCTGGCCGGGGCGGGGGCGGTCCGCGGAGATCTCGGCGAGAATGTCCGGATTACGGACGAGGGCCACCGGCTCGGGCTCCTGGCCGTCCTTTTTCTTGATCTTGCCGGTGGCGTACGCGGCGGGGCGGAAGTCGGCCACGGCGGCCGCCATCACCACCGCGTCGGCGTCCGCCGCCGCCTTCAGCACGGCCTCGCGCAGCTGGACGGCCGTACCGATGTGCACCACGTCCACCCCGGCCGGATCGGGCAGCTCGCTGTTGCCGGCGACGAGGGTGACGCGGGCGCCGCGGGCCACGGCGGTGCGGGCGAGCGCGTACCCCTGTTTGCCGGAGGAGCGGTTGCCCAGGAAGCGGACCGGGTCGAGGGGCTCGCGGGTGCCGCCGGCGCTGATGACGACGTGCCGCCCGGCGAGGTCCTGGACGAGCCCCAGCGGGCCGCGGGCCAGGACGCGGCGGCAGGTCTCGAAGATCTCGGCGGGGTCGGGGAAGCGGCCCTTGCCGGTGTCCACGCCGGTCAGCCGCCCGACGGCGGGCTCGATGACGACGGCGCCGCGGCGGCGCAGCGTGGCGACGTTCTCCTGGGTGGCGGGGTGCTCCCACATCTCGGTGTGCATCGCCGGGGCGAAGATCACCGGACAGCGCGCGGTGAGGAGGGTGTTGGTCAGCAGGTCGTCGGCGAGGCCGTGGGCGGCCTTGGCCAGCATGTCGGCCGTACAGGGGGCCACCACGACCAGGTCGGCGGACTGGCCGATGCGGACGTGCGGGACCTCGTGGACCGACTCCCACACCTCGGTGGAGGCCGGGTTGCCGGACAGCGCGGCCCAGGTGGCCTCGCCGACGAAGTGCAGGGACGCCGCGGTCGGCACGACCCGGACGTCGTGCCCGGACTCGGTGAGCCGGCGCAGCAGCTCGCACGCCTTGTACGCGGCGATGCCGCCGCTGACCCCGAGGACGACCCGGGGCCGGCGCGCCGGACCGCTGTCCGCCGCCTCGGCCCGGACTGCCGTCCCGGCCCGTACCGCGGCCTCGGCTCCGTCCGCCGTCCCGGCGGCCCGCTGCGGCTGTGTCGGCTTGCCCATCGCGTTCTCTCCCCACTCCGTGGGTTCCGCCCCTGGTGGGGTGCGGACCCGGTCGGCCAGGTCGGCCCGGTCGTTACTCCCCCATGACACACCAAGGGCCCGGCAGCGGCGCTGCCGGGCCCTTGGTCAAGGCGCCGTGCCGGGGTCCTCGGGACACCGGGACGCCCGGTTGCTCACTGAGCCGGGCCCTCGACGGCCTCGGAGGTCAGCAGGCCCGCGTTGATCTCGCGGAGCGCGATCGACAGGGGCTTCTCGTGGACGTGGGTGTCGACCAGCGGGCCGACGTACTCCAGCAGGCCCTCGCCGAGCTGCGAGTAGTACGCGTTGATCTGACGGGCGCGCTTGGCGGCGTAGATCACGAGGCTGTACTTCGAGTCGGTGGCCTCGAGAAGCTCATCAATCGGCGGGTTGATGATGCCCTCGGGCGCGGTGATGGAAGAGGACACTCTCTGCCTTCCGAAGGGGGGTGTAAACAGGTGTAAAGATCAAAGAACCTTCATCAAGGCTAGCAGCTCACGGCTGACGTCCTCGACGGAGGTGTTGACCAGGGTTTCGTCGAACTCGGCCTCGGCGGCCAGCTCGACCTTGGCGGCCGTCAGGCGGCGCTCGATGACCTCGGGCGCCTCGGTGCCGCGGCCGGTGAGCCGGCGGACCAGCTCCTCCCAGCTCGGCGGGGCCAGGAAGACCAGCTGGGCTTCCTTCATGGACTCGCGCACCTGCCGGGCGCCCTGGAGGTCGATCTCCAGCAGGACCGGCTCCCCGGCCTCCAGGCGGTCCTGGACGGCCTTGCGGGGGGTGCCGTAGCGGTTGCCCGCGAATTCGGCCCATTCCAGCAGTTCGCCGTTGGCGACGAGCTTGTCGAATTCCTCGTCGTCCACGAAGAAGTACTGGACGCCGTGCCGCTCCCCGGGGCGCGGCTTGCGCGTGGTGGCCGACACCGAGAGCCAGACCTCGGGGTGGACCTTGCGCATATGGGCGACGACCGTGCTCTTGCCGACCCCGGAGGGGCCGGAGAGCACGGTCAGCCGCGGACGGGCGTCCGGGGATACGGGGGACGTCCCCCGGGGTGTTGCAGCCATATGGCGATTATTCCAGTTCCCCGGCGCTGCCAGGAAACTCAGCCGGCTTTCTCGCCGAACTCGCGCTCCAGGGCGGCGATCTGGTTCGTGCCCAGACCGCGGACCCGGCGGCTCTCGGAGATGCCCAGCCGCTCCATGAGCTGCTTGGCGCGGACCTTGCCGACGCCGGGCAGGGACTCAAGGAGGGCGGAGACCTTCATCTTGCCGATGACGTCGTTCTCCTGGCCCTGCTTGATGACGTCATGAAGGGAGGCGCCGGCATTTTTGAGCCGATTCTTGACCTCGGCGCGCTCCCGGCGAGCCGCGGCGGCCTTCTCGAGCGCGGCTGCGCGCTGTTCAGGGGTAAGGGGCGGAAGAGCCACGCCTACGTCACCTCGGATGTCGAACTGTCGGATACGGACCGGTGTGGAACCTAGTCGCCCCGCACCTGCGGGGCAACGAGCAACGCGCTTACGTGCACTGCTCTCGTCGGAGACTAGCGGCCAAGGCGCCCGGAGTCAGCGAGAACAAGCGAAAAGTCCTGGTCAGACTCTGCTGACCAGGACATATCGGGACTAAAGTCCCCGCCGTTCGACCGCTGTCCGCACCTCGTCGGCACATCGGAGGGCTGCCTCGCGAAGTGCGGCGACGTCCGGACCGTGCCGCAGCACCCCCCGGCTGACGTTCGGCACGACGTCCCGGACCGCGTCCCCGAAGACCCGCGGGAGGTCCGCGGGGGTGGCGCCCTGGGCTCCGATGCCGGGTGCGAGCAACGGCCCGCCGATGTTCAGGTCGTACGCGGACAGGTCGCCGAGCGTGGCGCCGACGACGGCCCCGTACGAGCCCAGCCCGCCCCGGGCGGCGGCCTCGGCATTCGCGGCCTTCAGGTGGCCGAGCACGGTCGCGGCGACGCTGCGGCCGTCGGCCCGTACTGCGTGCTGGACCTCCTGCCCCTCGGGGTTCGAGGTCAGCGCGAGGACGAACAGGCCGCAGCCGTTCTCCCGGGCCAGGTCGACGGCCGGGGCGAGCGACCCGAAGCCCAGGTACGGGCTGACCGTGACCGCGTCCGAGAACAGCGGCGAGGCCGGGTCCAGGTAGGTGGCGGCGTACGCGGCCATGGTGGAACCGATGTCGCCGCGCTTGGCGTCCATCAGGACCAGGGCACCGGCCTCCCGGGCCGCCGCGACGGTCTCCTCCAGGACGGCGATGCCGCGCGAGCCGAAGCGCTCGAAGAAGGCCGACTGCGGCTTGAGGACGGCGACGCGGTCGGCCAGCGCCTCGACGACGGTGCGCGAGAAGGCCGCCAGGCCCGCCACGTCGTCGCTCAGGCCCCAGTCGGCCAGCAGCGAGGCGTGCGGGTCGATGCCGACGCAGAGCGGGCCGCGGGCGTCCATGGCGGCCCGCAGGCGGGCGCCGAAGGGTTCGGGGCTCACGAGGGGGCTCATCGGGAGGTCACCTTCCGGTGCTCGGCGCCGACCGCGTCGGCGAGGGTGGCGTACGGGCTGTTGCGCAGGCGTGCGGCGAGGCCCTTGTGGATGGCGCGGGCGTAGAACGGGCCCTCGTAGATGAAGGCGCTGTAGCCCTGCACCAGGGTGGCGCCGGCGAGAATGCGCTGCCAGGCGTCCTCGGCGGTCGCGATGCCGCCCACGCCGATCAGGGTGACCCGGTCGCCGACGCGGGCGTACAGGCGCCGCAGCACCTCCAGGGAGCGTTCCTTGACCGGTGCTCCGGACAGGCCGCCGGTCTCCTGGACCAGGGCCGGGTCGGAGACCAGGCCCAGGCTCTCCCGGGCGATGGTGGTGTTGGTGGCGATGATGCCGTCCAGGTCCAGTTCCACGGCGAGGTCGGCGACCGCGTCCACGTCCTCGTCGGCGAGGTCCGGCGCGATCTTGACCAGCAGCGGGACGCGCCGCCCGGTGACGGTGCGGTCGGCGGCCTCGCGGACCGCACTGAGCAGCGGGCGCAGGTGGTCGACGGCCTGGAGGTTGCGCAGGCCGGGGGTGTTCGGCGAGGAGACGTTGACGACCAGGTAGTCGGCGTGCGCGGCCAGCCGCTCCGTGGAGGACACGTAGTCGGCGATCGCCCGGTCCTCGGGGACGACCTTGGTCTTGCCGATGTTGACGCCCAGCGTCGTGCGGAAGACCGGGTTGCGGGCGGCCAGGCGGGCCGCCACGGCCGCCGAGCCGTCGTTGTTGAAGCCCATGCGGTTGATCAGCGCGCGGTCCGGTACGAGGCGGAAGAGGCGCTTCTTGGGGTTGCCGGGCTGCGGCTCGGCGGTGACCGTGCCGATCTCGACGTGGTCGAAGCCGAGCATGGCCATGCCGTCGATGGCGACGGCGTTCTTGTCGAAGCCGGCGGCCAGCCCGAAGGGGCCATGCATGCGGCGGCCCAGGGCCTCGACGCGCAGCTCCTCGTAGCGGGGGGCCAGGACGGCCGCGGCGAAGGTGCGCAGCACCGGGATGCGCGCGGCCAGCCGGATCCAGCGGAAGGCCAGGTGGTGGGCCTTCTCGGGGTCCATGCGCCGGAAGATCAGGTTGAAGAACAGGGAGTACACGAGCGGGCGGGGCCTTCCGCGGGTCGAGGAGGTCGGGGGGAACGGGCTCATGAAGAGGGGGACACCGCGGACGGTGTCCCCCTCGGGGCCCTTACTCCTCGCGGGCCGCGGTCAGCTGCCGCGCGTGTTCCTGGAGGGAGCGCACGCCCACGTCGCCGCGGGACATCGCCTCGATGCCCTGGACCGCGGCGGCCAGCGCCTGGACCGTGGTCAGGCAGGGCACGGCGCGGGCGACGGCGGCGGTGCGGATGTCGTAGCCGTCGAGCCGGCCGCCGGTGCCGTACGGCGTGTTGACGATGAGGTCGACCTCGCCGTCGTGGATGAGCTGGACGATGGTCTTCTCGCCGTTGGGGCCCTCGCCCTCGCTCTTCTTGCGTACGACGGTGGCGTTGATGCCGTTGCGCTTGAGGACCTCGGCGGTGCCGGAGGTGGCCAGCAGCTCGAAGCCGTGGGCGACCAGCTCCCGCGCCGGGAAGATCATCGCGCGCTTGTCGCGGTTGGCGACCGAGACGAACGCCCGGCCCTTGGTGGGCAGCGCGCCGTACGCGCCGGACTGCGACTTGGCGTACGCCGTGCCGAAGACCGAGTCGATGCCCATGACCTCGCCGGTGGAGCGCATCTCGGGGCCCAGCACGGTGTCCACGCCCTGCCCGGAGACGTCGCGGAACCGCGACCAGGGCATGACGGCCTCCTTGACGGAGATCGGCGAGTCCAGCGGCAGCGTGCCGCCGTCGCCGCTCTTCGGCAGCATGCCCTCGGCGCGCAGCTCGGCGACGGTGGCGCCCAGCGAGATCCGGGCGGCGGCCTTGGCCAGCGGTACCGCGGTCGCCTTCGAGGTGAAGGGGACCGTACGGGAGGCGCGCGGGTTGGCCTCCAGCACGTACAGGATGTCGCCCGCCATCGCGAACTGGATGTTGATCAGTCCGCGGACGCCGACGCCCTTGGCGATGGCCTCGGTGGAGGCGCGCAGCCGCTTGATGTCATAGCCGCCGAGGGTGATGGGCGGCAGCGCGCAGGCGGAGTCGCCGGAGTGGATGCCGGCTTCCTCGATGTGCTCCATGACGCCGCCGAGGTAGAGCTCGTGGCCGTCGTAGAGGGCGTCCACGTCGATCTCGATGGCGTCGTCCAGGAAGCGGTCGATGAGGACCGGGTGCTGGTCGATCAGGCCGGCGTGCCGCTCCAGGTAGGCGGCGAGCGAGGGCTCGTCGTAGACGATCTCCATGCCGCGGCCGCCGAGGACGTAGGACGGCCGGACCATGACCGGGTAGCCGATCTCGGCGGCGATGCCCTTGGCCTCGTCGAAGGAGTAGGCGGTGCCGTACTTGGGGGCGGGCAGGCCCGCCTCGGTCAGCACCTGGCCGAACGCGCCGCGCTCCTCGGCCAGGTCGATGGCCTCCGGCGAGGTGCCGACGATCGGTACGCCGTTGTCCTTGAGCGCCTGCGCCAGGCCCAGCGGGGTCTGGCCGCCGAGCTGGACGACGACGCCGGCGACCGGGCCCGCCTGCTGCTCGGCGTGCACGATCTCCAGCACGTCCTCCAGGGTGAGCGGCTCGAAGTAGAGCCGGTCGGAGGTGTCGTAGTCGGTGGAGACGGTCTCCGGGTTGCAGTTGACCATGACGGTCTCGTAGCCCGCGTCGGACAGCGCGAAGGAGGCGTGGACGCAGGAGTAGTCGAACTCGATGCCCTGGCCGATGCGGTTCGGGCCGGAGCCCAGGATGATCACCGCGGGCTTCTCGCGCGGCGCGACCTCGCTCTCCTCGTCGTAGGACGAGTAGAAGTACGGGGTCTTCGCGGCGAACTCGGCGGCGCAGGTGTCGACCGTCTTGTAGACCGGGCGGACGCCGAGGGCGTGCCGGACCTCGCGGACGACGTCCTCGGTCAGGCCGCGGATCGCGGCGATCTGGCTGTCGGAGAAGCCGTGCCGCTTGGCGTACGCCAGGACCTCGGGGCCGAGCTGGTCGGCGGCCGCGATCTCGTCGGCGATCTCCTTGACCAGGAAGAGCTGGTCGACGAACCACGGGTCGATCTTCGTGGCGTCGAAGACCTCCTCCTGGGTGGCGCCGGCCCGGATCGCCTGCATGACGGTGTTGATCCGGCCGTCGGTGGGGATCTCGGCCTTGACCAGCAGCTCCGCCTTGTCGCCCGGGTCGCCGGTGAAGTCGAACTGGCTGCCCTTCTTCTCCAGGGAGCGCAGCGCCTTGTTGAGCGCCTCGGTGAAGTTGCGGCCGATGGCCATCGCCTCGCCGACCGACTTCATGGTGGTGGTCAGCCGGGCGTCCGCCGCCGGGAACTTCTCGAAGGCGAAGCGCGGGACCTTGACCACGACGTAGTCGAGGGTCGGCTCGAAGGACGCCGGGGTCTGCTCGGTGATGTCGTTGGGGATCTCGTCGAGCGTGTAGCCGACGGCCAGCCGGGCGGCGATCTTCGCGATCGGGAAGCCGGTGGCCTTGGAGGCGAGCGCCGAGGAGCGCGAGACGCGCGGGTTCATCTCGATGACGATGACCCGGCCGTCGACGGGGTTGACGGCGAACTGGATGTTGCAGCCGCCGGTGTCCACGCCGACCTCGCGGATCACGGCGATGCCGATGTCGCGCAGGGTCTGGTACTCGCGGTCGGTGAGCGTCATCGCCGGGGCCACCGTGATCGAGTCACCGGTGTGCACGCCCATCGGGTCGAAGTTCTCGATGGAGCAGACGACCACGACGTTGTCGTTCCGGTCGCGCATCAGCTCCAGCTCGTACTCCTTCCAGCCGAGGATGGACTCCTCCAGGAGCACCTCGGTGGTCGGCGACAGGGTCAGGCCCTGGCCGGCGATACGGCGCAGTTCCTCCTCGTTGTGGGCAAAGCCGGAGCCGGCGCCGCCCATGGTGAAGGAGGGGCGCACGACGACCGGGTAGCCGCCCAGCTCCTCGACGCCCTTCAGGACGTCGTCCATGGAGTGGCAGATGTAGGAGCGCGCGGACTCGCCGTGGCCGATCTTGCGGCGGACCGCCTCGACGACCTCCTTGAACAGGTCGCGGTCCTCGCCCTTGTTGATCGCCTCGACGTTGGCGCCGATCAGCTCGACGCCGTACTGCTCCAGCGTGCCCGCCTCGTGCAGCGAGATCGCGGTGTTCAGCGCGGTCTGGCCGCCCAGGGTGGGCAGCAGGGCGTCCGGGCGCTCCTTGGCGATGATCTTCTCGACGAATTCCGGGGTGATCGGCTCGACGTAGGTGGCGTCGGCGATCTCCGGGTCGGTCATGATCGTGGCCGGGTTGGAGTTGACCAGGATGACCCGCAGGCCCTCGGCCTTCAGGACCCGGCACGCCTGGGTGCCGGAGTAGTCGAACTCGGCTGCCTGGCCGATGACGATCGGGCCGGAGCCGATGACCAGGACGGACTGGATATCGGTGCGCTTAGGCACGCTGGCCCTCCATGAGCTGGACGAAGCGGTCGAACAGGTAGGCCGCGTCGTGCGGGCCCGCGGCGGCCTCGGGGTGGTACTGGACGCTGAAGGCCGGCCGGTCGAGGAGCTGGAGCCCCTCCACCACGTTGTCGTTCAGGCAGACGTGGGAGACCTCGGCGCGTCCGTAAGGGGTCTCGGAGATCTTGTCGAGCGGCGCGTCCACGGCGAAGCCGTGGTTGTGCGCGGTGACCTCGACCTTGCCGGTCGTACGGTCCTGCACCGGCTGGTTGATGCCGCGGTGCCCGTACTTGAGCTTGTACGTGCCGAAGCCCAGCGCGCGGCCGAGGATCTGGTTGCCGAAGCAGATGCCGAACAGCGGCGTACCGCGCTCCAGCACCGCCCGCATGACGGAGACCGGGTGGTCGGCGGTGGCCGGGTCGCCCGGGCCGTTGGAGAAGAACACCCCGTCCGGGTTGACGGCGTACACGTCCTCGGCGCTCGCCGTGGCGGGCAGCACGTGCACCTCGATGCCGCGCTCGGCCATGCGGTACGGGGTCATGCCCTTGATGCCCAGGTCGACCGCGGCGACGGTGAAGCGCTTGGTGCCCTGCGCGGGAACCACGTACGCCTCCTTGGTGGCCACCTCGGCGGACAGGTCGGCGCCCTTCATCTGCGGGGCCGACTGCACCTTGGCGAGCAGCGCCGCCTCGTCGGCGAGGCCGGTGCCGGCCGGGCCGTCGAGCGCCGGGCCGGAGAAGATGCCGACGCGCATCGCGCCGCGCTCGCGCAGGTGGCGGGTGAGCGCGCGGGTGTCGATGCCGCTGATGCCGACGACACCCTGGGCGGCCAGCTCGTCGTCGAGGGTGCGGGCCGAGCGCCAGTTGGACGGGGTGCGGGCGGGGTCGCGTACGACGAAGCCGGAGACCCAGATGCGGGCGGATTCGGGGTCCTCGTCGTTGACGCCCGTGTTGCCGATGTGCGGGGCGGTCATGACGACCACCTGGCGGTGGTACGAGGGGTCGGTCAGGGTCTCCTGGTAGCCGGTCATGCCGGTGGAGAACACCGCTTCGCCGAAGGTCTCCCCCACGGCCCCGTAAGCACGGCCGCGGAAGGTGCGGCCGTCCTCCAGGACGAGTATGGCGGGAGCCTTCACGGCTGCCCCGGTGGAGGTCGTCATCGTGCGCCTTCCGTTTCGGTGGTCTTGCTGTTCTTGCTGGTCAGGTCGGTCAGAGCGGCGACCCAGGCGGTGTGCTCGGCGGCCCGGTCGGACCGGAAGCCGGAGTCGATCTCCGTCTCGCCGTGCGCCCAGGTGATCACCAGCAGGCCGCCCTCCGGGAGGACCTTGCCGGCGATGCCCTTGTCCAGGCGGGCGCCGCGCAGCGCCGCGGCCGGGACGAAGAAGTCCTCGGCGCCGGGCCGTACGACGTCCACGCCGGCGTCGGTCAGGGTCAGCTCGGCACGGCTGCGGGTGCCCAGACCGCGCGCGACGACGCGGTCCAGCCACTGCCCGGCGGTGGTGGAGCCGTGGTAGCGGCCGGTCATCGTCAGCCGCGGCTCGCCGGGGGCCTCGGGGGCGGTGGGCAGCTCGGGCAGGCCGCCCTGGAGCGTGCCGCGCCACTTCCAGCCCTCGCGCATCAGCCAGTAGAGGAGCGCGATGAACAGGAGCAGCCCGACGACCCAGCCGATGCGCGCGGCCCAGTCGGTGACCTCGGCGGACTTCTGTTCCGCGGCCAGTTGGATGAATGAAGGTGTCACGCCAGAGTCCCGTCCACGACCGTTGCCCGGCCCCGCAGGAAGGTGTGGGTCACGCGACCCGGCAGCTCACGGCCCTCGTAGGGCGTGTTGCGGCTGCGGGAGGCGAAGCCCGCGGGGTCCACGGGTCCACGGTATGCCGGATCGACCAGCGTGAGGTTGGCGGGCTCGCCAGGCGAGACGGGGCGGCCGTGGCCCTTGAGACGGCCGATCTCGGCGGGGCGGAACGACATCCGGTCCGCGACACCCGCCCAGTCGAGCAGGCCGGTGTCGACCATGGTGTGCTGGACGACGGACAGCGCCGTCTCCAGGCCGACCATGCCCATGGCGGCCGCGCCCCACTCGCAGTCCTTGTCCTCGTGCGGGTGCGGGGCGTGGTCGGTGGCGACACAGTCGATCGTGCCGTCGGCCAGCGCCTCGCGCAGCGCGAGCACGTCGGCCTCCGTACGCAGCGGCGGGTTCACCTTGTAGACGGGGTTGTAGGAACGTACGAGCTCGTCGGTCAGCAGCAGGTGGTGCGGCGTGACCTCGGCGGTGACGTTCCAGCCCTTGGACTTGGCCCAGCGGACGATCTCGACGGAGCCCGCGGTGGACAGGTGGCAGATGTGCACCCGCGAACCGACGTGGGCGGCGAGCAGCACGTCCCGCGCGATGATCGACTCCTCGGCCACCGCGGGCCAGCCGGCCAGGCCCAGCTCGGCGGAGACGATGCCCTCGTTCATCTGGGCGCCGGCGGTCAGCCGCGGCTCCTGGGCGTGCTGGGCGATCACGCCGTCGAAGGCCTTCACGTACTCCAGCGCGCGCCGCATGATCACCGCGTCGTCCACGCACTTGCCGTCGTCGGAGAAGACCCGTACGCCCGCCGCGGAGTCGTGCATGGCGCCCAGCTCGGCGAGCTGCTTGCCCTCCAGGCCGACCGTCACGGCGCCGACCGGCTGCACGTCGCAGTAGCCGGACTCCTTGCCCAGGCGCCAGACCTGCTCGACCACGCCGGCGGTGTCCGCGACGGGGAAGGTGTTGGCCATGGCGTGTACGGCGGTGAATCCGCCGACGGCGGCGGCCTTGGTGCCGGTCAGGACCGTCTCGGAGTCCTCGCGGCCCGGCTCGCGCAGGTGGGTGTGCAGGTCGACCAGGCCGGGCAGCAGGACCTGGCCCGCGGCCTCGACGACGGTGGCGCCCTCGGCACTGGACACGGTCACGTCCGTGCCGACGGCGATGATGGTGCCGTCGGTGATCAGGACGTCCTGCGCCTCGCCGCCCAGGACCTTCGCCCCGCGGATCAGGGTCTTGCTCATTACTTGCTCTCCTCAATACGCGCGGCAGGGGCGGCAGTGGTCGTGACGGCGGGTTCGTTCCCGCCCAGCAGCAGGTACAGGACGGCCATCCGGATGCTGACCCCGTTGGCGACCTGCTCGACGGCGGTGCAGCGCGGCGAGTCGGCGACCTCGGCGGTGATCTCCATGCCGCGGTTCATCGGGCCGGGGTGCATCACGATGGCGTGGTCGGGCATCCGGCCCATACGGTCGCCGTCGAGGCCGTAGCGCCGGGCGTACTCCCGCTCGGTGGGGAAGAAGGCGGCGTTCATGCGCTCGCGCTGGACGCGCAGCATCATGACCGCATCCGACTTGGTCAGCACCGCGTCGAGGTCGTAGCTGACCTCGCAGGGCCACCGCTCGACGCCGATCGGCACCAGCGTGGGCGGCGCGACCAGCGTCACCTCGGCGCCCAGCGTGGTCAGCAGGTGGACGTTGGAGCGGGCCACCCGGCTGTGCAGGATGTCGCCGACGATGGTGATGTGGCGGCCGGAGAGGTCCTGGCCGGCGCCGTCGGTCAGGTGCCGGCGCATGGTGAAGGCGTCCAGCAGGGCCTGGGTGGGGTGCTCGTGCGTACCGTCGCCGGCGTTGACGACCGAGCCGCCGATCCAGCCGGAGGTGGCCAGGCGGTGCGGGGCGCCGGAGTCGCCGTGCCGGATGACGACGGCGTCCGCGCCCATCGCCTCCAGGGTCAGCGCGGTGTCCTTCAGTGACTCGCCCTTGGAGACGGACGAGCCCTTCGCGGAGAAGTTGATGACGTCCGCCGAGAGCCGCTTCGCGGCGGCCTCGAAGGAGATGCGGGTGCGCGTGGAGTCCTCGAAGAAGAGGTTGACGACGGTGCGTCCGCGCAGCGTGGGGAGCTTCTTGATCGGCCGGTCCGCCACCCGGGCCATCTCCTCGGCGGTGTCGAGGATCAGGACGGCATCGTCGCGGGTGAGGTCGGCGGCCGAGATGAGATGACGCTTCATCCGGTTTTCTCCGTGAGTGATGGAGGTGTACGGGTATGTCCGTCGAGCAGGCACGGGTACGGGCCCGGCGGCACCGGGTCCGTACGGGGGTGTGCTACTGCTCGCCGGCCGGGGCGGTCGGCTTGACGCCGAGCAGCACGGCGTCCCGGCCGTCCTCCTCGGTGAGCTGGACCTTGACCGTCTCCCGCAACGACGTGGGGAGGTTCTTGCCCACATAGTCGGCACGGATCGGCAGCTCGCGGTGGCCGCGGTCGACCAGGACGGCGAGCTGCACGGCGCGTGGGCGGCCGATGTCGTTCAGGGCGTCGAGGGCGGCACGGATCGTACGGCCGGAGAAGAGCACGTCGTCGACGAGGAGGACCACCCGGCCCTCGATGCCGTCACCGGGGATCTCGGTGCGGGCGAGCGCGCGGGCCGGGCCCAGGCGCAGGTCGTCGCGGTACATGGTGATGTCGAGCGAGCCGACCGGGACCGGGCGGCCGGTGATCTCTTCGAGCTTGGCGGCCAGCCGGCGGGCGAGGAAGACGCCGCGGGTGGGGATGCCGAGCAGCACCACGTCGCCGGCGCCCTTGGCGCGTTCGACGATCTCGTGGGCGATGCGGGTGAGCATGCGCGTGATGTCCGGGCCTTCGAGGACCGGACGCGCAGCGTTGGAGCTGGGGGCGTCCATGACGAACGGACCTCCTTCTCCGCCTCACAGGACGGACTTTAAAGGACGTCGGAATTACGCCGTCCACGGTATCAGCACCCGCGGCGTGGTCCGACAACACCCCTTCGGGACCACCGTGTGACTCATTCGGCTTGACGATGCCGAATTACGCTGCGTAACCTCACAGTGAGTTACCAGCGCGCGGCCGCGCCGCACGCCTACACAGCGTCCGGGGAGCTTTATGTCCAGCGAATACGCCAAACAGCTCGGGGCCAAGCTCCGCGCCATCCGCACCCAGCAGGGCCTCTCTCTCCACGGTGTCGAGGAGAAGTCCCAGGGCCGCTGGAAGGCCGTGGTGGTGGGCTCGTACGAGCGCGGCGACCGTGCCGTGACCGTGCAGCGCCTGGCCGAGCTGGCCGACTTCTACGGAGTGCCGGTGCAGGAACTGCTCCCGGGCACGACCCCGGGCGGCGCCGCCGAGCCGCCGCCGAAGCTGGTCCTCGACCTGGAGCGGCTGGCCCACGTCCCCGCCGAGAAGGCCGGCCCCCTGCAGCGCTACGCCGCCACGATCCAGAGCCAGCGCGGCGACTACAACGGCAAGGTCCTCTCGATCCGCCAGGACGACCTGCGGACCCTCGCGGTGATCTACGACCAGTCGCCCTCCGTGCTGACCGAGCAGCTCATCAGCTGGGGCGTGCTGGACGCCGATGCGCGCCGCGCGGTGCAGCACGAGGACATCTGACGGCACCGGCGTCACCTGCAGAAACGTACCGCCGCTCCGGAGGCTTCCGGAGCGGCGGTTTTCTGTCTGCGCCACCTCAAGTGCGGGGCGGCATGCGAAGGGCCCGGAGCGTCCCGCTCCGGGCCCTTTCACGATCCACCGCCGCCTCAGCGCGCCTCGCGCCGCAGGCTCGGCTTCAGTTCCTTCAGACGGGCGAGCAGGCCGTTGACGAAGGCCGGCGACTCGTCCGTGGAGAATTCCTTGGCCAGCTGCACCGCTTCGTCGATGGCCACGGCGTCCGGGGTCTCGTCCACCCAGATCAGCTCGTAGGCGCCGAGCCGCAGGACGTTGCGGTCCACCGTCGGCATCCGGTCCAGCGTCCAGCCGACGGAGTAGGTGCCGAGCAGTTCGTCGATGCGCTCGACGTGCTCCGCGTACCCCTCGACCAGTTGCAGGGTGTACTCGTTGACCGGCGGCTGCCGCGGGTCGGTCCGGGCGTGACGCATCCAGTCCGCCAGCACGGACTGCACGTCGGCACCGCGCTGGTCGGCCTCGAAGAGGATCTGGAAGGCGCGCTTGCGGGCCTTGTTGCGGGCGGCCACGGTTAGCTGTTCACCCGGCCGAGGTACTCACCGGAGCGGGTGTCGACCTTGATCTTCTCGCCGGTCGTGATGAACAGCGGGACCTGGATCTGGTGGTCGGTCTCCAGCGTGGCGGGCTTGGTGCCACCGGTGGAGCGGTCGCCCTGGACGCCGGGCTCGGTCTCCTTGATGGTCAGCTCGACCGCGGCCGGCAGCTCGACGTAGAGCACCGAGCCGTCGTGCTGCGCCACCACGGCCTCGAAGCCTTCGAGCAGGTAGTTGGCGGCGTCACCGACGGTCTTGCGGTCGATGTGCAGCTGGTCGTAGGTGTCCATGTCCATGAAGACGAAGTACTCGCCGTCCATGTACGAGAACTGCATGCCGCGCTTGTCGACGTTGGCCGTCTCGACCTTCACACCGGCGTTGAAGGTCTTGTCCACCACCTTGCCGGACAGCACGTTCTTGAGCTTGGTGCGGACGAAGGCCGGGCCCTTGCCGGGCTTGACGTGCTGGAACTCGACGACGGACCAGAGCTGGCCGCCTTCGAGCTTGAGCACCAGGCCGTTCTTGAGGTCGTTCGTGGAAGCCACGGTTGCGGAATCTCCTGGACTGCAGGTGGTGGGACCCGGAAGAGCACGCTCCGAGCCTGTCAAGGCTCAAAGGGCGAGCAGCTCCTTGGTCGTGATCGTGAGTAGCTCGGGCCCGCCGTCCGCCTCGGGGCGGACGACGAGTGTGTCGTCGATCCGGACGCCGCCGCGGCCCGGGATGTGAACCCCCGGATCGACGGTGACCGGCACGCAAGCGTCCAGTTTACCCATGGCCGCAGGTGACAGCCGAGGGTCCTCGTCGATTTCCAGGCCCACACCGTGTCCGGTGCCCGGCCCGAGCCGCTCCCCGTGCCCCGCGCCGACCAGGACCTGGCGCGCCGCGCGGTCCACCTCACGGCACTCCACACCGGGCGCCAGCGCCTCCCGCCCGGCCCGCTGGGCTGCGAAAACGAGATCGTACAGCTCGATCTGCCAGTCCGCCGGCGTGGTGCCGATGACGAACGTACGGCCGATCTCGCAGCGGTAACCCCGGTAATTCGCACCCAGGTTGACGGAGAGGAAGTCGCCCTCCTCGACGCGCCGGTCGGTGGGCGGATGCCCGGTGCGGCCCGCGTTCGGGCCGGTGCCGACCGAGGTGGGGAAGGCGGGGCCGTCCGCGCCGTGGTCCACGAGGCGGCGCTCCAGTTCCAGCGCCAGGTGCCGTTCCGTACGGCCCACCAGGATCGATTCCAGCAGCTCGCCGAGGGCCTGGTCGGTGATCTCGGCGGCGATCCGCAGGCAGGAGATCTCCTCGTCGTCCTTGACGACCCGCTGCGCCTCGACGGCGCGGGCGAGGTCGGCGAGCCGCAGCCCCGGGGCGACCTGGGCGAGCGCGCGGTGCCGGGCGACGGTCAGATGGTGCTCCTCGACGGCGAGCGAGCCGGCCCCGGCCCGCGCGGCCTCGTCCGCGGCGGCCACGACCGGGTCGCCGTCCCGGGTCGGCAGCTCGGAGATCCGCAGTTCCTCCGTCGGACGCCCCTCCGACGGGTCCCCGCTCAGCGGCCCCCCGGTCAGCAGCAGGTCGTCGGCCGGGCCGAGCAGCAGGGCCGCGCCGGGCGGCGCGCAACCGGTGAGGTAGCGGACGTTGGCGGGACGCGAGATCAGCGCCGCGGCGCTTCCGGCTGCGGCGCAGCGGTCGCGCAGCCGCGTACGCCGGGCCGAGTACAGCTCGGACATGCACCGAGCGTACGGGCCCCGGTCTCCCCCGGCCGGTCGGGCGGGTCCGGGCGGGGGATCGCGGGAGGCTTCCGGCGGGGGTTGCGGGACGCTGTCGGCGGGGGCGCGGGAGGCTCCCGGCGGGTACGGCCGGACACTCCTGGCGGGTACGGCCGGACGCTCCTGGCGGGGGTCGCGGGACGCTCCCGGCGGGGGCGGCCGGAGACTCCTGGCGGGGACCGCGGGACGCTCGCGGCGGGGGGGGCGGCCGGACACTCCCGGCGGAGGGGCCGGACACTCCCGGCGCGGGCCACCGCCCGCTCCCGGCCGGGTGAGCGGAAGCGCGGCCCTATTGGTCAAATCGAACGTGATCGTCCCCCCGGTGGGGGGATACCCGGAGGGGGCGGCGGGAACCACGGGAACCGGGTGTCTTCCGGGAATCCGCGGCTTCGGCAGCGGTACACCGGACGCCGGGCGCCGCTACGGCGAGCCCACGGACCGGACCCGCCCTGCCCCAGCCCGCGGACCCGCCGAGCCGG
>NZ_JOCQ01000010.1 GCF_000720725.1 Streptomyces rimosus subsp. rimosus
CCGCTGCACCACCCCACCCGACACCAGCCCTCCGCTGCCCCTCGCCCACTCCCCGTTGCTCCTCCCCCGTTGCCCCGGGTGCCGGCGCCACTATCCCTACCGCACACCCCCACCGCGGGCAGCCCTCCGACTCCGCGTCCGGTCACCGTGCAACGGGCCCCGAACTCGGCCACCGGCGCGCTCACCGCCATGGCCGCGGCCACGGTGGCGGACACGCTGCCCCGGCTCCGGCCCCCGCGCCGGCCGGCCGCCCCCGGTGAGCCCCCGCCTGCCTACGAGCCCCCTCCCGCGTACGAGCCATCACCTGCGTACGAGCCGCCGCCTGCGTACCAGCCACCCCACCGGCAACAACTCCCGGCCAACCAGCGCATCCAGTCCGCGCAATCCGCCCAGCCCAACCAGACGCACCAGACGCACCAGCCCAACCAGTCCACCCAGCCGCCCCCACCCGCCTACACAGAAACCCCCGCCGGCGGATTCGACCCGCGCGCCCTCTCCGACTTCCAGCTCGACGAACTGGTCCACCGGATCATCGGCCGCGTCACCCGGCTCATCCGCACCGAACTGCGGCTGGACCGCGAGCGGATCGGCAGGCTCCGCGACCCCCGTCAGTAACCGGCCGACGGCCTCCCGCACCAGCCACCCGACACCACACCTCGGACCACCTCCAACCACCTCGAACCACCTCCAACCACCCAGCGCAGAAAGGCCTCCCGATGCCCCGCCAGGACCCGGGTTCCTCCCTCTGGTTCACCCTCTCCATCGACGGTGAGAGCCTCGGCTATTTCAACGGGTGCGACGGGCTGTCGTCGCAGGTGGAGACGGAGCAGCGGCAGGAGGGCGGCAACAACGGGTTCGTGTGGCAGCTGCCGACCCGGGTCACGTTCTCCACCATCCGGCTGACGCGGCCGCTCACTCCGGACACCGCGAAGGTCGCCAAGTGGATCTCTTCGGTCCAGACGGGCATCGAGCGGCCCACCGCCCAGATCACGGCGCTGCGCGCGGACGGTTCGCAGGTTGCGCGCTGGGGGCTGATCGATGTGCTGCCGGTCAGCTGGCAGGGGCCCTCGCTCGATCCGGCCAGTCCGGCCGTCGCCACGGAGGTCCTGGAGATCGCCCATCACGGGTTCACCGACTGAAGACCGCCGACCGCAGAACGACAGAGACGATCTCCATGCCCAAGAGCAGCAGCAAAGGCGCCGGCAAGAGCCTGGTCCGTGCCACCCTCGCCATCCACGAGCCCCCGCTCGGTACGGGCACCAGCCCGGGCGCGCTCATGAAGACGTTCGACTTCGACTTCAACCCGGCGCAGCTGTCCATCAGCCGTTCCGCGCAGTGGAAGGTGACGCCGACCGTCGCCGTACGCAAGGGCGCGCGGCCGGAGTTCATGGGGTCGGAGCCGCGTGCGATGGCGCTGGAGGTGTTCCTGGACTCCTCCGACCGGCCGACCGGCAACACGGTGCTCAAGAAGGTGGAGGCGCTGATGCGCTGCTGTGTGGTGACGGCCAGGAGCCTGGCGGCCAAGCAACCGTCGCCGCCCTGGGTGATCTTCCAGTGGGGGTCCTTCTCCACGGCCCGGTTCGCCGCGTACGTCGCCTCGGTCGACGCCTCGTACACACTGTTCGGGACCACCGGCGTCCCCCTGCGTGCCACCTGCCGGCTGCGGCTGCACGAGATCCCCCGTAAGACCAAGCGGCAGAACCCGACGTCGGGCGCGCTGACGGCGCAGCGGGTGCACCAGGTCGTCGCCGGTGACTCGCTCCAGTCCCTGGCCTGGCGGGAGTACGGGGACGCGGCCGCGTGGCGGGCGATCGCCGAGGCGAACGGCATCGACGACCCGTCCCGGCTGACCACGGGCACGGAACTCGTCCTGCCCGCCGCCGAGGAGGTGCGTCACTGATGCTCGGTCCCGCCACCTCCGCCGTCATCCAGGTGTCCATCGGCAGCGACCAGTTGCCGGACGACGCCCTGCACGCCCTGGTCGACGGCTGGGTCGACCAGGGCGCCGGGGTCCCCGCCGCCTTCCAGCTCACCTTCCGGGACCCCGAGCGGCTGCTGCTCGGCCGGCTGGGCGCCACGTTCGGCACCCCGGTCACCATCGCGACCGTGACCGACGGCCAGGGCGCCGGCGACACGCTGCTGACGGGTGAGATCACCGGTCTTGAGGCCGATTACGACGGCACCGGCACGTTCGCCGTCATCCGGGGCTACGACTTCGGGCACCGGCTGATGCGCCGGCGCCGGGTGGCGGCGTACCGGAACCAGACCGCTTCCGACATCGCCGGGAAGCTGGCCGCGGCGGACGGGGTGCCGATCGGCAGGATCCAGCCGACGAAGACGGTGTACGAGTTCATCAGCCAGTCCAACGTCAGCGACTGGGACTTCCTGGCGCGCCTGGCCGACGAGAACGAGACCGTCATGTCCATCGACGCCGAGGGACGGTTCCAGTTCGTCCGGCCGAAGCCGGCCTCGGGGGCGCCTCCGACGAGCGCGGAGGGCGAGCAGAATCCGCTCGCCCTCCAGGCCGGCGTCAACATTCTGCGGCTGCGGGCCGCCGTCACCGCCGCCGACCAGGTCGGCAAGGTGGAGACGCGCGGCTGGGACGTCACGCAGAAGAAGGCGCTCAGCTCCGTCTCGCCCGCCACGGACAACCCTGGTTTCGTGATCGGTGAGACGCCGGGCCGGGCCGCGGGGAAGTTCAAGGCGGGCAAACTGGTCGAGACCGCGGTCCCGTATGACAAGTCGGCCGAGGTGCGGCACGCCTCCGACGCCCTCGCCGAGGACGTGACCGGGGCCTTCGCCGAGGTGGAGGTCGTGGCGCTGGGCAACACGGAACTGCGGCCGGGGGTGCCGGTGACGCTCACCGGCACCGGCGCGCCCTTCGAGGGCAAGTACACGGCCACTTCCGTACGGCATGTCTTCGGCGACGGGAAGCACTACGAGTCGTGGGTGACGGTCAGCGGCCGGCAGTGGCGCTCGCTGTTCGGGCTGGCCTCCGGCGGAGGCGGGGCGGGCACCGGCACCACGCTGCCGAGCGTGGCCAACGCGCTGGTCACCGACGTGAACGATCCGCTCAAACAGGGCCGGGTGCGGCTGCGGTTCCCGTGGCTGGACGACAAGTACGTCAGCGACTGGACGCGGACGGTGCAGATGGGCGGCCTCGGCGGCGGCGGGGTGTTCCCGATGGACGTCAACGACGAGGTGCTGGTCGGGTTCGACCGGGGCGCCCTCGACCACCCGTTCGTGATCGGCGGTCTGTACAACGGCAAGGACAAACCGACCGTGGTCGGTGATGTGCCGCTGCACGACACCGTACGGAAGAAGGCCAGCCGGCACACCGTCTCCGACCGGGACGGCAACCGGATGGACCTGCTCAGTCAGAAGACCGGCGGCCGCAAGCAGGGTGTCCGGCTGACGTCCGGCGACAAGCAGCTGACCATCAGCCTGGACCGGACGAACACCGAGATCGTCGTGGACAGCAAGGGGTCGGTGACCATCAAGGGCAGCCGGTCGGTGTCCGTGCAGGCCGGTACCGACCTCACACTGCGGGCCCGGCGCCGGCTGTCCCTGGAGAGCGGCGGCCCGCTCAGCGTCAGGAGCGGCGGCCCGCTCACCGCCGACAGTGCCAGTGTGATCAACCTGAAGGCGCTGGGGCAGGCCGGAATCGTGGCGGGGGGCGCCCTGAACCTGTCCGCCGGCGGGGTGGCGACCCTTACCGCGGGCGGCAGCCTCCAGCTCACCTCGGTCGCGAACATGCTCAACGGCGCCAAGACCACCGTCACGTCACCGCTCTTCTTCTCCGTCACACCGCCCGTACCGCCGGTGGGGTGAGGGTCGCGTCCCGCCCCTGTCTCCGTACCTCTGCCGATTGTCCCTGCCCCTGTCCCCCTACTCCTGTCCGTGGAAAGCGGGTGTGTTCCGATGGCCGAACAGTTCGTCGGCTCCGGCTGGTCGTTCCCGCTGCGTATCGGGCCGACCGGCGGTATTGCGCTGGTCAGCGGCGAGCGGGAGGTCGAGGAGGCGATCCGGCTGGTCCTGGCGACCGCGCCGGGCGAGCGGCCGATGCGGCCGGAGTTCGGCTGCGCCATCCACGACCTGGTGTTTGCCCCGGTCAACGAGCAGACCGCGGGCCGCATCCAGCACGAGGTGTACGCCACCCTGGACCGCTGGGAGCCGCGCATCGAGGTCACCGACGTCCAGGTGACCACCGGCAGCGACCGCAGCGTCCTGTACATCGACATCCGCTACCAGATCCGCGGCACCAACAACCCGCGCAGCCTTGTCTTTCCCTTCTACGTCATCCCCTCCCACGAGTCCCCCGAGTCCCCCGAGGAGGACGGCCCCGGCGGCGGCCCCTTCGACGACGGCTCCGGCACTTCCTTCGAAAGCGACCGCTGATGTCCCTGCCCTCCCCCAACCTCGACGACCGCCGCTTCCAGCAGTTCGTCGACGACGCCAAGCGCTACATCCAGCAGCGCGCGCCGGAGTGGACCGACCACAACGTCTCCGATCCGGGCGTCACCCTCGTCGAGACCGTCGCCCACATGGCCGACCAGATCGTCTACCGCCTCAACCGGGTGCCCGAGAAGAACCACCTGGCGTTCCTCGATCTCGTCGGGGTCACCCTCTTCCCGCCGTCGGCGGCCCGTACGGAGGTCACCTTCTGGCTGTCCGCGCCCCAGGAGGAAGCCATACCGGTGCCGGCCGGTACCGAGGTGGCCACCTTGCGCACGGAGCAGGAGGAGGCGGTGGTCTTCGCCACCGAGCGCGAACTGGCCGTCGTACCCTGCACGTTGTGCCGCCTGGTGGTGCAGCACCGGGGCGCGCCCGTCACCGACCGTACCGACGCGCTGGCCGAGGGCACCGACATCCGGTGCTTCGCCGAGGCCCCCGCCCCCGGCGACTGCATGCTGATCGGCCTGACGGCGGCCGTCCCGCACTGCGCCGTCGCCCTGGAGCTCGACAGCCGGGTGGACGGTGTCGGCGTCGACCCGAGGCAGCCGCCGCTGGTGTGGGAGGCGTGGACCGAGGACGGCTGGCAGGCCTGCGAGGTCGACCGGGACGGCACCGGTGGCCTCAACCGGGCCGGCGATGTGGTCCTGCACGTCCCCGGCGGTCACGTGCTGTCCCGCAACAGCGGCCACGAGGCGGGCTGGCTGCGCTGCCGGGTCACCGATCCCCTGCCCGGCCAGCCCTTCTACACCACGTCACCGACCGTACGGTCCGCCGACGCCTGCACCATCGGCGGCACCACGCGCGCCGTCCACGCCGCCGCCGTGTACGACGAGGCGCTCGGCGAATCCAGCGGCCTGCCCGGGCAGCGGCGCCGGCTCGCCCACGCGCCCGTCGTCGGCGACGCCCCGCCCCTGCTCCTCCAGACCGCCGAACACGACGGCTGGCAGGACTGGCAGGTGGTCCCGCACTTCGCGGCGTCCCGGGCGGACGACCGCCACATCACCCTCGATGCCACGACCGGCGAGGTCGCCTTCGGCCCCGCCGTCCGCGAAGCCGACGGCACCCTGCGGCAGTACGGCATGGTCGCCCCCAAGGGCGCCGTCATCCGCGCCCGCCGGTACCGCACCGGCGGCGGCCGCACCGGCAACGTCACCCGGGGCTCCGTACGGGTGCTGCGTACGTCCATCCCGTACGTCTCCGAAGTCGTCAACCGGGAGGCCGCGCGCGGCGGCGTCGACGGGGAGACCGTCGAGGAGGCCAAGGTCCGGGCCCCGATCACGCTGCGCGCCCAGGAGCGCGCGGTCACCTTGCGCGACTACGAGGAACTCGCCCGCCGGGCCGCGCCCGAGACCGCCCGCATCACCTGCCTGGAAGGCGACCGGGACGAGCACGGGGCCTACGCGGTACGGGTGCTGGTCGTACCGCAGGCCGTGCCCGACCCCGGCGGCCGGCTGCGCTTCGAACAGCTCGTCCCCGGCGACCGGCTGCTGGACCGCATCACCCGCCACCTCGACGAGCGTCGGCTGATCGGCACCCGGCTCGCGGTCGGGCCGCCGTACTACCAGGGCGTCACGGTCGTCGCCACCGTCCACGCCTTCCGCGGTACGGACACCGACCGGGTACGCCGCCGGGCCCACGACGCGCTGTACCGGCACCTGGACCCGCTCACCGGCGGCGCGGAGGGCCGCGGCTGGCCCTTCGGCCGCCCGGTCCAGGCCGGTGAGATCTTCGCCGTGCTGCAACGCGTGCCCGGTGTGGAGCTGGTCGACGAGGTCGTGCTGCACCCCGCCGACCCGCTGACCGGCCGGCGCGGCGACCCGACCGACCGCATCGACCTGGAGCCGCCGGCCCTGGTCTTCTCCTTCGACCACCGTGTACGGGTGATCGGGGAGGGGACGTGACGCGCCCGCCCCACCCGGGGGGCCGCTCATGAGGGGCTCCGTCGACAACCTGGGCTCCTCCTCGCCCATCGGGATGATGCTCCCGGCCGTCTTCGCGGACGACGACCTCGCCCAGCGCTTCGTCGCGGGACTGGACGACGTGCTCGCGCCGATCCTGTGCGTCCTCGACTGCCTGGACACCTATTTCGACCCCGCGCTCACCCCGGCCGACTTCGCCCGGTGGCTCGGCACCTGGGTGGGCGCCGAGACCGACGGCACCGAACCCGAGCCGCGGCTGCGCGCCGCCGTGGCCGCCGCGGCCGGTCTGCACCGGGTCCGGGGGACCCGGCGCGGTCTGTCGGAAGCCGTACGCCTCGCGTTCGGCGTCGAACCGGAGATCACGGAGAGCGGCGGCGCCGCCTGGAGCGCGCGTCCACGCGGCGCCTTCCCCGGCGATGCCCGTCCCCACCTGCACGTCGTCCTGCGGCTGCCCGAGCCCACCACGGCCGACACCTACCGTCTCGACACGCTCGTGGCCGCGGCCCGTCCCGCGCACATGCCTTACACCGTCACTGTGACCACCACCGAAAGGACCTCGGAGAGATGACCACGCCGGACTGCGGTGAGTGCGGCACCCGCGCGGAACCGGGGCAGTCGTTCTGCGACGCCTGCGGAGCCGTCCTCCGCTGGGATGCTGCCGGAGGCCGTAGCGGCTCCCCCGCGGCTTCCTCCAACGCCGGTTCCGGCCGGGGTGTTTCCGCCCGCGCCGACGGTTCCGGCCCGGCCCGGAGCGCGTACGGCCCTCAGGGCGCGGAACCTGCCCGGGCATCGGCGCGGGGAACCGATACCGACGTGCACGGGAGCGGCCCGGCCCCAGGGCCTGACGTATCGGCGGTTCCTTCCGCCCCCGGCGGGCACCCCCTTTCGGGGACGGCCCCGGAGCACACCGAAAACCGCGAAGGCGCCGGAAACCGCGAGGGTGCCGCAACGACCGGCGCATCCCGCCCCGCGTCCGGCGCCCCGGACCTGGAGGACACCGACCCCCGCATCCCGCTGCCCACGCGGCAGGACGGGCCCCCTTCCGACGGCAGCACCACGACCGACCGCGCCCGCTCCCTCCTCGTGCCCGTCCCGGAGCAGCAGGCCGCCCCAGCCGTGGCCGCACCCGCCGTGGCCCCGGTGCTGCCCGGCCGCCCCGACACCGAACGGCCGCACGTACGCGTCCCGGGCCTCCAGGGGGCGATGCACGGCCCGCCCTGCTCCTGGTGCGCCAGGCCGAACCTCCCGGACCGCCACTTCTGCAACCACTGCGCAATGCCCCTCGCCGAGAGCAGCAGCTCCACGGCGCCCGGACCCCGCCCCTGGTGGCGCCGGCTCCTGGGTCCCGGCGGCCAGGAGGCCCCCTGGGCCGGCGACCGCCCGCGCCTGCGCCGCGCGTTCGACCGTATCGGCACCTGGATCACCCTGGCCGTCGTCGTGACGCTGGTCGTCTTCGGCGTGGTGTACCTCCCCGACGGCATCGACGCCACCCGCGACCACTTCGCCAAGCGGGCCCCGGTCGAGCCGGACGATATCCGGGCCTCGCGCTCCTATCCCGGCCACGAGCCGAAGCTGGCCTTCGACAAGCTCAGCAACACCTGGTGGGGGCCGGGGGTGGCGCAGTCGGGCCAGGGCGAGTGGGTCGAGGTGCGGTTCGCCCGCCCGGCGCGGCTGCTCGACGTGATCATCACGCCGGGGGTGTCCGCCCGCGCCGACCAGCTCGACAAGTCCGCGCTGCCGCACCGGGTCAAGGCGACGATCACGGGGAGGGACGGACGGATCACCACCCGCGAACTGACCCTGGACCCGGGAGCGGGCGGCCAGCGCCGGGCCTTCCGTGTCGGTGAGGCCACCGCGGTCCGCTTCACCATCGAGTCGGCGCACGCCGCGTCCGCCGAGAAGCAGGTGGCCATCGCCGAGATCGAGCTGTTCGGCCGGTCCGGTGAGGACCGGTCCTGATGCGCCCGGGGTGCACCAACTCATCGCCGGGGGCAGGGTGTTGACGTACCCCGGCGCCGGATCGTCACAGCGGCATCTCCCGCAGCTGGCGGCGCGAGGAGATGCCCAGCTTGCGGTACACGTTGCGCAGGTGGGTGTCGATGGTGCGGGGGCTGAGGAACAGCATCACGCCCACTTCCTTGGACGTCGCCCCGGCGGCGACCTTCCCGGCGATGAGCCGTTCCTGCGCGGTGAGCCGGCCCAGTGGGTCCTCGCCGTGCCGGCGGGGCTGTTCGCCGGTGGCGCGCAGTTCCCGGGCGGCGCGCTCGGCGAAGGCGCGGGCACCGACGCGCGACAGCATGTCGTGCGCCGCCCGCAGTTCGTCACGGGCCTCGGCCCGCCGGTTCTCGCGGCGCAGCCACTCCCCGTACGTCAGCCGGGCGCGCGCGTGCAGCACCCTGACCCGCGTCCGGGCGAAATGGTCGATGGCCTGCCGGTACAGCGCTTCGCAGTCCTCGCCCCACTCAAGAAGAGCCTGTGCCTGAAACCATTCGGCGACGGCCCACGGCACGGGATGCGTACGGGCCAGCGCCTCCAGGTGTTCCATGGCCGCGGCCGCGTCCGCACCGCGCCCGGCACGCGCGGCGGCTTCGATGAGCTCGGTGTAGACGGCCCAGATCGAGTACGAGCCGGCCTGGTGCCTGCGCTGGGCCGTCAGCGCGGCGTCCAGCGCCTCTTCGTAGTTGCCGAGCCCGTTGTGCAGGACCGCCCTGGCGTAGTGCTCGCCGGCGGCTTCGAACGGCCGCCCGTCACGGCCCAGGAGTTCCCGCAGTTCGGCGAACCGGTCCCGGTCACCGCGGAAGCCGGTGAGGACCAGCTCGGGCCCCAGGAGCGGCACCGTACCCGCCGCTTCGTCGAGGGCGCGGGCCTCGCTGAGGCTGACGGCCGCCTCGTCGAACCGGCCGACCGCGACCCTGGCGACCGCCTGGTAGCGCAGGGCCTGCGGCAGCGAGGCGAGGGAGCCCTGGCGGCGCGCCACCTCCACCTGGCGGTCCGCGATCTCCTCCATCGCCTCGTCGTCCCGCAGGTCGATGACGACCTGACAGAGCAGGTTCATCCGCCAGCTGCCCGACGAGCGGGCGTCCGTACGGCATGCCGTCACCGCGTCGCGCATCGCGGGCACCGCCCGCTCGACCGGCAGCACGGCCTGATCGAGCAGCGCGTCGAGCAGCAGATCAGCCGGGCGGACGGACGCCCGCCGTGGCGCCAGCTTGCGGATCCGGGCACCGAGCTCCTGGAGGCCGCCGTCCTGGTTGTCGTTGTACATGAACGACGCGAGGGCCTCCAGATAGGTCTCCCTCGCCTGCTCGGGAGCCAGCTCCGTGACGACGTCGACGAGCCTGGCGGTGGCCTGCGGGCTGTGCGAGATCTGGTAGTCGATCCGGGCCCGCAGCAGGCGTGCCGTGGCGCGGCCCTCGTCGTCCATCGGGCGCCGCTCCGCCCGGTGGACGAGTGCGCGAGCCTCGTTGGGCGCCCCGGCCTGCAACCGCAACTGGGCCGCGACGAGCAGCCGCCCGGCCTGGCGGTCGGGAGCGGGGGTCAGCTGCCCGGCCCGCTCCATGAACGCGGCGGCCGCGGCGAACCCGCCGCGCAGACGTGCCCGGTCGGCGGACCGTTCCAGCTCCGCGGCGACGTTCTCGTCGGCCTCGATGACCGCGTGGGCCCGGTGCCACGCCCGGCGGTCGAGGTCGGTCTCCGGGTCGGTCGCCGCCGCGAGAGCGCCGTGCACGCCGCGGCGCTTTTCCGGGGTGGCCGACGCGTAGACCGCGGAACGCACCAGCGGGTGCCGGAAGCGCAGCCGCGGCCCGAGGGTCAGCAGCCCGGCGTTCTCCGCGAGGGTGAGGTCCGCGGCCTCCAGCCCGAGGAGCTGCGCCGCGCGGCGCAGCATGTCGAGGTCGCCGACCGGCTCCGCCGCGGCGAGCACCACCAGCGGCCGTACCGCGTCCGGCAGCCGCTCGAAGCGGCGGACGAACTGCTCCTCCAGCGCGTCCACCACACTGGCCCGGAACCGCCGTGGGCCGAGGACCCCGAACGGTTCCGCGTGGTGGGCGAACTCCAGCAGGGCCAGGGGATTTCCGTGCGCCTCGGCCAGGATCCGGTCGACCACCTCGGCGTCCAGCCCCGCGTGCGTCGCCGCTCCCAGCAGGGCTCGGGCGTCCTCGTCGCCCAGGCCCGTGAGGGGCACGCGCGCGAACCCGGCGAGTCCGGACGGCGGGCCGACGTCGCGCGCGGCGAACACCATCGTGATCCGCTCGGCGGACACCCGCCGGGCCACGAACACCAGCACCCGCCGCGAAGCGTCGTCGATCCACTGGGCGTCGTCCACCACGCAGCAGACGGGCCCGTCCTTCGCCACCTCGTGCAGCAGCCCCAGGACGGCGAGGCCGACCGTCAGCGGATCGGGCGAGGGTTCCGCGCCGAGGCCG
This sequence comes from Streptomyces rimosus subsp. rimosus, assembly GCF_000720725.1. Lineage (GTDB taxonomy): Bacteria > Actinomycetota > Actinomycetes > Streptomycetales > Streptomycetaceae > Streptomyces > Streptomyces rimosus_A. Next base: position 10,799 of record NZ_JOCQ01000010.1, read on the forward strand.
AACACCGCCTCCAGCGTCCGCTGCTGCACCGTGGGCAGTCTTCGCCGGTGGCCGAGGACCGGCGCGCACAGCTGGTGCAGCGTCGCGTAGAGAAGGTCCCGCTCGAACTCCGTACCGGCGGCCCGCAGCACCTCGAACCCGTCCAGCGTCCCCACCACGGCGTCGATGAGCGCGGACTTGCCGATCCCCGCCTCCCCCGCCACCACAACGGCCCCACCACGCCCGTCGGCCGTCGAGGTCACTAACCGATCGAACGCACGCCGCTCTGCGTGCCGGGCCACGAGCTGCACCGGAATCGTCCTCCGAGTCATTGCTAGAGGTCTTTCACGATCTTCTTCGTACGGAGCCGGAGTCAGGCCCGGGCCCTCCCCCACGGCGGGCACCGAGCAGGGCGGAGGAGCGGCTGTGGGCCGCCCGCTCACGAGATCACCGCAACCGGCGCCCTCCTGACCGATCTCACGTCAGGAGACGGTCGGTACGGCCGACAGGTTCTTCGCCGGAAGGGACATTTGGCAGCCGTGTGAACTCCTGAGGCTGCCGCGAGACGGCGGAAGCACCCGCTCCACCGCGTACTTCCTTCTCCGTACCCGCTGCCGTCGGCCGCCCGCGACGCTTCCTCTTGTGCACGCGGCCCGCGAGTAGCAAGCCGCGCACCACAGTTGGCATCTCAGAGCTACGGGGTGACCGGTGCCCGGTCGCCCCGCCCGCGCCGTCAGTCCATCCCTGCCACCGTCGGAGCAGGCGGTACCCAACGCTCGTTGCGGCGCTGCTGTGAGCGCACCCCGAAGTCGTTCTTGAGTTCCTCCGGGATCGCGTACTGCATGACCCGGCCGCGGGTGAGGGAGCCCAGTTCGAAGGCGGTGAGGAGGTTGCCCGCCTTGTCGAGGGCCCACTCGCCCAGCGGGCTGCTGTCCTCGATGGTCTCCAGTACGCCGAGGAGGACGGGTACGGCCTTGGCCGCCGTGTCCCAGGGGCTGTGGGGGATCTGCAGCCAGTCGGCGATGGTCGGGCCGACCAGGAAGCGGATGGTGGCGGGCACGATCGGGTCGAAGAGGGTGCCGGGGACGACGTCCTCGTACATCCGCATCAGCTGGTTGTTCAGCCGTACCCCGTCCTCGGACGGCCCCAGGTTACGGGTGAGGTAGACATCGGCGTACGCGCGGGCCTCGGTGAGGTTTTCCGGGGCCGCCTCCATGTCGCAGCCGAGAATCGACCCGACGACACGCCAGGCGTAGTAATACGCCTCCGCTCCCTCCTCGCTCATGTGGATGCCGAGGCGGTGCATCGCGTCCAGTACCAGGATCGAGAAGCAGATCTGCCCGCCGATCATGTCTTCCTGGCACAGCGGCGTGCCGTCGCGCTCCGCGTCCCAGCGGCCCGACGCGGTCAGGTGGTGGCGCACCGCGGCGTGCAGCAGACGGACCTTCTGGGCGGCCGGGATGAATTTGCTGCCTTCTTCGAAGGCGTTGGTCTGCATCAGGTACGTGACGAACTGGCCCGTATTCGCCATCCGGCGCGAGGGGTAGTCCATGGAGTGCGTCGAGGCGAGCAGTTTCGCGACGCGCGGTACGGCGTAGGTGGCGGGCATGGCCGCGAAGGAGAGCCCGGTGTTGATGTGTGCGGCGTTGTCCATGAAGAACAGCCGCGCCCGCTCCATGATGTCCCAGTCCACCCACTTGGGCGGCATGCCGGTCGCCTCCAGGTAGGAGGCCGCCGAGGACGGCAGGCCTTGCGGCAGTTTGTTGCCCGCGGTGGTGAAGAAGCGCATGAGGGTGTTGAAGTCGCGCACCTCTCCACGCTCGAACATCGCCGCGACGGTTGCGTCGGCGAGCGGATCGCCTTGCCTGCGCAGCTCGTCCAGCATCGTGTCGGTGTACCGCGCGGAGGTTTTGGTAGTGGTCTCAGTGGTCTCAGTGGTCTCAGTGGTCTCAGTGGTCTCAGTGGTCACGGGCTCCTCGTTTCTCTTGCTGTCACAGGGGCCGGCTGTCCGTGCCGTCACGGGGCCGGTCGCCCGTGCTGTCACAGGGACCGGTTGGTTGCCGAGTCCGCCAGCGTGCCGAGCGCCGTGCGGGCCTCCGGCGGCATCGCCACGGAGTCCAGTGCCGCGCGGGCCCGTGCGATCCGCTCCTGGATCATGTCCTCGATGCGCCGGCGGGCGCCGCTGTGCTCCATCCACCGGCGTACGAGGGCGGCGTCGGCCTCGTCCAGCGCGGGTTTGCCCAGCGCCTCGCGCAGCTGCCGTCCCTGGTCGGCGGACAGCAGCGAGGCGGTCACCGCCAGCAGCGCGGTGGGCTTCTTGTCCCGCAGGTCGTCGAGGTTCGACTTTCCCGTCTCGGCCGGGTCGCCGAAGACGCCCAGCAGGTCGTCGCGGAGCTGGAACGCCTCGCCCAGCGGCATCCCGTACCCGGTGAAGGCGGCGAGCACCCTCGGGGAGGCGCCGCCGAGCGTCGCTCCCATGTGGAGGGGCCGCTCCACGGTGTACTTGGCCGTTTTGTACCGGGCCACCTCCAGCGACTCGGCGACCTTCGGTACGACGCCTCCGGTCCGCAGCACCTCCAGGAATTCACCCGCGATGGTTTCGCGCAGCAGCGATGACCACAGGGGCACCGTCCGCGCCACGAAGGCCCCCGGCAGGCCGCAGGTGGCGAAGACCTGGCCCGCGTAGCCCATCAGCAGGTCGCCGAGCATCATGGCGAGCGCGGCGGAGCGTTCCTGGCGCCTCTCGTCGGAGCCACCGGCCGCGGTGCCCCAGGCGCCGGCGCCGCTCTCCGCGAAGGCGACATGGGCCGTCGGTGCGCCGTGCCGCAGGCGGCTGTCGTCGATGATGTCGTCGTGGGTGCACGCGGCCGCGTGCACCAGTTCCATGGCGGCCGCGGCCTTGATCACGCCCGCGCAGTCCGGCTGGCCGGCGGCGCGCCAGCCCCAGTACAGGAAGGCGGCGCGCAGCCGCTTGCCGCGCGTCAGCGACGCGCGCAACTGCACGCACAGCGGAGCCAGTTCGTCCGATACGCGGAGCAGTTCGGCCTCTTCCTCGTCGACCAGCCGGTGCAGGCACGCATCGATTCTGTTCTTCAGCTCATCGGTGTCACTCATGCGGCCTGCCGGACCGCTGCACGGCGCGGCAGGCCATCAGCTCCAGGTAGTTGTCGGTCTCCGGGGCGACGCGCCGGGTGGCCAGCTCGCCGCGGGTACGCAGTTCGCCGGCCCCGTCGGCGAGCAGCTCGCGCAGGTCGGAGCGGCGCAGCAGGCCCTGGCCGCGCTCGGCGGCCTGACGTACGTGGTCGAGCACGAGATCGGCGACGCCGACCGCGAGCAGAAGAGCCTGTTCCAGTCCGGCCGCGGCGTTTCGTCCGGCTGCGCCGACGGGGTCGGTGTCGTGTTGGTGTCCCTGTTCAGACATGTCCGGTGCTCCTGTGCGGATGGAGTCCTGCGGGGAGCTTTCAGTGAATCGGCGCGTTGCCGGAGCGCGGGGGCCTTTGGGCGCCCCATCCCCCCTGCGGGATCATCGTTTCCTGCGAAAGAGTGATGATCGGCTCACTGTTCGGTCATCATCGATGTGCCGCCGAGGCCCGCCGACTGCGGCGATCGGTGCCACGGCCGTCCCGGCGCGGTGCCCGCGCGGGCGGGAAGCGGGCAGCGGCTCGGGCAGGGCGGACACCGGTCCGCGCACTCCGGGCACCGCCACGCGCGCCCGGCCCGCCGTACGACACGTCGGCGTACGAAGCGGGCGCGGGCGGCCGCGCCAACTCGGGCACGCTGTCCGCCCACACGGACACCCCGGTCGTACTCCCGCGGCGTTACAACGTCTTCAGTGGCGCGTCCCGCGCGTGCCCAGGGCGAACGCCCCAGCTCACAGCACGTGATCGTGAGGAGTCACACCGTGGAGACACCGCTGCCGCTGATCGGGCGCGCCATGGATTCCCGTACCGTGCCGGCCCATTCGGCGCGGCAGGCCGAGGAGTTCCTCGACGCCCTCTACGAACGGCACGGGTCGGCCCTGCTGGGCTTCGCGGCCCGGCTGCTGGACGGCGACCGGCACCGTGCGGAGGACGTCTTGCAGGAGGTGGCGTTCCGCGCCTGGCAGCGCGCCGACGACCTCGATCCCACGACGAACGCGGTGCGCCCCTGGCTGTTCACCGTGGTCCGCAACCTGGTCATCGACGGCTACCGCTCGCGCAAAGCCCGGCCCGCCGAGGCCGGTGCCGCGGAGGTGCCCGTCACGTCCGTACCCGACGGGGTGGACCGTACTCTGACCCGGCGGGTGGTGGTCGAAGCCATACGGGAGCTGGCACCGAATCACCGCGAGGTCCTGGTCCACGTGTACTTCATGGGCCGCAGCCTCTCGCAGACGGCGGAGGTGCTGGGGGTGCCGACCGGTACGGTCAAGTCGCGCGTGTATTACGCGATGCGCGCGCTGCGCGACGGGCTCAGCAGCCGCGGACTGACCGCCGCCTGACGACCGGCCCTGTTCGCCGCCCCCGCCGGCCGGTCTCGTGGCGCGCCGTCACACGCGCAGAACCTGCGGGCCCAGCAGCGCGTAGCGGTGTGCTTCGCCCTGCGGCAGCCGGGTGTCGGTGACGATGGCCTCGAAGTCCGCCGGCTCGGCGAAGCGGCACAGGCTGACCGCCCCGAACTTGGTGTACACACCGGAGAAGATCCGTCGCCGGGATGCCCGTACGGCCTGCTGTTTGACCTGGCTGACCGCCGGGTCGGGGGTGGTGAGGCCGTACTCCCGGGAGATGCCGTTGGCGCCGATGTACGCCAGGTCGACGACGAATTCGGACAGCATGCCCGCCGCCCAGTGGTCGGCCGTGGCCACGGTGCCGCCGCGCACCCGACCGCCCAGCAGCACCACGGTGACGCTGGGCCGGGCGGCCAGCAGCGCCGCGGTGGCCAGGGAGGCCGTGATCACGGTGAGCGGGCGGTCGGCCGGCAGCGCCGCGGCGATGAGCTGCGGGGTGTAGCCCTCGTCGACGAAGACGCTCTCCGCGTCGCTGAGCATCGACGCCGCGGCGGCCGCGATCCGCGTCTTCTCCGGCAGGTGCATGGTGGTCCGGAAGGCCAGGGTGGACTCGTAGCCCGCGCTCTCCACCGGATACGCGCCGCCGTGCGTACGCCGTACCAGTCCGTGCTCCTCCAGCACCCGCAGGTCGCGCCGTACGGTCTCCTTGGCCACCCCGAGGTCGGCGGCGAGCTTGCCGACGTCCACCGATCCCGCCTCGCGGGCGGCCTCCACGATGCGGCGCCGGCGTTCCTCGGCCTCCACTGCGCACCCCCGGTCCCGGGCGCCGGCGACCGGGCGTTCTCCGCTCGCGCCGACTGCTCAACTGGTCTCTGGCATCCCGCCGTTCGCTTCCCCCGTACGGTCCTGGCCCCCACTTCTTACCGGCATACGAGCCGACCGGTCACGCCCGCCGCACCACTCATCATGCCCGTATGCGCCCGTTCTCGATCGGGCAGGGCCCGCTGTTGGCCCCGGACCGGGCACGGCCGGTCTGTACCGGGCGTGCCCGATTGCCCCGGGTGGGCGGCCGCTTGCTGCCCGACGGAGGCGAGCCGTCCGGCGCCCCCGTGGCGGGCCGGGGCGGCCGTCAGGCGGCGCGGCAGCGCAGCATCTCCAGTGGGCGGTTGGCGAGGAAGTCCGCCCAGTAGTCGGTGCCGAATGCGCGGACGCCGGCGTCGGACACCTCCAGCGGGACCCAGGTCACGTCGTCGAATCCGGCCGCCCGCAGGCACGTCTCGTAGACCTCGCGGCGCGGGCAGGTGCTGATGAACGAGATCGGCGGGTCGAGCAGCGCCGTGGTCCGCACTCGCGGCCCGGCCTCGGCCTCCTCACCGGTCAGTTCGGTGAGGAAGCCGTATGCGCGCGGGGACGGGCCGTCGAAGCGGTAGTCGGGTGTCTGGGCGAGGACGAAGAACTCGGCTCCGGGCGCCAGGCTGCGGTGCACGTTGCGGCACATCCGTTCCATGGCGGCGATGTCCTCGGCGTAGTTGAGCAGCTGGACCGCCGTGGCGACGTCGAAACGCTGCCCGAGGGGGCGCAGCCCGGAGACATCGCCCACCTCGTAGCGCACCCCCAGCGGATCGCGCTCCTCCGCCTTCCGGGCCGCGGCGACCATTTCCCCGGAGATGTCGATGCCCAGCACCTCCGTGGCGCCGCGCCGCTTGAACTCCCTGCTGTAGAAGCCGGTGCCGCAGGCCAGGTCGAGGACCGACTTTCCGCGTACGTCCCCGACCATGGCCAGGAACCCGGGCACCTCGGCGTAGTGCGCCAGCGGAAGGGACTTGAAGCCCTCGAACGCCTCGCCGATCTCGTCGTATTGCTGCACGCCCACCGTGTTGTCCTCTCGTGCGCTCCGTCATGTCCGCGGCCTCGGCCTTCGGGACGGGCCGCGGCCCGTGGCGGGCAGTCTTTCCGCACCCCGGCGAGCGGCCGTACTGGCAAAAGCCACGAAGATTCGGCCGGGCTCTCGGGCTCCTGTACGGCGGGCGTGCGCGATGTGGTGTCCCCACCGCGCTGAGCCGGGTTCGTCACACCCCTTGAGGAGGGCGGCGGACCAGGCATACCGTTTGAGGCCAAACAATGCACCGCGCCATCCCGATACCGCACCGAACGACACCCTCGAACACGGCCGGGAGCCCGGATGACCAAGCCCCACCCCCGTATGACGCTCGTACTGACCGAGAACTGGACCATGACGGGCGGGCGTTGCGACCTCGACGCCATGGTGCGCTGGGCCCGCGAGGCGGAGGACGCCGGGTTCGACTCGGTCATGCTCAGCGAGCACATCGTGCTCGGCCCGGATTCCTGGGCCGGCGGCCCGATGCCCAACCCGCGCGAGTACGCCGCGCCGGGCAATCAGGCCCCGGACACCCCGTGGCCCAGCTCCGTCGTCCTGCTCGCCGCCATGGCCGCCGTCACCGAACGGGTCCGGCTGGCCGCCGCTGCCGTGCTGGCGCCGCTGCGCCATCCGCTCCTGCTGGCCAAGGAGCTGGCCACACTGGACCTGCTGAGCAAGGGGCGCCTCGTCGTCCTTCCGACGGTGAGCTGGAGCGCGGACGAGTACGCCGCGCTCCAGGTGCCTTTCGCGCGGCGTGGCAGGCTGCTCGACGAGCATCTGGCCGCCTGGAAGCTGCTCTGGCGGCCCGGCCCCGCCGCCTTCGAGGGCGAGCACTACCGTTTCCGCGACGTCTGGCTGGAGCCGAAGCCGTACCGGCCGGGCGGTCCCGAGCTGTGGTTCGGCGGCTCGACGCTGCACGATGCGGTACTGCGGCGCCTGGTGACGTACGGCCACGGCTTCAACCCGCTGGGGCGGCCCGCGCCGGGCGAGCTGGAGAAGCTGCGCGCGGCGATGGCGGAGGCCGGGCGCGAGATGTCCGGCCTGGAAATGATCGGCGGCACGCGCGCCGCCTTCCCCGACGAGAGGTCGGTGGCCTGCCTGGAGCAGGCGCTGGAGGCCGTGCCGGAGCAGCTGGAGCAGGGCTTCACGACGTTCTGCATCAAACCGTCGCAGTTCACGGACGATTCGGACGGGGTCGGGGACTTCTGCCGCGAGGTGATGCGGCGGGTGGAGCGGCTGACCGGGTGAGGCGACGGCGACGCGGCGGCCACGGCTCGCGGCGGTGGGCGACCCGCGCCGGGAATTGCCGCAGCCCCCTTGCGCCGAGGACGGATTCCCAGCATAAGTTTGGGCCCAAACGACAACGGAGAGGGGTGGCGCTCCATGCCCAGGCCCGCAGACCTCGTGCTGGTCAACGGCACCGTGCTGACCGTTGACGCCGCGTTCCGCCGCACACAGGCCGTCGCCGTACGCGACGGCCTGATCGCGGCGACCGGGAGCACCGGCGAGATCCGCGCGCTCATCGGTCCCGGTACCGAGGTCGTCGACCTCGAAGGGCGCACCGCGCTCCCCGGGATCAACGACTCGCATCTGCACGCCGCCGCCTTCGGCGCCACCCGCCCGCCGCTCGCCCTCGACGTCGCCCCGCCCGCCGTGACGTCGATCGCCGGCGTACGCGAGGCGGTGCGCCGCAAGGCCGCCGGCCTGCCGCCCGGATCCTGGATCTTCGGCAACGGGTGGGACACCGGCTACCTCAAGGAGTGCCTGGCCGAGCCGGGCCGCACCCCGCGGCGCCAGGACCTGGACGAGGTGGCGCCGGAGCACCCGGTGCTGCTGTACGAGTTCTCCGGGCACACCTCCTGGCTCAACTCCCGCGCCCTGGAGATCGCGGGCATCACCGCCGCCACACCCGTCCCGCCCGGCGGTGTCATCGAGACCGGCGCCGACGGCGCCCCGACGGGCATCCTCCGGGAGGGCGCGCAGGATCTGGTGAACGCCGTGGTCCCGCTGATGGACGACCACGCGCGCGAGGCCGCCGTCCGCTCCGCCGTCGCCGTCTGCCACACCGAGGGAATCACCAGCTTCACCGAGCCGGGCCTCGGGCCCGGCGGCACCTCCCTCTTCCTGGGGGTGGCGGACACCGAAACGCTCAACGTGTACGCGCGGCTGGAGGCGGCCGGTGAACTCCGGGCGCGGGTCGGTGTGCTGCTGCTCCCCCTGGAGATGGGCGGCGCGGCGCGGCACCTGCCCGACCGGCTGGCGCAGCTGGAAGGGGTGTGCGCGGCGGCCGATCCGCGGCGGCTGCGCATCCTCGGCGTCAAGCTGTTCGCCGACGGCATCCCGCCGAGCCGTACGGCCTGGATGCACGAGGAGTACGAGGGCGGCGGACACGGCAGCCTCTGTCTGCACGGCCACAGCGACGCCCAGCGCGTCGAGGAGCTGAACACGATCGTGCGGTACGCCCACGCCGCGGGCCACCAGCTCGGTGTGCACATCACCGGGGACCACGGCATCGACGCGGTCGTGGAGGCCTTCGAGGCGGCGCAGGCCGAGACCCCGCGCCCCGACGCCCGCCACTACGTCATCCACGGCGACTTCGCCTCGGCCCGCTCCCTGGCCACGCTCGCCAGGCACGGCTGGGGCATCAACATGAACCCGGGGGTCAAGGACGCCACCGCGGACGCGATGGACGCGATCGTGGGGCCCGAGCGCTCCGCCTACCAGTGGCCCGTACGCAGCGCCGTGGAGGCCGGGATCCCGGTGACCGCCAGCTCGGACGCGCCCATCACCTATCCCGACTGGCGGCGGGGCGTGGCCTCGATGATGCTGCGGGAGGCGAAGGCGAGCGGACGGCAGAGCGGCCCCGAGCAGTGCGTCGACCTGGAGACCGCGATCCGCGCGTACACCTCGCACGCCGCGTGGCAGGACTTCGCGGAGAGCTGGAAGGGGTCGCTGGAGGCCGGCAAGGCGGCCGACATCTGCGTGGTGGACGGCGATCTCGCGCACGCGGACCCGCACGAGATCGCGGCGATGCCGGTGGCGATGACGGTCTTCGACGGGGAGGTCGTCCATGATGCCCGGTGACGGGCGGCCGGGCCCCGGGCCCGGGCGCTTCGCCCGCTGGGCCGTCGCCCTCTCCCCGCGGCGGAAGTGGGCGCTGTTCGGCTCCTGGTTCGCGCTCGATGCCGTACTGGCGCTGGCGCCGCCGGTGTACTGGGCCGCGGGTGATCCGCGGCTCCAGGGCGGATTCCCGTTCTCCGTCGGCTATTTCATCGTGCTCGGCGCGCACATCTCGGCAGGCGTCATCGCGCTGTACGGCGTCGAGGCGGCCCGCGGCGAGATCGACTGACACCTCCTCGCAACGGAGAGGGGCTTGCCCCAGTGAATCGCCAGTGAATGTGTTCCTCGGCTACGGCATGGTGGTGCTCTTCTTCGCCGGAGTGCTCCTCACGCTGTACGTGCACCGCCGGCGCGACGCCGACTTCACCGACTACGCCGTGGGCGGGCGCAGCTTCGGCAGCGGCTACCAGACCATGTCGATCCTCAACACCTGGTTCCCCGGCTCGGTCTTCATCGCCGACGCCGGCCTGGCGGCGGGCAGCGGGGTGATCGGCTTCCATCTGCTGATCTACGGCCTGTTCGCCTACGTGCTGATGTACCTGATGTCCCGGCGGGTGTGGATGTGGGGGGACCGGTACGGGCTGCGGACCCAGTCCGACCTGTTCGGGCTGCGGTACGGCGGCACGTCGTCGCGCACCGTGCCCGCGCTGATCCAGGCCCTGGTCAACTTCCCGATGACGGTGCTCGGGATGCAGGCCATGGGCCTGATCTTCTACTACATCTCCTTCGGGCACCTGAGCTACTCGCAGTCGGTGCTCGCGGGCGTGCTGGTCCTGGTGGCCCGCCAGTTCTGGACGGTGCGCATGGGCATGCGCGGCGTGGTCGTCACGGACTTCTACCAGGGCATGATCGCGTATGTCTTCGGTTCCATCCTGCTGGTGGGGCTCATCGTCCACCTCGCCGTGCACGGCCACGGGTTCGCGCGGCTGCCCCTGGAGCGGCTGACGCTGCCCGTGGACGGCGGCGGCAGCGGCGGGCTCTATCTCTTCGCGCTGACCTTCACCGGCTCGGTGGGCGGCTGGTGCCTGTCGGGCATGTTCGTCCGGCTCTTCACCGCGGACGGGGTACGCAGCGTCAAGCGCTCCGCCGTGTTCGTCATGCCGGCCTCGCTCGTCTTCTCGGGGCTGCTGCTGACCGCGGCCCTGCTGTCCGGGACGCTGCCCGGCGTCTCCGACAATCCCGACCGCGCCCTGTTCACCCTCGGTCAGCACATCGGCGGCCCGTGGATCGTCATCGCGATCGCCCTGTGCGTCCTGGCCGCGCAGATCGGCATGGCCGACGGGGTGCTCCAGTCCGTGGGCACGCTCATCTCGAACGACCTGGTGGCGGTGTACCGGCCGTTGGACGACAAGGGGCGGCTGCTGGCGGCGAAGGTCTCCATCGGCGTCTACACGGTGGCGTCCGCGCTGGTCGCCAACGTCGGGCTGAGCAACCTCATCACGCTGTCGATCATGGCGTACCAGGGAGTGGTACAGCTCGCCGTACCCCAGTTCCTCGGCCTCTTCTGGAAGCGCGGCAACCGGACCGGCACGGTCGCCGGGACCGTGGCGGGCTTCTGCACCGCCGCCGGGCTCTCGGCGGCCTACCCCACCTCCATCCCCTGGCTGGCCGGGCTCACCTCGGGCATCGTGGGCATGGCCCTCAACCTCGCGGTGTACGTCGCCTGCGCGTACCTCTTCCCGCAAGGCGCGGAGGAGAAGCGGCGGGTCTCCGAGCTGTTCGCCGCCACGGCCGTGTCCGGCACGCGGGCCGCGCCCGGGCGGACCGCGGCGGCGCCACCCGGGCCGACGCAGGCGTGACCGACGCAGACGTGATCGACACAGGCGAGATCGACATGACCTGACCGGACCTCAGCCCCGAGGAGGCGGCAGCAGATCAGCGTGCCGGACGGCGTACCCGCCCTTGGTGACAGAGACGTACGGGGCAGGCGCCATGCAGGTGCCCACCTCGGCCTCCGGCGGCTCGCCGGCGCCGCCCGGCCGCAGGTTCACCATCTCCCACGGGAATCCCACCCGGTCGCGGGAGCCGCCCTTGTCCGTGCCGCCGTCGTGGACGCTGAACCCCAGCCGCTTGCCCGCCCAGGGCGGTCCGCCAGGGCCGACCTTCTTGATGACGGCGGTCAGGGTCGCGGTGTTCGGGCCCGTGACCAGGCAGTCCACTGCGCCGCATCATCGTTGCTGGTCGGCGGCCGTCTCCCCATCCACCTGGAGTCGCGGCCACCGCGCACGCGTCTCCCCCGCCGGGCGCCACGCGATCATCCGCGGGTAGCACTCCGACGTCCGCGAAGCATCGGGAGGAGCTAGGACCGGCGAGGCGGGCGGACGCCGCGGTACTCCCAGTCGCCTCCGAAGGCCGTGGACAGGACCTCCTCCGAGGCCGTCGGCTGGGCCCCGCAGTCGTCCCGTACGGGCGTCGGGCCCGCCACGATGTGGTTGGTCAGCCGTCCCAGGCCCTCCACCTCGACGTCCACGACGTCGCCCGGCTGGACGGGGCGCGAGTTCGCGGGCGTGCCCGTGAGGAGGACGTCGCCGGGGACGAGGGTGATGGTGCGGGCGATGTCGGCGACGAGGTAGTGCATGTCCCAGGTCATCTCGTCGGTCGAACCGTCCTGTACGAGCCGGCCGTTGACGTACGTACGCAGGTATTTGCCGCGGAAGTCCCAGCCCGTCACCAGCCCGGGCCCCAGCGGGCAGAGCGTGTCGGAGCCCTTGACGCGCAGCATCGAACCGGCGTCGGTGTCGCGGAAGTCGTGCAGGCCGTAGTCGTTGGCGACGGTGTATCCGGCGATGTGGTGCCCGGCGTCGCGCGGCGCGACGTTGCGGCACACGCGGCCGATGACGAGCGCGATCTCGCCCTCGTAGTTGAGGTACCGGCAGCCCTCGGGGCGCACCACCGCTCCCCCGTGCGCGTTGAGCGCGGAAACGGGTTTGTGGAAGTAGGTGGGCGCGGACGGCAGGGAGGTGCGGAACTCCTCGACCCTGCTGCGGTGGTTGAGGTGTACGGCGATCACCTTGGAGGGCTGTACGGGCGGCAGGTGCGGTGCGGTGGCCGCCCGGGTGCGGCGGCCGTCGTCCGCCACGAGGTGGTCGCCGTCCCGTACGACGTGCACGGCGGTGCCGTCGAGGAGGATGCGGCGGTATTCACGGGTGCCGCCCGCGCCGGTGGAACCGGTCGTGTTCATGGCGCCTCCGTTTCGGTCCAGCCCCCCGCCGGCCGGTCGAACCACAGATGGATCTGCCCCGTCCCGACCGAGTTCTCGTACGCGCTGTAGGCGCGTGCGGGTGCGGTCAGGCGCTCCTCGCCCAGGGCGCCCGCCATCATGAGGTAGTGGCCGAAGCCCGCTTCGGGGCGGTGGGCGGCGAACTCCGGCATGGTGCGCAGCACGCGTGCGTGGTCGCCGTGCAGGAACCACTCGATCCGCTCCTCGTCGGCGGCGCGCGCCTCTGGGGTGCGCAGGTGTACGGGGTCGCTCGCTTCGTGGTCGCGCAGTTCGCGCAGGGGCCAGAAGGTGTGGGAGAGCGCGCCGGAGGCGATCAGCAGCACCTTGCGGTCCGGCAGTGCGGCGATGCCGTCGGCCAGCGCGCGGCCGAGCCGTCGGTGGTCCTCGGCGTCACCGGTCTGGCACACCCCGATCGAGAGCCAGCGTTTGCCGGGCAGCCCTTGCCCCAGGTACGTCCAGAGGTTGACGGTGGCGTAGTGGATGGGCAGGTACGGGTCGTCGATCGGTGTGATCCAGGAGCCGTGCTGCGCGGCGAACGCGGCGACGGACCGGGCGAGTTCGGGGTCGCCGGGGAAGTCGTACGGCATCCGGCACATACCGCGCGGCAGTTCGTCGGAGGTGAACAGCCCGGCCCGCCTGGACTGCGCGGCGACGACGAACTCGACGGTGGTCGCCCAGTGCGAGTCCAGGACGACGACCGTGTCGTAGTCGAGCGTTTCGAAGACGTCCCGGCGCAGCCTGCGCAGTCCCGGCACGAGGCTCACCTCCCGTCCCCCGTTCAGCGCCCGCCGGTCCGCCTCGGGCAGGACGATGGTGGGGACGTGGGCGAGGAGGCCGGCTCCGACGATCTCACCCATGGTGCTGCCACCCCTTCGGGGCCGTGACCGTGTTCTTGAGATCGCAGTAGAAATCGAAGCTCCAGTCGCCGCCCTCGCGCCCCGTGCCGGACTCGCGCGAGCCGCCGAAGGGCGCGGCGAGGTCGCGGACGAAGAAGCAGTTGATCCAGACCGTCCCGGCGACGAGCCGCGCGCCGACACGGGCCGCGCGCTCGCGGTCCCCGGTGGCGAGGGTGGCGGCCAGTCCGTAGCGGGTGTCGTTGGCCAGGGCGACGGCCTCGTCCTCGGTGGTGAAGGTCTGGAGGGTGAGGACGGGGCCGAAGACCTCCTCCTGCACGATTTCCGAGTCCTGTGCTACGTCGGTCAGCAGCGTCGGCCGGTAGTAGGTGCCGCCGGTCCGTTCATTCAGCTCGGTGTTCGGACCGCCTCCTAGGAGCGCGGTGGCGCCGTCCGCCAGCGCGCGCTGGACGAAGCCGTCGACCCGCGCCAGGTGCCGGGGGTGGATGGTGGGGCCGATGCCGGTGGACTCCTCGCGCGGGTCGCCCTGGACGAGAGCACGGGCGCGGCCCAGAAAGCGCTCCAGGAAGGCATCCCGTACGGAGTCCTCGACGAGCAGCCGGGTCGCGGCCAGACACACCTGCCCCGCGTTGTCGTACTGCTCGACGGCGAGGTCGGCGGCCAGGTCGAGGTCGGCGTCCGCGAAGACGAGCAGCGGCGACTTGCCGCCGAGTTCGAAGCTGGTGGGCACCAGGTGCGCGGCCGCCGCCCGGGCGATCCGCCGCGCCGTGGGCACGGACCCCGTGAAGCTGATGCGGCGTACGTCCGCGTCGGCCACCAGGGGCGCGCCGGCCTCGTCCCCGTACCCCTGGAGGACGTTGAGGACCCCTGGAGGCAGCCCCGCCCCGGCGGCGATGTCCGCGAAGAGCGAGGCGGTGAGCGGGGACCACTCGGCGGGCTTGAGGATCACCGGATCCCCGGCGGCCAGCGCGGGGCCGATCTTCCAGGTGGCCAGCATCAGCGGCGCGTTCCACGGTGTGATGAGCGCGGCGGGTCCTGCCGGGTCCCAGGTCACGTGGTGGGTGTGGCCGCGGGTCGTGAAGTCGTCGTGGCCGAGGGCGAGCAGGCGGTCGGCGAAGAAGCGGAGGTTGTGTGCCGCGCGGGGCATGACGCCGTGCCGGTGGGAGCGCAGCAGCGCGCCGTTGTCCGCCGTCTCGACGGCGGCGAGGTCTTCCAGGCGCGCCTCGACGCCGTCCGCGATGGCGTGCAGCAGCCGGGCGCGCTCCCGGTGCGGCGTCGCGGCCCAGCCGGGGAAGGCGGCGCGGGCCGCGGCGACGGCCGCCCGGGCCTCTTCGGCGCCGCCCCGGGCGATCTCGGCGAGCGGCGCCCCGTCGATCGGCGAGCGGTCGGTGAAGGTGACGGCGGAGGCGATGCGTTCGCCGCCGATCCAGTGGCGGGTGTCGACCGGGACGCCGGCCACCGTGGCGGTGTCAGGACGGTCCCGGCGCTCGCGCGCCGGGGCTGCCGGATGCGCCGGAGGGCCTGGTGCGGGCGCGGGGGGAGCCATCACAGCCTCCATTTCGTTTGAGGCCAAACAAAGTAGGCGGCCGCGCTCCAGGCGGTCAACCCCCTCCCCGCACAACGCCCCACGGCTATCATTTGGCCCCAAACGCAATCCCGGAGACGGACGCGCGCGGGAACGCACCGGACGCAGCAGCCCGTGCAGACGCAGGAGACACGCCCATGCCGGACAGCGACAGTGACAGCGACCACGCCGCGTGGCTGCGCCGGGCGGACCGGTGGGTGCCGCCCGCCCGCCACCGCATCGCGGGCGCGGACGGCTCCGGCGCGTCCTTCCGCGTCGTGCCACCGCGCGACGGCCGGGAGCCGGCGGCCGTCGCGGACGGGCCCTGCTCCGGCTCGCCGAGCTGATCGAGGAGCACCGGGCGGAACTCGCCCTGGCCGTCAGCCTGGGGAACGGCAAGCCGATCAGCGAGGCGTACGGCATCGAACTGCGCGCCGTGATAGCCGCGTTCCGCTGGTACGGACAGCTCGCGGACAAGCTGCACGACTGATGCATTCCTCGGTGGCGGAACGGGTCGTGGACACGGTGACGGAAGAGGAGGCGGTGGCCCCGGCCTCCGGCCCGGCGCCCGCGTCCGCCCCCTCAGCTCCGCGAAGGGCGGCGACCGCTGCGCCGCGGGCGGGGGTCGGCGCCGTCGAGGAGGGCGACCCGCCGCTCCTCCCCGTTCTCCTCCGTCTGCATCACGATCTTCCGCAGCAGATCGGCCAGCGTCCCGCACTCCTCGTCGGTCAGCCGCTCGGCGACGAACACCTCCTCCGCGTTGAACGCGGGGAAGACCTCGGCCATCAGCTGCTCGCCCTTGTCCGTCAGCCGCAGCAGCACCAGGCGGCCGTCGGAGGGGTGGCTGTTGCGTTCGAGGAGGCCCCGGCTCTGGAGCGTGCGGGAGACCCCCGTCAGGGTGCCCTTGGAGATGCCCGCCTCCTCCGCCACGTGGCGGGTCTCCATCTCGCCCCAGATCCATACGACCCACAGCACGACGAACGAGGTCCAGGTCAGTTCGGCGCCCCGCAGCACGGAGTTCTCGAAGTGCTGCCGCACCGCGGCGGCGGCGCGGTAGATGTTCGCCACCGCGACCATCTGCGCGTGCCGGATCGGTGTGTCGCCCAGTTTGGCCTGTACGGCCTTCTCGGTCTCCCGGATGGAACGGTGCACCGTCACGTCGTGTTCTCCCGCGTCTCTCGCCGTTTCCCGCAATCCCCCGCCGGGTTCCGTCCGCTCCCGTACGGCCGTTGCCGTTCGCGACCTTACGGACTCAAACGATAACCCGCCCCTCGCAGCTCCTCCCGATCTCCCCAGCGAAAGGAACCTCCGCATGAACCGGCCCACCCGGCCCGACCACTCCGCCGCCCCCGGACACCCCTCCGCCCCCGACCGCCCCGTCGTCCTCATAGCCGGGGCCAGCAGCGGCATCGGCGCGGCCATCGCCGTGCGCGGTGCGGACGAAGGGGCCCGCGTCGCCGTGTGCGCCCGGCGCGCCGACGCGCTGCGCAAGGTCGCGGACGCCTGCGGCGCGACGCCCTACGTCGCCGACGTGACCGTACGGAGCGAGGTCGACGACCTGATCGCGGCCGTGGTAAGCGACCACGGCCGTCTGGACGGCGTGGTCGCCAACGCCGGAGTCATTCGCCCCGGCGGCCTGCTCGAACTCAGCGACGAGGACTGGGACGCCACCCTGCGCACCAACCTCACCTCCGTCTTCCTGCTCGCCCGCGCTGCTCTGCCCCATCTGGCCGCCACGCGCGGCGCGTTCGTCACGGTGGGTTCCGTCGCCGGGCTGCGCGCGGCCGCGGGAGCGGGCGCGTACGCCGCGTCCAAGGCGGGCGCCGCCATGCTGACGAGCGTCATCGCCGCGGAGTTCGGCCCGCGCGGGGTACGCGCCAATACGGTGTGTCCGGGCTGGACGCGCACGGAGATGGCCGACGAGGAGATGCGGGAGTTCGGCGGCGAGCTCTCCCTGGACCTGGACGCGGCGTACGCGCGGGCCACGGCGCTGGTGCCGCAGCGGCGCGCGGCGACGGCCGAGGAGGTCGCGGACGCCGTGCTGTGGCTCCTCGGGCCGCGGTCGTCCTACGTCAACGGGGCGACGCTGACCGTGGACGGCGGCCTGACCTCGGTCGACGCGGGGCGCGTGCCCTTCGATTTCACGCTGACGCCGCGGTGACAGCGCGGTGCCCCCGCGGGCGTACGGCACGTACCGCTAAGCGCCCGCGCTCCGCTCCAGCACCGTACCGCCGTCCCAGCACACCCCCACCTGCCGGTAGTAGGCCGCGATCGGCTCCTCGACGGCGAGGGCCGCCAGCTCCTCCGTGGGGGACTCGAAGAGCTCCAGCTCCACGTCCGCCGCCCACGCCTGGCCTGCCTCGAAGGAGGCGGCTCCGCTCTCGACCAGTTCGTCCAGCGCGGGGCCGGTTCCGTCGATCGAGGGCATCCAGCGGTGGTGGGCCATCGGGTGGCCGTTGACGAAGCCGCCCGTCGCCGACGGCTCGCGCAGCGTGGCGACCGCCTGCGCCAGCCGCCGGTCCCCCGCCGCGAGCGTCGCGCCGAAGACGGCGCCGGGCTCGATGCGGGGCGCGGGGCCGTACGGATGAGGCCGGGTCAAGTGGATGGAGCCGAGCTTCTTCGGGTAGCCCTGGTGGATTCCGCGGGCGAGGGCGAAGTCCTTGTCGACCCAGATGTGGACGCACCGCGAGTACGTACGGCCGCGGTAGCCGCAGCGTACGACCGCGAAGCACTCCTTGTACTGGCCGCGCACCGGATCGAGCAGCTCCTCCTTCCCCGCGCCGCAGGACTGCCAGTCGGCCCAGATCAGCGCGACGGCGCCCGGGTCCTCGGCCGCCGGAACGAGCGGCGCGGGCAGGAGTGCGCGGACCCGCGCGGGGTCGGTGCGGTATTCGATGGTGAGCAGGTCGCCCGAGTAGTACCAGGGCGGGGCCGGGATCAGGGCGGCCCGCCCCGTGGCGGTCCTGGGCGGAAAGAAACCTCGGACGGTGGGCACGGTCGGCGCGGTCGGCACGGTGGGCACAGCGGACTCCTCGGATGCCTCGCTCGACAGTTCGTTTGGGCCCGTACGTTATGCCCTCACTGCCGCGTTGTCACGGGCGAGCCGAGCCCGCCGCCGACCCGCCGCCACGCCACCGGCACCGCGCCCCATCCGCCGCCAACCCGCCACCGATCCGCCACGACCCCTTGCACGGCCCGTACCCCCTTCCTATTGTTCGACCCCAAACGACATTCGGAGCGGCAGCCGGAGCGGCCCCGGAACGCCACCCCGAATGAGCCCCCAACAGGCCCCGCAGGAAGGCTGGACAGGGTGAGCGAAGAGAGCCCGGCACTCGCCGGCCAGGACCAGCAACAGGCCCAGGCCCAGGTGCAGCAGGCCGTCGCGGCGCTGCTGGCGCAGCACATCGATGTGGTCCGCGTCGTCTACCCCGATCTGACGGGTGCCGACCGCGCCCGCGACATCCTCGTCGACCACCTGCCGGCCGCCGCGCGCCACGGCCTCGCGTTCTGCCGCGCCGTCTACCACACCAGCCCGCAGAGCGACACCATTCCCATGCCCGGGGGTCTGGCCGCGGGCATGCCGGACATCTCCGTCCGTCCCGACCTGGACACCCTGCACCGGCTGCCGTGGGAACCTGGTGTCGCCTGGTGCCTGGGCGACGCCCTGGACCCGGCGACCGGGAACCCGGCTCCCGAATCCCCGCGCGACCTGCTGCGTGGCGTCCTCGGCCGGACCGGTGAAGAGCTGCACCCGGTGATCGGCCCGGAGCTGGAGTACTACCTGTGCGAACGGGACGAGGGCACGGTCACCGGCTGGTCGCCGTACGGGCAAGGGCCGGGCAACGTCTACAGCGCGGGGCTGCGCGGCGACCCCGACGGTCATCTGCTGCGCACCCTGCGGCACCTGAAGGAGCTGGAGATCGGGGTGACGGCCGGGAACCGGGAGTTCGGCAGCGGCCAGTTCGAGATCAACCTCGATCACTCCCCGGCGCTCGACGCCGCCGACCGCGCGTTCCGCTTCAAGTCGGCCGTCAAGGAGATCGCGCGCGCGGAAGGGCGGCTGGCGACCTTCATGGCCAGGCCCTTCAACGAGGAGGGCGGCTCCGGCTTCCATCTGCACCTGTCGCTGCTGGACGCGGACGGGCGCAACGTCTTCGCGGGCCGCGGCGGGGGCGACCCGTACGGCCTGTCCGCCGCCGCGCGGCACGCGATCGCCGGTGTCCTCGGCCACGCGCCCGCGCTCACCGCGCTGCTGAACCCGACCGTCAACTCCTACAAGCGCTTCGGCCCGGACAGCCTCGCCCCGTGGCTGATCGACTGGGGGCTGGACAACCGCAGCGCGATGGTGCGCATACCGCCCGAGCGCGGCGACGGCACCCGCCTGGAACTGCGCCTCGGCGACGCCACGGCCAATCCGTATCTCGCCGTCGCGGGCACGGTCGCCGCCGTGGGGCTCGGCCTGCGGGACAAGCGGGATCCGCCCGAGCCGCTGGAGGGTTACGGCTACCGGGAGGGCGCCGCCGCGCGGCTGCCGGGCACGCTCGGCGAGGCGCTGCACGCGCTGGAGACCGATACGGACCTGACCGACGTGCTGGGAGCCGGCTTCACCCGCTCCTTCCTCGCGTACAAGCGCAACGAGATCGAGCGGTTCCAGCAGTACGTCACCGACTGGGAGTTCAGGGAGTACGCCTTCCTCCTGTGACGGCCCAGAGCAGCGCTCTTTCTTCGCGCCCGCCACCCGCCCCCTCCCGAGGACAGCCCCATGACCCTCACCAGCCCCGCACGCAAACCGCTGCCCCTCGACGCGGTCGACCTCACCGACCACGACAACTTCACCGACGGCGAGCTGCCGTGGCGGATGTTCGACACGCTGCGCCGCGAGGACCCCGTCCACTGGCAGCCGGAGCCCGCGCCCGGCAGCGGCTTCTGGGCCGTCACCCGGCACGCCGACATCGTGCGCGCCGGCCGCGATCCCGAGACGTTCACCTCCACGGAGTTCACCAACCTCGAAGAGGTCGACGCGGAGCACCGCGAGATCCGCCGCTCCCTCCTGGAGACCGACGGCCCGCGCCACCGGGCCCTGCGCCGGCTTCTCCAGCAGCGGTTCACCCCGCGCGCCGTCGCCACGTACGAGGTGTTCCTGCGCGGCCTGACCGCGCGGACCCTCGACGCGGCGCTGGCCAAGGGCAGCTTCGACTTCGTACGCGAGATCGCGGCCGACTTCCCGATCAACGTCCTCGCCCGCATGCTCGGCGTCCCCGAGCACGACACCCGGCGGCTCATCGACTGGGGCAGCCGCCTCATCGGCAACACCGACCCCGACTACGCGGACGTCCTGCTCGGCACCGAGGCCAGCGAACGCTACCGCGACCTGCCCTTCCGCAGCCCCGCGGCGCTGGAGGTCTTCGCGTACGGGCGGGAGCTGGCGGCGCGGCGCAAGGGCGCCGGCGGCGGCGACCTCGTCAGCCGGCTCGTCAACCAGCCGCCGTCCGACGGAGTGCCCCTGTCCTCCCGGGACTTCGACAACTACTTCCTGCTCCTGGTCGTCGCGGGCAACGAGACCACCCGGCACGCCATCACCCACACCGTGCTCGCCCTGATCGACCACCCGGACCAGCGGGAGCGGCTGCGCCGGAACCCGTCCCTGATACCGGGCGCCGTCGAGGAGTTCCTGCGCTGGTCCTCCCCCGTCCACCACTTCCGCCGCACCGCCACCCGCGACACCGAACTGGGCGGCAGGCGCATATCCCGGGGCGAGAAGGTCGTCCTCTGGTTCTCCTCGGGCAACCGCGACGAGACGGTCTTCGACGCCCCCCACCGTTTCGACGTCACCCGCACCCCCAACGACCACCTCACCTTCGGCAAGGGCGGCCCCCACTTCTGCCTGGGCAGCTCCCTGGCCCGCCTCGAACTGCGCGTGCTGTTCGAAGAGCTCCTCCCCCGGCTCTCCGACATCCGCCGCACGTCCGAGCCCCGCTATGTCCGCTCCAACTTCGTCAACGGGGTCAAGGAGTTGGGGGTGGAGGTCACGTTGGCGTAGCCCCTGTGGCGCTGCCGGAGCGGATGCTTCAGGCCGCCGCGGCCGATACACCGTCAGCGGAAGACGCGCCCGGCCGCCTCCCGGATCTCCGCGGCCACTTCCTCGGGAGCGGTGAGGTGAGCCGTGTGCCCGTGCCCGGCGAGCGTGACGGTCCGCGCGTCGGGCAGGGCGGCCGCCAGGTCGGCCAGGCGCTCCCGCAGGTGGGCCGGGCTTCTGTCGCCCTGTACCAGGGTGGCCGGTACGTCGAGCCGCTGGAAGCGCTCGACGCCGACCCCCAGCGCGTCGAGCGCGCCGATGTCGGCGAACCCCGCCGCCGCCTTCGCGGTGAACGCGGCCAGCGCCTTCGGGTCCGCGGTCATCGTCTCGGCCAGGTCCGGAGGTTCGCGGACGATGTCCCGCAGATGGATCCGCATCGCCGCACGGGAATCCCCCGCGGCGAACGCCTCGCGAGCGCGCCGCGCCGCATCCCCTCCGGCCAAGGCCCTGGTGGCCACCGGCGGTTCGTAGAGGAACAGGCCCGCCGGTGTCCCGGGGGCGCGGACCGCGGCTTCGAGCGCGGCGACCGCTCCCGAGGAGTGCCCGACCAGCAGCGGGGGTGAGCCGAGGAGCCCGGCGATCGCCAGGATGTCCGCCGTTTCGACGGCCATCGAGTAGTGCGGCGGGACCGTCGCCCCGGGGACATAGATACGGCGGGCGATCCTGACCACCCGGAATTCGTCGGCCAGCGACCGCGTGACGCCGTCCCAGGACGCGGTGCCGCCACCGCCCCCGTGCACGAGGAGCAGCGCCGGCCCTTCCCCGTCGTCGAGAGCTGTGATCGGCATGCCGTCGGCGGACGTCGCAACAAGCTCGGTCATGCGTACCAGTCTGCGCTACGGCACGGCCCGTGCGCACCCTACGCTGACGGCATGGCGATCACATACGAGTGGCGGGGCGGCTTCGAGAACGCGGATGTCAACAGGCTGCACGCGGAAGGGTTCGGCCACCGGGTCCTGGACATCGACTGGTCGGCGCAGCTCCACCGGCACAGTCTCGGCTGGGTGTGCGCCCGGCGTGACCGTGACGGCGCACTCGTCGGCTTCGTCAACGTCGCGTGGGACGGCGGTGTCCACGCGTTCGTCCTGGACACCGTGGTCTCGGAGGATTCGCGCCGCTCCGGTGTCGGGGCCAGGCTCGTCGCGGCGGCCGTCCGGGGTGCCCGGGCGGCGCGGTGCGAATGGCTGCACGTCGACTTCGACGACGAACTGCGGGGGTTCTACTTCGACGCCTGTGGATTCCGGCCCACGCCCGCGGGTCTCATCGCGCTTTGAGAACGCCCGGCCGGGCGGAAAGACGCCCGGAGGAATGCGTTTTCCGGAAGACGGGATTCGGCGCGTGCCGCTTCGTCCGCGGGCTTACCGGCGGGAACACTAGGCGTTCTTCTAGAGCCTTCCGGTCATGATTGGCCCGTCTTTCCGTGCTCCCGCGGGGCGGGTTTTCCGGGGTTCTCCCCAGGGGCGCTCAAAGGGATTACGGGGAGGCAGTGACTCCTCACGCACGGAAATGGTGATCCAGCGGCCGGAGTCGCCTCGCCCATACCGCTGCATGTGCCGACCCGCCTTTTCCGGAGGCCCCCGTGAAGGAAATACTGACCGCGATTCAGGCGCCGGATGCCACGGCCGCCGACTTCGCCGCGCTGCCGCTGCCCGAGTCGTACCGCGCGATCACCGTCCACAAGGACGAGACCGACCTGTTCGAGGGGCTCGCGGGGTGCGACAAGGACCCCCGCAAGTCGCTGCACCTCGACGAGGTGGCCGTACCCGAACTCGGTCCGGGCGAGGCCCTGGTGGCCGTCATGGCCTCCTCGGTGAACTACAACAGCGTCTGGACCTCGATCTTCGAGCCGCTGCCGACGTTCGCGTTCCTGGAGCGGTACGGCAAGCGCAACGAACTCGCCAAGCGGCACGACCTGCCGTATCACGTCATCGGCTCCGATCTGTCGGGCGTCGTGCTGCGCACCGGTCCCGGCGTCAACGCCTGGAAGCCCGGTGACGAGGTCGTCGCGCACTGCCTGTCCGTCGAGCTGGAGAGCGCGGACGGCCACGACGACACGATGCTCGACCCCGAGCAGCGCATCTGGGGTTTCGAGACCAATTTCGGCGGTCTCGCCGAGCTCGCGCTGGTGAAGTCGAATCAGCTGATGCCCAAGCCCGGTCACCTCACCTGGGAGGAGGCGGCGGCCTCCGGTCTGGTGAATTCCACCGCGTACCGTCAGCTCGTGTCCCGCAACGGCGCGGGCATGAAGGTCGGTGACAATGTGCTGATCTGGGGCGCGAGCGGCGGACTCGGTTCGTACGCGACGCAGTTGGTGCTGGCCGGTGGCGGCACTCCCGTCTGCGTGGTTTCCAATGAGCAGAAGGCGGAGATCTGCCGTTCCATGGGCGCGGAAGCGGTCATCGACCGTAACGCCGAGGGTTACACGTTCTGGAAGGACGAGCACACGCAGGACCCCCGGGAGTGGAAGCGGTTCGGCAAGCGCATTCGCGAGCTGACCGGCGGCGAGGACGTGGACATCGTCTTCGAGCACCCGGGCCGCGAGACGTTCGGCGCGAGCGTGTACGTCACGCGCAAGGGCGGCACCGTCGTCACCTGCGCCTCCACCTCGGGTTACCAGCACCAGTACGACAACCGCTATCTGTGGATGTCCCTCAAGCGCATCGTGGGCTCGCACTTCGCCAACTACCGCGAGGCCTGGGAGGCCAACCGCCTGATCGCCAAGGGCAAGATCCACCCCACGCTGTCCCGGACCTACCCCCTGGCGGAGACCGGGCAGGCGGCGTACGACGTGCACCGCAACCTCCACCAGGGCAAGGTCGGCATTCTGGCGCTCGCTCCCGAGGAGGGCCTCGGTGTACGGGACGCCGAGTTCCGGGCGCGGCACGTCGACGCCCTCAACCGCTTCCGCGGGGTGCAGGAGGACTGATCCGCACCACGACTGACGCGACTGTGGGGCCGGTCCGCGGACCGGCCCCACAGTCGTGTCTCCGGACAACGGGTGGGTGCGGGTGCTCCGGAACGCACCCGCACCCGCCCGTCAGTGCTCCGCGTCCATCAGCCGGAACAGGTCCTCGTCGCTGGCCGACGTGAGGTCCAGGGGGCCGTCGGAACCGCTGTCCGTACCGCCGTCCCGCCCCGCCGTCATCGCCTTCAGCCGTGCCACCGCCTCCGCCGGGACCTCCGCGCCCGCCGTGAGCAGCGACTCCAGTTCGGCGACGACCGCGTTCACATCGCGTGCGGCGGTGGCGGGCCGCGCGAGGCGTTCGCGTACGAGGCGGACGACCGCGTTCGGCGTGGGGTGGTCGTAGACGAGCGTGGCGGGGAGCCGCAGGTCCGTGGCCGCGATGAGGCGGTTGCGGAGTTCGACGGCGTTCACCGAGTTGATGCCCATCTCCTTGAACGTGTGGCCGCCCTCGCCGTCGAGCGGTTCCCGGCCGCCGAGTACGGCCGAGGTCTCGGCGAGCACCAGGGACCGTACGTACGCGTCCTGTTCGGCGTCTTCGAGGCCGGACAGACGGGTCTCCAGCCCGGACGGCTCCTCGTCGGCCGCCGGCGCGCCCGCGTCGATCGCCGCACCCGCGAAACCGCCCCCGGCCGCCGCTCCCGCGCCCACCGGCCCCGCCGCAAGCCAGAACCGCCGCCGCTGGAACGCGTACGTCGGCAGGTCGGCGGGCCGGGCCCCGGGCAGTACCGCGTCCCAGTCGACGGGGGCGCCGTGGGCGTGCACCCGGGCGGCCGCGGTGAGCAGGGCCTGCCGGTCCGGCGTCCCGGTGCGCAGGCTCGGCACCACGGCGGTCCCGGGCTGCGGGCCGGCCGCCTCCAGGCACTCGTCGATCATGGGGGTGAGCGTCGGCTCGGCGCCCAGCTCCAGGAAGCCGGTGACGCGCTCGTCCCGGAGCCGGCCGATCGCGTCCTTGAACCGTACGGGCTGCCGCACGTGCCGTACCCAGTAATCCGGGTCGCGCGCCTCCTCGTCGGTCAGCGGGAGGCCGGTGACAGTGGAGACGAGGGGGATGGCGGGCGTGCCGTAGGACAGCGTACGGACGACCGCGCGGAACTCCTCCAGGATGGGCTCCATCAGCGGGGAGTGGGCCGCGACGCTCACCGGGATCCGGTGGGTCTTGTGACCGGCGGCCCGGAGGCGGTCCGTGAGGTCGATGAGCGGGGCCTCGACGCCGGACAGTACGAGGGAGTGCGGCCCGTTGACGGCCGCGACCGCCATGGAGCCCGTCGTCTCCTCCGTGAGCCACTCCCGTACCTCGTCCTCCGAGATGCGCACCGCCACCGTCGCGCCGCCGGGCGGCAGCGTGCCCATCAGCCGGCCCCGGGCGGCCACCAGGGTGGAGGCGTCCTGGAGAGAGAGGATGCCGGTCACATGCGCGGCGGCGATCTCGCCGGCCGAGTGGCCGGCCAGGAAGTCCGGGGCCATGCCCCAGGACTCGAACAGCCGGTACAGGGCGACCTGTAGGGCGAACAGCGCGGGCTGCGAGTAGACGATGTCGTTCAGGAGCGCCGCGTCCTCGGAATCGGGTTCCGCCCAGATCACCGAGGTCAGCGGACGGGCCAGCAGCGGGTCCAGTGCGGCGCAGACCTCGCGCAGGGCCTTGCCGAAGACCGGGAACGTCTCGGCCGCCGCGCGCCCCATGCCGGGGCGCTGGCCGCCCTGCCCGGAGAAGACGAAGGCCAGCCCGCCCGGCGCGGAGTCGTACGGGGTGACCTCCGCGGTCCGCTCCCCGCGCCCGAACGCGGCCAGCATCCGCGCCCGGTCGGAGCCGCTGACGACGGCCCGGTGCCGGTGCCGGGTACGGGTGGTGGCCAGGGCGTGGGCGATGTCCTGCGTACGCAGGCCGGGGTGGGCGGTCACGTGCTCGGCCAGACGGCGGGCCTGTCCGCGCAGCGCCGTCCGGCTCCGGGCGGACAGCACCCACGGTACGGCCGTGTCGTCGGCCGCTTCCGGGGCCGGAGCCGCCGTTGCGGGCGGGAGCTGCGCCTCGTCCGGGGCCTCCTCCAGGATCACGTGCGCGTTGGTGCCGGTGAGCCCGAAGGACGACACTCCCGCCCGGCGCGTGCGTCCGCTCTCCCGTGGCCAGGAGCGCGCCTCGGTCAGCAGCCGTACCGTTCCGGCGGACCAGTCCACCTTGGTCGAGGGGGCCTCCACGTGCAGCGTCCTGGGCAGGACGCCGCGGCCCAGCGCGAGGACCATCTTGATGACCCCGACGACCCCGGCGGCGGCCTGCGTGTGCCCGAGGTTCGACTTCACCGACCCCAGCCACAGCGGCCGTCCCTCCGGCCGCTCCCGGCCGTAGGTGGCCATCAGGGCCTGGGCCTCGATCGGGTCGCCGAGCGGAGTGCCGGTGCCGTGGCCCTCCACCGCGTCCACGTCCCGCGGCGTCAGCCGGGCGTCGGCCAGGGCCTGGCGGATGACGCGCTGCTGCGCGGGGCCGCTCGGAGCGGTGAGCCCGTTGGAGGCGCCGTCCTGGTTGACGGCGGAGCCGCGGACGAGCGCCAGCACGCGGTGTCCGTTGCGGCGGGCATCGCTCAGCCGCTCCAGCAGCAGCAGTCCCGCTCCTTCCGCCCACGCGGAGCCGTTGGCGGTGTCCGCGTACGCCTTGGAGCGCGAGTCGGGGGCGAGCGCGCGCAGCCGGGCGAAGTGGGTGAAGGGCGCCGGGGTCGCCATGACGGTGACGCCGCCGGCCAGTGCCAGGTCGGTCTCGCCCGACCGCAGGGAGCGGCAGGCCAGGTGCAGGGCGACGAGGGAGGACGAGGAGGCGGTGTCGACCGTGAGGGCGGGGCCTTCGAGCCCGTAGGTGTAGGCGATGCGCCCGGAGATCGCGCTGTTGGCGGCCCCGGTGCCGAGCATGCTCTCCCACTCGCTGGGCACGGCGGACGCGGTGGCGCCGTAACCGCGCTCCATCGCGCCGGTGAACACGCCCGTGCGGGTGCCCTTCAGGGACGCCGGGTCGATGCCCGCGCGCTCGAAGGTCTCCCAGGCCGCCTCCAGGAGCAGGCGCTGCTGCGGGTCGGTGGCCGTCGCCTCGTGGTCGGACAGGCCGAAGAAGCCCGCGTCGAAGTCGCCCGCGTCGGGCAGGAAGCCGCCTTCGCGTGCGTAGCAGGTGCCCGGGCGGTCGGGGTCCTCGTCGAAGAGGCGGTCCAGGTCCCAGCCGCGGTCGTCCGGGAAGGCGCGCATCGCGTCGGTCCCGTCGGCCAGCAGCTGCCACAGGGCGTCGGGAGAGTCGGCACCGCCCGGCAGCCGGCAGGCCATGCCGACGATCGCCACCGGGTCGGCCTCGCCGGCCGGGGACATCCGCGGCTCCTCCATCGTCCCCGGCGCCTCCGTCCTTCCCGACGCCTGCGCCGAGGACGGCTCGTCCTGGTCGGCCAGTACGTGCGCGACGGCCCGCGGGGTCGGGAAGTCGAAGGCCAGCGTGACCGGGAGGGACAGTCCGGTCTCCTCCCGCAGCAGGTTCCGCAGCCGTACCGCGAGGACGGAGTCGAGGCCGAGCCGGCGGAATTCGGTGTCGGGGAATTCGGTGTCGGGCAAAGGCGCGTCGGGAAGGGCGGGGCCGGTCGGGCCACCGCTGCTGCCGAGGACCTGGCCGACGCAGTCGCGTACGAGTTCCAGCGCGTCCTCCGCCGTGTCCGGCGGGACCGCGCCGAGGCGGGCCGCGACGGGCGCCGCCTCCAGGCCGGTGAGCAGCCGTTCCTTGAGCCCCCGGCGGTCGAGCTTCCCGGCGGGGGTGTGGGGCAGCTCGCGCACGGTGACCAGTTCGAGGGGGATCTTGTGGTCGGCGAGGCCCAGCCGGCGCAGGTAGGCGGTGACCTCGGTCAGCCCGATCGTGCGGTCGGCGCGGTCGGTCACGACCAGGCACGGGTACTCCCCGAGCCGGTCGTCCGGCGCGCCCGCCACGGCCAGCGGGCCCAGGCCCGCGAGGTCCGCGAGCAGGCTCTCGACCTCGGTGGCGCTGAACTTCCGGCCCCCGGTGTCGATCACCTCGGCCGCCCGGCCGTGCAGGACGACCACGCCGTCCGCGCCGATGGCCGCGATGTCGCCGGTCTTCAGCCAGCCGTCCCCGGTGAGGGCCGAGCGGGTCAGCTCCGGCTCGCGGAAATAGCCGCGGAACATCGCAGGACCCCGGTACTGGAGATCGCCCGTCTCCCCCGCCACACGCTCCTCGCCGTGCTCGTCCACCACCCGTACGCGCACGCCGCCGACCGGTTCTCCCACGCTGCCGTCGGGGTGGTGGGCCCGGGTGTGGGTGCCGGTGCCGATCTCGGACATGCCCCACACCACGACGAGTTCGCAGGCGAGGGCGGCGCGTACCTGTGCGGCGAGCGCGGGCGCGAGGGCGGCGCCCGCCGTGCGCACCTGGTGCGGCGCGAAGCCCGCCGGCTCGTCCGTCCGGGCGAGCCGCGCGACGATTTCCCGCAGTTGGGCGGGTACGGCGAAGACGACGCGGGGGTTGTGCTGCCGCGCCAGTGCCAGGAAGCGGTCCGCGTCCCAGCCGGTGAGCAGTACCTGCGTCCGGGCGGCGAACAGCGCCGTGTGCAGGGACTGGAGCCCGAACAGGTGGGTCATCGGGCAGGTGGTGAGGACCGTGCCGTCGAAGGCGTCGGCGGACTCGGCCACGACGGCCGCGGTGTTCGCCAGCAGGCCGTCGTGGGTGTGCACGCACAGCTTGGGCCGCGCCGAGGTGGTGCCCGAGGAGGGGATCAGGGCGAGTGGCATGTCGGGGGTGAGATGTACCTGCCGGGGCTCGCTGCCCGTCCAGGCCGTCAGCAGCCCGTGCAGCGTTCCGGTCTCCGGCTCTTCGGCCTCGTCCTCCGACGCCCCGGCCAGCAGCACGCCGCGCAGCGTCGGCACGCTCTCCAGCAGCGAGCGGGCCGTTGCCGTGCTCTCGCTGCCGGAGGCCGACAGGACGAGGAGTACGGGCTCCGCGCGGGTCAGCAGCGCCTGGACCTCCGCGGGCGGGGTGCCCTGGTGGACGGGCAGCAGTACTGCGCCGACGGCCGCGACGGCCAGGTGCAGGGTCTGGAACTCCCAGCTGTTCGGCAGCCGCGCCGCCACCACGTCACCGGGTCCGACGCCCGATTCCTGGAGGCCGCGGGCCAGCGCGCCGACATCCGCCCGCCACTGCGCCCACGTCCACGAACGGTCCCCGTCGACGACGGCCACCGCGCCGGGATCGGCCTCCGCGGCGGCCTCGAACACCTCGGGCAGCGTGTGGCCGCCCCGTACCTCCGTCGCGTCGGTGGGCGGCTGGATCACATAGTCAGCTGTGTGGACGGGCACCATCACTCCCGGATCGCTCTGAGCGCTTTCGTCTGTCGTGGGGGCGGGCCGGGGTTCACACGCGAGCTCCTGCCCGGTCGGGGGTCAGCCCTCGTGCACGGTGATGGCCCGGGACGGGCACAGGCCGCCGGCCAGCCGGGCGGCGGCCTCCTGGTCGGCGCCGGGCTCGGCGAGCAGGGTGACGATGCCGTCCTCGTCCTGGTCGAAGATCGCGGGCGCGTTCAGCACGCACTGGCCCGCCCCGACGCAGCGGTCGGAGTCAACGGTGATACGCATGTCGGGTTCTCTCCTGCGGTGGATGGGGGACGCCCGGCGGCCGGTGGTGCCGGGCCGCCGGGCGGGTGGGGCCGGGTCCGCTCACCAGCGGACGGGCAGCTCGTGCAGGCCGTAGAGCACGCCGTCGTACTTGATGTTCAGCCCGTCGTCGGGAAGGTCGAGCCGCAGATTCGGAATGCGCTCGAAGAGCTTGCGGTAAGCGACCTCCATCTCGACCCGCACCAGGTTCTGCCCCAGGCACTGGTGGACGCCGTAGCCGAAGGCCACATGGCCGCGGGCGGAGCGGGAAGGGTCGAAGGCGTGCGGGCACGCGAAGAGGTTCTCGTCGTAATTGGCCGCGGCGACCAGCGGCACGATGCCCTCGCCCGCCTTGATGCGCTGCCCGGCGATCTCCACGTCCTCGACGGCCACGCGCAGGGACACCAGGTCGGCGACCGAGTGGAAACGCAGGGTCTCCTCCACGGCCCGCTCGTCACCGATCCACTGGGGGTTCTTCAGCAGGGTGACGATGCCGAGCGCGATGTTGTTGGCCGTGGTCTCGTGGCCGGCGATGAGCAGCAGCATCAGCACGCCGGACATTTCATGGGCACCGATGGCGCCGGTGGCCAGCAGCCGGGTGACGATGTCGTCGCCGCCCCACTTCTGCTTGATGTCGATCAGCCGGTTGATGTACCGCAGGAGGTCCTTGGCGGCGGCCGAACGTTCCTCGTCGGAGAAGGCACGGAACGAGACCAGGACCCGGGTGCGGGACTCGAAGAATTCCCGGTCGGCGGGCGGCACGCCGAGCAGTGCCGAAATCACCAGGGACGGAATGGGCAGGGTGAAGTCGGCGACGAGATCGGCGGTGTTGCCGGCGGCCAGCATCGCGTCCAGCTGCGCGTCCACCGTGCGCTCGATCGCGGGCTTCATCGCGCGGACGCGCCGGACGGTGAACTCCGGGATGAGGGCCTTGCGGAACCGGTCGTGTTCGGGCGAGTCCATGCCCACGAACCAGCCGGGAACCTGGCTCTGCTTGGGTACGCCGATCGTCTCCCCGACATTGGGGAAGCCCGCGTGCTCGGGGTTGGAGCTGATACCCGGGTTGGTCAGGACGGCGCGTACGTCCTCGTGCCGGGTGACCAGCCATACCCGTTTGCCGTCGGGCAGATGCGAGAGCACCAGCCCTTTCCGGTCGCGGTAGTCGGCGTATTCGGGCGGCGGGAACGGTATGCCGGGAGCGCGCAGCGGGAAGTCGACGACCAGCGGGTCCGTGTCGGTGGCCGCGGCCGTCGCTCCCGTGACCGGGCAGGTGGCCTGCGTGGCCGGTTCGGTGTGCGTCATGGGTGGGAATCCCCTTTCGGACCGGCCGTCAGCCGGCGCCGTAGAACGCGCGGACCCGGTCGATGATGACGTCCTGGTCGGCGGCGGTCAGTCCGGTGTGGGTGGGCAGGTACAGGCCGTCCTCGGCGAAGGTGTTCGCCTTGAGCGAGGGCCAGTCGGGGTGGAAATACATGGGCTGCCGGCTCATCGGCTTGAAGAACAGCCGGGTCTCGATGGACTCCCCGGCCAGGAATTCCCGCAGCGCCTCGCGGCGTTCGGCACGCAGGTCGTACATCCACAGCACGTCCCGGGGCGGCATCAGCGTGATACCGGGGACATCGGCCAGCCCCTCGTCGTAGCGCTTCTCGATTCCGCGGCGCACTTCGAGGATCTCGTCCAGGCGCTCGGTCTGGGCGAGCGCGACGGCGGCCTGCATGGCCGTCATGCGGTAGTTGTACGCCACCTTCTTGTGCAGGAAGCTGTGGTCCTTGGTGAACGCCATGGCCCGCAGGTGCGCCATCTGCCCGGCGAGTTTCGGGTCGTCGGTGAGGCAGATGCCGCCCTCCCCCGCCGTGATGATTTTGTTGGCGAACAGCGAGTAGCAGGCGATGTCACCGACCGGGCGGATGCCGTGCGCTTCGGCGCTGTCCTCCACGACCCGCAGGTTGTACTGGTACGCGATGTCCATCACCGCGTCCATGTCGCACCGCCGGCCGTAGATGTGCACCGGCATCACGGCCTTCGTGCGCGCCGTGATCTTCTCCTCGATACGGGTGACATCGATGTTGAGGTCGTCACCGCAGTCCACGAACACGGGCGTGGCGCCGGTGTACGTGACCGCCCACGCCGAGGCGATCATCGTGAACTCCGGGACGATCACCTCGTCGCCCGGGCCGATGCCCAGCGCCCGCAGCGCGAGGGTGAGCGCCGCCGTTCCCGAGGAACAGGAAACGCCGTGCGCGATGCCGTTGTAGTCGGCGAAGGCACGCTCGAACCGCCCGACCATCGGGCCCTGGGACGAAATCCATCCGTCCTCGACGGCGCCGGTCAGATACGCCAGCTCGTTGCCCTCCAGAGCGGGCCTGGACACGGGATACTTGAACGACATCCGCTGTCTCTTCCTTGCCTTTTCATGGTCCACGGACAGATATGCGTGCGGTGTTACGCGCGGGCCAGGGCCGGATGCCCGAGGATCACCTCGGCAGCGGTCTCACGGCCGCCCGCCGCACGCTGCAGGGCGCCGAGCCGCTCCGCGTTCTCGCGGAAGGAGGGGGTGTCGAGCACCCGCGTGAGCTTGTCGACCACATCCTCGACATTGAGGTCCCGCGGCCGGTCGAGCGTCAGGCTGATGCCGAAGTCCCGGCCGCGCACGGCCTGGTCGTAGCAGTCCACCCACAGCGGCCGTACCACGAGCGGCTTGCCGAAATACACGCCTTCGTTGTAGCCGTTGCCGCCGGCGTGGGTGAAGAACAGCTTCACGTTCGGGTGCGCGAGGACATCGAGCTGGGACGGTACCCAGTTCTCGATACGGAGATTGTCCGGCAGGGATTCCTTCGGCGGCAGCAGATGCTGCTGTCCCGAGGGCAGTTTCCACAGCACCTGGTGCCGTCCCTGGAGGCGGCGGGTCACTTCCACCATGGAATGGACCTGCTCGCGGGTGAGCCGGGTGATGGTGCCGAATCCCACGTAGACGACGGAGGACTGGGCGTCCAGCCATCGCGAGAGTTCGTCCTCCTGGGAAACCTCCGGGAGGGGCGGCACCATCGTGCCGACCATCCGGAACTTCTCCGGAATGTCGAAGGGGTAGTCCAGCTCGGCGATCGAATTGCACAGCACCAGGTCGGCGTGGTCGATCCGGGCCATCGGGCTGAGCTGCCCGAGGCCGTGCGCCTTGCGCCGCCGGCTGTCCTCGGCCAGCACCCTGCTCATCGTGGGCGTGCAGAACATCGCGAAAGTCCGCAGCTTGAAGAGGATGTTGCGCACCCGCTGCGGAAGGTTCATCGGATACGGCAGCCCGGTGTGCGGTACGGGGAAGTCCCGCGGTGTGTAGCCCTTGGCGAAGGGGGTGAACGCCGTCAGCACGTTGCTCGGGGTGAACGGCACGCTGAGCACGTACGGGATCTTCCGCGCCATGGCCAGTTCGACGCCGAACGAGCTGATGCAGTCGACGACGATCAAAGCGGGCTCGACCTCGTCGACAATGGCCGCGAGCTTCTGGAACTTCTCCTCCTGCGCGCCGGGCACGAACGAATGCCGGATCACCGCGCGGTGCGCCTTGAACCGCGACGACTGGGTGACTTCCCGGTACACCTTGTCTTCCCAGGTCACGGCCGACAGTTCGGAGACGACCTCGCCCAGGGAGGCGAATTCCACCGGGGATCCCACCGAGATCTTCTTCACGTCCTCGCGCCGCGGCTCGTCGGTGGCGAACCAGAGATCCGGCACGTCCCGGCGGGAGAGCTCCTCGGCCAGGACGAGCAGCGGATTGGCCAGCCCGGCCTCCGGAAGACTGACGAAGAGGATCGGCCGTCGGGCGGATTCCATGGATTCCCTTTCACGATGATGAACGGGGTTCGGCGAGCACACCCCGTGCGGATCGACCGGCCGCACCGTCCATTGATCTCACGCCGTGCACCGGAAAATCCTTAGAGCCTGCGCGGTGGTTTCCGGGGCAGCGCGAACCGGCCCTCCGCACGGGTGGAGGGCCGGGATCGCGGGTGCGCGCCGGGGCGGGCCGTCACCGGAGCACGGTTACGCGGCCTTGACGTCCTCGGCGATGATCCGCTCGATGTTGCGCTCGGCCAGCGCCGTGATGGTCACGAAGGGGTTGACGCCGATGGAGCCCGGCACCAGCGAGCCGTCCATGACGTAGAGGTTGGGATAGCCCGCGACGCGGCCGTAGAGGTCGGTGGCCTTGCCCAGGACACAGCCGCCGAGCGGGTGGTAGCTGAAGTCGTCGGAGAAGTTCTTCAGCTGCGACCCGAACAGGTCGTAGCGGTACATCGTGGTGTTGGCCTTGTTGATGCGGTCGAAGAGCGACTTCGCGGCCTCGACGGCGGGTGTGTTCTGGTCCCGGGTCCAGCGCAGTTTCGCGCGGTCGGTGGCCTTGTCGTAGACGAAGGTGCCGCGTTCGGGGTTCTTGGTGATCGCCAGGTAGAGGCTGACCCAGGTCTCCAGGCCGGCCGGCATCGGCGCGATCTCCGCGAAGACCGGGGCGGCGGGGTTGTCCCAGTCGTCGATGCCCAGGGCGGGGATGGAGGACTGGTTGGCCCCGGTGGGGTTCCAGATGTGGTTGGCGCGGCCGGTCATGATGTTGCCGTTGGGGCCCCAGCCCGCGCCGACCTCGGCGTTCAGGTCGGGCAGGGTGCCGGTGTCGCGGGCGCGCACCAGCAGTTCGGTGGAGCCGAGACTGCCCGCGCCGAGGAACAGGTGGCGGCAGCCGATCTCCTTCTGGGCGACGGTCTTGCCGTCGGCGTCGATCTGGGCCACGGACAGCACATAGCTGCCGTCCGGCTGCCGGCGGATCGCCTTGACCTGGTGCAGCGTCTCGATGGTGACCTTGCCGGTGCCCAGCGCGGCGGCCAGGTAGGTCTTGTCCAGGCTCTGCTTGCCGTGGTTGTTGCCGTAGATCACCTCGCCGGCCAGCGCCGACTTGGGCGCCGTGCCGTCGGCCTCGCGCCGCATGTGGTCGAAGTCGTAGACGTTGGGGACGAAGGTGGTGCTCAGCCCGGCCTTGCCCGCCTGGTCGCGCGAGACCCGCGCGTACTTGTACCACTCCGTGTCCTCGAACCACTTCTTGTCGATGTGGTTCACCTTGAGCATGGAGTTGGCGCGCGGGAAGTACCGGTCGTACATCTGGGCGGCGTCCACCCGCGGCAGGACCTCTTCGAAGTACGAGCGCTTCGGTACGACGGCCATGCCGCCGTTGACCAGCGAGCCGCCGCCGACGCCCCGGCCCACGTACACCGACATCTCGTCGAAGTGCACCTTGTCGAGCACGCCCGCGTACGGGTCGATGTTCCGGTTGATGACATCCAGCCACAGGAACGAGCCCAGCGGTGCCTCGGTGCGCGACTTGAACCAGCTGGACCGGCGGTCGGGCTTGAGCATTCCGCAGAAGATGTTGCCGTCGTCGGCCGGCTTGTTCCACAGCTGGCCCATTTCGAGCATGAGCGTGGGAATTCCCGCCTCGCCGAGCCGCAGCGCGGAAACGGCGGCGCCGTAACCGGTGCCGATCACCACCGCCGGTACGAATGAGCCGTCAGCGGCCCGCGGGCTCGTCCGATCGGCGGCCGCGGCGCGCGGGGCGGCGGAAATCGTGGTCATTCCGGCGACGGCGGCGCCGCCGAGGGCGGCCAGTCCGAGCAGACGGCGCCGTGACAGATGCTGGTTCTCGATCACGCTGGTAATACCCAACCTTCGCCACAGGATTTTTCCCCGCAGGGCTGTTCGCGGCGCCGTCCGCGAAGGAATGCGGGCCTGGTCCACCGGCCCCGGGCAGCCGCGCGCCCCCATCTTGATCGCGAAAAACTAAGGGAAATGTTAGAGGTACGGCCCGCGCGGGTTGCCCTGCGGCCCCGGCGCGGTCCGCCTCGCCCGCTCTAGGTGATTCCGCGCTGTTTCCGGCCGTACGGTCCCGGCTATGAACTCACCATCCACGGCGGCCGTGCTGACCGCCCGCCGCATCGCCGTGTCGTTCGTCGCCACCGTTTCGGCCGTGGGGGTCACCGCGTCCTTCGCCTCGGCCGAGCCGCTTGCCGCGCCGGGCCCCGAGGCGGGCCGGCACGCGGCGCGGCCGGCGCCGGCCGCGCGCGGGATTCCGTTCACCCACGCCACGGTGGTCCAGCAGCAGGACGGTTCTTCCACCGTGTCCTGGAAGGCTCCCGGCGCCGGTTCGGTGACCGTCTACGCCGACGGCAAGGTCGTGGCGTACGGCGGGTCAGAGGCCACCGTCACCGTACGCCGGCTGCCCGCCGCCGACCGCCGGTGGTTCCGCCTGGTGCCGGACGAGGGCGACCCGCTCACCCTCGCCGACCGCTCGCTGCACCTGGAGGGCGCCGCCAACTTCCGTGACGCGGGCGGCTACCGCACCGCGGACGGCCGGTGGGTGAAGATGGGCGTGCTGTACCGCGCCGACGCCCTGCACGCGCTCACCGACGCCGACCTGGCCAAGCTGCGACGGCTGGGCATCCGCACGGACTTCGACCTGCGCACGCCGGGCGAGCGGGCCAAGGCCCCGGACCGGGTACCGGCGGGCGCGCGCTATGTCGTCGCCAATGTCATCGGCGAGGAGAACTCCGCCGAACTGCCCCCCACGGCCGAGGCGTCCGAGCGGCTGATGGCCGAATCCTACCGGCAGTTCATCATCAGGCCCGCGGCCGCCAAGGCCTACCGTTCACTGTTCCGCACGGCCGCCGAGCCCGGCTCGTACGCGCTGGTCCATCACTGCTCCAGCGGCAAGGACCGCACGGGCTGGGCAACGGCCGTCCTTCTCACGGCCCTCGGCGTGGACCGCGATACGGTCATGCGCGACTACCTGGCCAGCAACGACTACCTCGCCGCGCGCAACGCCGCCGAACTCGCCCAGCAGCCGCCCGAGGTCGCCGCCCGGCTCAAGCCGGTCCTGGACACCAGGGTCCCGTATCTGAACGCCGCCTTCGACGAGGTCGAGGCGCGCTTCGGCACCTTCGGCGCCTATCTGCGGGAGGGGCTGGGGCTGAGCGGACAGGAACTGGAGCGGCTGCGGGCGGAGCTGCTCACCGACTGACCGGCCGGTCGGCTGCCGGAACAGAAACGCCCCCTCCCCGACACCTCGTCGGGGAGGGGGCGTTCTCTCAGTTCAGACCGAGCTCGTTGTCGAGGAGATCGAAGACCTCATCGTCGGAGGCGGACTCGAAGTCGAAGTCCTCCTCGGCCGGGGATCCGTCGCGCCCGGCCGCCGGGGCGGTGTCCCGCAGGGCGTGCCACTTCGCCCTGAGGACTTCCAGGCGGCCGGCTATCTGTTCGTGCACCTCCTCGGTGACGGCAAGTCCGCCGAAGCTCTTCTCCAGCCTTTCGAGTTCGCCCAGGAGCGCTTCCGGGCCGGAGGACGGCTCGGGTGCGATGCGGGCGTGCAGGTGGTCGACGAGTTCCGCCGGGGTCGGGTAGTCGAAGAGCAGGGTCGCCGGAAGGCGGATTCCGGTGAGGGCGCTCAGGCGGTTGCGGAGTTCGACCGCGGTGAGGGAGTCGAAGCCGATGTCCAGGAAGGCGCGGTCCTCGTCGATCTCCGTGGCTCCGCTGTGCCCGAGGACGGCCGCGACCTGGCCGCGTACGGCGTCGAGTACGACCTCGCGGCCCTCCGCCGCCGACAGGCCGGTCAGACGCTGGGCGAAGGCGGCCGTGGTGTCGCCGTCGGTCGCGGTTGCCGCCGTACGCCGGCCCGAGGTCCTGATCAGACCGCGCAGCAGCGGGGGCACCTCGCCCTGCCGGCGCAGGGCCGCGAGGTCGAGGCGGGCGGGGACGGTCGTGGGTTCGGTACTGGCGAGGGCGGCGTCGAAGAGGGCCACGCCCTCCTCGGCCGACAGGGGCGGCATGCCCGAACGGGTCATGCGCTGGACATCGGCGTCGGTGAGGGTGCCGGTCATGCCGCTGTCCTGGGACCAGGGGCCCCAGGCCAGGGACACGGCCGGGAGACCTGCCGTGCGACGGTGGTGGGCCAGCGCGTCCAGGAAGGCGTTGCCCGCCGCGTAGTTGGCCTGCCCCGCGCTGCCGAAGGTTCCGGCCACGGACGAGAAGACGACAAACGCGTTCAGGTCCAGTCCCTTGGTGGCTTCGTGCAGGTTCCAGGCCGCGTCCACCTTCGGACGCAGTACGGCCGCCAGCCGCTCCGGGGACAGGGACTCCACCACACCGTCATCCAGCACGCCTGCCGTGTGCACGACAGCGGCCGGCGCATGACGCGCAACCAGCTCGGCCACGGCAGCCGCGTCGGTCACATCGCACGCCTCGACCACCGCCTGCGCACCCGACTGCTCCAGTTCGGCCACCAACTCCTTGGCGCCATCGGCGGCCGGGCCCCGGCGGCTGACCAGCAGCAGGCTCCGTACGCCGTGCTCCGCCACCAGATGCCGGGCCACGATCCGGCCGAGACCGCCCGTACCACCGGTGATCAACACCGTGCTCCACATCCAGCAGCCCGAAACGACCCGGATGCTCCGACTGTGCCGACCGCACCAGGCCCCACACGGCAGCACCCGCGAGATCCGTACCCGACACCGCGCCCCGCGTCACGAACACCAGGCGCGAAGCGGCGAACCGGTCGTCCGCCAGCCACGACTGGACCATGTCCAGCGCCTCGGCCGCCGCGGCGTGCACGGACTCCACCGTCCCGGCGGCCCCGGTCGTCGGCGGGACGAGCACGGTGTCGTGGCCGCCTGCCTCCGCGAGGTCGTCGAGATCGGTGCGGGGCTGGAGCGCGAGTCCGTCGAGGAGGGCCGCGGTGTCCTTGCCGAGCAGGGCGAGGGAGTCCGCGGGCTCGCCCGTGCGGGGCACGCCGGTCCAGTCGACCTTGAAGAGGGCGTCGCGGTCGCCGGTCCGGAGCTGTCCGGTGGTGATCGGGCGTACGGTCAGGGACCGTACGGAGGCCACCGGGGCGCCGGCCGGGTCCGCGACGGCGATCGAGCTGCCGTCCTCGGTGGGGCGGATGCGTACCCGCACCCGGGAGGCGCCGGTGGCGTGGAGTGTCACGCCATTCCATGAGAAGGGGACGGCTCCTTCGTCCGCTCCCCCGGCGCTCACCAGTGACGCGTGCAGCGCGGCGTCGAAGAGGGCGGGGTGCAGGCCGTACGCGTCGCCGTCGGTGCCCTCGGGGAGCGCCACCTCGGCGTAGATGTCCTCGCCCGCCGCCCTGCGGGGGCCACACGGCGGCATCGAACGGCACCGCCTCGGCGGGGGCCGGGGTCAGGGCGCCATTGGCATGCAGCGTCCACGGGCCTTCCCCTTCGCGCGAATGGACCGACACCGGTCGGCGTCCGTCGTCGTCGGGTTCGCCCACCCATACCTGTACCTGGACCGCGCCACCCGAGGCAGGCAGCACCAAGGGCGCAGCGAGCGTCAGCTCCTCCACCGCACCGCAGTCCACCTCGTCGGCCGCCCGCAGCACCAGTTCGACCAGCGCCGTACCGGGGACCAGGACAGACCCCAGCACCACATGATCCGCCAGCCACGGATGCGACGACGCTGGAACGCATACGTCGGCAGATCCACCCACCGCGCACCCGAACCCGCGAAGACGGCCGACCAGTCGACCGGCTTGCCGCAGGCGTGCAGTCGCGCCAGGGCCGTGAGGAGTGCCGGTGCCTCGGGCCGGTCCTTGCGCAGGACGGGGGCCAGCACCGATTCGTCCGCCGCGGACTCCGCGGCCAGCCCGGAGAGGGCTCCGTCGGGGCCGAGCTCCAGGAAGGCCCCGACGCCCTGCGCGTGCAGCGTGCCGATTCCGTCGGCGAACCGTACGGCCTCGCGGACATGGCGGACCCAGTACCGCGCGGAGCACAGCTGTTCCGCGGTGGCGGGTTCGCCGGTGACGTTGGAGATCACGGGGATGCGTGGCGTTCCGTACGTCATGCCGTCGGCGACGGCCTGGAAGTCGGCCAGCATCGGTTCCATGAGGGGCGAGTGGAAGGCGTGCGAGACCCGCAGGCGGGTGGTCTTGCGGCCCTCGTTCTCGAAGTGCTGCGCGATGGCGAGTACGGCGTCCTCCGCGCCCGAGACCACGACCGACGACGGACCGTTGATGGCCGCGATCGACACGCCTTCCGCCAGGTGCGGAAGGACTTCGTCCTCCGTGGCACGGATCGCCACCATCGCCCCGCCGCCGGGCAGCGCCTGCATCAGCCGGCCGCGTGCCGTCACCAGCGCACAGGCGTCGCCCAGCGAGAACACTCCGGCAACGTGTGCCGCGGCGATCTCGCCGATGGAGTGCCCCAGCAGCTGGTCCGGGTGTACGCCCCACGACTCCAGCAGGCGGAACAGGGCCACCTCGATGGCGAACAGGGACGTCTGGGTGTAGGCGGTCTGGTTCAGCAGTTCCGTGTCCTCGCCCCAGACGACCTCCCGCAGGGGACGGTCCAGGTGCTCGTTCGACGCGGCGCACACCGCGTCGAACGCCTCCGCGAAGGCCGGGTAACGGCCGTACAACTCCCGCCCCATGCCCAGGCGTTGCGAGCCCTGTCCCGAGAACAGGAACGCCAGCTTGCCCGTGCGGGCCCGGTCCTGTGCGACGACGGCCGCTTCGTCGTGGCCCTCGGCCAGGGCGGACAGCGAGCGCAGCAGTTCCTCCCGGTCCGCGGCCAGGATCACCGCGCGGTGCTGGAACGCCGAGCGGCCGGTCGCGAGCGAGTAGGCGACATCCGTGACCCGCGGGCCCGGCTCGCCGTCCAGACGGGACAGCAGCCGTGCTGCCTGGGCCCGCAGGGCCGGTTCGCTCCGGCCGGACAGGAGCACCGGCACCGGTGCCTCGAAGCCGATCGTCCGGTTTTCGGCGTTGTCCGGTTCGGCGTTGTCCGATTCGGTGACGGGCGTGACCGGTTCGGGCTGCTCCAGGATCACGTGCGCGTTCGTCCCGCTGATCCCGAAGGAGGAGACACCCGCACGGCGCGGCCCGTCGCCCTGCGGCCACTCGGCCGCGGAGGTCAGCAGCTCGACGGCGCCGGCGCTCCAGTCCACGTGCGTCGAGGGCGCATCGACGTGCAGCGTCCGGGGAAGGACGCCGTGGCGCATGGCCTGCACCATCTTCACGATGCCCGCGACACCGGCGGCCGCCTGCGCATGGCCGATGTTGGACTTCACCGACCCCAGCAGCAGGGGACGGCCCTCGGGCCGCTCCTGGCCGTAGGTGGCCATCAGCGCCTGCGCCTCGATCGGGTCGCCGAGCGTCGTTCCCGTACCGTGCGCTTCCACCGCGTCGACATCCGCCGCGGACAGTCCCGCGCTGGCCAGCGCCTGCCGGATCACCCGCTGCTGCGACGGGCCGTTGGGCGCCGTCAGGCCGTTGGACGCGCCGTCCTGGTTCACGGCGGAACCGCGGACGACGGCCAGGACCTGATGCCCGTTGCGGCGCGCGTCCGACAGTCGCTCCAGCACCAGGAATCCGGCGCCTTCGGCCCAGCCGACGCCGTCGGCGGCGTCGGCGAACGCCTTGCAGCGCCCGTCCGGGGAGAGCCCGCCCTGGCGGGTGAATTCCACGAAGGTCAGCGGCGTCGACATCACCGTCACACCGCCCGCGAGCGCCAGCGAGCACTCCCCCTGGCGCAGCGACTGCGCGGCCAGGTGCAGCGCCACCAGCGACGACGAGCACGCCGTGTCCACGGTGACCGCGGGTCCTTCGAACCCGAAGGTGTACGACACCCGGCCCGAGGCGACGCTGCCCGCGCTGCCGCTGCCCTGGTAGCCCTCGAACTCGCGCCCGGAGAGCAGCGTCGAGTAGTCGTGGTACATGACGCCCGCGAAGACGCCCGTACGGCTGCCGCGCAGCGTGGCCGGGTCCATACCCGCGCGCTCCAGCGCCTCCCAGGACGTCTCCAGCAGCAGCCGCTGCTGGGCGTCGGTGGTCAGCGCCTCGCGGGGGCTCATGCCGAAGAACTCGGGGTCGAAGTCCGCCGCGTCGTGGAGGAATCCGCCGGAGCGGGTGGCGATGGCGCCCTCGCGGTCGGGGTCGTAGGTGTCGTCCACCTCCCAGCCGCGGTCGGTGGGGAAGCCGGAGACCGCGTCCGTCCCTTCGGACACCAGGTTCCACAGGTCCTCGGGCGAGGTGACGCCGCCGGGGAAGCGGCAGCTCATGCCGACGATCACGACCGGGTCGTCCGTCAGGGACGGGAGGGCGGACACCGGCAGCGGCGTCCCGGCCTCCGCGCCGAACAGCTCGTCCAGGAGGTGGTCCGCCAGGGCCCCGGCCGTCGGGTAGTCGAACACGGTCGTCGCCGGGAGCCGCAGGCCGGTGGCCTTGCCCAGCAGGTTGCGGAGTTCGATCGCGGTCAGGGAGTCGAATCCGAGGTCCTGGAAGGCCCGGTCCGGGGCGACCGTCTGCGGGCTCGCGTGGCCCAGGACGGTCGCGATCTGCGTCCGTACGACATCGAGTAGCGCCTCGCGCCGCTCCGCCGGGGTCAGCCCGTTCAGGCGCTGCGCGATGCCGGAGGCCGCGACGGCGCCGGTACGGCGGGTCCTCGTACGGATCAGGCCGCGCAGCAGCGGGAGCACCTCGCCCTGCTCGCGCAGGACCGCCAGGTCCAGGCGGACGGGGAGCGCCAAGGGCTCCGGGCCGGCGAGGGCGGCGTCGAAGAGCGCCACGCCCTCCTCGGCCGACAACGGGGGCATGCCCTGACGGGCGATGCGCTGCACGTCGGCGTCGGTGAGAGTGCCGGTCATGCCGCTGTCCTGCGCCCAGGGGCCCCAGGCCAGGGACACCGCAGGAAGACCTTCCGTACGGCGGTGGCGGGCCAGCGCGTCCAAGAAGGAGTTACCGGCCGCGTAGTTCGCCTGCCCCGCACTGCCGAAGGTTCCGGCCACGGACGAGAAGACCACGAACGCTTCCAGGTCCAGAGCCTTGGTGGCTTCGTGCAGGTTCCACGCCGCGTCCACCTTCGGACGCAGTACGGCCGCCAGCCGCTCCGGGGTCAGCGACTCCACCACGCCGTCGTCCAGCACACCTGCCGTATGCACGACGGCGGTAGGCACATGACGGGCCATCAGGTGCGTCACGGCAGCCGCGTCGGTCACGTCGCACGCCTCGACCACCGCCTCGGCACCCAGGTCCCGCAGTTCGGCCACGAGATCCTGTACGCCATCGGCGGCCGGGCCCCGGCGGCTGACCAGCAGCAGACTCCGTACGCCGTGCTCCGCCACCAGGTGCCGGGCGATGACCTGGCCCAGACCACCCGTGCCTCCAGTGATCAGCACCGTGCCGGACGGGTCCCACGCCATCGCCTGCCGCTGCGTCTGCGACCGGACCAGCCGTGCCGCCAGCACCTCTCCCTCGCGCACCAGCAGGTCGGGCTCGTCGGTCGCCAGCGCCTGCGGCAAGTCCGTCACATCGGCGTCGTCCGCCAGGTCCACCAGGCCGAAGCGGCCCGGGTTCTCCGACTGCGCCGACCGCACCAGACCGCGTACGGCGGCGCCCGCGAGATCCGCGCCGGCGACCGCCCCGCGCGTCACGAACACCAGGCGCGAGGTGGCGAACCGGTCGTCGGCCAGCCACGACCGGACCATGTCCAGCGCCCATGCGGCCGCCGCGTGGACGGCGTCCACCGTCGCGGCGGTGCCGGCGGGCGGCGCGACCAGGACGGTCCCGGGCACGGCCGTGCCGGTCAGGGACTCCAGGTCCGCGTACGTCCGCAGCGGCTCGCCCTCCGGGCCGGTGCCCGGCTCGACGCGCTCGTCCGTGAGCACGACGGGGGCCCATTCGACCGTGAAGAGGGCGTCACGGTCCGCGGTCCGCAGTTGCTCGGTCGAGAGCGGACGTATCACCAGCGAATCCACGGAGGCGACCGGCGCGCCGGAGGTGTCCGCGATCGCGACCGACATCGCGCCGGCCGCGCCGCGGATGCGGACGCGCAGGTGGGAGGCGCCGGTGGCGTGCAGCGTCACGCCGTTCCACGAGAACGGGACGGCGCCCGCCTCGCCACCGCCCAGGGCCGCCGCGTGCAGCGCGGCGTCGAAGAGGGCGGGGTGCAGGCCGTACGCGTCGCCGTCGGTGCCCTCGGGGAGCGCCACCTCGGCGTAGATGTCCTCGCCCGCCGGAGGCCATACGGCAGCGTCGAAGGAGGCCGTGGTGGTACCGGTGGTGACCGCGCCCTCGGCGTGCAGCGTCCAGGGGGCCTCGCCCTCGCGGGAATGCACCGACA
Source organism: Streptomyces rimosus subsp. rimosus (assembly GCF_000720725.1). Lineage (GTDB taxonomy): Bacteria > Actinomycetota > Actinomycetes > Streptomycetales > Streptomycetaceae > Streptomyces > Streptomyces rimosus_A. The sequence continues at coordinate 54,714 of NZ_JOCQ01000010.1, forward strand.
CCGGTCGGCGTCCGTCGTCGTCTGGCTCGCCCACCCATACCTGTACCTGGACCGCGCCGCCTGAAGCAGGCAGCACCAAGGGCGCGGCCAGGGTCAGCTCCTCCAGCAGGTCGCAGCCAACCTCGTCGGCCGCCCGCAGCACCAGTTCGACCAGCGCCGTACCGGGGACCAGGACAGACCCCAGCACCACATGATCCGCCAGCCACGGATGCGACGACCGCCAGCTCCACCGCCGCACCCAGCAACGGATGCCCCGCCGAACCCAGCCCCGCCGACCGCACATCACCCGCACGCGCCGCACCACCCGACGGCCAGAACCGCTCATGCTGGAACGCATACGTCGGCAGATCCACCCACCGCGCACCCGAACCCGCGAACTGCACCGTCCAGTCCACGTCGGCGCCCCGGACGTACAGCTGGGCCAGGGCGCCCAGCAGCGTCGTTTCCTCGGGCCGGTCCTTGCGCAGGACGGGGGCGAGTACGGCCTCGTCCGGTGCCGACTCCCGGGCCATCGCCGTCAGCACACTGTCGGGGCCGAGTTCCAGGAACCGCGTCGCCCCTGCCGCCCACAGCGCCCCGATCCCGTCCGCGAAGCGCACTGCCTCGCGGACGTGCCGGACCCAGTAGTCGGCGTGGGCGAGCTGGCCGGGTTCGGCGAGTTCACCCGTCAGGTTGGAGACGACGGGGATCGCCGGCGTGCCGAACGACAGCCGTGCCACGACCGTACGGAAGTCCTCCAGCATCGGCTCCATGAGGGGCGAGTGGAAGGCGTGCGAGACCCGCAGGCGGGTGGCTTTGCGGCCCTCGTTCTCGAAGTGCTGAGCGATGGTGAGTACGGCGTCCTCCGCGCCCGAGACCACGACCGACGACGGACCGTTGATGGCCGCGATCGACACGCCCTCCGTCAGGTACGGAAGAATCTCGTCCTCCGTCGCCCGGATCGCCACCATCGCCCCGCCGCCGGGCAGCGCCTGCATCAGCCGGCCACGTGCCGCCACCAGCGCACAGGCGTCGCCCAACGAGAACACCCCGGCGACATGCGCCGCCGCGACCTCACCGATCGAATGCCCGGCCACGAAATCCGCGTGGACGCCCCACGATTCCGCCAGCCGGTACAGCGCCACCTCGATGGCGAACAGTCCCGCCTGCGCGTACGCGGTCTGGTTCAGCAGCTCCGCGTCCTCGCCCCAGACGACCTCCCGCAGGGGACGGTCCAGGTGCTCGTCCAACGCGGCGCACACCGCGTCGAACGCCTCCGCGAAGACGGGGTAACGGCCGTACAACTCCTGCCCCATGCCCAGGCGTTGCGAGCCCTGGCCGGAGAACAGGAAGGCCGTCTTCCCCACACCGGCCGGGCCTTCCGCCAGGCCGGGGTCGGTCTCGCCCACCACGAGTGCGGACAGGGCCCGCACCAGTGCGTCGCGGTCCTGGCCCCACACCACGGCACGGTGGGAGAACTTCGTCCGTCCCGTCACCAGCGAGTGGCCGATGTCCCGGGTGGACAGCGAGTCGTGGCCGGTGACCAGGGGCAGCAGGCGTGCCGCCTGGCCGCGCAGCGCGGCCTCGTTCCTCCCGGACAGCACCCACGCCAGCGCGCCGGGCTCGGTCAACGGGATGTCCGTTCCGGCGTCGGCCGGGACCAGCTCGGGCTGTTCCAGGATGACGTGCGCGTTGGTGCCGCTGATGCCGAAGGAGGAGACACCCGCACGGCGCGGCCCGTCGCCCTGCGGCCACTCGGCCGCGGAGGTCAGCAGCTCAACGGCGCCCGCGCCCCAGTCCACATGGGTCGAGGGCGCATCGACGTGCAGCGTCTGCGGGAGTACGCCGTGGTGCATGGCCTGCACCATCTTGATCACGCCCGCGACGCCCGCGGCCGCCTGCGAGTGGCCGATGTTGGACTTCACCGAGCCCAGCAGCAGGGGGCGGTCCTCGGGCCGCTCCTGGCCGTACGTGGCCAGCAGCGCCTGGGCCTCGATCGGGTCGCCCAGGGCCGTCCCCGTACCGTGGCCCTCGACCACGTCCACATCCGCCGCGGACAGTCCCGCGCTCGCCAGCGCCTGCCGGATGACCCGCTGCTGCGACGGGCCGTTGGGCGCCGTCAGGCCGTTGGACGCGCCGTCCTGGTTCACCGCGGAACCCCGTACCACCGCGAGCACCCGGTGGCCGTTGCGGCGCGCGTCCGACAGTCGCTCCAGCACCAGCATGCCGACACCCTCGCCCCAGCCGACACCGTCGGCCGCCTCGGCGAACGCCTTGCAGCGGCCGTCCGCCGACAGGCCCCGCTGCCGCGAGAAGTCCACGAACGTCGTGGGCGTCGACATCACCGTCACACCGCCCGCCATGGCCAGCGAGCACTCACCGGAGCGCAGCGCCTGTGCGGCCAGGTGCAGGGCGACCAGCGACGACGAGCACGCCGTGTCGACCGTGACCGCGGGGCCTTCGAAGCCGAACGTGTACGACACGCGGCCGGAGGCGATGCTGGCCGCGCTGCCGTTGCCCCGGTAGCCCTCGTACTGGTCGCCGACCATGATCTCGCTGTAGTCGGTGTACATCACGCCCGCGAAGACGCCCGTACGGCTGCCCCGGAGCGTGGCCGGGTCCATACCCGCGCGCTCCAGCGCCTCCCAGGTCGTCTCCAGCAGCAGCCGCTGCTGCGCGTCCGTCGCCAGGGCTTCCCGGGGGCTCATCCCGAAGAACTCGGGGTCGAAGTCCCCTGCCTCGTGCAGGAATCCACCGGAGCGGGTGTAGGAGGTGCCGAGCGTTTCGGGGTCGGGGTTGTAGAGCGCGTCCACGTCCCAGCCGCGGTCGGCCGGGAAGTCCGATACGGCGTCCACGCCGTCCGACACCAGCCGCCACAGGTCCTCGGGCGAGGTGACCCCGCCCGGGTAACGGCAGCTCATCCCGACGATCACCACCGGATCGTCGGCCGCGGCCGTCGGCAGCTGCGCCGGCACCGCCTCGTCGGCCGCCGTCCGCGCGCTGAACAGCTCGTCCAGCAGGAAGTCGACGAGCGTACCGGCCGTGGGGTAGTCGAAGACGGTGGTCGCCGAGAGGCGCATGCCCGTCGCCTTGTTGAGCCGGTTGCGCAGCTCGACGCCGGTCAGCGAGTCGAAGCCGAGCTCCTGGAAGGCGCGGTCGGGGTCGACCGTGTCCGGGCTCGCGTGGCCCAGGACCGTCGCCACCTGCGTCCGTACGACATCCAGCAGTGCCTCGCGCCGCTCCGCCGGGGACAGCCCGGACAGGCGCTCCACCAGCCCGGCGACCGCGGCCGATCCGGCGACCGCCGAACGCCGCGCGCGGGTCCTGATCAGGCTGCGCAGCAGCGGGGACACCTCGCCCTGCTCGCGCAGGGTCGCCAGGTCGAGCCGGACGGGGAGCGCCATGGGCTCGGGCCCGCCGACGGCTGCGTCGAAGAGGGCCATGCCCTCTTCGGCCGACAACGGGGGCATGCCCTGACGGGCGATGCGCTGCACGTCGGCGTCGGTGAGGGTGCCGGTCATGCCGCTGTCCTGCGCCCAGGGGCCCCAGGCGAGCGACGTGGCCGGAAGGCCCTGTGTCCGGCGGTGGTGGGCCAGCGCGTCCAGGAAGGCGTTGCCCGCCGCGTAGTTCGCCTGCCCCGCACTGCCGATCGTCCCGGCAACGGAGGAGAAGACCACGAATGCTTGCAGGTCCAGGTCCTTGGTGGCCTCGTGCAGGTTCCAGGCCGCGTCCACCTTCGGGCGCAGTACGGCCGCCAGCCGCTCCGGGGACAGGGACTCCACCACACCGTCGTCCAGCACGCCTGCCGTGTGTACGACGGCGGTGGGCGTGTGACGGGCGATCAGGTCGGTCACGGCTGCCGCGTCGGTCACGTCGCATGCCTCGACCACCGCCTCGGCGCCGCTCTCCCGCAGTTCGGCTACGAGATCCTGTACGCCATCGGCGGCCGGGCCGCTCCGGCTGACCAGCAGCAGGCTCCGTACGCCGTGCTCCGCCACCAGATGCCGGGCCACGATCCGGCCGAGACCGCCCGTACCACCGGTGATCAACACCGTGCTGCGGCTCGTCCGACAGCAACGCCGACGTCGCCGGCACCACATCGGCGTCGTCCTCCACGTCCAGCAGCCCGAAGCGCCCCGGATGCTCCGACTGCGCCGACCGCACCAGACCCCACACCGCAGCACCCGCGAGATCCGCACCCGACACCGCACCCCGCGTCACAAACACCAGGCGCGAAGCGGCGAACCGGTCGTCCGCCAGCCACGACCGGACCATGCCCAGCGCCTCGGCCGCCGCGGCGTGCACCGACTCCACCGTCCCGGCGGCGCCGATCGTCGACGCGAACAGCACCGCGCCCGGCACGGTTCCGCCCGCGGCCAGGGCCTCCAGGTCCGCGTACTGCTCGAACGACGGGTCCGCGAGGGAGCCGACCACCGCGATGGTCTCCCCAGCCGGATCGGCGGAAAGCCGTACGGGATTCCACCGGAGCCGGAACAGGGCGTCGCGGCCGACCGTGTTCGTACCGCTTTCCCACTGGTCCGCGGAGACCGCCCGTACGGCGAGAGCGCCGATGGTGGCGACGGGCCCGCCCGTGGTGTCGGCGACGTCCACGGACACCGTGTCGCCGCCGTGCCGGGTGATCCGCACCCGTACCGCCGCGGCGCCGGAGGCGTGGAGCGAGACGCCTTCCCAGGAGAAGGGCACGACCTGCCCGTGGGTTCCCTCGACGTTGACGATGTGCAGGGCCGCGTCGAGCAGCGCCGGGTGCAGGCCGTAGTCGGGCGCGTCGCCCTCGGCCTCGTCGGGCAGGGCGACCTCGGCGAAGACCTCGTCGCCCCGGCGCCATGCGGCGCGCAGGCCCTGGAAGTGCGGGCCGTAGTCGAATCCGCGGTCCGCCAGGCCCGGGTAGAGGCCGGTCAGGTCGACGGGCTCGGCGTCGGCGGGCGGCCAGGCAGCGGCGAAGTCGATGTCGGTCGCGGCCGGCTGCGGGCCGGTGGCGAGTGTGCCGGTGGCGTGCTGCACCCACGGATGAGCGCCGTCGCCCTCCATCCTGGAGCGCGCGCCGAATGTGCGGCGGCCCGTCTCGTCGGCGGGCCCCACGCGCAGTTGGAGGTGCACTCCGCCGTGCTCGGGCAGGACGAGCGGGGCGGCCAGGGTCAGTTCGTCCACGCGGTCGCAGCCCGCCTCGTCGGCGGCGCGGATCGCGAGTTCGACGAAGGCCGTGCCCGGCAGCAGCACCGAGCCCATGACGGCGTGTCCGGCCAGCCAGGGGTGGGTGGCGAGTGACAGGCGTGTGGTGAACAGCAGGCCGTCGCCGTCGGGCAGTTCCAGGGCGGCGCTGAGCAGGGGGTGTCCGGTGGCTTCGAGGCCGGCGGCGCCGAGGTCTCCGGTCCGGGCGAGGTCGGGGGTCGGCCAGAACCGCTGGTGCTGGAAGGCATACGTCGGCAGGTCGACGGCGTGCGCGTCCCGGCCGGCGAGGTACGCGGGCCAGTCGATCGCGGTGCCGTGTACGTGCAGTTCCGTCAGGGCCGCGAGGAGCGTCGTCTCCTCGGGGCGGTCCTTGCGCAGTACGGGGACGAGCACGGTCTCCTCGGGAGCGTTCCCGTCGGCGGCGCCGTCCGGCAGCGACTCGCGTGCCATCGCCGAGAGCGTGCCGTCGGGCCCCAGCTCCAGGAAGCGCGTCACGCCCTGCGCGCGCAGGGCGCGGACGCCGTCGGCGAACCGTACCGCCGAGCGGACGTGGGTCACCCAGTACTCGGCGGTGCGCAGCTGGTCGGGGGTGGCGGGTTCGCCGGTGACGTTCGAGACGACGGTCAGCGACGGCTCGCCGTAGGACAGTCCCTCGGCGACGGCGCGGAAGTCCTCCAGCATGGGGTCCATCAGGGGCGAGTGGAAGGCGTGCGAGACCCGCAGCCTGCTGGTCTTGCGGCCATCCGCCGTGAAATGCGCCGCTATCGCGAGGACAGCGTCCTCCGCGCCCGAGATCACGACCGACGACGGACCGTTGATGGCCGCGATCGACACACCGTCCGTCAGGTGCGGAAGGATCTCGTCCTCCGTCGCGCGGATCGCCACCATGGCCCCGCCGCCGGGCAGCGCCTGCATCAGCCGGCCGCGTGCCGCCACCAGCGCACAGGCGTCGTCCAGCGAGAACACCCCGGCGACATGTGCCGCGGCGATCTCGCCGACGGAGTGCCCGGCCACGTACTGCGGCCGTACGCCCCAGGACTCCACGAGCCGGAAGAGGGCCACCTCGATGGCGAACAGCCCGGCCTGTGCGTACGCGGTCTGGTTCAGCAGCTCCGCGTCCTCGCCCCAGACGACCTCCCGCAGGGGGCGGTCCAGATGCTCGTCCAACGCGGCGCACACCGCGTCGAACGCCTCCGTGAAAACGGGGTAACGTCCGCACAACCCCCGCCCCATACCCAAGCGTTGGGATCCCTGGCCGGAGAAGAGGACGGCGTCCGGGCCTGGCCGGGCGGTGCCGGTGGCCGTGGCGGGGTCGGGCTCGCCCTCGGCCAGTGCGGTCAGGGCGCGCAGCGCGGTGCCGTGGTCGTCGGCGCGGACGGCCGCGCGGTGGGTGAAGGCCGTACGGCGCGTCATCAGCGTGTACGCGGTGTCCGCGAGCCCGGGCGCGGAAGCGCGGTCGAGGTGGGCGCGCAGTCGGGCCGCCTGGGCACGCAGGGCGCTCTCGCTCTTGGCGGAGAGCAGCAGCGGTACCGGCCCGTCGGGGGCGGTGGCGGCGGGCGTCGCGGGTTCCGTGACCGGGTCCGGTTCGGGCAGCTCCAGGACCACGTGCGCGTTGGTGCCGCTGATGCCGAACGCGGAGACGGCGCTGCGCCGGGGGTGGCCGGTCGCGGGCCAGTCGGTGTTCTCGGTGAGCAGTTCGACGGCGCCCGCGGTCCAGTCGACGTGGCCGGTGGGCTCGTCGAGGTGGAGGGTGCGCGGCAGTACGCCGTGCCGCATCGCCAGGACCATCTTCATCACGCCCGCCGCACCGGCGGCGGCCTGGGTGTGGCCGAGGTTGGACTTCACCGCGCCCAGCAGCAGCGGCTGCCCGTCCGGCCGTCCCTGGCCGTAGGTGGCGAGCAGCGCCTGGGCCTCGATCGGGTCGCCGAGGGTGGTGCCGGTGCCGTGCGCCTCCACGGCGTCGACCTCGGAGGCGTCCAGCCGGGCGTTGGCCAGGGCCTGGCGGATCACCCGCTGCTGGGACGGGCCGCTGGGGGCGCTCAGGCCGTTGGACGCGCCGTCCTGGTTGACGGCGGAGCCGCGTACGACGGCGAGGACCTGGTGGCCGTTGCGGCGGGCGTCGCTGAGCCGTTCCACCAGCAGCAGGCCGACGCCCTCACTCCAGCCGGTGCCGTCGGCGGCGGCCGCGAACGGCTTGCAGCGGCCGTCGGGGGACAGTCCGCGCTGCCGGGCGAACTCCACGAAGGAGGACGGCGTGGACATCACCGTCACGCCGCCGGCGACCGCCAGGGTGCACTCGCCCTGGCGCAGCGCCTGCGCGGCCATGTGCAGGGCCACCAGCGCGGAGGAGCACGCCGTGTCCACCGTGACGGCCGGTCCTTCGAAGCCGAAGGTGTAGGAGACGCGGCCGGAGACGACGCTCATCGCGTTGCCGGTGATCCGGTGGCCGCCGGAGTCGTCCTGTGCCGCGTCCAGGACCGTGCCGTAGTCCTGGGTGTTGGTGCCCGCGAAGACACCGGTGCTGCTGCCGCGCAGCGTCTCCGGGTCGATGCCGGCCTGTTCGAGGACTTCCCAGGTGGTCTCCAGGAGCAGCCGCTGCTGCGGGTCCATGGTGAGGGCCTCGCGCGGCGAGATGCCGAAGAAGTCCGCGTCGAAGCCGGCCACGCCGTCCAGGAAGCCGCCGTCGCGGGTGTAGCTGGTGCCCTGGTGGTCGGGGTCGGGGTGGTAGATCCGGTCCAGGTCCCAGCCGCGGTCGGCGGGCATCCGGGTGATGGCGTCGCCGCCCTCGGCGAGCAGGCGCCACAGGGCCTCGGGCGAGTCCACGCCGCCGGGGAAGCGGCAGGCCATGCCGACGATCGCCACGGGTTCGTCGAGGGCGGCGGCCGACGCCCGTACGGCCGTGGCGGGGCCCGCGGCGCCCAGGACCTCGGAGCGCAGGTACGCGGCGACCGCGACGGTCGAGGGGTGGTCGTACAGCAGGGTGGCGGGCAGCCGCAGGCCGGTGGCGGCGGAGAGCCGGTTGCGCAGGTCGACCGACATCAGCGAGTCGAAGCCCTGCTCGCGGAAGGCGCGCTGGGCGTCGACGGTGTCCGGTGTGGGGTGTCCGAGGACCTTCGCGGCCTCTTCCCTGACCATGGCCGCGAGCGCCTGTTCCTGCTCGGCGGGCGGCAGGGAGCCGATCCGGTCGCGCAGCGGGGAGCGTTCGCGGCGCGGGCCGTCCGCGGGGCCGAGCGCGCGGCGGGCCTCGGGCAGGTCGCCGATGAGGGGGCTGGGGCGGACGGCGGTCAGGGCCGGGGCGTACGCGCTCCAGTCGATGTCCGCCACGGTCACGTGCGTCATGTCCTGGGCGAGGGCCTGGCGCAGGGCGGCGAGCGCGGGGGCCGCGGCCATGGGCAGCAGTCCGTCGCGGCTCAGCCGGTCGGCCGCGTCGCTGTCCGTGGCCATGCCCTCGCCCGCCCAGGGGCCCCAGGACACGGAGGTGGCCGTCAGGCCTTGGCGGCGGCGGTGTGCGGCGAGGGCGTCCAGGTGGGCGTTGGCGGCGGCGTAGCCGGCCTGTCCGGCGTTGCCCAGGACGCCGACGATCGAGGAGAACAGCACGAAAAGGTCCAGGTCCAGGCCCTGGGTGAGGTCGTGCAGGTTGTGGGCGGCGGTGGCCTTGGGGCGCAGCACGGTCTCGAAGCGCTCGGGGGTGAGCGCGGCCAGTACGCCGTCGTCCAGGACGCCCGCGGCGTGGACGACGCCGGTCAGCGGCAGCTCCGGCGGGATGTCCGCGAGGACGGCCGCCAGCGCTTCGCGGTCGGCGGCGTCGCAGGCGGCGAGGGTGACCTTGACGCCCCGGTCGGTGAGCGCGGCGGCGAGTTCCTGGGCGCCGGGTGCCTGCGGGCCGCGGCGGCCGGTGAGCACGAGGTGTTCGGCTCCGGCGTCGGCCAGCCAGTGGGCGAGGTGGCCGCCGAGGGCGCCGGTGCCGCCGGTGACCAGGACGGTGCCGTGGATGCTCCACCGGGCGCCGGCGTCGCCGCCGGGGGTGATCCGCTCCAGGCGGCGGGCGAAGGTCCCGGCCGGGCGGATCGCGACCTGGTCCTCTTCCGAGGCGAGGGTGTGCAGCAGCGCGGAGACGGCGCGCCGGTCCACATTCTCGGGGAGGTCGACGAGGCCGCCCCAGCTCTGCGGTGCCTCCAGTGCGGCCACCCGGCCCAGGCCCCAGGTCTGTGCCTGTACGGGGCTGTCGAGCGCGTCGTGCCGGTCGACGGCGACGGCGCCACGGGTGACGCACCACAGCGGCGCCTGGACGCCCGCGCTTTCCAGGGCGTGCAGCAGAGCGGTAGTGGCGGCCAGGCCGCGGGGCACGGAGGGCAGGTCCGGGTGGGGCCGCTCGTCCAGGGCCAGGAGGGAGAGGACGCCGTCGACCGGGGTGTCGGGCCAGGCGAAGGGGTCGTCGGGTGCGTGGTCGGCGGGCAGTTCGCGTACGTCGGTGTGCAGGCCCTGGTCGTGCAGTGCGTCCAGGAGGCGGGCGGTCCACGGGTCGTCGGTGCCGCCTTCGGGCAGGACGACGAGCCAGTGGCCGGTGGCTGCGGGACCGCCCGAGGCGGTGCGCGGTGTCCAGTGGACGCGGTAGCTGAAGCGGTCCGCGGCGGCCTGCGTCCTGCGCTGCCGGTGCCAGGAGGAGAGGGTGGGCAGGAGATTGCCGAGGGAGTCCGCCTCGCTGCCGTCGATGGCCAGGACCGCCGACAGTTCCTGGAGGTCCCCGCGTTCAACGGCGTCCCAGAATCCGGCCTCGCCCGCTTCGGCGGCGGCCGTCCGCTCCTCGTCGCGGCCGGCCGGGTCCAGCCAGTACCACTGGCGCTGGAAGGCGTACGTGGGCAGTTCGACGTGGGAGGTGCCCGGCGCGCCCAGGCGGGCGGACCAGTCGACGTGGTGGCCGTGCGCGAAGGCGGTGGCGACGGCCTCGGTGAGGGCGGCTGCTTCGGGGCGTCCGGTGCGCAGCAGCGGGACGAGCACGGGCGCTTCGAGGGTGGTCAGGCTGTCCTGGACCATGGGCGTGAGGACGCCGCCGGGGCCGATCTCCACGTACGTGGTGACGCCTTCGGCTTCGAGGGTGCGTACGGCGGCGCAGAAGCGCACTCCTTCGCGGACCTGCCGTACCCAGTAGTCGGGCGAGCGCAGGTCCTCCTCGGCGGCGAGCGCGCCGGTCACCGTGGACACCACGGGGATACGGGGTGCGTGGAAGGCCAGGCCGCGCGCGACGCGCCGGAAGTCCTCCAGCATGCCGTCCATGTGCGGGGAGTGGAAGGCGTGGCTGACCCGCAGCCGCTTGGTGCGGCGGCCCTGTGCCGCCCAGTGCTCCGCGATCTCGGTCACGGCCTGTTCATCGCCCGAAATCACGGAGGAATCAGGCCCGTTGGCGGCTGCCAGGGCGACGTCCTCGCGGCCCGCGAGCTGATCGCGTATCTCCTCCTCGGTCGCCTGGACCGCCACCATCGCGCCGCCTTCGGGCAGCGCCTGCATGAGGGTGCCGCGCGCGGCGACCAGCCGTGCGGCGTCCTGGAGGGTCAGTACGCCGCTGACGTGGGCGGCGGTCAGCTCGCCGATGGAATGCCCGGCGACGAACCGGGGCGCCATGCCCCAGGACTCGGCCAGCCGGAACAGGGCGGTTTCCAGGGCGAAGAGGGCGGCCTGGGTGTAGGCGGTGCGGTCGAGCAGGGCGGCCTCGGCGCTGCCTTCCCCGGCGAAGACGATGTCGCGCAGCGGCCGGTCCAGGTGGGGGTCGAGTTCCGCGCACACCGCGTCGAAGGCCGTGGCGAATTCGGGGTGGGCCGCGTACAGCTCGCGTCCCATGCCGGCGCGCTGCGAGCCCTGTCCGGCGAAGAGGAAGGCCGTGGGGGCGGTGGTGGCGACGCCGCTGACCAGGCCGGTTGCGGTGCGGCCCGCGGCCAGCGCGCCCAGGCCGCCGAGCAGCGCCTCCCGGTCGTCCGCGACGACGACCGCGCGGTGCTCCATGAGCGTACGGCTGTCCGCGAGGGCGTGCGCGACCGCAGCCGGTTCGAGGTCGGCCCGGTCCCGTACGTGGCGGCCGAGGCGTTCGGCCTGGGCGCGCAGGGCCTCTTCGGTGCGGGCGGACAGGATCCAGGGCAACGCGCCCGGCAGGGCGGCCGGTTCGGGGGACGCTTCGGTCTCCTGCGCGGGCGCCTGTTCCAGGATGACGTGGGCGTTGGTGCCGCTGATGCCGAAGGAGGAGACGGCGGCGCGGCGGGGCCGGTCGGCGCCCGGCCAGGGCTCGGGCTCCGCGAGGAGCCGGGCGTTGCCCTCGCTCCAGTCGACGTGCCCGGTGGGCTCGTCCAGGTGCAGGGTCTTGGGCAGCTGCCCGTGCCGCATCGCCAGGACCATCTTCATCACGCCCGCGATGCCGGCGGCGGCCTGGGTGTGCCCGATGTTGGACTTCATGGCGCCGATCAGCACGGGCCGGTCGGCGGGGCGCTGCTGTCCGTACGTGGCCAGCAGGGCGTGTGCCTCGACGGGGTCGCCGAGCGTCGTGCCGGTGCCGTGCGCCTCCACGGCGTCGATGTCCGCGGCGGTCAGCCCGGCGCCGGTCAGCGCCTGGCGGATGACGCGCTGCTGGGAGGGGCCGTTGGGGGCGGTCAGGCCGTTGGACGCGCCGTCCTGGTTGACGGCCGAGCCCTTCAGTACGGCGAGTACGGGATGCCCGTGGCGTACGGCGTCGGAGAGCCGCTCGACGAGCAGCATCCCGACGCCCTCGCTCCAGCCGGTGCCGTCGGCGGCGGCAGCGAACGGCTTGCAGCGGCCGTCGGGGGCCAGGCCGCGCTGGCGGGAGAACTCCACGAAGATCTTCGGCGTGGACATCACGGTCGCGCCGCCCACCAGGGCCATCGAGCACTCGCCGCGCCGCAGCGCGTGCGCGGCCAGGTGCAGGGCGACCAGCGAGGAGGAGCAGGCCGTGTCCACGGTCAGCGCGGGGCCCTCCAGGCCCAGCACGTAGGAGATCCGGCCGGAGGCGATGCTGATGTGGTTGCCGGTCAGCAGGTGTCCGCCGACCTCGTCGGCGCGCCGGCCGCCCTCGGTGTCGTACTCGCCGTGGCCGGTGCCGACGAACACGCCGGTGCGGCTGCCCGCGAGGGATTCCGGGTCGAGGCCGGCGCGTTCGACGGCTTCCCACGCGGTCTCCAGCAGCAGCCGCTGCTGAGGATCCATGGCCAGCGCCTCCCGCGGGGAGATCCCGAAGAAGCCGGGGTCGAACTCCCCTGCCTCGTGCAGGAACCCGCCCTCGCGGGCGTAGGTGGTGCCCTGGTGGGACGGCTCGGGGTGGTAGAGCGTGTCCAGGTCCCAGCCGCGGTTGCGGGGGAAGGAGGAGATCGCGTCGACGCCGTCCCGCAGCAGGTCCCAGAGGTCTTCCGGGGAACGGACGCCGCCGGGGAAGCGGCAGGCCATCGAGACGATCGCGATGGGCTCGCGCTGCTTCGCCTCGGTCTCGTCCAACTGCTGACGGGTCTCGTGGAGGTCCGCGATCGCGCGCTTGAGGTACTCGCGCAGCTTCTCCTCGTTCGACATCAGGACGCCAATCTTTCGGTGGGATGCCGGCCCGGGGACCCGACACGCACGTTTGACCGTTGCCCCGCCATCTTCGCCGCGGTGGACTGCGGGTTTCCCTAGATGAGTGCGCGGATACGCCGCGGCGGGCGGCCGGATGGCCGCCCGCCGGGGCGCTGGTCACCGCTGCCGAGTCACTCCTGGCCGAGGGTGTCCAGCCAGTCCTTGACGATCCGCGCGGTCTGCGGGGCCTCGTCGCGCATCATCGAGAAGTGGTCCGCGTCCACGATGCGCACCTGGGCCGTCGGGAACGCCTTGCTCTTCTCGTCCTCGCTCGCGGCGGCCGCGATGTCCTCCAAGCCGGAGGTCTCCTTGGTGGCGCGGACGACCAGTACGGGAGCGGTCGTGTGGGCCACGTCGAGCCGGGCGAGCAGGTTCATCCACCGCCCCATGCCGGAGAGCCTGGAGTTCGTGATCCGCACCGGCGATTCCTCGTCGGCCAGGAAGTTGCGGTGCATCAGCCGGTCGTAGTCGATCTGCTCCTTGTCGTCGTGCCGGATGCTGACGGAGTCCAGCAGCACCACGGCTTCGGGCCTGATGCCCCAGGTGGCCTCCAGCAGCCCGGCGGCGGCGTAGGCGTACGTACCGCCGGAGGAGTGCCCGGCCAGGATGAAGCGGTTGCCGTCGCTCGCGCGCAGGGCGCTCTCCGCGATGGTCCGGACCGCGGTCGTCACCGTGTCCGGCAGCCGTTCCCCGGCGGCGAAGCCGACCAGCGGCACCGCGCTGACGTGCCGTTCGCCACGGAAGGGCGCGGCGAACCTGGCGTACTCGTGGATGCCGCCGTTGGCGGTGGGGGTGCTGACGCAGATGATCCGCGGTTCGGCGGGGCCTTCGGCGAGCGTGGTCGGCAGCGGCAGCTCCTCCAGCTCGGCCGTGTTCTCGAAGGTCTCGCGCAGGCCGGTCAGCGCCCGCAGCATCAGCCTGACCTCCGGGAAGCGCCCGTGGTCCATGGCGTCGAGGAACATCCGCTCCAGCGAGTCGGGTTCCGGCCCGGCCAGGAGGAGGCCCCCCTCGGACGCGGAGCCGGCGAGTCCGGGCTGTGCGGCGAATTCGCCGCGCAGCCGTGCGCCGAGGTCGGCGGGGGTCTTGGTGTCGAAGACCACCGTCGCGGGCAGTTGCAGCCCGGTGGCCACGGTGAGCCGGTTGCGCAGTTCGATCGAGGTCAGCGAGTCGAGACCGAGCTCGTAGAAGTCCCGGCGGGGCTCGATGTCCAGCGGGGACGCGTAGCCGAGGATGAGGGCGGCCTCGCCGCGGACGAGGTCGACGAGGTGGCCGACGCGCTCCCCTTCCGGCATTTCCAGCAGCTTCTGGGTGAAGGTGGCCGGGGTGCCGGACGTGCTCGTGGCGTTCGAGGCGGTCCGCCTGCTCTGGCGGACCAGCCCGCGGAACATCGGAGGAATCTCGGCCTGCGACGACCGGGGGCCGGTGATCAGGCTGACCGCCATCAGGACAGGGTCGGCACAGCCGCGCGCGGCCTCGAAGAACTCCATGCCCTCCTCGACGGTGACCGGCGCCATGCCGTTGACCCGCATGCGCTGCACGAGGGCCGGGTTCAGGCTCCCGGCCATGCTGCTGTTGTGCACGTCCCAGTGGCCCCACTGGAGCGACTGACCCGGCAGGCCCAGGGCGGCGCGGTGCTGGACCAGGCCGTCGAGGAAGGCGTTCGCGGCGGCGTAGTTGGCCGTGCCCGCGGCGCCCAGCGTTCCGGAGACGGAGGAGAACATGATGAACGCGGCGAGGCCGGAGTCCTTGGTGGCCTCGTGCAGATGCCAGGCGGCGTCCACCTTCGGCCGCAGCACCGGTGTCAGGCGCTCGGGGGTCAAGGTGGTGACCACGCCGTCGTCGAGGGTGCCGGCGAGGTGGACGACCGCGGTCAGCGGGTGCTCCGCCGGGATAGCGGCCAGGAGGCCGGCGAGCGCGTCCGGGTCCGCCGTGTCGCAGGCCGCGATGGTGGGCTCGGCGCCCAGGGACCGCAGTTCACCGGCCAGTTCGTCCGCGCCGTGTGCCGCCGGGCCGCTACGGCTGACCAGCAGCAGGTGCCGGGTGCCGGTGGTGGCCAGGTGACGGGCGAGCTCGACGCCCAGGCCGCCGGTGGCACCGGTGATCAGTACGGTCCCTTCGGGGTCCCAGTCCGGCGACCGGCTCTCGGAGTCGGCGGGCAGCCAGGCCAGCCGGCCCATGCGCACCGTCTTGTCGCGGACGACGAACTGGGCCTCTCCCGTGGGCAGCAGGTGCGGCAGGGTGGCGAGGAGCAGGTCCACGTCGGCGCCGTTGCCGTACTCGTCGGCGTCCTCGACATCGGCCAGGACGAAGCGGCCGGGGTGCTCCGCCATGGTGGAGCGCACCAGGCCCCACAGGGCGGAGCCGGTCAGGTCGCCGCCCTCGACCGCGCCCTTGGTCAGGAACACCAGTTGCGAGGTGGCGAAGCGGGCGTCGGCGAGCCATTCCTGGATCAGGAGCAGGGCCTGGGTCGTCAGCTCGTGCACGGACTGCGGGAATCCGTTCTCCGCCCGGCGTACGGGGACCAGGACCAGGTCGGGGCTGCCCGTCACCTCGGCGAGCGCGGTGGCCCCCAGGGGGGCGAGGACCGTGCTCCGGGTGTCGTGCGCGGCCTCCGTCTGCGGCGCCTCGATCCATTCCAGGCGCAGCAGCTTCTCGCGAGCGCTGCGGGCAGCGCGCTTCGGGGCGTCGGCGAGGGCGCGCAGCGTCAGGCCCTCCGCCGACAGTACGGGTTCTCCCGCGGCGTCGACCGCGGTGAGGCTGACGCGGTTCTCACCGGTCCTGGTGATCCGTGCCCGGACCGCCGAGGCGCCGGCGGCGTGCAGCGACACATTGCTCCAGGAGGCGGCGTACGGGAGGTGTTCCCCGTCGGTCGCGCCGCTGAAGGCGGTGCCGTGCAGGGCCGCTTCGAGCAGGGCGGGGTGCAGGCCGAAGGACGCGGCGTCGGAGGCCGGGCCGTCCGGGAGCGCGGCTTCGACGTAGGTGTCGTCGCCGCGGACCCAGGCCGCCTGCAGCCCGCGGAAGGCGGCGCCGTACTCCGTCCCCTCGTAGAAGCCGTCCACGTCGGCCTCGGTGGCGTCACCGGGCGGCCAGGCGGACGCGTCGAAGTCCGCGGTGTGCTCGCCGGTGGCGAGGGTGCCGGTGGCGTGCCGGGTCCAGGGCTCGTCCGGCTTGGCCTGGGGCCGTGTGAAGAACTGGATCTGCCGGTTGCCCTCGTCATCGGGGGCGCCGACCGACACCTGGAGCACCAGGGCCGCGCCGTCGGTGAGGTGCAGCGGTGTGTCGAGGGTCAGCTCGGCGATCCGGTCGCAGTCGAACCGGTCCCCGGCGCTGACGGCCAGCTCGATGAACCCGGCGGCCGGGAAGACGGTCGCGCCGCCTGCCACGTGGTCCTTGAGCCAGGGGTGGGTCTCCGCCGACAGCCGGCTGGTGAACAGCGTGCCGCCGCCGTCCGCCAGCGGCACCGCGGCGCCGAGCAGCGGGTGTTCGGTGGGCAGCAGGCCCGCCGAGGTGACGTCGCCTGCCAGGGCCCGGCGCTTCGGCCAGTACCGCTGACGCTGGAACGGGTAGGTGGGCAGGTCGGCGCGGCGGGCTCCGGTGCCGTCGAAGATCCGGGCCCAGTCCGCTTCGACCCCGGCGACGTGCAGCTGCGCCAGGGTGGTGAGCAGGGCCGTCTCTTCGGGGTGGTCCTTGCGCAGGGCGCTGACGGTGACGGGGGCGCCGTCCACGTTGTGCGGGACCATGCCCGTCAGCGCTCCGTCGAGGCCCAGCTCCAGGAAGGCCGAGACGTCCTCGTCGGCCAGGGTGCGGACCGCGTCGGCGAAGCGGACGGGCTCGCGGACGTTGCGGACCCAGTAGTCGGCGGAGCGCATCAGCTCCTCCGGGGCGCGCCCGCCGGTCACGGTCGAGACGAGCGGGATGCGCGGCTCCTGGTAGGACAGGCCCTCGGCGACCTGGCGGAACTCGTCCAGGATCGGGTCCATCAGCGGGCAGTGGCCGGCGACCTGCACCGCCACCTGCCGCGTCTTGCGGCCCTCGGCGGCGAACGCGTCGGTGAGACGCTGGGTGGCGGGCCCGTCGCCGGCGATGACGACGGACTCCGGTCCGTTGACCGCCGCGATCGAGACACCGTCGGTCAGCCGCGCGGTCACGTCCTTCTCGCTCGCCTGGACCGCCACCATGATGGCGCCCCGGCCCTCCAGGGTGCCCATCAGCCGCCCGCGGGCGGCCACCAGGGTGCAGGCGTCCTTGAGCGAAAGGACCCCGGCGACGTGTGCGGCGGCGATCTCGCCGAACGAGTGCCCGCCGACGAAGTCGGGCCGTACGCCCCAGGATTCGACCAGGCGGAACAGCGCCACCTGGATGGCGAACATGGCCGGCTGGGTGAACCGGGTTTGGTCCAGCCGCTCCGCGTCGGTGCGGATCACCTCGCGCAGCTCGTCGTCGAAGTGGGCCAGTACCGCGTCCAGGGCCTCGGCGAACACCGGGAACCGGTCGTACAGTTCGCGGCCCATTCCGACCCGCTGTCCGCCCTGGCCCGGGAAGAGCATCGCCAGCGAGCGGTCCTCGGCGGTGCCGCGGGCGATCTCCTGGCCGTCCAGCAGCACCGCGCGGTGCGCGAACAGCGGCCGCCCGGTGGCCAGCGAGAAGCCCACGTCAACGGGCGCGAGTTCGGGCCTCTCGGCGACCCATTCCCGGAGCTGTTCGATCCCGTCGTCCAGTGCCTGGGACGACTTGCCCGAGACGAGCCACGGGACGGCCTGCGGCTCGACGGGCCGGGTCTCCGGGACCGGCCGCCCGGCGCCCGCCGGTGCCTGTTCGAGGATGGCGTGGGCGTTGGTGCCGCTCATGCCGAACGAGGAGACCGCGCCGCGGCGCGGGCGTCCGGTGTCCGGCCAGTCGGTCTGCTCGGTCAGGAGCTTGACGTCTCCCGCCGTCCAGTCGACGTGCGAGGAGGGCGTGTCGATGTGCAGGGAGCGCGGCAGTACGCCGTGCCGCAGCGCCATGACCATCTTGATGACGCCGGAGACACCGGCCGCCGCCATGGTGTGGCCGATATTCGACTTCAGCGAGCCGAGCAGCAGCGGCTGCCCCTCGGGCCGGTCCTGGCCGTAGGTGGCGAGCAGCGCCTGCGCCTCGATCGGGTCGCCGAGCGAGGTGCCGGTGCCGTGCGCCTCGACCGCGTCCACCTCGTCCGTGGACAGCCCGGCGTTCGCCAGGGCCTGGCCGATGACGCGCTGCTGGGAGGGGCCGTTGGGCGCGGTCAGGCCGTTGGAGGCGCCGTCCTGGTTGACGGCGGAGCCGCGGACGACGGCCAGGATCTCGTGGCCGTTGCGGAGGGCGTCGGACTGCCGCTCCAGTACGAGGACGCCCACGCCCTCGGCCCAGCTCGTGCCGTCGGCGTCGTCGGAGAACGCCTTGCACCGGCCGTCCGTCGCCAGCGCGCCCTGCCGGCTGAACCCGGCGATGCTCATCGGCGTGGACAGCAGCGTCACACCGCCGGCCAGCGCGAGCGAGCACTCGCCGTTGCGCAGGGCGTGGGTCGCCAGGTGGAGGGAGACCAGCGAGGACGAGCACGCGGTGTCGACGGTGACGGCCGGGCCCTCCAGGCCGAAGGTGTAGGACAGCCGCCCGGACAGGACGCTGCCCGCGAGCCCGGTGCTGGCGTGGGCCTCCACGTCCTCGGCGGAGTTCATCAGGATGCTGGCGTAGTCGGAGCCGCTGGTGCCGACGAAGACGCCGGTCTCGGTGCCCCGCAGGGACACCGGGTCGATGCCGGCCCGTTCGACGGCCTCCCAGGAGGTCTCCAGCATCAGCCGCTGCTGCGGGTCCATCGCCATGGCCTCGCGCGGGGAGATGCCGAAGAACGGGGCGTCGAAGTCGCCGAGGCCGTCCAGGAAGCCGCCCCTGGACGCGGAGCTGCGGCCCTGGTCGCCCTCGGCCCCGCCGAGCAGGGTCTCCAGGTCCCAGCCGCGGTCGGTCGGGAAGGCGGAGATGCCGTCGCGCCCGTCGGTGACGAGCCGCCACAGGTCCTCGGGGGACCGCACGCCGCCGGGCAGCCGGCAGGACATGCCGACGATGACGACCGGGTCGTCGGCGGACGCCGTGCTGACCGCGGTGGCGGGGCGGGCCTCGCCCTGCTCGTCGAGCAGGACGGCGATGAGGTGGTCGGCGAGTACGACGGGGTTCGGGTAGTCGAAGACGAGGGTGGCGGGCAGCCGCAGGCCGGTGGCGGTGGACAGACGGTTACGGAGTTCGACGGCGGTCAGCGAGTCGAAGCCCAGGTCGTTGAAGTCGCGCCGGGTGTCGATGGCCTTGGCGGAGGCGTGCCCGAGCACGGCGGCGGCCTCGGTGCGTACGAGGTCGACCGTGAAGGCGCTCCGCTCGTCCCGGCCCAGCTCCGTCAGCCGTCGGGTGAGCCGCGCCGCCGCGGCGGCACCGCCCGCGGAGCCCGCTGCCGTACGGCGGGCGCCCTTGACCAGGCCGCGCAGCACCGGCGGTACGACGCCGCGGCCCCGGGCGCCGGTGGCGAGGGGGCCGACCGGGGCGAGGTGCGCCGCGTCGGTCGCGGTGGCGGCGTCGAACAGCGCCACTCCCCGCTCGGCCGACAGCGGCGGCACGTCCAGCGACGGGATCCGCTCCGGGTCGGACGGCGTCCGGGTGGCCCCGTCCGCCGCCCAGGCGCCCCACGCGAGGGACTGGGCGGGCAGGCCGAGGGCCGTACGGTGCCGGGCGAGCGCGTCGAGGAAGACGTTGCCCGCGGCGTGGTTGCCGTGAACGGCGCTGCCCATGACGCCCGAGACGGACGAATACAGCACGAACGCGGCGAGGTCGAGGTCCTTGGTGGCCTCGTGCAGGTGCCAGGCCGCGTCCGCCTTCGGGCGCAGCACGGCCGACAGCCGCTCGGGCGTCAGCGAGGACACCTCGGCACCGTCGAGGGTGCCGGTGGTGTGGACGACGGCGGTCAGCGGGTGCGCGGCGGGCACCGCGTCGAGCGCGGCGGCCACCGCGGCGCGGTCGGCCGGGTCGCAGGCGGTGATGGTCACTTCGGCGCCGTGTGCGGCGAGTTCCGCGTGCAGTTCGATGGCGCCGGGCGCGTCCGGGCCGCTGGGGCCGGTCAGCAGCAGGTGCCGTACGCCCCGCTCGGCCACCAGGTGCCGGGCCAGCTCGGCGCCCGGGCCCTCCGTACCGCCCGTGATCAGGACCGTGCCGTCCGGGTTCCACGCCCGGGGCAGCGTCAGCACGATCTTCCCTACGTGCTGCGCCCGGCTCATGAACCGGAACGCCTCGGGGGCCCGTCGCACGTCCCACGTCGTCACCGGCAGCGGGCGGATCTTCTCGGCGGCGAACAGCTCCAGCAGTTCGCCGAGCATGTCCCGGGTGCGCTCCGGACCCGCCTCCGCGAGGTCGAAGGCGCGGTAGCGCACTCCGGCGGCGGACCCGGGGTCACGGAGGTCCGTCTGGCCCATCTCCAGGAAGTGGCCGCCGGGGGCGGTCAGCCGCAGGGAGGCGTCGATGAATTCGCCCGTGAGGGCGTTCAGCACGACGTCCACGCCGCGGCCTTCGGTGACCGCCCGGAACCGCTCCTCGAAGTCGGTGGTCCGGGAGGAGGCGATGTGGTCGTCGGCGACGCCCAGTTCGCGCAGCGTGTCCCACTTGCCCTCACTGGCCGTGGCGAACACCTCGGCACCGAAGTGCCGGGCCAGCTGGATCGCCGCCATGCCCACGCCGCCGGCTCCGGCGTGCACCAGGACCGACTGGCCGGGGCGGAGACCGGCGAGGTCCTTGAGGGCGTAGTACGCGGTCAGGAAGACCATCGGCACGGAGGCGGCCTCGGTGGCCGACCAGCCCTCGGGGATGCGGGCCAGCAGTCGCGCGTCGGCGACGGCCTCCGGGCCGAAGCCGCCGAAGACCAGGCCCGTCACGCGGTCCCCGGGGTGCAGGTCCTGCACGCCGGGTCCGGTCTCGGTCACCACGCCGGCGGCCTCGGCGCCCAGCACCCCGGCGTCGCCCGGGTACATGTCCAGGGCGTCCAGCACGTCGCGGAAGTTGACGCCCGCGGCCTGGACCTGGATGCGGACCCGGCCCTCGGTGAGCGGTTCCCGGACCTCCGGGCAGGGGGCGAGGGTGAGGTTGTCCAGGCTGCCCTTGGCCGTACTGGCCAGCCGCCACGGTGCCTTGAGGGGCGGGAGCAGGCCGGCGCCGCTGCCGAGGGGAGCCAGCCGCGGCACTCGAACGGCGCCGTCGCGGACCACAAACTGGGCGTCGTCGGTGGCCAGCAGCCCCGGGAGCGCCGCGAGCACTCCGGCCGGGTCGCCGTCTTCGAGGTCCAGGAGGACGAAGCGTCCGGGGTTCTCGGTCTGCGCCGAGCGCACCAGACCCCACACCGCGGCTGCCGCCACATCCCGTACGGGCTCGCCCTCGTCGGCGGAGACGGCGCCGCGCGTGACGAACACCAGGCGCGTGGTGTCGGAGTCCTCCCGGCCCGCCCACTCGTGGAGCAGGCCCAGGACCCGGGCGGTGAGTTCGTGCGCCGCGGCGGGCACGTCGTCGCCCGTGCCGCCGGACACGGAGGCCAGTACGAAGTCCTCGTCCCCGGTGAGATCCGCGAGGGAGGCTACCGACGCGCCCACCGCGAGTGCGTCGTCGCCCAGGGACACGCACCGGGTCTCGGCGGGCTGTACCTCGGGCGCCGCCACCCAGTCGAGCGACAGCAGCCCGTCGTACTCCACGCCCGGACGCGTCGCCAACGCCCCGCCGAAGCCGTCGGCTCGACCGCGCAGGACAAGCGCCTCGGCGGACAGGACGGGTGCGCCCTCGACGTCGACGGCCGCGACGGACACCGTGTCGTCACCGGTCTTCACCACGCGGGCCCGCAGCACCGACGCTCCCCCGGCGTGCAGCGACACACCGCGCCAGGCGGACGGCAGGAGGAGTTCGTTCTCGCCGACCCCGGCCATGCGGTGGGACTGGAGCACCGCGTCCAGCAGTGCGGGGTGGATCCCGAACGATCCGGCCTCCTCGGCCACCTGGCCGGGCAGCGCCGCCTCGACGAAGATCTCGTCGCCGCGCCGCCATACCGAGCGCAGGCCCTGGAAGGCCGGGCCGTAGCCGGTCCCGTCGTAGAAGCCCTCCAGGTCCACGACCACGGCGCCCTCCGGCGGCCAGGCCGCGGAGCCGATGTCCGCGATCCGTTCGCCGCTGGTCAGGGTGCCCTGGGCGTGCTGCGTCCACGGCTCGTCGGCCGCGGCGCCCTCGGCCCGCGAGTACACCGAGACCGTACGGGCGCCCGCCTCGTCGGGAGCGCCGACCAGCACCTGGACCTGGGCGGCGCTCTCCTCGGTGAGCTCCAGCGGGGCGAGCAGGGCGAACTCCTCGATCCGGTCGCAGCCGGCCTGGTCACCGGCGCGCAGGGCCAGTTCCAGGAAGCCGGTGGCCGGGAAGAGGACGCTGCCGCCCAGGACGTGGTCGGTCAGCCACGGGTACGTCTGCGTCGACAGCCGGCCGGTGAACAGCACCTCGCCGGAGTCGGCGAGGGTGAGGGTCACGCCCAGCAGCGGGTGCTCCGCCGGAAGGAGCCCGGCGCCCGTCACGTCCCCGGAGAGCGCGGCGGGGCGGGGCCAGTACCGCTCGTGCTGGAAGGGGTACGTGGGCAGCTCCACGCGGCGCGCGCCGGTGCCGGCGAACCACGTCGCCCAGTCCACCGTCACACCCGTGACGTGCAGCCGCGCCAGCGCGGTCAGCAGTGCCGACTCCTCGGAGCGGTCCTTGCGCAGGGCGCTGACGAAGACCGCGGCCTCGTCCGCACCGTGCTGGGCCATCGCCGTCAGCACGCCGTCCGGCCCCAGCTCCAGGAAGACGGACGCTCCTTCGGCCTCCAGGGCGCGGACGCCGTCCGCGAAGCGCACCGTCTCGCGTACGTGGCGGACCCAGTACCCGGGCGAGCACACCAGCTCGTCGTCGGCGAGGTCCCCGGTCACGTTCGAGACGAGCGGGATCTGCGGAGCCTTGAACGACAGGCCCTCGGCCACCTGCCGGAAGTCTTCCAGCATCGGGTCCATCAGCGGCGAGTGGAAGGCGTGGCTCACCGACAGGCGCTGCGTCTTACGGCCCTCGGCCGCCAGCCCCTCGGCGATCCGCAGAACCCCGGACTCCTCCCCCGCGAGCACCACTGCCTGCGGGCCGTTGACCGCGGCGATCGACACCCCGTCGACCAGCCGCCCGGTCACCTCGTCCTCGGTGGCCTGCACGGCCACCATGGCGCCGCCCGCGGGCAGCGCCTGCATCAGCCGTGCCCGCGCCGCGACGAGCGCACACGCGTCTTCGAGCGACAGCACCCCGGCCACGTGTGCGGCGACGATCTCGCCGATGGAGTGACCGGCCACGAAGTCGGGGCGGAGGCCCAGGGACTCGGCCAGGCGGAACAGCGCCACCTCGACGGCGAACAGCGCCGGCTCGCGCCCTGGCCCGAGAACAGCACCGCCAGCTTCCCGTCGGTCTCCTGGGCGAAGCCCTTCGCCGCCTCGACGGTTTCGCCGTCCTCGGACAGCAGGACCGCGCGGTGCTCCAGGTGCGCCCGGGTGGTCGCCAGGGAGAATCCCAGGTCGACGGGCGACAGGCCGGTCAGCGCGGTGATCTGCTCGCGCTGTGCGGCCAGGGCTTCCTCGGACCTGGCGGAGACCAGCCACGGCACGACCTCCGGTACGACCGTCACGGCCTCCGGAGCGGCTTCCGCGACGGTGTCCGCAGCGGTCTTCGGCTCGCTCCCGTCCTGCTCGCCGGAGTCCTCGGCCGATGCCTCGGCGGACTCTTCGGCGACCGGTGCCGGGGCCTGCTCAAGGATGACGTGGGCGTTGGTGCCGCTGATGCCGAACGACGACACACCGGCCCGCCGCGGACGGCCGGCCTCGGGCCACGCGCGGGACTCCGTCAGCAGCTCGACCGCGCCGGACGCCCAGTCCACGTGCGACGACGGCACATCGGCGTACAGCGTCTTCGGCAGGACGCCGTGCCGCAGCGCCAGGACCATCTTGATGAGTCCCGCCGCACCGGCCGCGGCCTGCGTGTGGCCGAGGTTGGACTTCACCGAGCCCAGCAGCAGCGGCCGTTCCGGGTCGCGGTCCTGGCCGTACGCGGCCAGCAGGGCCTGCGCCTCGATCGGGTCGCCCAGGGTGGTGCCGGTGCCGTGCGCCTCGACGGCGTCCACGTCCGCGGGGGTGAGGCCGGCGCTCGCCAGCGCCTGCTGGATCACCCGCTGCTGGGAGGGGCCGTTGGGCGCCATCAGACCGTTGGAGGCGCCGTCCTGGTTGACGGCCGAACCGCGGACGACGGCCAGGATCTCGTGGCCGTTGCGGCGGGCGTCGGAAAGGCGCTCGACCACGACGATGCCCACGCCCTCGGACCATCCGGTGCCGTCGGCGTCGTCGGAGAACGCCTTGCACCGGCCGTCGGACGCCAGCCCGCCCTGCCGGGTGAATCCGGCGAAGCTCATCGGCGTCGACATCACCGTGACACCGCCGGCCAGCGCCAGCGTGCACTCGCCGTTGCGCAGCGCGTGGGCCGCCAGGTGCAGCGAGACGAGGGAGGAGGAGCAGGCGGTGTCGACGGTGAGGGCCGGGCCTTCCAGGCCGAAGCTGTAGGCGAGCCGGCCGGACAGGATGCTGCCCGCGAGGCCGGTGCTGCCGTGGCCCTCGATGTCCTCGCGGGAGTTCAGCACCGCGTTGATGTAGTCGACGCCGCTGGTGCCGACGAAGACGCCGGTGCGGCTGCCGCGCAGGGACACCGGGTCGATGCCGGCGCGTTCGAACGCCTCCCAGGAGGTCTCCAGCAGGATGCGCTGCTGGGGGTCCATCGCCACGGCCTCGCGGGGCGAGATGCCGAAGAAGGCCGCGTCGAACGAGGCGGCGTCCACGAAGCCGCCTTCGGCGGTGGCGCTGCTGCCGCCGCCCTCACCGCTGAGAATGTCGAGGTTCCAGCCACGGTCCGCCGGGAAGGCCGAGATGCCGTCACGGCCGTCGTCCAGCATCCGCCAGAGCTCTTCCGGCGACCGCACGCCCCCCGGCAGCCGGCAGGACATGCCGACGATGGCTATCGGCTCCTGCTTGGCGGACTCTGCCTCCCGAAGCCGTTGGCGGGTCTGGTGCAAGTCGTTCGTGACCCACTTGAGGTAGTCAACGAGCTTCTTGTCGTTCGGCATGACTGGAACCTTCCGTGTATGTGCTGGGGGCCGGATTCAGCGAGCGCTGTGCCGGCCGAGCTCGTTGTCGATGAAGGCGAAGATCTCGTCGGTGCTGGCGGCCTCGATCCGCTCGGCGACCTGCTCCCCGTCCTCCTCCGCCGGGGCTCCGCGCCAGGTGTCCAGGAGCTGCGCCAGGCGCCCGGCGACGGCGGCCCTGGTGCGGGCGTCGGGCTCGCCGGCGGCGAGTGCGGCGTCGAGCCGGTCGAGCTCCGCGAGGAGGTCCGGGCCCGCGTCGGACTCGTCCACGAGCTGCGAGACGAGGTGGCCGGCGAGTGCGAGGGGGTTGGGGTAGTCGAAGACGAGGGTGGCGGTCAGCCGCAGACCGGTGGCGGTGGACAGCCGGTTGCGGAGCTCGACCGAGGTCAGCGAGTCGAAGCCCAGGTCGTTGAACTCCCGCCGGGTGTCGACGGCCTTGGCCGAGGCGTGCCCGAGCACGGCCGCCGCCTCGGTCCGTACGAGGTCGGTCAGCATCCGCGTGCGCTCCTCCGGGCGCGCCTCGCGCAGCCGCTGGGCGAGTGTCGCGGCCGCTTCGGTGCCGCCCGCGCCGCCTGCCGCCGTACGGCGGGCGCCCTTGATCAGGTTCCGCAGGACCGGCGGTACGGCACCGCGGTCCCGGGCGCCGGTGGCGAGGGGGCCGACCGTGATGAGGTGCGCCGCGTCGGTCGTGGTGGCGGCGTCGAACAGGGCCAGTCCCTGCTCGACGGTCAGGGGCGCGGCTCCGGAGGAGGCGATCCGCTGGACGTCGGCGTCCGAGAGGGTGGCGGTCATGCCTCCGCTCGGGGCCCAGGCGCCCCAGGCCAGGGAGTGGGCGGGCAGGCCCTGGGCCGTACGGTGCCGGGCGAGCGCGTCGAGGAAGACGTTGCCCGCGGCGTAGTTGCCCTGGCCCGCGCCGCCGAGGATGCCCGAGACGGACGAGTACATGACGAACGCGGCGAGACCGAGATCCTTGGTGGCCTCGTGCAGATGCCATGCCGCGTCCACCTTCGGGCGCAGGACGGCCGACAGGCGCTCGGGCGTCAAGGACGCCACCACGCCGTCGTCCAGGACACCGGCGGTGTGGACCACCGCGGTCAGCGGGTGCGCGGCGGGCACCGAAGCCACCATCTCCGCGGCCGCTTCCCGGTCGGCGACGTCGCCCGCGACGATGGTCACCTCGGCGCCGTGGGCGGCCAGTTCCGCACGCAGTTCCTGCGCGCCCGCCGCCTCGGGGCCGCTGCGGCTGGCCAGCAGCAGGTGCCGTACGCCCCGCTCGGCCACCAGGTGCCGGGCCAGCTCGCCGCCCAGGCCGCCCGTACCGCCGGTGATCAGCACCGTGCCGTCCGGGTCCCAGGCGCGCGGCAGCGTCAGCACGATCTTCCCGACGTGCTGCGCCCGGCTCATGAACCGGAACGCCTCCGGCGCACGCCGGACGTCCCAGGTCACCACCGGCAGCGGGCGGATGGTGTCCGCCGCGAACAGCTCCAGCAGTTCGTTCAGCATCCCCTGTACGCGGTCGGGGCCCGCGTCGGCGAGGTCGAACGCCTTGTAGTTCACCGGGGCGGCGGACTCGGGGTCGCGGATGTCCGTCTTGCCCATCTCCAGGAAGTGGCCGCCGGGGGCGGTCAGCCGCAGGGAGGCGTCGACGAATTCACCCGCCAGGGCGTTGAGCACCACGTCCACGCCACGGCCACCGGTGACCGCCCGGAACCGCTCCTCGAAGTCCGTGGTCCGGGAGGAGGCGATGTGGTCGTCGGCGACACCCAGCTCGCGCAGCGTGTCCCACTTGCCCTCACTGGCCGTGGCGAACACCTCGGCCCCGAAGTGCCGGGCCAGCTGGATCGCCGCCATACCGACGCCGCCGGCTCCGGCGTGCACGAGAATCGACTGGCCGGGCTGAAGGCCGGCGAGGTCCTTCAAGGCGTAGAGCGCGGTCAGGAAGACCAGCGGTACCGATGCCGCGTCCTCGGGTGTCCAGCCCTCGGGGATACGGGTCAGCAGCCGCTGATCGGTCACCCCGACCGGTCCGTAACCGCCGAAGACCATGCCCATCACGCGGTCTCCCGGGCGCAGTCCGTGCACACCGGGACCTGTTCCGGTCACCACACCGGCGGCCTCGGCGCCCAGCAGCCCGGCCTCGCCCGGGTACATGCCCAGGGCGTTCAGGACGTCGCGGAAGTTGACGCCCGCGGCCTGGACATCGATGCGGACCTGGCCCTCGGTGAGCGGGTCCAGGATGTCCGGGCACGGCGCGAGGACCAGGTTGTCCAGACTGCCCTTGGCCGCGCTGTCCAGCCGCCACGGCACGTCGGCGGGCGGCAGCAGGCCCGCGCCGCCGCTGAGGGAGGCCAGCCGTGCCACCCGGACAGCGCCGTCGCGGACCACGAACTGTGCGTCGTCGGTGGCCAGCAGCCCCGGGAGTTCCGCGAGAACGTCCGTCAGACCGCCGTCTTCGAGGTCGTCGCCGTCGTCGAGATCCAGGAGGACGAAGCGTCCGGGGTTCTCGGTCTGCGCCGAGCGCACCAGGCCCCACACCGCGGCCGCAGCCATATCCCGTACGGGCTCGCCCTCGTCGGCGGATACGGCGCCGCGCGTGACGAACACCAGGCGCGTGGCGCCGGATTCCTCCCGGCCGAGCCAGTCCTGGAGCACGCCCAGGGCCCGGGCCGTCACCTCGTGGGCCATGGCGGGCACGTCGTCGTCCGTACCGCCGGACACGGGGACCAGCACCAGGTCCTCGTCCCCCGTCAGGTCCGCGAGGGATGCGACCGACGCGCCCACTCGGAGGTCGTCGTCGCCCAGGGACACGCACCGGATATCGGCGGGCTGCACCTCGGGCGCCGCCACCCAGTCCAGCGACAGGAGCGTTCCGTGTTCCGTGCCGCGCTGTCCCGCCGGCCGGCCGGCTCCGGGGTTCTGGTAGGCCCGTATCACCATCGCCTCGGCGGACAGGACGGGCGCGCCCTCGACATCGACGGCCGTGATGGACACCGAGTCCTCACCGGTCTTCGCGACCCGGGCCCGCAGCACCGACGCTCCCCCGGCGTGCAGGGAGACGCCCCGCCAGGCGAACGGCAGGGCGTCCTCGTGCTCGCTGCCGACTCCGGCCATCCGGTGGGACTGGAGCACCGCGTCCAGCAGCGCGGGGTGGAGCCCGAAGGATCCGGCGTCCTCGGCCACCTGGGCCGGGAGCGCCACCTCCACGTAGGCCCCGTCCTCGTACTGCCACACCGAGCGCAGGCCCTGGAAGGCCGGGCCGTAGCCGGTCCCGTCGTAGAAGCCCTCCAGGTCGGCGGCCACCGCGTCCCGCGGGGGCCAGGTCCGGTCGCCGAAGTCCGCGATGCGCTCCCCGCTGGTCAGGGTGCCCTCGGCGTGCTGCGTCCACGGCTCGTCGGCAGCACCGTCGGTACGCGAGTGCACCGAGACCCTGCGGGCGCCCGTCTCGTCGGGCGCGCCGACCACCACCTGTACTTGTGCGGCGCTCTCGTCCGCGAGCACCAGAGGAGTCAGCAGCAGGAACTCCTCGACGCGGTCGCAGCCGATCTGGTCACCGGCGCGCATCGCCAGCTCCAGGAAGCCGGTGGCCGGGAAGAGGACGCTGCCGCCCATCTTGTGGTCGGTCAGCCACGGGTGCGTCTGCAGCGACAGCCGGCCGGTGAAGACGACCTGGCCCGAGTCCGCGACGGTCAGCGTCGCGCCCAGCAGCGGGTGTCCGGCAGGCTGAAGGCCCGCTCCGGTCACGTCTCCGGAGAGCGCGGCGGGGCGGGGCCAGTACCGCTCGTGCTGGAAGGGGTACGTGGGCAGCTCGACGCGGCGGGCGCCGGTGCCGTCGAAGATCCCGGACCAGTCGATGCCGACGCCCGTGACGTGCAGCCGCGCCAGCGCGGTGAGCAGGGCGGCCTCTTCGGGGCGGTCCTTGCGGAGGGCGGGGACGGTCACGGCCGTCTCGTTCAGGGTGTGCTGGGCCATCGCCGTCAGCACACCGTCCGGCCCCAGCTCCAGGAAGACCGAGGCGCCCTCGGCCGCCAGCGCGCGTACGCCGTCGCCGAAGCGCACCGTCTCCCGTACGTGCCGCACCCAGTACTCGGGCGAGCACACCAGCTCGTCGTCGGCGACCTCTCCGGTCACGTTCGAGACGATGGGGATCTGCGGAGCCTCGTACGACAGTTCCTCGGCCACCTGCCGGAAGTCCGCCAGCATGGGGTCCATCAGCGGCGAGTGGAAGGCGTGGCTCACCGGCAGGCGCCGGGTCTTGCGGCCCTCGTCGGCGAACTCCGCCGCGATCCGCAGCACCTGGAATTCCTCCCCGGCGAGCACCACCGCTCCGGGGCCGTTGACCGCCGCGATCGACACCCCGTCGACCAGCCGCCCGGTCACCTCGTCCTCGGTGGCCTGCACGGCCACCATCGCGCCGCCCTCCGGCAGGGCCTGCATCAGCCGTGCCCGCGCCGCCACCAGCACACACGCGTCTTCCAGCGAGAACACCCCGGCCACGTGCGCGGCGGCGATCTCACCGATCGAGTGCCCGGCCACGAAGTCCGGGCGAACGCCCCAGGACTCCACCAGCCGGAAGAGCGCCACCTCGACGGCGAACAGCGCCGGCTGCGTGCACCCGGTCTCGTCCAGGCCCTCCGCCTCGCCGAAGATCACGTCCCGCAGTCCGGCGTCGAAGTGCTTCAGTACGGCGTCCAGCGCCTCGGCGAACACCGGGAACCGGCCGTACAGTTCCCGGCCCATCCCGGCGCGCTGCGCGCCCTGGCCCGAGAACAGCACCGCGAGCGAGCGGCCCGTCTCCGCGCGGCCCCGGGCCGCCTCGGACAGTTCGCCGTCGGAGCACTGCGCGAGCAGCACCGCGCGGTGCTCGAAGACCGAACGGCCGTTGGCGAGCGAGAACCCCACGTCGGCCGGGGACGACGCGCCCCGCAGCGCCGAGATCCGTTCGATCTGCGCCGCCAGGGCCTCCTCGGACCTGCCCGACACCAGCCAGGGCACCACGGCCGGTGCCACCTCGGATTCCGGGGCCGGCTCGTCGGCCGGTGCCGCCTGTTCCACGATCACATGGGCGTTGGTGCCGCTGATGCCGAACGACGACACGCCCGCCCGCCACGGCCGGTCGGCCGCGGGCCACTCGCGCGGCCCCGTGCCCAGGAGTTCCACCGCGCCGGACGCCCAGTCCACGTGCGACGACGGCGTGTCCACGTGCAGCGTCTGCGGCAGCACGCCGTGCCGCATCGCCAGGACCATCTTGATGATCCCGGCCACCCCGGCAGCGGCCTGCGTGTGGCCGAGGTTGGACTTCACCGAGCCGAGCAGCAGCGGCCGCTCGGGGTCGCGGTCCTGGCCGTACGTGGCCAGCAGCGCCTGGGCCTCGATCGGGTCGCCGAGCGGCGTGCCCGTGCCGTGGGCCTCGACCGCGTCCACGTCCGAGGCGGACAGGCCCGCGCTCGCCAGCGCCTGGCGGATCACCCGCTGCTGGGACGGGCCGCTGGGCGCGGTGAAGCCGTTGGAGGCGCCGTCCTGGTTGACGGCCGAGCCCCGTACGACGGCGAGCACGGGGTGCCCGTTGCGGCGGGCGTCGGAAAGCCGCTCGACGAGGAGCACGCCGACGCCTTCCGACCAGCCGGTGCCGTCGGCGGCCTCGGAGAACGCCTTGCACCGGCCGTCCGCCGCGAGGCCGCCCTGCCGGCTGAACTCCATCAGGGAGCCGGGGGACGACATGACGTTCACGCCGCCGACCAGGGCGAGCGAGCACTCACCGGCACGCAGGGCGTGGGCCGCCGAGTGCAGGGCCACGAGCGAGGAGGAGCACGCCGTGTCGACCGTCACCGCCGGGCCTTCGAGGCCCAGCGTGTAGGACAGCCGCCCGGAGGTGGCGCTGGCGGCGATCCCGGTGCCGATGTCGCCGGTGGCGTCGGACAGCGAGCGCACCAGCAGGTAGGCGTAGTCCTGGCCGTTGGTGCCGACGAACACGCCGGTGCGGCTGCCGCGCAGCGACACCGGGTCGATGCCGGCCCGCTCGATCGCCTCCCAGGAGGTCTCCAGCAGGAGCCGCTGCTGCGGGTCCATGGTGAGGGATTCGCGGGGCGAGATCCCGAAGAAGTCCGCGTCGAAGTCGGCCACGCCGTCGAGGAAGCCGCCTTCCTGGCTGACGGCGTTGCCGCGCTGGTCGACCCCGGCGTCCCGCAGGGCGTCGAGGTCCCAGCCGCGGTCCGTGGGGAACGCGCCGATCGCGTCCTTGCCGGAGGCCAGCAGTTCCCACAGGTCCTCGGGCGAGTTCACGCCGCCGGGGTAGCGGCAGCTCATCGCCACGATCGCGAGCGGTTCGGTGGCCGCGGCGACGAGGGTGCGGTTCTGCCGGCGCAGGTGCTCGGCTTCCTTCAGCGAGGCGCGGAGGGCCGCGACGATCTGCTCACTGGATGTGGACATGGTCCCTCTTTCAGCGCTCTTGGGGGGAATTGCCGTCGAGTGCCGCCTGCACCAGGTCGGCTACGTCCATGGCGTCGATCGACTCCTCGTAGGCGTCCGCCGCCGTCGCGGCATCGGCCTCGCCGCCCGCCGCCCCGGACTGTTCGGCGGCGAGCTTCATCAGGGGTTCGAGTACGCCGATCTCCCGCAGCTGGTGCAGGGATACGGAGGCGAGCAGGGCCCTGATGCCCGCCGCGTCCGGGTCGCCGTCGCCGGTCCCCTCCCCCGGCCCCTCGTCGGGGACGAGCCGGCTCAGCAGGTGAGCCGCCAGGCCGGCGGGGCTGGGGTGGTCGAAGACGAGCGTGGCGGCCAGGTTCAGTCCGGTCGCGGCGCCGAGCTGGTTGCGCAGTTCGACGGCGCTGAGGGAGTCGAAGCCGAGGTCGCGGAACGCCCGGTCGGCGCCCACCGCGTCGGCCGTGGGGTGGCCCAGTACGGCCGCGGCCCGGGTGCGGACCAGGTCCAGTACGGCTTCGGAGCGCTTGGCGGGCGGCAGGCCCGTCAGCTTCTCGCGCAGCGCGTCGCCGGTGGTCTCCTCGCCGGTGCCGTCCGCCGTGTGCCCGTCGGCGGCCGGCTCGCCGAGGAGCGGGCTGGGCCGTACGGCGGTGAAGGAGCGGACGAACCGGTCGCGTTCGATGTCGGCGACGACCTCGGTGGGCCGCCCGTCCAGCACGGCCCGGCGCAGCGCCACGACGGCGAGGTCCGGGTCGAGCGGGCGGATTCCGGTGCGCCGGGCCACGTCCGCCGCCCGCTGGTCGGCGGCCATCCCGTCGCCGCCCCACACGCCCCAGGCGATCGAGGTGGCGGCCAGGCCCTGGGCGCGGCGCTGTTCGGCGAGCGCGTCCAGGAAGGCGTTGGCGGCGGCGTAGTTGGCCTGGCCGGCGTTGCCGACCGCGCCGGAGGACGAGGAGAACAGGGCGAAGACGGCCAGGTCCAGGTCCCGGGTGAGGTCGTGCAGGGCCAGGGCCGAGGCGGCCTTGGCGTGGTAGACGGCCTCGTAGCGGTCCGGGGTGAGGCTGTCGAGGACACCGTCGTCCAGGACGCCCGCCGTGTGGATCACGCCGGTCAGCGGGGCTTCCCCGGGGATGCCCGCCAGGACCTCCGCGAGCGCGTCGCGGTCGGCGGCGTCGCAGGCGGTGAGGGTGACTTCGGCGCCGAGGGCGGCGAGTTCGGCCCGCAGTTCGTCCGCGCCGGGCGCGTCCGGGCCCCGGCGGCTGAGGAGCAGCAGGTGCCGGGCGCCCGCCTCGGCGAGGCGGCGTGCCACGTGGGCCCCCAGGGCCCCGGTGCCGCCGGTGATCAGGACGGTTCCGGTGGGGTCCCACTCCGCCGTACCGCGCCCGGCCGGTACGGGTACCAGCCGGCGGCCGAGGGCGGCGGAGGGCCGGACCGCGATCTGGTCCTCGCCTCCGGGGGCCGCGAGGATGTCGGCGAAGCGGGCCGTGGACCGTTCGTCGAGGGTGTCGGGCAGGTCGACCATGCCGCCCCAGCGCTGCGGGTGCTCCAGCGCGGCGACCCGGCCCAGGCCCCATACGGCGGCCTGGGCGAGCCCGGGTACCGGCTCGGAGGGCGCGGCGGCGACCGCGCCGCGGGTGACGCACCACAGGGGTGCGGCCAGGTCCGCGTCGCCGAGCGCCTGGATCAGGGCGGTGGTCAGGGCCAGTGCCGCGGGGGCGTCCGCGCCGGGCGCGGGTGCGGTGGCGAGGGCGAGCAGGGACACCACTCCGGTGAACGCGAACCCGTCGGCGGCCAGGTCGCGCAGCCGCTCGGCCAGCGCCGCGCGGTCGGGCTCCGCCACTTCCAGGCGTACGGTGTCCGGGCCCAGCGCGGCGACGGCGTCGGCGGCCCAGGGGTCGTCGGCGTGCCCGGCCGGGAGTACGGCGAGCCAGGCGCCTGCCGGAGTGGGGGCGGGCCGCGGGCTCAGCGGCTGCCAGGTGATCTGCTGCCGCCAGCCGTCGACGGTGTTCTCCTCGCCGCGCCGGCGGCGCCAGTCCGCGAGCGCGGGGAGCACCTTGGCCAGTGCGTCGCCGTCGACGTTCAGCGTCGTCTCCAGCGAGGCGAAGTCGGCCTCGCGCACCGCCGTCCAGAAGCCGTCGTCCGCGCCCTCCGGCGCGGCGGAAGCGTCACCCGGCTGGGTGGCTGGCCAGTACCGCTGGTGCTGGAAGGGGTAGGTGGGCAGGTCGGTACGGAGGGGCCCGGTCGCGGTGCCCGCGAGCAGGGCGTCCCAGTCCAGGGCCGTTCCGTCGGTGTGGAGCCGGGCGAGTGCGGTGACCGCGGATTCCTGTTCGCCGCGGTCCTTGCGCAGGACCGGTACGGCCAGGGCCGTCGACGCCAGGGCGTCGAGGGTGTCCTGGGCCATGGCGCACAGCCCGCCGTCGGGGCCGAGCTCCAGGAAGGCGGTCACGCCGCTTTCGGCGAGGGTGCGGACGCCGTCGCCGAAGCGGACCGCCTCGCGGACGTGGCGCACCCAGTAGTCCGGGGAGCACACCTGCTCCTCGGTGGCCGCCTCGCCGGTGACGTTGGACACCAGCGGGATCCGCGGGGCGTGGTAGTCCACGCTGCGGGTGACCCGTCGGAAGTCTTCGAGGATGGCGTCCATGTGCAGTGAGTGAAATGCATGGCTGACCCGCAAACGCCTAGTCTTGCGCCCGTCAGCGGTGAGTTTGTCCGCGATGTCCAGAACGGCGCTCTCGTCGCCGGAGAGGACCACCGACCGCGGCCCGTTGACCGCGGCGAGCGACACCCCCGCGGTCAGCAGCGCCGTCACCTCCTCTTCGGTGGCCTGGACGGCGACCATGGCGCCGCCGGTCGGCAGGGAGTTCATCAGCCGGGCCCGCGCGGCCACGACCTTGCAGGCGTCCTCCAGGGAGAAGACCCCGGCCACGTGCGCGGCCGCGATCTCACCGATCGAGTGCCCGGCGGCGAAGTCCGGGCGGACGCCCCAGGACTCGACCAGGCGGAACAGCGCCACCTCGACGGCGAACAGCGCGGGCTGGGTGAAGCCGGTCTCGTTCAGCCGCTCCGCGTCCTCGGACATCACCTCCCGCAGGGGGCGGTCCAGCTCGGCGTCCAGGTGCGCGGTCACCGCGTCGAACGCCTCGGCGAACACCGTGAAGCGGGCGTACAGCTCGCGTCCCATGCCCAGGCGCTGGGTGCCCTGGCCGGAGAACAGCACCGCGAGCTTGCCCCGGCGGGCTGCTGCCTCGCCCTGTACGACCTGCGGCGTGGTGCGGCCGTCGGCGAGTGCGGCCAGACCGGCCAGCAGCTCGTCGCGGTCGCCGGCGAGGACGGCGGCGCGGTGGGTGAAGACCGAGCGGGTGGTGGCCAGCGCGCGGGCCAGGTCCGCGGTGGTGAGTCCGGGCCGGGCGGTCACGTAGGAGTGCAGCTGCCGGGCCTGGGCCCGCAGTGCCTCCGGCGCGGCGGCCGACACGGGCACCGGCAGCGGGCCGTGGGCCTCCACCGGTGCGGGTTCGGCCGCCGGCTCGGGCTGCTCGAACTGCTCGATGATCACGTGGGAGTTGGTGCCGCTGGCGCCGAAGGCCGAGATACCGGCCCGCCGGGCGCGGCCCGTCCGCGGCCAGTCGGCCGCTTCGGTCAGCAGCTCCACCGCGCCGGAGGTCCAGTCGACGTGCGCCGACGGCGCGTCGACGTGCAGGGTCCTGGGCAGTACGCCGTGCCGCATGGCCTGCACCATCTTGATCACACCGGCGACACCGGCGGCGGCCTGGGTGTGGCCGATGTTGGACTTCAACGACCCGAGCAGCAGCGGCAGTTCGCGGTCCTGGCCGTAGGTGGCCAGCAGCGCCTGCGCCTCGATGGGGTCGCCCAGGGTGGTGCCGGTGCCGTGCGCCTCCACCGCGTCCACGTCGCCCGGTGCCAGCCCGGCGTCGGCCAGGGCGCGCCGGATGACACGGCGCTGCGAGGGGCCGTTGGGCGCGGTGATGCCGTTGCTGGCGCCGTCCTGGTTGATGGCCGAGCCGCGCAGCACGGCCAGGATCTCGTGGCCGTTGCGGCGGGCGTCCGAGAGGCGCTCCAGGACGAGGACGCCCACGCCCTCGGACCAGCCGGTGCCGCTCGCGGAGTCGGCGAAGGCGCGGCAGCGGCCGTCGGGCGCGAGGGCGCCCAACTCGCCGAACTCGACGAAGTTCACCGGGCTGGACATCACCGTCACACCGCCGGTCAGCGCGACGGAGCACTCCCCGTTGCGCAGGGCCTGGGCGGCCAGGTGGAGGGCCACCAGGGACGACGAGCAGGCCGTGTCGACGCTGACGGTCGGGCCCTCCAGGCCGAGGTGGTAGGCCACCCGACCGGAGAGCAGGCTGGCCGACTGCGCGGTCTGCGCGTGGCCGAGCTGGCCCGCCTCGGGCCGGTAGTCGCCCGAGCCGCCGCCGATGAACACGCCGGTGTCACCGCCGCGCAGCCCGGCCGGGTCGATGCCGGTGCGCTCCAGCGCCTCCCAGGCCGCCTCCAGCAGGATGCGCTGCTGCGGGTCCATGACCATGGCTTCGCGCGGCGCGATCCCGAAGAATCCGGGGTCGAAGTCGGCCACGTCGTAGAGGAACCCACCCTCGCGGACGGCGGTCCGGCCGCGGCCGTCCCGGTCGCCGTTGAGCAGCCGGTCCAGGTCCCAGCCCCGGTCCACGGGGAAGCCGCCGATGGCGTCCACCCCGCCCATGGCGAGCTCCCACAGGTCCTCGGGCGAGCGGACCCCGCCCGGGTAGCGGCAGCTCATGCCGACGATGACGACCGGGTCGTCGGCCGTGCCCCGGGCCCGTACCGACGCGGCGGCGGGCAGTGCGTCGCTGTCCTCGCCGAAGAGTTCGGTCCGCAGGTGGCCGGCCAGCGCCTCCGCCGTCGGGTAGTCGAAGACGAGGGTGGCGGGCAGGGTCAGGCCGGTCGCGGTGGCGAGCTGGTTGCGCAGGTCGACCGCGGTCAGGGAGTCGAAGCCGAGGTCCTTGAAGGCCGGTCCGGACGGGACGGCGTCGGCGTCGGCGAAGCCGAGCACCGTGGCCACCTCGCCACGGATCAGGGTCAGCAGCGCCTCGGTCCGCTCCTCGGCGGAGCTGTCGGCGAGCCGGGCCCGCAGGCCCGTCGCGGTGCCCTGTTCGGCGCTCGCGGGTTCCGTGAGCGCGGTCCGGGCCTCGGGCAGGTCGGTGAACAGGTTGCCGCGCCGGTTACGGGTGAAGGCCGGCGCGAACCGGTCCCACCGTACGTCGGCGACCGTCACCGAAGCCGTGCCGGCGCCGACGGAGCGGGTCAGCGCGGACAGGGCCCGGTCGGCGTCCATCACCGGCAGGCCGTTGACCCGCAGGTGCGCGGCCAGGCTGTCGTCGGTGGTGTCCGCCCAGGCGCCCCAGGCGACGGACAGGGCACGCAGTCCGCGTGCGCGGTACCGCCGGGCCAGGGCGTCCAGCAGGGCTCCGGCCGCCGCCTCCGCGCCCCGGCCGCCGGCACCCCAGGTCCCGGCGATCGAGGAGCACAGGACGAACGCGTCCAGAGGACGTTCTCCGGCCGCCGCTTCGGCCACGGCCGCCAGGTTTTCCACGGCCGTGTGCAGTGCGGTCAGAGCAGCGCCCGGCTCACCGTCGCCGGAGAGCGCTTCGGTGTCGGCGTAGACCACGGCGGTCAGCGGTGCCGTGGACGGGAGCGCGGTGAGGGCGGTCAGCAGCGCCTCGCCGTCGGACGGGTCGCAGACGACCTGCGTCAGCTCCGCGTCCAGGCCGTCGAACTCGGTACGCAGGCTGTCCGCATCGGGCGCGGCGGGCCCGGCCAGCAGGATGTGCCGGGCGCCCTGTCCGGCGAGCCAGCGGGCGCAGTGCCCGCCGGTGCCGGACGCGCCGCCGACGACCAGGACCGTGCCGGACGGCTGCCACGGGGCCGACGGGCTGTCGGCCGTGGCGCGCACCAGCCGGCGCCCGAAGAGGCCGGAGGACCGCAGTGCCACCTGGTCCTCGCCGCCCGTACCGGACAGCACGGCACGGAACCGGTCCGCCGAGCGCCGGTCGAGTACGTCGGTGATGTCGACGAGGCCGCCCCAGCGGTCCGGGTGGTCCAGGGCCGCGACCCGGCCCGCTCCCCACACCACCGCCTGGGCGACGTCCACCTCCGTCTCCGAGCGGCCTGTCGCGACGGCGCCACGGGTGACGTACCAGAGGCGGGCGTCGATACCGGCGTCGGCCAGTGCCTGCACGGCCTCGTCCGGCCAGATCGCCCCGGCAGGAGCGACGCCTTCGGCGGCCCGGGTGGCCAGCAGTGAGACGACGCCCGCGAACTCGACGCCTTGAGCTGCGAGTTCAGCCAGCCGGGCCGTCAGCGCGGGTGTGTCGGCCGGGTCGGCCTCGACGCGCACGGCGTCGTCGCCGAGGGCCGCGACCACGGAGGCGGTCCACTCCTCGTCGGTACCGCCCGCCGGGACGAGCGCCAGCCACGGCCCGGAAAGCGTGCTCGCCGAGGTGCCGGTGAGCGGCTTCCACGTCACCTGGTAGCGCCAGCCGTCGACGGTCGAGCGCTCGACGCGCTTGCGGCGCCAGGTGGACAGGGCGGGTACGAGGGCGCCCAGCGCCGCGTCGTCCAGGTCGAGGTCGGCGGAGAGCGACGTCAGGTCCGCGCGCTCCACCGCGTCCCAGAACTCGGCGTCCACCGGGGCCTGCGTACCGTCCGGCCGGCTCGCCGCAGGCGCCATCTCCGGCCAGAACCACTCCTGCTGGAAGGGGTACGTGGGCAGGTCCACGCGGCGCGCGCCGGTGCCGTCGAAGATCCCGGACCAGTCGATGCCCACACCGGCGACATACAGCTGTGCCAGCGCGGTGAGCAGTGCGGCCTCCTCGGGGCGGTCCTTGCGCAGGGCGGGGACGGCCACGGCCGCCTCGTCCAGGCAGTGCTGGGCCATCGCCGTCAGCACACCGTCCGGGCCCACCTCCAGGAAGACCGAGGCACCCTCGGCCTCCAGCGCGCGGACACCGTCGGCGAACCGCACCGTCTCCCGCACGTGCTGCACCCAGTACCCGGGTGTGCGGACCAGTTTCCCGGTGGCGAGTTCGCCCGTCAGGTTGGACACGAGCGGGATACGCGGGGCCTCGTACGCCAGCCCCTCGGCCACCTGCCGGAAGTCCGCCAGCATCGGGTCCATCAGCGGCGAGTGGAAGGCGTGGCTCACCGACAGGCGCCGGGTCTTGCGGCCCTCGTCGGCGAACTCCGCCGCGATCCGCAGGACTTCGTCCTCCGCTCCGGAGATCACCACCGACTCCGGGCCGTTGAGCGCCGCGATCGACACGCCGTCGACCAGCCGCGGCCCGACCTCGCTCTCGGTGGCCTGGACGGCGACCATCGCGCCGCCCGCGGGCAGCGCCTGCATCAGCCGCGCCCGGGCCGCCACCAGCGCACACGCGTCCGCCAGCGAGAACACTCCGGCCACGTGCGCGGCGGCGATCTCGCCGATGGAGTGACCGGCCACGAAGTCGGGGCGGAGGCCCAGGGACTCGGCCAGGCGGAACAGCGCCACCTCGACGGCGAACAGCGCCGGCTCCCGGCCCATCCCGGCCCGCTGCGCGCCCTGCCCCGAGAACAGTACCGCCAGCTTCCCGTCGGTCTCCTGGGCGATGCCGCGGGCGAGTTCCCGTACGCCCGCTCCGTCGGCCGCGAGGACCGCGCGGTGGGCGAACGCCGACCTGCCGGTGGCGAGGGAGTGGCCCACGTCGGTGGGCGAGAGGCCGGTCAGCGCGGTGACCCGCTCGATCTGTGCCGCCAGCGCGGCCTCGGACCTGCCCGACACCGGCCAGGGCACGACGCCCGGCACCGTGACGGGCGCGGCGGGCTCGTCCGCCTCGGGCTCCATCTGCGGCGCCTGCTCGATGATCACGTGGGCGTTGGTGCCGCTCACGCCGAAGGCGGAGACACCGGCCCGCCGGGCGTGGCCGGTCTCCGGCCACTGCTGCTCCTCGGTGACGAGCGAGACCGTGCCGTCCGACCAGTCGACGTGCGAGGACGGGGCGTTGACGTGCAGGGTCTTGGGCAGTACGCCGTGGCGCATCGCCAGGAGCATCTTGATGGTGCCCGCGACGCCCGCGGCGGCCTGGGTGTGGCCCAGGTTCGACTTGACGGCGCCGAGCAGCAGCGGGCGCTCCCGGTCCGGCCCGTAGGCGGAGATGAGGGCGTGTGCCTCGATGGGGTCGCCGAGGGTGGTGCCGGTGCCGTGCGCCTCGACGACATCGACGTCGGCGGGGGCGAGGTCGGCGTCGGCGAGGGCCTGCCGGATGGCGCGCTGCTGGGCCCGTCCGCTGGGCGCGGTCAGCCCGTTGGAGGCGCCGTCCTGGTTGACGGCGGTGCCGCGCACGATGCCCCACACCTCGTGGCCGTTGCGGCGGGCGTCGGAGAGCCGTTCCAGGACGAGGACGCCCACGCCCTCGGACCAGCTGGTGCCGTCGGCCGCGTCGGCGAAGGGCTTGCAGCGGCCGTCGGGGGCGAGCCCGCCCTGGACCGTGAACTCGGTGAAGGAGTCAGGGCTCGACATGACCGAGACGCCGCCGGCCAGGGCGAGGGTGCACTCGCCGCTGCGCAGGGCGTTGGCGGCCATGTGCAGGGCCACCAGCGCGGAGGAGCAGGCGGTGTCGACGGTGACGGCCGGGCCCTCCAGGCCGAAGGCGTAGGACAGGCGGCCGGACAGGACGCTGGCGGTGTTGCCGGTGGCGACGTGGCCGCGGATGTCGGCGGTGCCGGTGCCCCGGCGCAGCAGCGTGGCGTAGTCCTGGCCGTTGGTGCCGACGAAGACGCCGGTGCGGCTGCCGCGCAGGGTGGCCGGGTCGATGCCGGCGCGCTCGAAGACCTCCCAGGAGGTCTCCAGCAGCAGGCGCTGCTGGGGGTCCATGGCCAGGGCCTCGCGGGGCGAGATCCCGAAGAAGGCGGCGTCGAAGAGGCCGACGCCGTCGAGGAATCCGCCTTCGAGGGTCGCGGAGGCGCCCTGGGCGAGGGCGTCCAGGTCCCAGCCGCGGTCCGCGGGGAAGCCGGAGATGGCGTCCTCGCCCCGGCTGAGCAGCTGCCACAGGTCCTCGGGCGACCGGACGCCGCCGGGGAAGCGGCAGTTGAGGCCGACGACGGCGATCGGGTCGTCGTCGGCGGCGCGGCCTCCGGGGGCCGGGGCGAGCCGGTCGGTCTCGGGCAGGGTGCCCTGGAGTTCGGCGAGCAGGAAGTCGGCGAGGGCGGTCGGGGTCGGGTAGTCGTAGACGAGGGTCGCGGGCAGTTTCAGGCCGGTGGCGGCCGTGAGGGTGTTGCGCAGTTCGACGGTGGTCAGCGAGTCGAAACCGAGGTCGCTGAAGGCGCGGTCGGCGCCGATGCCGGAGGTGCCGTTGTGGCCGAGGACCGCGGCGACCCGGGTGCGTACGAGGTCCAGGACGAAGCGCGGGCGGGCGGCCGGGGAGAGCCCGGCGAGCCGCTGCCGCAGGGCCGGTTCCCGCAGGGCGGCTTCCGGCGTCCCGGCGGACGCGGTGGCCTGGCGCAGTTCGGGCAGGTCGCCGACGAGGGGGCTGGGGCGCGTCGCGGTGAAGACCTCCGCGTAGCGCTGCCAGTCGATGTCCGCGAGGGTCGGCGTCGTGACGCCGTGCTCGATCGCGCGCCGCAGGGCGGCGAGGGCGAGCTGTGGCGGCAGGGGGATGTAGCCGCCGCGGCGGATGCGTGCCTGGACGTCGGTGCCGTCGGCCGCCATGCCGTCCTCGGCCCAGGGGCCCCAGGCGACCGAGGTCGCGGGCAGGCCGTGGGCGCGGCGGTGTTCGGCGAAGGCGTCGAGGTAGGCGTTGGCGGCGGCGTAGTTGCCCTGGCCGGGTGCGCCGAGGGTGCCGGCGACGGAGGAGAAGAGCACGAAGGCGCTCAGGTCCAGGTCGCGGGTCGCCTCGTGCAAGACGCGGGTGGCGGTGACCTTGGCGTGCAGGACGGAGGTGAACTGCTCGGGGGTGAGCGTGTCCAGGGTGCCGTCGTCCACGGTCCCGGCGGTGTGGAACACCGCGGTGAGCGGGTGCTCGTCGGGGATCGCGGCCAGTACGGCGTCGAGCGCCTCGCGGTCGGCGATGTCGCACGCCGCGAGGGTGACGCGTACACCCGTCTCCTCGATCTCCGCGACCAGTTCGTCCGCGCCGGGCGCGTCGGCGCCGCGGCGGCTGACCAGCAGCAGGTGCTGTGCGCCCGCTTCGGCGAGCCACCGGGCGACGTGCCTGCCGAGGGCGCCGGTGCCGCCGGTGACGAGCACGGTGCCGGTGGGGCTGAACGTGCCCGTCTCGGTGTCCGGTGCCGCCCGGTGGTGCGCCAGGCGGCGGGCGTAGGCCGCGGTGGTGCGTACGGCGATCTGGTCCTCGCCGCCGCTGTCGGCGAGGACGGTGGCCAGGCGGCGCAGGGTGGTGCCGTCCAGCTCGTCCGGAAGGTCGACGAGGCCGCCCCAGCGCTGCGGGTGCTCCAGCGCGGCCACCCTGCCCAGGCCCCAGACGGCGGCCTGGGCGGGGCGGGCCGGGTGCTCGGCGCGGTCGACGGCCACGGCGGTGCGGGTCACGCACCACAGCGGCGCCTCGATTCCGGCGTCTCCCAGGGCCTGGACGGCGGTCGCCGTCAGCAGCAGGCCCTCGGTCGCGGTGTCCGCGTCGCCTTCGCCGGCTGTTGCCGGCAGGGACAGGACGCCCGCGAATCCGCCGTGTTCGGCGGACAGTTCACGCACCCGCTGGGCCAGGTCCTGGCGCTGCGGTGCGGTGACGTCGATGCGTACGGTGTCGGTGCCCAGGGCACCGACGACCGCCTCGGTCCACTCCCCCGCGCCGTCGGCCGGTACGAGCACCAGCCAGGTGCCGGATGGGCGTCCGCCGGCGGCCGGGCCGGTGAGGGCCTTCCAGGTGGTCCGGTAGCGCCAGCCGTCGATCGTGGAGCGTTCGCGGCTCTTGCGCCGCCAGGAGGAGAGGGCGGGCACGACGGTGGTGAGGGTGTCGTCGTCCAGGTCCAGCGAGGAGCCGAGGGACTGGAGGTCCGCGCGCTCCACGGCCGACCAGAACTCGGCGTCCGCCTCGTCGGCGGGCTGTGCGGGAGCGGCGGCTCCGGCGGTTGCCTCGGGCCAGAAGCGCTCGCGCTGGAAGGGGTAGGTGGGCAGGTCGGTCCGGCGGGCACCGCTGCCCGCGAACACGGCGTCCCAGTCCACGCGTACGCCGTGGAGGTGGAGCCGGGCCAGCGCCGTGGTCAGCGCCGGGGCCTCCGGCCGGTCGCGGCGCAGGGCCGGTACGGCGGTGACCCGGTCCTGCTCGCCCGCGCCCTGGCGTACCGCACCGCTGAGGACGGCGTCCGGCCCCAGCTCGAAGAAGGTCGTCACGCCGTGCTCGGTGAGGTGCCGTACGGCGTCGGCGAAGCGGACGGTGCCGCGGACCTGTCCGGTCCAGTACTCCGGCGCGGCCAGCTCCTCGTGGGTGAGGAGTGCGCCGGTGACGGTGGACACCAGGGGCACGGCGGGCGCGTGGCAGGTGACGGAAGCGACGGCGCGGGCGAAGTCCGCGAGCATCGGGTCCATGTGCGGCGAGTGGAAGGCGTGGCTGACGCGCAGCCGCTTGGTGCGGCGGCCGAGTTCCTTGAAGTGCGCCGCCACGGCCAGGACC
The DNA here is from genome assembly GCF_000720725.1 of Streptomyces rimosus subsp. rimosus. Lineage (GTDB taxonomy): Bacteria > Actinomycetota > Actinomycetes > Streptomycetales > Streptomycetaceae > Streptomyces > Streptomyces rimosus_A. Next base: position 97,770 of record NZ_JOCQ01000010.1, read on the forward strand.
GCGTCCTCGTCGCCCGAGACGGTCAGGGAGCCCGGGGTGTTGACGGCGGCGATCGCGGCCCGTCCCTCGTACGCGGTGAGCACGGCGGCCACCTCGTCCTCGGTGGCCTCGACGGACGCCATGGCACCGCCCGGGGGCAGGGCCGCCATCAGGCGTCCGCGGGCCGCGACCAGGGTGCAGGCGTCCTCCAGGGAGAGGACCCCGGCGGCGTGCGCGGCGGCGAACTCGCCGATGGAGTGGCCCGCCACGTAGTCGGGGCGCAGGCCCCAGGACTCGGCGAGGCGGAACAGGGCCACTTCGAGGGCGAACAGGGCGGGCTGGGTGTAGCCGGTGTCGTCCAGCAGCGCGGCCTCGGGGGTGCCCGGTTCCGCGAACAGGATCTCCCGCAGCGGGCGGTCGAGTTCGAGGTCGAAGCGGGCCAGTACGGCGTCCAGGGCCTGGGCGTAGACGGGGTGGGTGTCGTAGAGCTCGCGTCCCATGCCGGGACGCTGGCTGCCCTGGCCGGTGAACAGGAAGGCCAGCCGGCCGCGGTCCGGGCTGCCGGTGAGCAGCGCGCCGTCGGCGTCCGCGTCGCGCAGCGCGGTCAGGGCCCGGGTGAGGGCATCAGGGTCGTCGGTGACGACGGCCGCGCGGTGCTCCAGGGCGGAGCGGGAGGTGGCGAGGGAGAACGCGAGGTCGGTGAGCGGCAGGCCGGGGTGGTCGGCGAGGTGGGACAGCAGCCGCCCGGCCTGGGCGCGCAGGCCCTCCTCCGTACGTCCGGACAGGACCAGGGGTACGGGTGCGGGGTCGCCCGTACGGACCGGCGCGGTGTCGGTGCCGTCCTCAGCCGGCTCTTCCGGGGCCTGTTCGAGGATGGTGTGGACGTTGGTGCCGCTGAGCCCGAAGGAGGAGACGCCCGCGCGGCGCGGGTGGCCGGTGCTCGGCCAGTCCAGCGGCTCGGTGAGCAGCCGGATGGCGCCGGAGCTCCAGTCGACGTGCGTCGAGGGCCGGTCGATGTGCAGGCTCTGCGGCACGGCGCCGTGGCGCATGGCCATGACCATCTTGATGACGCTGGCCACGCCGGACGCCATCTGGGTGTGCCCGATGTTGGACTTGACGGAGCCCAGGAGCAGCGGGTGCTCGGGGTCGCGGCCCTGGCCGTAGGTGGCGAGCAGGGCCTGTGCCTCGATGGGGTCGCCGAGGGCGGTGCCGGTGCCGTGGCCGTCCACGACGTCGATGCCGTCGGGGTCCACCTTGGCGTTGGCCAGGGCCTGCCGGATGACACGCTGCTGGGACGGGCCGTTGGGCGCGGTCAGGCCGTTGGAGGCGCCGTCCTGGTTGACGGCGGAGCCCCGGATGACGGCGAGGACCTGGTGTCCGTTGCGGCGGGCGTCGGAGAGCCGTTCGACGAGGACCAGGCCGACGCCTTCGGCCAGGCTCATGCCGTCGGCCTGGTCGGAGTACGCCTTGCAGCGGCCGTCGGCGGCCATCGCGCGCTGCCGGCTGAAGCCGACGAACGCGCCGGGCGTGGACATGATGCTGACGCCGCCCGCGAGGGCCAGGGAGCTCTCGCCGTTGCGCAGCGACTGGCAGGCCAGGTGCAGCGCGACCAGCGAGGAGGAGCAGGCGGTGTCGAGGGAGACGGCCGGGCCCTCGAAGCCGTAGGTGTAGGAGAGCCGGCCGGACAGGACGCTGGAGATGGTGCCGGTGATCAGGTGGCCCTCGGCGTTCTCCGGGCTGCCGGCCCCGGCGCCGTAGTCCTGGTAGCTGGCGCCGATGAACGTACCGGTGCTGCTGCCGCGCAGGGCGGCGGGGTCGATCCCGGCGCGCTCCATCGCCTCCCAGGAGGTCTCCAGCAGCAGGCGCTGCTGGGGGTCCATGGCCAGGGCCTCGCGGGGCGAGATGCCGAAGAAGGAGGCGTCGAAGTCGGGGGCGTCGTGGAGGAAACCGCCCCGGGTCGAGTAGGTGTGGCCGGCCCGGTCGGGGTCGGGGTCGTACAGGCCCTCGGCGTCCCAGCCGCGGTTGGTGGGGAATTCGCCGGTGGCGTCGCCGCCCTCGGTGACCAGGCGCCACAGTTCCTCCGGCGAGCCGACGCCGCCGGGGTAGCGGCAGCTCATGCCGATGATGGCGATGGGCTCGTCGTCCGCGGCGGTGGCGGTGCCGGTGGCCGTGGCGGTGGTGCCGGTGGCGGACCCGGCGAGGGACTCGCGCAGGAAGGCGACCAGGGCGAGCGGGTTGGGGTAGTCGAAGACCATGGTGCTCGGCAGGGCGAGCCCGGTCACGCCCGCGATCCGGTTGCGCAGGTCGACGGCGGTCAGCGAGTCGAAGCCGACATCGCGGAAGGCGCGCTGTTCGGACAGGACGTCCGGCGAGGCGTGGCCGAGCGCGGTGGCCGCCTCGGTGCGCACCAGGTCCAGCAGGAGCCGGTCCTGTTCGACCGGGGCCAGCCCGACGAGCCGGGCGGCGAACTCGTTGCCGGTGTCCGTGGCCTCGGCGGTGTCCTCGTCGAGCCGCTGGACCTCGGGCACGTCCTCGAAGAGCCGGGTGGGCCGGGCGGCGGTGAAGACGGGGTGGTAGCGCTCCCAGTCCACGTCCGCGACGGCCAGCACCGTCTCGTCGCCGTCCAGGGCCTGCCGCAGGCCGGTGAGGGCCAGCTGCGGGTCCATGAAGACCAGTCCGCTGCGGCGGATCTGGCCGGGGTCGACGCGGCCGAGCTTGAGGTCGTCGGCCCAGATGCCCCAGGAGACGGCGGTGGCGTGGGCGCCGCGGGCGCGGCGGTGCTCCGCCAGGGCGTTGAGGTAGGCGTTGCCCGCCACATAGGCGGCGTGCGCGCCGCTGCCCCACATGCCGGCGGTGGACGAGTAGAGCACGAAGGCGTCGAGGTCGTCGCCGAGCAGTTCGTCCAGGTGCCGGGCGCCGGTGACCTTGGCGTCCATGACCTTGGCGAACGCGTCGTGGGTCGTCTCCTCCAGCGTCGCCAGCTCGATGGTGACGGCGGTGTGCACGACGGTGCGTACGGTACGGCCCTCGGCGGCCAGACCGTCGAGCATCCGCGCGACCGCGTCGCGGTCGGTCAGGTCGCAGGCGACGACACCGGCCTCGCAGCCCAGCCCGGCGAGTTCCTGGACGAGTTCGTCCATGCCGGGGGCTTCCGGGCCGCGGCGGCTGGTGAGGACGATGTGCTCGGCGCCCTGTCCGGCGAGCCAGCGGGCCAGGTGCGGGGCGAGGGTGCCGGTGCCGCCGGTGACGAGGGTGGTGCCGCGCGGCGTCCACGGCCGGGCCGGAGTGGCGTCCGCGGGGGTGGCGCGTACGACGCGGCGGGCGAGGACGCCCGAGGCGCGCAGGGCGAGCTGGTCCTCCCCCGTACGGCCGGACAGGACGGCGGCCAGGCGCTCACCGGCCCGCTGGTCCAGTTCCTCGGGCAGGTCGACCAGGCCGCCCCAGCGCTGCGGGTGTTCGAGGGCGGCGGTCCAGCCGAGGCCGAGGATCTGGGCCTGGACGGGGCGGGTCAGCCGGTCCGCGCGGCCGGTGGAGACGGCGCCCCGGGTCAGGCACCACAGGGGCGCGTCGGTCCCGGCGTCGCCGAGTGCCTGGACGAGCGCGAGGGTGAGGGCGATGCCGCGGGTGAGCGCGGGGTGCGTCGCGCTCTCCTCCTCGGCCTCGGCCAACAGGGACACCACGCCTGTCACATCGTCCAGGCCGGTCAGGCGCTCGGCGAGGGTCGCGCGGTCGGCGCAGGCGTCGTCCAGGACGAGGGTGCGCGGGTCGGCGCCGTGGGCAGCGAGGATGCCGGTGAGGGCGTCGGTGTCGGTCCCTTCGGGGGCGACGACGAGCCAGCTGCCGGTCAGGGCCGCCGTGGGCAGGCTGGTCAGCGGCTTCCAGGTGGCGCGGTAGCGCCAGGAGTCCACGGTGGACAGGTCGCGGCGGTGCTTGCGCCAGTGCGAAAGGGCCGGGAGAACCGGGGCCAGGGCGGCCTGGTCGAGGTGCAGGCTGGAGGCGAGGGCATCGACGTCCTCCTGCTCGACCGCCGTCCAGAACTCCGCGTCCGCGGGGTCCGTTTCGGCCCTGGCCCCGGTCCGTTCGGGGATCGCCCACAGGTGTTCACGCTGGAAGGCGTAGGTGGGCAGCGGTACGCGGCGGGCGCCGGTACCGGTGAGGACAGCGGCCCAGTCGGCGTCCGCGCCGCGTACGAAGGCCTCGGCGAGCGAGGTCAGGAAGCGGTCGGTGCCGCCGGTGTCGCGCCGGAGCGTGCCGAGCACCGCGGCCGCGCCGCCGGCTTCCTCGACGGTCTCCTGGATGCCGATGGACAGGACGGGGTGGGAGCTGACCTCGATGAAGAAGTGGTGGCCCTGGGCGAGGAGTTCGCTGATGCCGTGCTGGAAGCGGACGGTCTGGCGCAGGTTGGTGTGCCAGTAGCCGGCGTCCATGACGGTGGTGTCCAGCCAGTCGCCGGTGACGGTCGAGAAGAAGGGCACCTGCGACGGGCGCGGGCGTACCGGCGCGAGGACGGTGTGCAGTTCGTCCCGCACCATCTCGACCTGCGCGGAGTGCGAGGCGTAGTCCACGGCGATGCGCCGGGCGCGGATGTCCTCGCCGACCAGCTCGGCCTGGAGGGCGTCCAGCGGCGCGGTGGCGCCGGAGACGACGGTGGAGCGGGGGCCGTTGACGGCGGCGACCGACAGGTCCTCGTAAGCGGCGAGTCGCTGTTCGACCTCGGCCACGGGCAGCGGGACCGACATCATGCCGCCGGATCCGGCGAGCCCGCGGGCGATGGCCTGGCTGCGCAGCGCGACGACCCGGGCCGCGTCCTCCAGGGAGAGCGCCCCGGCGACGGCCGCCGCGGCGATCTCGCCCTGCGAGTGGCCGACCACGGCGTCGGGGGTGATGCCGTGGGCGGACCACAGCGCGGCCAGGGAGACCATGACGGCGAACGAGGCGGGCTGGACGACGTCGACGCGGTCCAGGGTCGGCGCGCCTTCGGCCTGGCGCAGCACGTCGAGCAGGGACCAGTCCACGAACTCCGACAGGGCGGTGGCGCACTCGGTCAGGCGCTCGGCGAAGACCGGGGACTCCTCCAGGAGGCGCGCGCCCATGCCGGCCCATTGGGAGCCCTGGCCGGGGAAGACGAAGACGGTCTTGCCGTCGGTGTCGGCCGTGCCCTGGACGACGCCGGGCGCGGAGCCGCCGGTGGCGAGGGCGTCCAGGGCCGCCCGGCGGGTGGCGTCGTCGGTGCCGACGACGACGGCGCGGTGGTCGAAGAGCGTGCGCGAGGCCACCAGGCTGTGGGCGACGTCCAGCGCGCCGGGTGCCTGCTCGCCGTCGAGGTGGGCGGCGAGGCCGACCGCCTGCGCGCGCAGTGCGCCCGGGGTACGGGCGGACAGCACCCAGGGCACGGCGTCACCGGCCGGGGGCACCGTCGGCTCGGGGGCGGCCTCGTCCGGGCGGGGGGCCTCTTCGAGGATGGTGTGGGCGTTGGTGCCGCTGATGCCGAAGGAGGAGACCGCGCAGCGGCGGGGGCGCTCGCCCTCGGACCACTCGGCGGGCTCGTTCAGCAGGGCGAGGGTGCCGGGTGTCCAGTCGATGTGGCGGGAGGGGGTGTCCGCGTGCAGGGTGCGCGGCAGCACTCCCTCGCGCAGGGCCATCACCATCTTGATGACACCGGCGACGCCGGCCGCCGACTGGGTGTGGCCGATGTTGGTCTTGACGGAGCCGAGCAGCAGCGGGTGCTCGCGGTCGCGGTCCCGGCCGTAGGTGTTGAGCAGGGCCTGCGCCTCGATGGGGTCGCCGAGGGCGGTGCCGGTGCCGTGGGCCTCGACGGCGTCGATGTCCGCCGGGTCGAGCCCGGAGTTGGCCAGGGCCTGGCGGATGACGCGCTGCTGGGAGGGGCCGTTGGGGGCGGACAGGCCGTTGGAGGCGCCGTCCTGGTTGATGGCGGAGCCGCGGACGACGGCGAGGATGTCGTGCCCGTTGCGCTGCGCGTCCGACAGGCGCTCCAGTACGAGGATGCCGACGCCCTCGGCGAGGGTCATGCCGTCGGCGCCGTCGGCGAACGCCTTGCAGCGGCCGTCGCCGGCCAGGGCCCGCTGGCGGCTGAAGGCGACGAACGGGTTGGGGTTCGTCATGACGGTCGCGCCGCCGGCCAGGGCCAGGGAGCTCTCGCCGTTGCGCAGCGACTGGCAGGCCAGGTGCAGGGCGACCAGGGAGGAGGAGCAGGCGGTGTCGACGGTGACCGCCGGTCCTTCGAGGCCGAAGAGGTAGGCCAGGCGCCCGGACAGGACGCTGGGGCTGGTGCCGGTCACCAGGTGGCCGGCGGAGCCGTCCTCGATGCCGAGTCCGTACTCCTGGTAGGTGGAGCCGATGAAGGTGCCGGTCGTGCTGCCGTGGACGGTGGTGGGGTCGATGCCGGCGTACTCGAACGCCTCCCAGGTGGTCTCCAGCAGCAGCCGCTGCTGGGGGTCCATCGACAGCGCCTCGCGCGGCGAGATGCCGAAGAAGGAGGCGTCGAACTCGCCCGCGTCGTGCAGGAAGCCGCCCTGGCTGGAGTAGGTGGTGCCGGGGTGGTCCGGGTCGGGGTGGTGGAGGCCGGTGTCCCAGCCGCGGTTGACGGGGAAGTCGCTGATCGCGTCGACGCCGTCGGAGATCAGCTCCCAGAACTGCCGCGGGGAGCGGACGCCGCCGGGGAAGCGGCAGCTCATGCCGACGATGGCGATGGGCTCGTCGAAGCCGCCGGACGAGGCGGCCACGGCCGCGGCCTGCGCGCCGCCGGTGCCCAGGATCTCCTCGCGCAGGTGGCGGGCGAGGACGGTGGGCGTCGGGTAGTCGAAGACGAGGGTGGCGGGCAGGTTGAGGCCGGTGAGAGCGGCCAGCCGCTTGCGCAGTTCGACGGCGGTCAGCGAGTCGAACCCGGCGTCGCGGAAGGCCCGCCGCTCCGGGATGGCGTCCGCGGAGTCGTGGCCGAGGGCGACGGCCGCCTCGGCGCGCACCAGGTCGGCCAGCAGCCGCTCCTGCTCGTCCTCGGTCAGGCCCCTGAGGCGGGCGGCGAACTCCGGCGCGGCGCTCTCGGCGGTGCTCTCGGCGCGTGCCAGGGCCTGGACCTCGCCCAGCTCGTCGAAGAGGACGTTGCGGCGGGTGGAGGTGAAGACGGGGTGGTAGCGCTCCCAGTCGATGTCGGCGACCGTGACCGTGACGTCCCGCTGGACGACGGCGCGCCGCAGTTCGGTCATGGCGGTCGCGGGCACGAGGAAGCGCAGACCGCGCCTGCGCAGGTCCTCGGTGACGGCCTCGTGGGTGGCCATGCCGGCCTCGGCCCAGGGGCCCCAGGCGACGGAGGTGGCGGGCAGGCCGCGGGCCGCGCGGTGCTCGGCGAGGGCGTCGAGGTAGGCGTTGGCGGCGCTGTACGCGCTCTGCCCGGCGCTGCCCCACACACCGGCGATCGAGGAGACGAGGACGAAGAAGTCCAGGTCGTGGCCGTCCAGGAGGCTGTCGAGGTGGGCCGCGCCGAGCATCTTGGCGGCCATCGCCGCCGCGGCCTCGTCCAGCGGGGTGTCGGCGAGGGCGGCGTTCTGGCCGACGCCGGCCGCGTGCACGACGCCGGTCAGCGGGTGCTCGGCGGGTACGGAGGCCAGGACGGCGGCGAGCGCGTCGCGGTCGGCGGTGTCGCAGGCCGCGATGGTGACCCGGGCCCCCAGGCCCTCGATCTCCGCCGCCAGTTCATCGGCGCCGGGAGCGTCGGGGCCCCGGCGGCTGGTGAGGATCAGGTGCTCGGCGCCGCTGCGGGCGAGCCAGCGGGCGGCCTCGGCGCCGAGGGCTCCCGTACCGCCGGTGACGAGCACGGTGCCGCGCGCGGTGAACGCGTCGGCCGGGGGCAGTTCGGCCTGCGGGTGGCGTACCAGGCGCCGGCCGAGCGCCCCGGTGGCGCGGACCGCGAGCTGGTCCTCGCCGCCCTGCGCGGCCAGCGCGCTGACGAGGTGCTGGGTGGCGGGCGCGTCGAGCGTGGCCGGCAGGTCGATCAGGCCGCTCCACAGCTGCGGGTGCTCCAGGGCGGCGACGCGTCCCAGGCCCCAGACCGTTGCCTGGAGCGGGTTGGTGAGCGGGTCGCCCGGGCCGGTGGTGACGGCGCCGCGGGTCAGGGTCCACAGGGGCGCGTCGAGCGGGGTGTCGGTAAGGGCCTGGGTCAGTACGAGGCTGAGCGCGAGTCCGGCCGGCGGTTCAGCCCCCGGCCGGTGCCCGGGCCCGTCGGCCAGCGGGAGCAGGGACAGGATGCCGGAGAAGGCGCGCTCCTCCGTACGTACGGCGTCGAGCCGGGCGGCGAGTTCCGCGCGGTCGCGGCAGGCGGCGTCCAGTACGAGGGTTTCGAACTGGGCGCCGTGGCCGCGCAGCGCGTCCAGGATCTCGTCGCTGTCGATGCCGTCGGTGGTGACGAGCAGCCAGGAGCCTTCGAGAACGGGCGCGGCGGCCGCTCGTACCGGCCGCCAGGCGACGCGGTAGCGGGTGGAGTCCAGCAGTGCCTTCTCGTGCCGCTGCTGGCGCCAGGAGGACAGTGCGGGCAGCAGCGCGTACAGGGAGGCGTGCTGTTCGTCGCGCAGCCCCAGGAGGGCGGCCAGTTCGGCGGCGTCGCCGCGTTCGACGGAGCCCCACAGCTCGGCGTCGGCCGGGTCGGGTGCGCCCTGTACGGGATTCACCGGGGCCGGCTCGGGCCAGTAGCGCTCGTGCTGGAAGGCGTAGGTGGGCAGGCCGACCGTACGGGCCCCGGTGCCGGCGAGGTACGCGGGCCAGTCGACGGCCGTACCGCGTACGTGCAGGCGGGCCAGCGCGGTGGCCGCGCAGCGCTCCTCGCCGCGCCCGGCGCGCAGCAGCGGGAGGAAGTCGGCGTCCGCGTCGTCGCCCAGGGCGTCCTGGGCGGGGGCGGACAGGGTGCTGTCGGGGCCGAGTTCGAGGAAGGTGCCGGCGCCGGAGGCGTGCGCGGCGCGGACGGTGTCGGCGAAGCGGACGGTGCCGCGGGCGTGCGCGGCCCAGTAGTCCGGGGAGCGCAGTTCTTCGTCGGTGACCGGCCGCCCGGTCAGCCCGGAGATGATGGTCACCTCCGGCGCGCCGTAGGTGAGCTGGGCGGCGACCTCGCGCAGGCCGTCGAGCACGGGCTCCATGAGCGGCGAGTGGAAGGCGTGGCTGACCTTCAGGCGCTTGGTCTTGCGGCCCTGCGCCGCGAAGTGGGCGGCGATCTCCTCGGCGGCGGCCTCGTCCCCGGCGACGACGACGGAGCGGGACCCGTTGACGGCGGCGAGCGACACCTCGTGCTCGCGCCCGGCGAGCAGCGGCGCGGCCTCGTCCTCGGTGGCCTCCAGGGAGATCATCGCGCCGCCCGCGGGCAGCTGCTGCATCAGCCGTCCCCGCGCGGCGGCCAGGCGGGCCGCGTCGGGCAGCGAGAGGACGCCCGCGACGTGCGCGGCGGCGATCTCGCCGACGGAGTGGCCCAGGAGGACGTCGGGGCGTATCCCCCAGGTGCCGAGCAGCCGGTGGAGGGCGACCTGGAAGGCGAACAGGGCGGGCTGGGTCCACTCGGTGCGGTCCAGCAGCTCCGCCTCGGGGCTGCCCTCCGGGGCGAACAGGACGTCCTTGAGGGGGCGTTCCAGGTGCGGGGCGAGGGCTTCGGCCACCTCGTCCAGGGCTCGGTCGAACGCGGGGAAGCGGGTGGCGAGTTCCCGGCCCGCTCCGGCGCGCTGGCTGCCCTGCCCGGAGAACAGCACGGCCAGCTTGCCCGCGCCGCCGGTCTCGCCCTCGGTGAGCGCGGAGTCGGGGCGGTCGGCGGCCAGATTGGCCAGCGCGCGCAGCAGTTCCTCGCGGTCGCCGGTGACGACGGCGCGCTGGTCGAAGGCCGAGCGGGTGGTGGCGAGGGAGAGCGCGATGTCGGCCGGGTCGGCGGCGGGGCGCTCGTCGAGGAAGGAGAGCAGGCGGGCGGCCTGGTCCCGCAGCGCGGCCCGGTTCTTGCCGGACAGCGTCCAGGGCAGCACGGCCGGGGTCAGCGCGGGCTGTTCGCGCTGCTCGGGCGCGGCCGGGGGCTCCTCGACGATGAGGTGCGCGTTGGTACCGCTGAAGCCGAAGGAGGAGACGGCGGCGCGGCGCGGCCGGCCGGCCTGCGGCCAGGGGGTCTCCTCGGTGAGCAGGCGCACCGCCCCGGAGTCCCACTCCACGTGCGAGGACGGTTCGTCGGCGTGCAGGGTGCGGGGCAGCACGCCGTGTTCCATGGCCATGACCATCTTGATGACACCGGCGACACCGGCCGCGGCCTGGGTGTGGCCGATGTTGGACTTGACGGAGCCCAGCAGCAGCGGGCTGTCCTCGTCGCGGTCCTGGCCGTAGGCGGCGAGCAGGGCCTGGGCCTCGATGGGGTCGCCCAGGGTGGTGCCGGTGCCGTGGCCCTCGACGGCGTCGATGTCCGCGGCGGCCAGGCCGGCGGCGGCCAGGGCCTGGCGGATGACGCGCTGCTGGGAGGGGCCGTTGGGCGCGGTCAGGCCGTTGGAGGCGCCGTCCTGGTTGACGGCGGAGCCGCGGACGACGGCCAGGATGTCGTGCCCGTTGCGGAGGGCGTCGGACTGCCGCTCCAGGACGAGGACACCGACGCCCTCGGACCAGCCGACGCCGTCGGCGCCGTCGGAGAACGCCTTGCAGCGGCCGTCCGGGGACAGGCCGCGCTGCCGGGAGAACTCGATGAGGGCGCCCGGCGTCGACATGACCGTCACACCGCCGGCCAGCGCGAGCGAGCACTCCCCCGCACGCAGCGCCTGCATCGCCCAGTGCATGGCGACCAGCGAGGACGAGCACGCGGTGTCGACGGTGACGGCGGGGCCTTCGAGGCCGAGGGTGTACGAGATGCGTCCGGAGGCGACGCTCGGGGCGGTGCCGCTGCCCTGGTGGCCCTCGAACTGCCCGCCGGCGAGCACCGTGCCGTAGTCGTTGTACATGACGCCCGCGAACACGCCGGTCTGGCTGCCGCGCAGGGACACCGGGTCGATGCCCGCCCGCTCGACGGCCTCCCAGGACGCTTCGAGGAGCAGCCGCTGCTGGGAGTCGGTGGCCAGCGCCTCACGGGGGCTCATGCCGAAGAAGGCGGGGTCGAAGTCGGCGGCGTCGTGCAGGAAGCCGCCGAAGCGGGAGTACGAGGTGCCGGTGCGGTCCGGGTCCGGGTCGTAGAGCGCGTCCAGGTCCCAGCCGCGGTCGGCGGGCAGGCCCGAGATGGCGTCGGTGCCCTCGCTGACCAGCCGCCACAGGTCCTCGGGCGAGGCGACGCCGCCCGGGTAGCGGCAGCTCATGCCGACGATGACGATGGGGTCGTCGTCGGTGGCGGCGCGGGGGGCCTGGACCGCCGTGGCGGCCTCGGAGCCCAGGAGCCCGTCGAGGATGTGGGTGGCGAGGGCGTCGACGGTCGGGTGGTCGAAGATGACCGTCGCCGCGGTGCGCAGGCCGGTGGCGGCGCTGAGCCGGTTGCGCAGTTCCACCGCGGTCAGCGAGTCGAAGCCCAGCTCGCGCAGCGGGCGCCGCGGGTCGATGTCGGCGGTGCCGGCATGGCCGAGCACGGCGGCCACCTGACCGGCCACCAGGTCGAGCACGACCTCGCGGCGGTCGGTCTCCGGCAGCCGGGACAGCCGCTGTACGAGGGTGACGGCGGCCTCCGAGCCCGAGACCACCGCGCGGCGGGCCGGGGTGCGGATCAGGCCGCGCCACAGCGGCGGCAGCTGGTCCTGGAGGCGCAGGACGGACAGGTCGAGCCGGGTCGGCAGCAGGACGGCGGCGTCCGTCGCGGTGGCCGCGTCGAACAGGGCGGTGCCCTGGTCCTCGGTGAGCGCGGGCGTGCCCATCCGGGCCAGCCGGTCGAGGTCGTCGTCCGTGAGGCCGCCGGTCATCCCGGCGGTGGGTGCCCACGGGCCCCAGGCCAGGGAGAGGCCCGGCAGGCCCTGGGCGCGGCGCAGCTGGGCGACGGCGTCGAGGAAGGCGTTGGCGGCGGCGTAGTTGCCCTGGCCCGCGGCGCCCACGGTGCCGGACAGGGAGGAGAAGACGACGAAGGCGGCCAGGTCCAGATCGCGGGTGGCCTCGTGGAGGTGCCACACGGCGTCGGCCTTGGGCCGCAGCACCGCGCTGATCCGCTCGGGGGTGAGCGAGGCGAGCACACCGTCGTCGAGGGTGCCGGCGCTGTGCACGACGGCGGTGACGGGGTGTCCGGCGGGCACACCGGCCAGCAGCCGGTCCACGGCGGCGCGGTCGGCCAGGTCGCAGGCCGTGATGGCCACCTGCGCGCCGAGTCCGGTCAGTTCGGCCACGAGCTCTCCGGCGCCGTCGGCGTCGGCGCCGCGGCGGCTGGCGAGCAGCAGGTGCCGTACGCCGCGCTCGGCGACCAGGTGCCGGGCCAGTACGCGGCCCAGGCCGCCGGTGGCCCCGGTGAGGATCACGGTGCCCTCGGGGTCCCACTCCGCGGTGGTCCGCGGCGCCTGGGCGCGGGCGAGCCGCGCGGTGCGCACGGCGGCGCCGCGTACGGCGGTCTGCGGCTCGTCGGCGGACAGTGCCAGGGCCCGCGACAGCGGCTCGGCGGCGGGTTCGGTGGTGCTGGGGTCGAGGTCGAGCAGCGCGAAGCGGCCGGGGTGCTCGCTCTGCGCGGCCCGTACGAGGCCCCAGACGGCGGCGGCCACCGGGTCCGGCGCCTGCTCGCCGTCGGTGGCGACCGCGCCACGGGTGACGAGGACCAGCCGGGACCCGTCGTACCGCTCGTCCGCCAGCCAGGTCTGCAGGAGCTCCAGGGCGTGGGCGGTACGGGCGTGGACGGCGGCGGTGACCTCGTCGCCGTCCGTACCCGCGACGGGGGCGAGAACCACGTCCGGTACGTCGGTGATGGCGTCCAGGCCGGGCAGCGCCGTCACCGTACGGTCCGGCGAGGCAAGGGCCTGCTCCAGGCCGAAGACGTCCGTGCCGAGGACGGCGACCGTGGCGGGCGCCGCCTGGGCGGCCTGGCGGGCCTCGGTCCAGCGCAGCTCGAACAGGGCGTCGCGGACGAGGGCGTCGGCGGCGGCGAGCTGTTCGTCGGGCACGGTGCGCAGGACCAGCGAGCCGATGGAGGCGACCGGGGCGCCGGTGGTGTCGGCGACGGCGATCGCCACAGCGTCGTCGTCGGCCGGGGTCAGCCGCACGCGGACCGTGCTCGCCCCGCTCGCGTGCAGGGTCACGTCCTGCCACGCGAAGGGCAGGCCGCCGCGGGCCTGTTCGCCGAGGTCGGCGAAGGCGGCGGCGTGCAGCGCGGCGTCCAGCAGGGCCGGGTGGATCCCGAACGAGGTGGCGGACGCGGCGTCGGCGCCGTCGGCCCCGGGCAGCGTCACCTCGGCGTAGACGGCGTCACCGCTGCGCCAGGCGGCGCTCAGGCCCTGGAACAGCGGCCCGTAGCCGAAGCCGCTGTCGGCCATGCGGTCGTAGAAGCCGTCGAGGTCCAGCGGTTGCGCGTCGGCGGGCGGCCAGACCGTGGCGTCGAAGTCGGCGCGGTGCTCACCGGCGACGAGGATGCCGGCGGCGTGCTGGGTCCACGGCAGCTCCTCCGGCCCGTCGGGGCGGGAGTGGACGCTCACGGCGCGGCGGCCCGACTCGTCCGGGCTGCCCACCCACACCTGCACCTGGACGCCGCCCTCTTCGGGCAGGACCAGCGGGGCGGCCAGGGTGAGTTCTTCGACGCGGCCGCAGCCGGCCTCGTCCCCGGCGCGTACGGCCAGCTCCAGGAAGGCGGTGCCCGGCAGCAGCACGGTGCCGCGTACGGCGTGGTCGGCGAGCCAGGGGTGGGTGCGCAGCGACAGGCGGCCGGTCAGCAGCAGGCCGTCGGAGTTGGCGACCGACACGGCCGCGGCCAGCAGCGGGTGGTGGGCCGCGCCCAGGCCTGCGGCGCGCACGTCACCGCCCGTGCCGGGCAGGCTCTTGGGCCAGTAGCGGCGGCGCTGGAAGGCGTACGTGGGCAGGTCGGCGCGCTGGGCGCCGGTGCCCTGGAAGTAGGGCTCCCACTGGACGGCGATGCCGCGGGTGTGCAGGCCGGCCAGCGCGGCGGTGAGGGTTTCGGCCTCGGGGCGGCCGGACCGCAGGGCGGCGAGCGTCGCGGGGGCGCCGTCGGCGGGGTCGGCGGTGTCGTCGGCCGCGGCCAGGCAGGTCTGGGCCATGGCGGACAGGACGCCGTCGGGGCCCAGTTCCAGGAAGGTGGCGGCGCCGTGGCCGTCGAGCCAGGTGAGGGTGTCGGCGAACCGTACGGTGTGCCGGGCGTGGTCCGCCCAGTAGTCCGGGGAGGTGAGCTGCTCGACCGTGGCGAGGGTGCCGGTCAGGCCGGAGACGACCGGGATGACGGGCGCCTGCGGCGTGAGCCGGGCGACGGCCGTACGGAACTCCGCCAGCATGGGTTCCATCAGCGGGGAGTGGAACGCGTGCGAGACGCGCAGCCGCTTGGTCTTGCGCCCCAGCTCGGCGAAGTGCTGAGCAACCGTCTCGACTTCCTCCGCATCTCCCGCGACCACGACGGCGGCGGGCCCGTTGACCGCGGCGATCGACACACGGTCCTGCCGGTCCGCCAGGAGGGGCAGGACCTCCTCCTCGGTGGCCTCCAGGGAGATCATGGCGCCGCCTTCGGGCAGCGCCTGCATGAGGCGGCCGCGGGCGGTCACCAGGGCCGCGGCGTCGGCCAGCGAGAAGGCCCCGGCCACGTGCGCGGCGGCGATCTCGCCGATGGAGTGCCCGGCGAGGTAGTCGGGCTTGATGCCGAAGGACTCGGCGAGCCGGTAGAGCGCGACCTCGATGGCGAACAGCGCGGGCTGGGCGTAGCCGGTCCGGTCGAGCAGAGCCGCCTCGGGCGTGCCCTCCTCGGCGAACAGCAGCTCCTTCAGCGGCCGGTCGAGGCCCTGGTCGAGGTGGGTGAGGGCCTCGTCGAGGGCCGCGGCGAAGACGGGGAAGCGGGCGGCGAGTTCACGGCCCATGCCCGGCCGCTGGGAGCCCTGCCCGGTGAAGAGGAAGGCGAGCTTCGAGCGGGACCGTGCGGTGTCCTGTACGAGGCCCGGGTCCGGCGTGCCGTCGGCCAGCGCGGTGAGGGCCGCGCGGGCCCGGACCAGGTCGGCCGCGGTGAACGCGGCCCGGTGCTCCATGCCGGAGCGGGCGGTGGCCAGGGAGTACGCCACGTCCGCCGGTGCGGGAGCGGAGTCGGAGGTGAGGTGTTCGAGGAGCTGCGCCGCCTGGGCGCGCAGCGCCTCGCGGGTACGGCCGGAAACGAGCCACGGGACGGCGCCCGCCGCCACGGGCTCGGGCGCGGCCGGCTGCTCCGCGTCCTCCTCGGGGTCGGCCGGGGCCTCTTCCAGGATCGTGTGCGCGTTGGTGCCGCTGAGCCCGAACGAGGAGACACCGGCCCGGCGCGGCCGTTCGCCCTGCGGCCAGGGGACCTGCTCGGTGAGCAGGCGTACGGCTCCCTGCGACCAGTCGACGTGCGAGGACGGCGCGTCCACGTGGAGCGTGCGCGGGAGCATGCCGTGCCGCAGGGCCAGCACCATCTTGATGACGCCGGCCAGGCCGGCCGCCGCCTGGGTGTGGCCGAGGTTCGACTTGACGGAGCCCAGCAGCAGCGGGCGGTCGGCGTCGCGGCCCTGGCCGTAGGTCGCCAGCAGCGCCTGGGCCTCGACCGGGTCGCCCAGCGTGGTGCCGGTGCCGTGCGCCTCGACGGCGTCGATCTCGTCGGCCGAGAGCCGCGCGCTGACCAGCGCCTGCTCGATGACCCGCCGCTGCGAGGGGCCGTTGGGCGCGGTCAGCCCGTTGGAGGCGCCGTCCTGGTTGACGGCGGAGCCGCGGACCACGGCCAGGATCTCGTGCCCGTTGCGGCGGGCGTCGGAAAGGCGTTCCAGGACCAGGACGCCGACGCCCTCGGCCCAGCCGGTGCCGTTGGCGGAGTCGGCGAAGGAGCGGCAGCGCCCGTCGGGGGAGAGTCCGCCCTGACGGCTGAACTCCACGAAAGTGGTGGGGCTGGACATCACGGTCACACCGGCGGCCAGCGCGAGGGAGCACTCGCCCTGGCGCAACGAGTGGGCGGCCAGGTGCAGGGCCACGAGGGAGGAGGAGCAGGCGGTGTCGATGGTGACCGCCGGGCCCACGGCTCCGAAGAAGTACGCGAGCCGGCCCGAGATGACGCTGGTGGTGGTGCCGGTCAGGGCGAAGCCCTGGACGTCGTCGTCCGGGCCCACCCGGTACTCCTGGGGCATCGCACCGACGAACATGCCCGTCCTGGTGCCGCGGACCGCCGCCGGGTCGATGCCGGCCCGCTCGAAGGCCTCCCAGGAGGACTCCATCAGGAGCCGCTGCTGCGGGTCCATGGCGAGCGCCTCACGCGGGGAGATCCCGAAGAAGGAGGCGTCGAAGTCGGCCGCGTCGTGCAGGAAGCCGCCGGAGAAGTCTCCCGCGTCCTCGGCCGCCAGTTCCCAGCCGCGGTCGGTGGGGGACGCGGTGATGCCGTCCCCGTCGGCGGCGAGCAGGGACCAGAGCTCCTCGGGGCTGCGCACGCCTCCCGGGAAGCGGCAGCTCATGCCCACGATCGCGATCGGCTCGCGGGCGGCCGCCTCCAGCTCGCCCACCCGCTGCCGGGAGCGCCGCAGATCGGCACTGGCCCGCTTCAGGTAGTCGCGGAGTTTCTGTTCCTGGTCCATGTTCGCCACGTTCAACCCAACCCATCTCAAGACCGGCGGACAGCAGAGGATTTCGTTGTGGACATCCGGCACTGGGGACGGCTGTTCCACAGCGACTGATGAGTTATCTGCGTGCCCGGCACGAGGCAGCTCGACTTCCCGCACGCCACCTGCCCAGTCTCGACAAGGGCGGCCATGGAATTCCCTAGAATCCGCCGGGCCCCGGGAGGGGCCGCACGCGCAGGCGCCGGGGTACCGCGGATGCTCCGCGGTACCCCGGCGCCTTGTGTCCCTTCGGCTCGCATTCGGACCGGGGCCGGACACCGGGCGGGGACCGGCCCGCGAGTCCGCGCTCGGCGGGCCCCGGGATTGCGAGTATGTTGCGTACGCGTTACTTGATGAAGCCCTCCACGACACGGGGCGGCCAGGTGCCCACCGTCAGCACCCCCATCGCATACGCGCGGGACACCAGCGCCGCGCGGTTGGGGACCTTGAGTTTCCGCAGCAGTCCGGTGACGTGATACTCCACTCCCTGCCGGCTGAGATACAGCCGGGAGGCCAGCGGAATCGTGGACAGGCCCGCCGCTATTCCCTCCAGGATTCTCGCGTCGATCTCACTGAGTAATTTCTTGCGGGGCGCCACCACCGCGTCGCCCTCCGCCTGCTGTCCGGGCCGCATCAGCACGAGCACCGCGGCCGGGTCGGGGGCGTAGCCGCTCACCGCGGTGGCCGTGAGGTTGCCGGTGAACGCGTCGCCCTCCGAGCGCAGCGCCACGACGTGCGCGGAGAACCGGTCGCAGCGGCCGCTGAGCAGCCGTTCGAACTGCCGCATGAGCGGCTGCCGCACGCTGGGGTGCACCAGCTCGCGGAAGTCACGGCCGCAGACGTCGGGGGCCGTGGTCGAGGAATCGGAGGGGGCACCGGCGAGCACGTCGGCACCGGTCTCGTCGGGGGTCGCGAAGTTGCGGAAGAAGTCCTGGGTTGCCTGACGAATCGTCAGCGTCGGGTCCAGTACGGCCATGCACACGCCCTGCCGGTCGGACGGCGGGCGCATGTCCCGCCGTACCGGAGCGGCGGCCGTCGCGACCGCGCCGGCCGCACTCCGGCCTGTCGAAATCTGCGGGGAGTCCACCAGAGCAGAAAACTTCAAGGGACCGACATCCTTTCCAACCCCCGTCTGTAACCAGAAGTGCACGAGCAATCGAGCGAGGTGGAGAAATCCGGAGAATGAAACACCCCGGACCGCGGAAGGTCCGGTAGCTGCGGGAGAGAATTCCGACCTCCCCGACACATTCGACACTAGGGAGAGGTCCAGACAAGCGTCAACGTCCACCCGGCCCGGTACGGCTAAACCTGTGGTCGCCCTCCGGAGGGGTACGGTCCCGCACCGCTCTTTCGGTCCCCCCGAACACCCCGTACCGTTTACCGCCGGTAAGCCGTACGCGCCACGGCGGACTCAGCCCGCGGCGAGCATCGCGCCCGCACTTCGGGCCACCGGCAACTCGCGCCGGCCCGCCACGCCCAACTTCCGGTAACACGAGGTCAGGTGCTTCTCCACCGCCCGGGTACTCACTCCGAGTTCATCGGCGATTTCCTGATTGGTCAGTCCCTTGCCCACCAGGGACACCACCTTGCGTTCGCTGTGGGTGAGCGACGCGTCCACGCTCGGCGCGGTGGTTCCCAGGGCCGCGTAGGCGCGTTCGGCCACCCAGGGGGCGCCGCAGGCGGTGGCGAGGTCCGCGGCCTCGCGCAGTACGGCCTTGGACTCCTTGCCGCTCTCCAGCGCCCGGCCCAACTGGAGCAGCGTACGCGCCCGTTCGAGGGTGTTGGCGGACTCGCGCAGGACATCGGCGGACTCGCGCAGGGCGGAGACGCCCCCTCCCCCGGGCAACAGGGCTCTCAGCCTCAGGGCCCGGCCCAGCGAGGCGGGGGCCGCCCACTGCCGTGCCCAGGCCAGCTCCTCCTCCGCCAGGGCCAGGGCCGCGCGGGGCTCGCCCAGGCGGTGGTGGAGGGCGATGGCGCGGGGGCGCCAGGGGTAGAGGGCGGAGTTGCGCCAGCCGGCCGCTTCCAGCTGACGCCCACAGCCCAGCAGGGATTCCAGCGCGTGGACGCCACGGCCGCGACGCGCGTCGAGCGAGGCCTTGAGGAGTTGCAGCATGGCCGTCAGCGCGAGGCCGCCCGACCAGCGCTGCCCGGCGTCCCGGAGGAGGTGTTCGATCAGCTGGACGTCGCCGGTCTCCATGGCCACCGCGGCCCGGACGGCGGTGGTGGATTCCCGCCAGTCCGCGTCCGCCAGTTCGGCGGCCAGGTCGGCTTGTTCGCGGGCCTGGGTCAGGCGGCCGCAGGCGAGCTGGACCAGGGCGTTCTCGGCGTGCACGACCGCGTCCGGGCGGCCGGCGTGCTGCTCGCCTGACAGGCGGGTGTTCAGGCCCTCCACGGTGTCGGCGGCGTACAGGGCCACCGCGACCAGCGGGAGCGCTATGCAGGCGCGCGCGGCGGTCACCGGCTCGCGTTCCAGGATCTTTCCGGCCAGGGCGGCGACGTCCGGTGCGGGCAGGGCGCTGGAGAGGGTCGCCGCGTTGGTCAGCACGGCCGCCAGTTCGCGGTCGCCGCCGGTGTCCAAGGGGGGCGGGGTGCCCAGTGCGCGCAGGCGTTCCACCGCTCCGGTCAGTTCCGTCGGGTTCTCGTGCCCGGCGTGCCAGAGCCGCGCTTCCAGGCGCAGGGCGATCTCGCGGGCGGTGCCCCGGTGCGCGGCCGTGGGGTCGAGGTCCTCGGACGCGCGGCGCAGCAGGTCCACCGCCGACGCGGGTGCCTCGCCCAGGAAGGTGGGCGGGATGAGCAGGGTGGCAGCGGCCCGGTCGATAGCCGACGGCAGGAGGCGTACGGCCTGGCCGATGTGGCGTTCGCAGGCGGCGGGGTCGGTGCCGCGTTCGGCGCCGGCCAGCTCGATCAGCAGGCGCGCGCGCTCGAAGGAGCCCGTACTGCCCAGCAGAGCACGCTGGAGATAACGGGCGGCGGTGTCCGGTGCGCCGCGGCGCAGCGCGGCCTGCGCGGCGGTCCGAAGCACCGCCACGGCCCACGGGTGGTGGCTGGCGGTGACGGTCATCAGCAGGTCCGCGACGTGTTCGGCGGGCCGGCCCGCCTGGTGCAGGAGTTCGGCCGCGGCCTCCCGGGAGCGCTCGCGTTCGGCGACGGTGAGGGCGGAGTCGACGGCGTCGCGGACCACGGGGTGGATGAAGTGCGGGGTGTCGCGCGGGGCGAGCAGCCCGAGGTGGTGCAGGGTGCGCAGGGCCTGCTGGTAGCCGACGGTGTCCAGGCGCGCGTGGCGCCGGAAGAGGTCGGCGTCGCCGTGGTCGCCGAAGGCGGCGATGGCCGCGGCCAGGTCGCGTACGGGGCCGGGCTGGGTGGACAGGCAGCCCGCCAGCCGGTCGCGGAACTGGGCAGGGCCCTGCGCACGGACCTCGTCGGCGTGTTCGGCGGTGGGGCGGTGGCCGGCCAGGGCCAGATCGCGCAGCACGGCTTCGAGGAAGAGGGGGTTGCCCTCGCAGGTCTCCTGGCAGGCGCGGGCGTAGGCATCGTCGGCGGGTTCGCCCAGGTGGTGCTGGATCATGGCCCGGGTGCCGTCGGGCGAGAGCGGGGCGGGGCACAGGATCTCGGCGGCGTCCGCGAGGTCGCGGATGAGCGGGTGCTGGGCGCGGGGGTCGCCGTCGCGCAGGGTGCACACGAGGGCGACGCGCAGCCCGTACGGGCGCCGGACCAGGTAGGCGAGCCAGCGCAGCGAGGGCACGTCGGCCCACTGCAGGTCGTCGACGAGGAGGAGTACGGGTGCGGAGGCGCCGGTTTCGGCCAGGACGGAGCGCAGGTCGTGCAGCACGGCCTCGGAGGCGGGGGTGTCCTCGCCGGGGGCCGGGAGGCAGCTGGTGGGGCACGGCCGGGCGGCGCCGTCCGCGCCCGCCCCACCGGGGCCGGTGGAGTCGGCGCACAGGGCGGGCCCCAGGAGCTGGTGGACGATGCCGTAGGCGAAGTCCTGTTCCATGGGTGCGGCGTTGGCCCGCAGCACCCGTACGGTGTCGGGGGCCTGGGCGCCGGCCTCCTGGAGGAGCGTGGACCGGCCGATGCCCACGGGGCCGGTGAGCACCAAGGCACCTGGACGGCCCGCCTCCGCCCGGCGTACTGCGGTATTGATGCGGGCGAGTTCGGACTCCCGCTCATACAGCATCCGTTACGTCCCTTTCCGTCGACCGGCTCCGCGCGCGGAGTTCCTTGCGTGAGGTGATACGCAATTTCCTGTAGGTACTGCTCAACCGGTGCTCGACGGTTCTGCGGCTCACCCCGAGCTGCTCCGCGATCTCGCGGTTGCCCAGGCCGCGGCGGGCCAGTTCGGCGGTCCGCCGCTCGGCGGGCGACAGGGCGGCCCATCCCTCGGGAAGGGCGTCCTCGTCGAGTGCGGCGGGCTGGTCCAGCTGGGCGGTCAGCCACCGGACGCGTTCGGCCAGCCGGCCGGAGGTGCGGGTGACGGTGAGGCGGGACAGTTCGGACAGCAGGCGGGCCGCGGTGGCCCGCTCGCCCTTGGTGACCTCCTCGGTGACGAGGTCCGCGAGGACCCAGGCGTAGGCGAGCCGGGTGGGCAGTTCGCCGAGGTCGCGCAGGGTCCCGTGGGCGCCGTCGGCCGGGTCCTGGTGATCGACGCTCTCGGCGCCCAGCTGGGCCAGGCCCAGTGCGCTGGGGGCGCCCCACTGGCGCGCGAGGGTGAGTTCCTCACGGATCAGGCGCTGGGCCTGGTCCTGGTCGCCGAGCGCGAGACAGGCCCGGGCGGCCATCGAGCGCCAGGGCAGCACGATGGGGTTGGCCCACTGCCGGCGCAGCAGCCAGCGGCCGGTCTCCTTGAACAGTTCGGCGCCCTCGGCCCAGTGCCCTTCCTCGATGGCCACGCGGGCGCGGGCATACAGCAGATAGGGCCAGTAGACGCCGTATTCGGCGCCGGGCGGCATGGGGGTACGGGCCAGGGCGCGGGCCTCGTCGCACCGGCGGTCCTCCTGGGCGATGGTGCTGCGTACGGCGATGAGGTGCGAGGCGGCCAGCGGGTGCCAGGCGGCGACGGGCAGGACCCGTTCGGCGTCGTCCGCGGCGCGGTCGGCGGCGTCCAGACGGCCCCCGCGCAGGTGCAGTTCGGCGGACAGGGCCAGGGCACGGGCCAGGGTGGGGTGGCTCTGACGGCGGCGCAGTTCGGCGATGACGGCGGCGAGCCGGTCCTCGGCCTCGGTGGCGGCGTCGGTGAACCACAGCGCCCGGACAGCGACCAGGCGGGGCAGCGCGGGGGCGGCGTTGCCCGCGTCCAGGGCGCGGCGGGCCAGCTCCGCGACCCGGGCGCGGTGCCGGCCGCGGGCGGCGAGCTGCCAGGCGCGGATGCCGGCCTGGGCGGGTGACAGCGGGTGTTCGGGCAGCGCGGGGAGGTCGGGGGCGGGCAGGTCACAGACCTCGGGAGCGCTCTCAGCGGCATACCAGTACAGCGCGATCAGGTCGTCGCGTTCGCTCCCGTGGGCGATGGCGAGGGCGTGCGCCGCCGCGCAGCGGCCCCAGGCGTCGTCGCCGCGGGCCAGGCCCATGTCCACGGCCCGTACGCGCAGCTGGGCCCAGGGTTCGCCCTCGTCCGGCGCTTGGACGAGGGTGGTGAGCCTGCGGTCGCAGGCTGCGGGAGCGGCCACGGCTTCGGCGCCGGCCAGGTCGAGGCTGATGTGGGCGTGTTGCAGGGGGTCCTGGGGCTCGTCCAGGGCGCGGCGCAGGTAGGTGGCGGCGCGGGCGAAGTCGCCGCGGCGCAGGGCGGCGCCGGAACCGCCGCGCAGGGCGTGCACCGCCCAGGGCTCGCCGACGGGCGGTGCTTCCAGGAGGAGGCGGGCGATGTCCTCGTCGTCGGCCACGATCTGGTAGGCGAGGTGGGCGGCGCGCGCGTGCAGGGCGGCGCGCTCGGCGGCGGGCATGTCCTCCAGGATGCGGGTCCGGACGATGGGCATGCACAGGCGTTCGTAGGAGCCCTCGGGGACGGTGAAGCCGGCCATTTCCAGGGCTGCCCGCAGCCGCGATTCGTGGACGCTGCGCAGCCCGGCCAGGGAACAGATCAGGGGGAAGTCCAGCAGGTCGCCGCCGACGGCCAACGCGCGTAGCACGGCGGTGGCCTCGTCGGTCAGTCCGCGCAGGGCGCGGCCCGCGCGGTCGCCGATGATGCCGGTGATCAGGGTGTGCAGCTGCGGGACGCGGTCGGCGGTCGGCCGGTGGCCGGCGTCGGCGAAGCAGTGCAGGGCCGCGTGCAGGACGGCGGGGCTGCCGTGGGCCGCCTGGGTGGCCGTGGCGGCGAACGCCTCGTCGCAGGAGGTGCCGCAGATCCGCTCGGTGAGGGCGGCGACCGCGCGGGGGCTCAGGGGGCGGACGGTGAGGTGGTGGGTCAGCCGTGGGGAGGGAGCGGCTTCGGCCAGCCAGTCGGGGCCGTACGGGTACAGCCCGGTGCGTCCGACGAGCAGGACGAGGGGGACGTCGTTGGACAGACGGCGCACCAGGGCCTGCAGCCATTGCACGGAGGCCGGGTCCAGCCACTGCGCGTCCTCCACCGTCACCAGCGTGGGTGTGCGGCGGGCGGTGTGCAGGAGCTCGGGCAGGCCCGGCAGGCCGGCCGGTTCCTGGCGCCCGCGCAGGTCCCGCAGCGAGCGTTCGGCCACCTCGCCCAGCAGGCCGAGCAGTTGGGTCACCGCTCCGTGGCGCAGGTCGCGTTCGGCCAGGGAGCCGCTGACGCGCAGGACGCGCAACGAGCGCTCCTCCGCGAGGCGGCCGGCCCAGCGCAGCAAGGCGTTGTGGCCGAAGCCGGGGCGGCCGGTCACGGAGACGACGGCGGGGCGGCCCTCGCCGAGCGCGGCCACCACCCGTCCCAGTTCTGCCTGTTCTTCCTCACGTTCGAGCAGGGGCGGGTCGGCGCGCAGCCGTCCCGCCCGTATGAACCCCGCGTATAGATGCTCGTCCTTCAGCCCTGCCACCGACATCACCCCGGCCGCCTCAGCGCTGTCCGCGCGGCCGCGACGCCTGCCGCGGCACCCGCGCCCCGCGGACGCCCGGGGTGCGCAGGACCGCGGCGAGCTGGGCACGCTCGGTGATACCCAACTTGCGGTACACGTTCGTCAGATGCATCTCGACCGTGCGCACGCTGACGTGCAGCGACTGGGCGATCGAGCGGTTCCTGGCGCCCCCGGCGGCGAGGCCGGCGACCTTGCGCTCCATGCTGGTGAGCAGGTCCAGGGGCGAGCCGGTCATCTTGCGCATGCGGCCGCCCGCCGCCAGCAGGGCGCCGCGGGCGTTCTGTCCCAGCGTGAGGGCGCCGCAGCGCTGGGCGAGGTCGGCCGCGGCGCGCAGGTGCTCGCGTGCGGCACGCCGGTCGTCGGCGGCCAGCAGGGTCTGCCCGAGGACGAGTTCGGCGCGGGCGTGCTCCACGCGGGCCGGCGAGGCGGACAGTTCCCGTACGGCCTCGCCCAGCAGGGCCACGCCCTTCTCGCCGGGGGTGGCCACCCCGCGGGCCAGGGCGGCCAGGCCGAGGACGCGTGGGGTGCCCCAGCGACGCGCGAGCCGGGTGCCGTGCGCCGCGAGGGGCCGGGCCTCCTCGGCGCGGCCGAGTTCCGCGAGCACACAGGCCGCCTCCGCCCACCAGGGCAGATACAGCGCGTTGCGCACTCCGGCTTCTTCCAGGGACCTGCCGCATTCGAGGAACAGTGCCAGCGCGCCCTCGGGATCCCCCAGGGCATGACGGGCACGGCCATGGGCCATCAGGTACCGGTAGAAGGTCCACACGTACTGGTCACGCCAGACGGGATCGATGCTGCTCAGCAGTTTTTCGGCGCGCGTGGCCTCGCCCCGGTCCACCAGCACCCCGGCCAGGGCCAGGCGCGGCAGGGCCACCGTCTCGCTCCACCGTTCCGCGTCGCTGATCTGCACCGCCCTCCGGGCGTCCGCGAGCGCGTCCGGGAGGGAGCCCAGGCCGTGCAGGACCAGGGAACGGATGGACAGGGCCAGGGAGTAGGTCCACACGGCGGAGTTCTCCCGGCCGTGGCGCAGGAGCCGGTCCAGCGCGCGCAGCGCGTCGTCGGTACGGTCGGCGAGGGCCAGGACGAAACCGGAGTTGATCAGGGACCAGTTCTTCACGGGCAGCTGCGGCGAGCGGGCCGCGCGCAGGGCGCACTGCACCGCCGGTTCGGGGTCCGCCACGTCGTCGAGCACCCTCAGTACGGCCATCGCCCCCAGCTTCTGGCGCTGGGCGGGGGTGTCGCCCTCGGGTACGGTCATCGCCGCGGCCCGCTCACGCGCCCCGGCGAACGTACTGCGGCCCTGGGCGCCGACGATCAGGAGCACCGACTCCACGAGCGTGCGCAGTTCCCGGTCGGCGGGCAGCGGGTCGGGGCCGAGTTCGGCGTCGAGGCCGTCCAGGACCTCTTCGAGCATGCGCAGGGCGGCGAAGTTCTCGCGGGCGGCCAGGCAGGTCGTACCGAACTGCGCGGCGATCCGCGCCCTGGTGCGGATGTCCACGCTGGGCGCCAGCGCTCCACGGAGCAGGCGCATGGCCTCGGGCGGGTCGGTCTCGGCGAGCGCCGCGGCCAGCCGGACACGGATCTCCACGCTGCCGGGGTCCACTTCCAGTACCCGGTACAGGTAGCGGGCCGCGGCCTCCGGGGCGCCGCGCGCCCCGGCCCGTACGGCGGCCTCGCGCAGGACGCCGGGCATCCAGGGTTCGGAGATCGAGGGCAGCGCCAGGAGGTGACCGGCGACCTCTTCGGCGGGCCGGCCCGCGTCGCTCAGGAGCAGGGCCGCCCGCGTGCGCAGGCACACCAGGCGGTGGGCCTCCAGTGGTGCCAGCACCTCCGCGCGCACCGTGCCGTCCGCGAAGTGACGGCCGCCGGGCGGCAGCAGCCCGGCCCCGCGCAGCACCGTCAGGGCGTCCTCGACGACATCGGCGGGTACGGCGGCCAGCGGGCCCACGAGGTCGGCGCCCTGCTCGCCGAGGACCGCCACCGCCCGCGCGACCTCGCCGACCCAGGGCGGCCGCCGGTCCAGGAACGTGCGGGCCCAGCGCGCCAGGACGCGCCCGCCGACCTCGGAGATCCGGTCGGCGCCGACCACGCCCGAACCGGCGCCCTCGGCCCGCAGTTCCCGCAGCAGGTGGTCCAGGAGGCACGGGTTGCCGCCGGTCACGGCCCAGGCGCGGGAGACGAAGACGGGCGCGGCGGGTGCCGGGAAGGACTGCCGTACGGCCTCGGCGACATCCGCCTCGGTCAGCGGGCGCAGGCGCAGCGTCGTGGTGCGGCGGTGGGCGGTGAGCTCCACCAGGGCCCGGTGGGCCGGGGCGCCGCGCGCGAGGGCGGTGCCCTCGGCCTGCTGGGTGAGGACGACGAGCAGGGGCAGGCCGTCCGCCCGGCGCAGCAGGAAGTCCAGCCAGCGCAGCGAGAGCTCGTCGCAGTGATGGACGTCGTCCAGGGCCAGGACGAGCGGGCGGCGGTTCAGCTCGTTCGCCGCGAGGCGGTACAGGTCGTGGAACGCGCGCTGGACGGCGGGAGCGTGCGGGGGCTCGTCCGCCAGCGCGCCGGGGGTCAGGGCGAGGAGGGCGCGGCAGGCGGTGTCGTCGCGGGAGGCGTCCCGTACGGTCGGGTCGAGCAGCATGCGCACGGCGGATAAGGAATCGCCCGCGGTGCTCTCCTCACAGGCGCCGCGCAGAACCGTCGCGTGCCGGCAGGCGTCCCCGTCCAGGAAGGCGCGCAGGAGGGCGGTCTTGCCGACGCCGGCCGAACCGGTCACGACCGCTGAGCCCGCGGTTCCCCAACGGGCCTCGCGGGCGAGCCGGTCGAGGGCCCCGATGTCCTCGGCCCGGCCGACCAGGGTGCTGTCCGTGCACGATGTGACGCTCCGGTCTTGCACCATAGAGTTCCTCGCACCTCAGAGACACAACAGATGCGACGGGGCGTCACCACACCGTGTTGTAAATCACCCTAAAGAGTGATGTCCGACGTGCGCCACAGTACATGATCAACAGACTTTGTGGCCAGGGTACCCTTAGCGGGTGAACTCCTCCCCGCGGGCGAGGTGTTCACGCAGCAACGCCAGGACGGCGGGCGCCTGCGAGCTCAGGAAGAAGTGGCCTCCCGGGTACACCTTCAGGTCGAACGCGCCCGTGGTGTGCGCGCGCCAGTCCCCTGCCTCCTCCAGCGTGGTCTTGGGGTCGTCGTCCCCCGTCAGCGCGGTGATCGGCGCCTTGATCGCCGCCCCCGGATCGCAGCGGTAGGTCTCCACCGCGGTGTAGTCGCTGCGGATCGCCGGGAGGATCATGCGCAGCAGCTCCTCGTCGCCGAGCAGTGCGGCATCCGTACCGGACAGCAGCTTCAGCTCGGCGACGATGCCCTCGTCGTCGCGCCGGTGGACGCTCTCCGCGCGGTAACGGGAGGGGGCCCGCCGCCCCGACGCGAAGAGGTGCGTCAGCTCACCGCCGTCGGCCTCCAGCCGCCGGGCCACCTCGAAGGCGACCATCGCGCCCATGCTGTGCCCGAAGAACGCCGTCGGCCGCGAGCGGAGCCGGTCCTTCAGCGCCGCGTACACCAGATCGGCCATGGTCCCGATGTCGTCGGGGCTGGCCTCGGTACGCCGGTCCTGGCGGCCCGGGTACTGCACCGACAGCACCTCCGCCACGGGCGCCAGCTGTGCCGACACGGGGAAGAAGAACGAGGCCGAACCGCCCGCGTGCGGAAAGCAGACCAGTTGGCGCGGGCGGTCCGGCGCCGGGTGGTAGCTCCGGGCCCAGAGGCCGTCCGCCGTGGTCGTCGTCATGGTGCTGGTTCCTCCTCCTCGCGATGGCACCGGGCCGGCGCCGGTGTGCGGCAGCCGGAACCGGCCCGGTGGTCCTCGATGACATTCCACCGTCGGGAACACGGGAAATCACCTAGTCTCCGCGCTCCGCGCGACGGCGCTCCCGCCGCCCCGGAGCCGTACGGGACACCCACCGCCCGGGGGTGTCCCGTACGCCCGGCTACCAGCTGGCGGCGAGCAGCAGGTCGCCGTACTCCCGCTCGCGGGAGGCCTGGCGCAGGTCGGAGTCGACCATCATGCGCATCAGCTCGGGGAAGTCGACGCTGGGCTCCCAGCCCAGCTGGGTGCGGGCGCGCTCGGCGTCCGCGCACAGGATCTCCACCTCGGCCGGGCGCACCAGCGAGGGGTCGATGCTGACGTAGTCCTCCCAGTTCAGGCCCACGTGCTCGAAGGCGATACGGACCGCGTCGCGGACCGAGTGCATCTCGCCGGTGCCGATCACGTAGTCGCCCGGCTCGTCCTGCTGGAGCATCAGGTGCATGGCGCGGACGTAGTCCCCGGCGAAACCCCAGTCGCGTACCGCGTCGAGGTTGCCCAGGGACAGCTTGTCCTGGTAGCCGAGCTTGATGCGGGCCACCGCGAGGGAGATCTTGCGGGTCACGAACTCCGCGCCGCGGCGCGGCGACTCGTGGTTGAACAGCATGCCGGAGACCGCGTACATGCCGAAGGACTCACGGTAGTTACGGGTGATGAAGTGCCCGTAGGTCTTGGCCACGCCGTAGGGGCTGCGCGGCCGGAAGATGGTGGTCTCGCACTGCGGGGTCTCGGCGACCTTGCCGAACATCTCCGAGGAGGACGCCTGGTAGAAGCGCATCTGGCTGCCGTCGGCGCTGCGCGAGCCGTTCAGGCCGCTGACCATGCGGATCGCTTCGAGCATGCGCAGCACGCCCATGCCGTTGATCTCGGTGACGAGTTCGGCCTGCTGCCAGGACATCGGCACGAAGGAGATCGCGCCGAGGTTGTAGATCTCGTCGGGCTGCACCTTGTCGACGGCGGAGACCAGGCTGGCCTGGTCCATCAGGTCGCCGTCGACGAAGTTCAGCTCGGAGACGAGCCGGCTGACCCGCGACTTGCGGGGATTCGCCTGCCCCCGCATCAGCCCCCATACCTGGTACCCCTGCCCGAGCAGGTGCTCGGCCAGATAGGAGCCGTCCTGCCCGGTGATTCCGGTGATCAGCGCACGCTTGGACATCTCATTCCTCTCCTCAGCATGGAACACACCGCCCAAACGCAGAGCCGAGTCGGCTGCTTGACCTCTTGGCTGCTGGGACCCGAAAGGGCACCGGATGACATCGGATATGCCGTGGTCCCGGACGCTGGGTAATCGGCACGTTGGCAAGCGGCCGGTCGCAGTGTCAAGGAATTCCGGGCACTCTAGGGAATTCCCGAGTGCCGCCCACCGGGCGTTCGGAAGCCCTCGTCACCCGGCGCCACCGGCCCCGGCTCGGTTTGCGGCACCCGGCCGGCCGGCACACTAGGGATTTTCCGGTGGGCGGTGCGCTGCACTGTCCGGGTGTGCCCCCTCCAGGCCCGGCCGGCGCTCTCATCCCTGGTGCCGGCCGGGCCTGCCCGTCTCCTGGAGCGTCGTCCGGTGCTGCTCAGCCTCCTGCGAATCCATCTGCGGCCCCACCGGCGTTCCGTCGCGCCGGCGGGACTGCTGCAACTGGCGCAGGCCGCGGCCGCATTGGCCATGGCGACGGGCCGTGATCTGTGCCCGGCCGCCTTCCGGCACATGCCGGACTTCGGTTCCCGGATGGCGCTTCGGGCTCATTCTCGGACGTACGGATCCCTTCTGCGCCCGTATGCAGAATTACCTGGGCCACCTGGATCACCTGGACCGCGCGGGCGGTCTGCAGCGCGAACACAGCACCGGAGTCCGCGTCGTGCGGGCTTTTGTGCGCGATACCCGTTAAGGCGCAGAATTCGGCCGCGCCCATTCCGCATCACATGACATCCCACGGCGCGTCGGCCGGCTGCCGGCGACCGCCGTGCCCGCCCCGCCGTGCCCACCGTGCTGCTGGTCCTGATGCCGGTGCGCGGCGGCGACGCCCGAGCCCGTACGCACCCCGCACGTGTCTCCGCGCCGGCCCGGTCCCGAAAAATTCTTCCGGGGAAGTGCCCCAACCGACGCCTCCCCGCGCCCTCTTCCTTCGACCGGCTCTCACCCCGAGCAGACGAAGGAGAAGGACCATGAAACGACGGCTGGTGCCGGGCGCGGTGCAGGTGGCACTGCTGGGCCCGGTGATGGCTCTGGCGAACCTGTTGCTGCCCCCGGGCACCCCCAGGGACCTGCTGGTGCTGTGCGCCGACGCCCTCGTCGGCGCCCTCGCTCCCCGTCCGCGCCCCCTGCACTACCATGCGCCGTACGTGCCCGCCCGTGCGCCCCGCCCGTGGCGGCTCGCCGTACGGGCCCGCGTGCGACGCTCGTGCTCCGGCCGCGGCCCGGAGCAGACGAACGGGGTGGAACAGTGACCGTACTGTCCGGCATCAGCACAGCGGCCACCGACGAGGACGACGCCACCCTGGTCAGGCGCTTCCAGTCCACCACCGACCCGCAGGCCCGCGGCTTACTCTTCGAGAAGCTCTACGCAGCTCATCGCCAACGTCTGTACGGCTTCTGCCTCAAGCGCTTGCTTCCCGACCGGGACGCGGCCCGGGAAGCGTTACAGGAAACCTTCCTCACCGCCTGGGCTCAGCTGGACAAGCTGGAGCATCCGGAGGCCCTGGAATCCTGGCTCTACCGGATCGCCTGGCGGCGCTGCGCCCAGCAGCGACGGAAGCAGGGCCTGGCCACCGGGGTCCCGGTGGACGGCTGGGAGGAGTCCACCGGCCGGAAGACAGCTCACCGTCTGCGGCAGATCGCGGCGGACGATGCCGACTTCGCGGCCCGGCGCCGCCGTGTCCTGGTGCTCGTCCGGAACATCGCGGCGGCACAGGGCCCCGGCAGGCAGCGCTTCCTCGATCTGTACGTCGGTGAGGAGCTGACCGGCGACACGCTGGCACACCGGCTCGGGCGCGCCACCGGAGCCACCAAGGAGGACAACGAGGCGCTGCGGGCGGCATTCAGGTCCACTGTGCTGGCCACGGACCCGCGCAACCGGAAGGCGTGCGGCCGGCTGGCGGGCATTCTGGCCACCGCGGTGACGTACTGGACCGCGCAGGCGGCGTCCGAACAGCGGGCCGGTCACGCTGCGGCAGCCGACCGGGCGCGGCGGATCAAGGAAGCTCTGGAACGCTTCCTCGCCGATACGGACCCCGACAGCACCAAAGCCCTGCCGGAAGTCGTGTGTCGCACCGTCACCCGGCATACCGGCCAGTGCCCCACGTGCCGGGGCAACGCCGAGCGCAGCGTCGCCCGCTGGTTCCCGGCGGTCGCGCCGTTCGCGTTCACCGATGTGATCATGGACGTGGTCCGGGACGGGTTCGATCTGGTTTCCGCTGACGCACCCGCCGATGGCGGGGCCGTGACGGAGGTCAAGGGCGGGGAGAACAGCCGGACCGTAGGTCGGGCCAACGGTCGCTCCGGAGGTTCGCCCGGCCGCCCGGGCAGGCCGAGCCGTTCGCCGGGCATCGGGCGCCGCATCACGGTGAACACTTTGGTGGCTCTCGCGCTGAGCCTGGGCGTCGTGTACGGAAGCGGCGGCGCCGACCTCCCGATGGCGCAGCTCCTCTGGAGTTCCCCGGCCCCGTCGGGGTCGGACGAACAGCGCGGCACTGGCCCGGTATCCGGCGCCGACCCGGCACGCCGTACGCCTCCCAGCCGTACGAATTCAGCGCATACCGACCCCGCGCATACCGACCCCGCGCGTACCGGCTCCGGGCAGCGGCCGAACAGCTCAGCCGCTACGAGCCCCGCGACCCGGCCCGCCCCGGCGTCGGAAGAAGCGGCGGACCCGGCCACCGGACCGGCGGACCTCTCCCCTCCCCCGGCATCGACGCAAGCCGTCACCGGGCCGCCACCTGCGGCCGACGCTCCCGCCGGGGAGCAGGTGCCGGACGAGGAGCCGACGGGCACCCAGCCGTCCGGACAGCCTCCGACAGACCCGGACCCGGGTTCTGGTTCAAGTTCTAATTCAGGTTCGGGTTCTGGTTCTGGATCTGGAAACGGGAGCGCGCAGATGCAGGCGACGCAGTCCCAGTCGTCATCGTCCAGCCCGTCCGGCACCGGCCCCTTCGTCCAGCATCCTTCCGCCTACCAGGGGCTTCTTTCCCCGTCGACGTCGGCCACCGACGACGAGCCCGGGTAGCGGACGAGCCCGGCTCCGGTGACGGAGCCGGGCCGCGTTCGTCAGCAGTCGGTACGTACGTCAGCAGGAGCCGATGTCCTGCCAGACGCCCCACTCGCCCGTACTGCCGGGCTCTTCGCCCGTCGTCCACCACTTGGCCTTCCAGGTGTGGCCCTTGTGCGACACCTGCTGGCCGGCGGTGTAGACGGTGCCGGCGGCCCAGGGCGCGGCCGTGCACTGGCCGCCGCTGCCGCCGGTGATGGTCAGGGCGTACGTCGCCGTGTGGCTGCTGGAGGGCCCGGTGCCGGTGACGGTGATGTGGTACGTACCGGACGCCGCCGCGGCGGTCGTGGCGAGGGTCAGGGTGGCGGAGCCGCCCGCCGTGACGGAGTCCGGGCTGAGCGAGGCGGTGACGCCCGCGGGCACGCCGCTGACGGTCAGGTTCACCTTCTGGGCCGCGCCCGCGGTCACCGCGGTCCGCACCGTGGTGGTGGCCGTGGCGCCGGCGGTCACCGACCCGGTGGCGGGTGCCGCCGTCACCGAGAAGTCGTTCTGCGGGGTGGTGGAGCCGCTGGTGAACGGGGCGAAGATTCGGGTGAAGTCCCACGGCTGCTGCTCGATGCCGGAGCAGTTGTCCGAGGCCGGGCCGCCGGGGCAGCCCCCGTTGTCGCGCTGGAGCGCCCAGAACGACAGGGTGTTGATCTTCTTGGCGGTGGCCCAGTCGTAGACCTGACGCGCGTTGGCCAGGGTGAACGTCTCGGCCGGACCGAAGTCGTCGACCCCGGGCATCTCGGTGACGCCGATCATGCCCCAGAGCTGGGCGTCGCTCTTGTCCGGGTAGAGGCGCGCGAGCTGATCGTGCAGGCCCTGGGCGGCGGTTTCGGTGTCGTTCGCCATGTTGTGGGCGGCGTTGTCGTAGTAGTCGAACGTCATCAGGTTGACCACGTCGACGCGGGCGCCGTTGCTCACCGCGTTCTTCAGCAGGGCGATGCCGTTGCCCGCCGGGCCGCGGGTGGTCGTCGGCAGGGTGTAGGAGATCTCCAGCTTCCGGCCGTTGGCCGCCGCCCAGTCCTGGACGAGCTTGATGGCCTTGTTGCGCCGGTCGATGCCCGCGGTGTTGTCCAGCGCGTCGACCTCGATGTCCATGTCGAGCCGGCTGACGTCGTAGGTCGTGACGACCTTCTCGTACGCGGCGGCGATCTGCTGGACGTCGGTGCAGCTGTCGGCGATCTCGGTGCCGGTGGTGTCCGCGGTGTACCCGCCGAACGAGGGGATGACGTCGCCGCCCCTGGCCTGGATGGTCTTGATGTCGTCGCCGAAGGTGGCCGGCGAGATCGGCATGCTGGTGCTGCCGTTCCACAGGGGCGTGCAGGAACCCTTCTGGGCTGTCTGGATGAACGCCATCGTCAGGTGCTTGGCGCCCGACTCGGCGGCCATCGCGGCGGGGCTCTGGCCGGTCCACGCCTCGAAGTAGGGCGCGAAGACATGGGCCGGGAGGGGTGTCGCGGCCGATGCGCCGCCGGCACCGGTCACGGCGAGGCCGAGCGCCGCGACCGCGGTGACGGCGGCGGTGAGTGCCGCACGCAGGGAGGGGATGCGTCTCATGGGTGTTGTGTCCAACCGACGAGGGGGGTGACCACTGGTCCCGTACGGGAGACGGGGCCGGGAAGAAATTCCCGCACGGGCAGGAGCATGTCAATGGTCTGGACCAAGATGGGACTAGACCAATTGACCCGGGTCGCCGCCGGCCGGCCGGGACACGCCCGCGGGACAGGCTTCCCGTCTGCCCGCGGAGGCACCGCCGCGTCATACGCACCGCCTGGACCACGTGTTCCACTCACCGGCCCTCCCCCGGTTCGCTACCTCCGGAGTAATCGACGGTGTACGCCGCGCCGGCCGAAAGTCGCCACCACGCAGCAACACCTCACAGCAATCGCACAGCGAGAACCGCACCCCTACCCGGCCCCGGGGCGACACGCCCCGGGGCCGGTCCGGTTCGCCCCGCCGTCAGTTGGCCGAGGCGGCGAACATGCCGGGCTCGTAGGAGCCTCCCCGCTGGTGCACGATCACGGCGAGCCGGTTGGCCGCGTTGACCATGGCGACCAGAGAGACCAGTGCGGCGATCCGGTCGTCGTCGTAGTGCTCGCGCACCTGGGCCCAGGTCTCGTCGGACACGCCGGTGTGGGCGTCGGCAAGCCGGGTGCCTTCCTCGGCGAGCGCCAGCGCGGCTCGCTCGGCCTCGGTGAACACGGTGGCCTCGCGCCAGACGGCGACCAGGCTGAGCCGGACCGCGGTCTCACCGGCGGCCGCCGCCTCCTTGGCGTGCGCGTCCACGCACCAGCCGCAGCCGTTGATCTGGCTGACGCGCAGCGCCACCAGCTCTTGCGTGGACTTCGGCAGCGTCGACTGCTGGATCAGCAGGCCGGTGTTGGCGAACCGCTTGGTGAACTTGGCGGCGAGCTCGTTCTCGAACAGGTTGAACCGGGCTTCCATGATGTCGTCCTCACTCGTGGCGTCGAACCGAACGCCCACAAGATGCCGACGCGCCGCCCCGTGTGACGGGACGGCCGTGTGACGTGCGCCACTGGACAGGTCACTCCCTGCGCCCCCGTGTCACAAAGCCACGGAACCCGGCGTCTTGTGCGCGTAGAACGTCAAGAGCTGGCGTGAGATGGACAGGCAGGAGCACCCCGTGAAGAGCGAGCACAGCGAACGCGTAGCGAACCCGGCCGGTCGGCCCACCGGTGAGGCGGGCGTGGACCCGGCCACCGAGGCGTTCGTCGCCCACCGCAATCTGCTGTTCACCGTCGCCTACGAGATGCTCGGTTCGGCCGCCGACGCGGAGGACGTCCTGCAGGAGACCTGGCTGCGGTGGACCGGGGTGCAGCTCGACGCGGTACGGGACCGGCGCGCGTACCTGGTGCGGATCACCACCCGCCAGGCGCTGACCCGGCTGCGTACGCTCGGCCGGCGCAAGGAGTCCTACGTCGGCCCCTGGCTGCCCGAGCCGCTGCTCACCACGCCCGACGTGGCCGAGGACGTCGAACTGGCCGACAGCGTCTCGACGGCGATGCTGCTCGTACTGGAGACGCTCGCGCCGACCGAGCGGGCGGTGTTCGTGCTGCGCGAGGTGTTCGCCCTCGGGTACGACGAGATCGCCGAAGCCGTCGGCAAGAGCCCGGCCGCGGTCCGGCAGATCGCCCACCGGGCCCGGTCCCATGTCGCGGCGCGCCGGCCGCGCGGCGCCGTGTCCACGGCCGAGGCCCGGGGCGCTCTGGAGGCGTTCCGACGGGCGGCCGAAACGGGCGATCTCCAGGGCCTGTGCGACCTGCTCGCGCCGGATGTCGTCTTCCTGGGCGACGGCGGCGGGGTCAAGCAGGCCGCCCTGCGGCCCGTCGTCGGGTCCGACAAGGTGGCCCGTCTGCTGGCCACCGGACTGGGCCGTGTCGCCGCCGTGGGGTCGCTGCGGCCCACCCAGGTCAACGGCCACCCGGCCCTGATCCTCCGGCTGGACGACGCGATCGACACCGTCGTGACGGTGCGCATCGACGACGGCCTGATCACCGGCCTCTACGCCGTACGCAACCCCGCGAAGCTCTCGCACATGCACCAGGAGACCGCCCTGCGCCGCTGAGTCCGCCCCGGCGGGCACAGATACCGGCGACCCGGCGTACCGCCCCCGTGCCCGCCTAGTTCACCCCTTCGCTGAGTTCGAAGAAGAGCCGGCTCGCTGCCGGAGACGTGAACTGGCGCTCCAGTTCCGCCCGGGCGATCCGCTTGCGGAACTCTCCTTCGTAGGAGGCGTCGCCGGCGTTGTGCATGACCTCGGTGATCCACGCCGCGTATGCCTGGTAGTTCCAGACGTGGCGCAGGCAGGTCTCCGAGTAGCTGTCCAGCAGGCCCGTGTCGCCCGTACGGGCCTGCTCGATGACGGCGCGCGCGAACACCTCGGCGTCGTGGAGAGCGAGGTGGATTCCCTTGGCGCTCATCGGCGAGACGATGTGCGCCGCGTCTCCGAGCAGGTAGAGCTTGCCGTGGCTCATCGGGTCGTGGACCACGCACCGGAGAGGTACGAGCTGCTTGTCGACGATCGGGCCGGTCGGAACGGTGGTCGCGAAGCGTGCCTCCAGTTCGCTCCAGACACGCTCGTCCGGCCACTGCTCCAAGGGCTCGTCGGCCGGGCATTGCAGGTAGATGCGGCTGGCGTGCGCGCCGCGGGGGAGCATGCCCGCAAGACCACGGGAGTGGATGGCCATACCGGACGGGTTCGCCGGGACCTCGGCCAGGACGCTGAGCCACGAGTAGCGGTACTCCTGGGAGTAGCGGGTGAGGGCGCCGGCCGGGACGGATGCCCTGGTGACACCGCGGTAGCCGTCGCAGCCCGCGATGAAATCGCAGCTCACGGCCAGCGTCGAACCGTCGGCTTGCCGGTGGCGCACGGTGGGGCGTTCGCCTCGGAGGCCCTCCAGCGTGACGTCCGCGGCCTCGAAGCGGAGGTCTCCGCCGCCCTGGAGGAAGGTGTCGGTGAGGTTGCGGACGAGAACCTGCTGCGGGCAGAAGATGCTCTCCCTGGCGTCCTCCCCCAAGTCCATCGGGTGGCGCACGCCGTCGATCCAGAAGCCGCTCTCGATGTCCGGGGAAGCATCCTGCTCCACGACGGCTCCGAGCCCCCACTCGCGGAACATGCGCACCCCGCGGGCGTCGATCGTGCCCGCTCGCTGCCGCTTCTCGACGTACGCGCGGCTGCGCCGCTCCACGATGACGCAGTCGATGCCGTTGCGCAGCAGGAAGTTGCCGAGGGTGAGGCCGGCGACTCCGGCCCCGACGATCACGACGGTGGTGTTCTCCCGTGTTTCAGCCATGTGCTGGTGCGACCTTTCTTGACGGTGGCGATGACCGGACACGTCAGGGCGTGCCGGCCTGCCGCTTCGCGGGCGGCGCGCCGACCACCACTGTCGGCCGGACGACACCACGTCGCCCACCGGTGAATGAACACGGAATACGGAAAAGCCGCCAACTCGGAGGGCTACTGCGTGCCGCCCCGCAGATTCGCCTGATAACGGCCGGGAGTCTGGCCGACGACTTCGGTGAAGGCGTCGATGAAGCTGGAGGGGTTGGACCAGCCGCACTCCACCGCCGTCCCGGTGACCGACCAGCCGTTGGTGAGGTGGACCAGGGCGTGGTGGATCCGCAATGTGGTGCGCCAGCGGTGGAAGCTCATCCCCAACTCGGTGTGGAAGAGCCGGCTCAGGGTGCGCTCGCTCGCGCCCGCGATCCGTCCCAGCTCCACCAGGGTGGCGGCCCGGCCGGGATCGGCGTGGAGCAGATCGGTGACGGCGCGCAGCCGGTCGTCGCGTGGTTCCGGCAGGTGCAGGGACTGTTCGGGCGATTCGGCCAGCTCGTCGATCACCACGGCGAGCAGCCGGTCATGGGCGCCGGGGCGGGCCTCGTCCCGGTCGGTCAGCGCCAGAAGCACCTCGCGCAGCAGGGGGCTCACCGCGAACACGCTCGGTCGTGCCACGAGTTCGCCGCACCGGTCGGCCGGTACGGCGATGAGGCGGGCGTCGGTCCTCCCGTACATCCGGTGGGAGTGGACGAATCCCGGGGGCGTCCAGGTCACCCGGTTGAACGGCGCGACCCAGGTACCGCGCTCGGTCGTGGTGGCCAGGGCGCCGGCGGCCGCGTACACCAGCTGTCCCTGGGCGTGGGAGTGCGGGGTGAGGTGGTAGCCGTGCGGGATCCAGCCACCGCCGCGGGGTTTCGCCGGCCATCGCGGCGGCGGTTGGCGGGTTTCCGGCATCGGGCGTCAGCCTACCGGTCGCTGGGGATGTGCGGTGTCCCCGAGAAGCGCCGCGTCACTTGCCATGGGTGTCGGCTGCCTTGTAAATGCTCCGGTACGCGTTGCCGATGTCACGTATTCCTTTGAGGATCTCGTAGAGGGAGGCATTGAAGAGCCGTTCGCGCTCCGCAGGTGTACGGGGTGGACCGCCCTCGGGCGGGATCGTGACCGCTTGGCAGTTTCCGGCTCCGTGGCGCAGTCGGCTCAGCGCTTCCGACCATGGCTTCTGCAAGTCCGGTACGGGTACGGGGAAATAGCCCTCGGCCTCTTGGGAGCGCTTTCCCAAGGTGCCGCACAGGCGGTTGAACGCCTTCTCGTCCGCACCGACCTTTCCGTTCGCGTTCCGTTTCTTCGCGGCGGTCTTGAGGATTTCGGCGTTCAGGGCCAGAGCCGCGCGGGTGACCTGCTGTGCGTGCACGGCGCCGCCGTTGTTCAGCCAGGACCAGGTTTGCCAGGAACGCAGCTTGGGCGCCTCGGAGTTCGGCGGGGCGCGGTCCGGTTCCTTCGTGCCCGGCCGCTTGTCCGGCTGTTTGCCCGGCTGCTTGGCCGACTCCGTCGATTCCCGGAGGAGCTGGTTCGACATGGCCGAAGACGTCGAGGTGGTCATCACGACAGCGGCCAGGAGCACGGCCGGGACGCCGAGCGTCAGGACCGTACCCGCGCCGAGGAGCGCCGAGCCCCGGCGCAGCGGTACGACCGTCGCCCTGACGGGACCGCCCGCAGCCGCCCGCCGCCCCCGCATCCGTCGCACTGCCCCCGCCGCTCCCACCCCCGCCAGAGCCGCGCAAGCCGAGCCGAGAACGGTGCTGACGAAGGTCAGGAGGATGACCGCGCGACCGACGTTCGAGCCGTTGTCGGTATGCCACTGACAGCGGTCGAACACCGTGTTCACGGGCCCGAGGCAGCCGTCGGACGCGTACAGGAGGAACACTCCCGCGTACGCCGTCAGTTGGGTGACCTGCGCGGCGATCAGTGCCCGGACCAGTTGGTGCCGCCGGGAGAAGGCCGCTACGAGTGCGGCGGTCAGCAGGCAGGCCGCCATCACCGCCACGATCGTCCACCACATATGGACGACGAGGAAGGGACCGGTCCGTTCCTTGGGCGTGCCGGGCCGCTGGAAAGAGAGCATCAGCGATGCCAGGGCCACGCCTGCCCAGGCCATGAGTCCGCCCGCGAGGCCGGCGCCCAGCGTCCACCGCACCCGTGGGCGCGTGCCCGCGCGCTGCATGAGCAGCAGAACCAGCGGTACGAGCCACATCAGGATCGTCGCGGCGCCGGCCGGTGGTTCCCGGTGCAACGGCGTGATCAGCGCCAGTCCCCAGGAGAGGCCCGACAGGTCCATGGTGTAGTCGTGCCAGAAGCCCGGGACGGTCCTGGCGTAGTACTTGGCCAGTCCTCCCCCGCCCATGTCGCCGCCGCCCAGCGCGATACGGCGGCCTCCCAGCTCCCACCACCACAGACCGCTCCACAGCACCGCGGCGGTCACGACCGCGCAGAGCACCGCCGCGGCCCGGCGCTGCACCCGCTTGGGCAGGCCCAGGCACAGGCGCAGGGTCTGCGACCACCACACCGTGGGGACGGCCGCGATGAACAGGAACGCCAGCAGGTACTGCGGCTCCGGCAGGAACCAGTCGACCCGGTAGCGTCCGCTTTCGACCAGCTCGCCCACGAGCAGCCCGCAGCCCAGCCAGAGACCGGCGACCACACCGGAACCGGCGCGCCCGGCCGGGGTGTGCCGCGCCCGTACGACCGGCGCTCCCAGGATGAGACAGATCACCGGAGTCACCAGCGCGACCGCGAGCCACAGGGACGTGCTGCCCGCGCCCAGGAAGGTGAGCGTCCCGAGCGAACTGGCCAGCAGCGCCGCCGAGGCACCGGTCAGGAACATCTCCAGCGGGCCGACCCGGGAGAGGCGGCCGGTGTCGGCGAGGACCCGTCGGCGTTCCGCCCAGCCCGGATGGGTGCGCAGCGGCGTGGTGAGGCGGTACAGCAGGGGTACCACGGAAGCTGTACCGGGCGGGTCGGGCCGGTCCCAGTTCGCGGGGTGGGCGCCCCACTCCACGGCCTGGACGTCGGCGTGGAGTTCGCGCCGCCGCAACAGATCGGCCCGGGCCAGGTGGACCAGTCCAGCCAGCAGCAGGCCGGCGCCGGCGGATGCGAAGATCACGGTCGCGGCGTCGGGCCACCACGGTGAATCGGTGCCGGACAGGGCGAGAACGGTGATCCAGGCGTCCACGGCGAAGGTGGGCAGCAGGGCGAACAGGACGAAGACCCGCCACAGCGCCGTGCTGGCGTAGGCGTAGTCCACGTCGCGGTGGTGCACGTGGGCGAGCTCGTGGAGGACCACGGCGCGGAAGCCCTCGGGGTCGGTGCCGCGCCGGGCCAGCAGGCCCGCGTGCAGGCAGACGGTGTAGCTCCCGGTACGGCCGTAGACGCTGGCCCCGGACGTCATGCGGGCCGGGTCGACACGGAAGCGCAGGGCCGGGCGGATTCCGGTGCGCTCGTGCAGCGCGGCCAGCTCCGCGCCCAGTGTGCCGTCGGCGTCGACCTCGCCGACGGCCACGGTCCGGCGCCGCCGGTCGCGTACCGCCGGCAGGAACCAGTACACCAGCGCGGCCAGGACGAACAGCGCCAGGGTCGCGAGCAGCCCGGGGTAGGGCCCTTCCGCGTGCTCCGCGAGGCACTGCGTCAGGAGCCCGCCGCGCCGCATGGTCGCCTGGAGGTTGTCCAGGTCGCTTCCTGTCGGGTCGAACCCCGCCGCGTACAGGCAGCCCATGGTGCCGCGCAGCTGGGACGCGCCCTGGTCGTTCCGGTCCCGGATGTTCGACACGAGGATGTTGAACATGGGCACGCTCGATGCCGTCACCAGCACCATCAGCAGCGCGAAGCGGGCCCCGGTTCCGGTGAGGCTCCTGGGCGCGGTGACGGACCTCATGCGACGTCGGGCGGCCGGGGGGCGTCCGGGGCAGGGGGTGCGGCGGGGCCGTCGGCGACCGCCGGCTGTTCCCCCTCGCCCGTGGCGATGCGCGCCACGACGCTGTCCGCGAGGGCCTCCGCCTCCCGGAGGCCGATGCCACGCTCGGCCGCCCGCTCCAGGATGTGCCGCCGTACGAGCGCCAGCTCGGCGGGTTCCAGCCCGGCCAGCTCGCGGTCGGGAGCGGCCGGGGCCCGCGTTCCCGTCCGGCGGAGCAGCCGGCGCATTCCCGCGCGGCCGCGCGCCGTCGCGCTCTCCATGGCCGCGTCGACGGTACGGCGGGCCGCCTGGTCGAGAACCAGCCAGACCACGGGGGTGACCAGCGCGGCGAGTTCCGCGTACCCGAAGCCGAGCGGTTCCCGTTTCCGTCCCCGGCCGGTGAGGGTGCGGATGACCCGGTCGTCGTCGAGTTTCCGCAGGCTGTCGACGAGCGGCAGCTCGTGCGCAGCGTGCTCCGCCACCACTTCGCGCACCAGATCACGTACGTACACGGTGAGCAACCCCCGGGACTCAGCAGCCAGTTGTGACCATTGGAGCAGTACTTCGCCACAGGGGAAACAGCCCGGAACTCATTCCCGGGCCGTGGCTCGCGCACCGGCTCGCGCCCGCCGGCCGGTCACGGCTGCCAGCCCGGCGACGGCCGACACCACGACCAGGGCCGTCCGGCTTCCTTCCGTGGCCGCGATCTGCGCGGACATCGCCGCCCCCACCGCCGCCCCGGCCATGTCGAGACCGGAGAGCCAGGACATCGTCTCCGTCACCCGGCCGGGCGGGGCGAGGTCGCCACCGATCGTGCGTACGGCTCCGAACGTGGCGCCGATGGCCAGGCCCGCCAGCGGGCACACCACCATGACGGCCGTCGGCGAAACCCAGGCCGCCGCGGCCAGCGTCCCGGCTCCGAGGGTGAAGACGCCGAGCAGTACGGAGAGTCTGGAGCCCCGCGACAGCAGAGCGGGTAAGGCGCCGAGCAGCAGACTGCCCAGGACGCTGCCGACGGACAGGGCGGCGAGGTACAGCCCGGTGTACGAGGCCGCGCCGTGCTCCGTCGCGTAGACCGGCAGGACGACATCGATGGAGATCACCGCGGCGACGAAGAGTCCGTTGGCCGCCAGCAGGCGGCGCAGGGGCGCGGAAGCCGGAATTCCGGCCCGGTGTCCGGACGGGCGGTCCGCGTCGGTGCGCAACGGCATGAAGGCGGGCAG
The DNA here is from genome assembly GCF_000720725.1 of Streptomyces rimosus subsp. rimosus. Taxonomy (GTDB): domain Bacteria; phylum Actinomycetota; class Actinomycetes; order Streptomycetales; family Streptomycetaceae; genus Streptomyces; species Streptomyces rimosus_A. The sequence goes on from NZ_JOCQ01000010.1 coordinate 139,541, forward strand.
CAGTACGACGACGCAGGTGGTCAGAGCGGCGATGACCACGAACGGCGCGGTCGCCGACCGGGACGCGCTCAGCCAGCCGGCCAGCACCGGGCCGGTGATGAGCGCGACGCCTGTCATGGCAGAGTCGACGGCCATCGCGGTGGCACGTGTCCGCGCGTCGGTCAGCGGCTGCCAGACCGCACGCATCATGACGGCGACGGGCGGGACGGTGGCTCCCGAGGCCGCGGCGAGGAACAGCACCACAGCGGTGGGCTCGTGCCGGAGCACCGCCAGGACCAGCAAGGTGGTGGCTGTCAGATACCCGGCGAGGCAGCCCAGCAGGACCACCCGCGGAGCATGCCGGTCGACGAGCCGCCCGCGCGCCGGGGCGGTCAGCCCCTGGCCGACCGTCAGGCAGCTCACGGCCAGCCCGGCCGTACCGTAGGAGTGGTTCCGGCCGACGAGCAGCAGCAGGCTCAAGGTCAGCATGCTGCCGGGGAGCTTCGACGCCATGCCGAGCGCCGTGATCGGCCAGAAGCCGGGCACCTTGGCGAGGTCGCGGTAGCCGGCGAGAAGCCGGTGCGGTGGTGTTCCGGGCAGCGGTGTGCGTGAAGCGGTGCGCACGGGTTCTTTCCTTACCGGTGTTCGGGGTGGTGGCGGTCCGGCGGTCAACCGGCCGCTGAGGGCGTATGTGCACGCAGGGCACGCACGCTCCAGTCCAGTGCCGGCGCCAGGCTCTCCGGCGCGGGCCGGCCGTTGAGCACCGCGAGGAGTTGCAGGTACCGGTCCCTGCGCGGGTCGTCCATGCTCTCCAGGTGAGTCGCCAGCCGCCGGCGCAGTCCAGGGTCGTCGGCCCGGCCCACGATGTGCGCATAGTGCGCTGCCAGGGCCGAGATGACCGGCTCCGCCCGGTGCGTACGCGGATCGATGCCGGCGGCCAGCGCCGGTTCGACCAGGCACCGTACGGCCTCCGCGAGGACACGGGGCAGGCCCGTGGTGCCGTCGGGCGCCCGGTCGGTCGCCAGGTCCTGGGCCATTCCCCGCATGCTCGCGCGGAAATCGGCGTCCCGGAACAGGCCCGCCAGCTCCACCCATGCCTGGATCTGCGCCATCGACGGGTCGTCGGGCAGCTCGGGCGTCAGGGAGGACATGACCGCCGTGAACGCGGGGTGGGTGTCCAGCCCGTCGAAGACGGTGTCCAGGAACTCACCGGTCAGGCGCCGGCGCTCGTCTTCGGAGAGCGTGGCCAGCTGGTGCATGAGGTCCAGTTCCTCGGGGGTCGAGCCGCGTTCCGCCGCCGCGATGAGCAGCGACCGCTGCAGGCGCAGCGTCTGGATCTGTACGCCCAGCGCCTCGGCGTGTGTCGCGGCGACCCGGGGCAGGGAGACCTCCTGGTCGAGGATCTGCCGGACGGTCGGCAGGTCGAGTCCGAGTGCGCGCAGGGTCCGTATGAGGGCCAGCCGGGCGACGGCACCGTTGTCGTACAGCCGGTATCCGCCCGGGCTGCGGCCGGCCGGCGTCACGATCCCGGAATCGGAATAGAAGCGGATCGCTTTGACCGTGAGGCCGGTTCGCCGGGCCAGTTCACCGATCGGTATGGAGGTGTCGCCGTTCATGGCCTCATCCTTGTGTCTCCCCCTACGGGAGACACAAGATTCATGTCGGATGAGGGGCGCCCGCCTCGCGTCGGCGGGTGCCCCCGGAGCGGAATCGGCCTGTCGGCTAGGAGGCGTGGTCATGCGTATCCCAGGACCTGAACCCCGGGCGGACGGCGGGGTGGGAGCTGTCGCGGCGGCGGGTGGGCTGCACCGGTATCAGCTGTGGCTGCATGCCGAGTACGGGCCCGTGGTGCGGTTCCAGCTGCCGGGGGCGGAGTCGGCCGTTTCGGTGGCGGATCCGGTGCTGCTGGAGGCCACCGCGCACATCGACAAGCGGCCGGAGCGGCTGTTCGAGTTTCTGGCGCCGCTGTGTGAGGCGGGCAACTTGCAGGTGCTGCCGGCCGAGGAGCACACCCCGTGGCGTCGGGTGCTGCTGTCGGTACTGGCCGGACGGCCTTCGCACGAGCGGCACTTCGGGCGGTTCACCGAGCTGGCGACATCGCTCGCGGACCGGTGGGCCGGGCAGGGCGGACATGAGCCGGTCGCGTTGCAGAAGGATCTGACCGCGCTGTCGTTGCGGATGATCGGCGCGTACGCGTTGGGGGGCGATGCGGCGGATCCGGAGAAGGTCGTCGTGGCCTTCGAGGAGGTGCTGACCGAGTATCTGGGGCGGCTCTATCAGGTGCCCGTGCCGGGTACGGAGGAGGAGCGTGCGCGGCGGGCGGAGCAGGCCCTCGCCTATCTGCGGGCGACCGTCGACCGGATGGTGGCGGCGCACGGCCCGGACAGCGGTAGGGACCGGAGCGATCTGATCGGGGCGCTCGTGGCGGCCGGTGAGAGTCCGGCGCGGATCCGTGACACCGTGTTGGTGACGATGCTGGCCGCGCACCACACGACCGGGGTCGCCGTGTCGTGGACCCTGCATCTGCTGGGGCGCCATCCCGAGGTGGCCGGACGCGTCATCGAGGAGCTGGACCGCGTACTCGGTGACCGTACGGTGCCCGACTACGCCGACCTGCGGCGCCTCACGTATCTGGGCATGGTCCTCAAGGAGGCGATGCGGCTGTTCCCGCCCGGTCCGTACGGTGCGCGGGAGACGACCGGGGCGCTGGTCCTGGGCGACTACGACATTCCGGCCGGGACGGTGATCTTCTACCCGTTCTGGGCCGTCCACCTGAACCCCGATCACTGGCCCGAGCCGGAGAGGTTCGTACCCGAGCGGTTCCTCCCGGACGAGGTGGCCAAGCGGCCGAGGCTGGCGTACATCCCGTTCGGGTTCGGGCCGCGCAGTTGTGAGGGCGCCGCTCTGGCCACGGTCGAGGCCCAGCTGGTCCTGGCCGTGCTGCTCAGGCGCTTGCGGTTCCGGCCCGTGCCGGGGCACGAGGTGACGCCGGTCGAACGGTTCGTGCTGTGGGCGGCCGACGACATCCGGATGTTCGTGAGCCCGCGGGGCGCGGGGGCGGGGAAGCCGTGAGCCCGCGGGGCGCGGGGGCGGGAAAGCCGTGAGTCCGCGGGTCCCCGCCCCCGTACCGCTCAGCTCTTCTTCGCCAGGGCCTTCTCGACGTCCGTGAGGACCGCCGCTGCCGCGAGCGGGCCGCCCGAGCTGTTCCAGGCGGAGCCGTCGATCACCACGACGTGGTGCTTCTCGACGGCCTTGAGCTTGGCGAAGTTCGGTACGGCAGTGGCCTCCTTGAGGGCCTTGTCGCCCGCGGCCCGGTCGCCGAGCGCGCCGACGAAGAGCCAGTCGCCGTCGATGGTGTCCAGACGCTCCAGGCTCACCGGTTCGCTGTGGCCGGAACTCGCGCCCTGCTGGCCCTGAGGCCGCTTGAGGCCGAGGGCGGCGAGGGTGTCGCCGACGTGGCCCTTGCCCTTGCCGACCACCGAGGGCGCGCCGTTCTGCCAGCGGATGACGCTGGTGACCGCACCGGCGTCGGGCCCGAGCCCGTCCTTGACGGTCTTGAGGCGGCTGTCGAAGGTGGTGAGCCACTTCTCACCGTCCGCCTTCTTGCCGAGGGCGTCGGCGGTCGCGGTGAAGGCGTCCCGCCAGGGGGCGTTCAGCTTGGCGGTGAGCACGGTGGGGGCGATGCGGCGGAGCTTGTCCTGTACGCGCTTGGCGCCCACCGTCTCGTCGAGCAGGATCAGGTCCGGGCGCAGGGCGGCGAGCTTGTCCAGGTCGGGTTCGGCGGTGTTGGCGACGATCTCGGCGGACCCGGCCTTGGGGGCGAGGTAGCCGGCCACGCCGGACTGGCCGCGGCCGCTGGTGGCGCCGATCGGCCGGGTGCCGAGGGCGAGCGCGGCGTCGAGGGTGGGCTCGCTGAGCGTGACCACCTTCTCGGGGGCGGCGGGCACCTTCACCTTCTCGCCGTTGGCGTCCGTGACGGTACGGGTGCCGGAGCCACCCGCCTTGCCGTCGGCGCCGTCCTTGCCGCCGTCGGCTCCGTCCCCGCAGCCGGCGAGGGTCAGGGCGCCGGCCAGGGCGACGGCGAGCAGGGCGGCGGGTCGGCGGTAACGCATCGGGGGTGCTCCTTGGGTGTGCGGAAGGGATGGGGTCAGTGGGGTCTGCTGGCCGAGGAGGTGCCGGTGGGTGCCGGTGGGGCTCCCGGCCCGAGGAGGGCGATCAGCCCCTGGGCCAGGGCGATGGACCAGCAGGCATAGTCGTGGCCGCCGTTGAAGTCGGTGCCGGTGACGGTGTGGCCGCTGTCCCGGAGGGATCGGCGCAGGTCACGGGTCTGTTCGAGCATGCCCCACTCGTGGAGCCCGACGTCCAGGTGCAGCCGCAGTCCGCGCGGCGCCCCTTCGGCGTAGCGCCGGGTGATCCACGCCGTCTCCCCGGCCTGCTCGCCCGGCGGGTGCCACCACAGGGAAGCGGACTGGGACAGGACGTTGCCGAAGCGGTGCGGCGCGGCGTACCCGGCGTACAGGGCGGTGAGCCCGCCCAGGCTCTGGCCCGCGACGACCGTCCGCGCCGGGTCCGTACCGACCGGCAGATGTCCGGCGGCCCAGGGCAGCAGTTCCCCGGCGAGGAATTCGACGTACGCCGAGTGGCCGCCGAACTCCCGGGCGCGGGTGGCGTTGTCGACGGCGTGCGGGGCGAGCACCGTCAGCGGCGGGACCGCGCCGTCGGCGATCAGGCCGTCCAGGATGTCTTCCAGGCGCAGCTGGCCGAACCACATGTCGCCGTCGAGGAGGACGAGGGTGTGCCCGTCGGCGCGCCCCGCTTCCGGCACGGCCGGCTCGTACGTCCACACCTCGCGTTCCCCGCCGAGCACCGCGCTGGGCACCCGGTGGAGCCGGACCGTACCGCGCGGCGTGCCGGGCCGCGGAGGGACGGGCCAGGGGCGGGCAGGGGCGTCCGGGAGCTCGAAGACGGAGCCGGGCGGGCCGTGCCAGCGGGTGGCGATGGTGTGGGGGTTGAGGGGGTCGCGGACGCCGGTGGCGGCCAGCCGTCCGAGGTCGCCGGGCGGCCGCCCCTCGGCGTCGGGGGCGATGCGGTACGAGCCGCGGTGGTCGGCGCGCAGGCGGTAGGTCAGGTGCCACACATCCGTACCGGGCAGGTGCCGCATCAGGCTCGTGGTGAGGTCGGTACGGTCCATCAGCCGGTTGACCAGCAGCAGCACCTGACGGGTCGCGGTGTCGCCGCGCCACAGGAAGGTGACGGCGCGGTGCCGGGGGTCGCCGTCGAGCGGTTCGACCAGTGGGGTGCCGGTGGCCGCCGCCTCGGCCCAGAACCGGGCCAGTTCGGCGGCGTGCGCGCGGGGTGAGCCGGCCTCGGCCAGCTCGGTGGCCAGGCGGGTCAGTCGCGGGCTCTCCGCGGTCTCGGCCGGGTGGGGCCGGGGCGTACGGGGTGGTGTGGCCGGGGTTGCCGAGGCGATGGGGACAGCGCTTGCGGTACCCACCGCGCCTTCCGTCACGCGCCCCCTCACGTCGCGCCCTCCGCCATAGCCAGTTCCACCAGCCGGTGCACCGTGTCCGCCGGGCTGGGCATGGCGGCCATTTCCTCGGCCGTCTCGCGGGCGGCGGTGGCCAGTGCCTCGTCCTCCAGGAGGCGCCGGACCAGCTCGCGGCCGGGGCGGTCGGGGCCCGCGAGGGCGGACGGGTCCGGCGGGACCAGGCCGCAGCCGCGGGCCTGGACCGCCGCCGCGTTGGCCGGCCGGTCGGCGCCCTCGCCGAGGACGAGCTGCGGCAGGCCGGAGTCCAGGGCGGTGAGGGTGGTGCCGGCGCCGCCGTGGTGGATGGTGGCGTCGCTGCCGGCGAGCAGCGCGCCGAGCGGGGTCCACTCCACGGGGCGTACGTTCTCGGGCAGCGGGCCGAGCCCGGTCAGGTCGGCGCCGCCGAGCGCGAGGACGAACTCGGCATCGGTGACGCGCGCGGCGTCGATGACCCACTCGATGGGCGAGACGCCGTCCACGACCGGGCGGACCGTGCCGAGGGTGACCGCGATCCGGGGGCGTTTGCGCGCGCCGAAGAGCCAGTGGGGCAGTTCGCCGCCGCCGTTGTACGGGACGTAGCGCAGGTAGCGGCGGTGCGGCTCGGCGGTGACGCTCATGCCGGGCGGGGTCACGTCGAGCCAGGCGGCGACCGGTCCGGGCCCGCCGAGGCCGTGGCGGGCGTACCCGTCGGCGAGCGCGTCGTTCATCATCGCGACGTGCCGGCCGGTGTGGCCGAAGCCGACCGCGTGCAGGACCGAGGGGATGCCGAGCGCGGCGGCCACGAGCTGGCCGGCCACTCCGTTGGGGGTGTGCACGACGAGGTGGGGGCGCCAGTGGCGAGCGATGTCGACCATGGTGTCGGCCATCTCGTCGCTGAAGAAGGAGAAGCCCTTGCCCTTGGGCGGGGTGTTCTTCTCCCCCGGGGCCGGCGGCTTGCCCTGCCGCCCCTTCTCCATGGCGGTGTACAGGGCGTCGGGGTCGATGCCGGGCGCGCAGTCGACGGCCGGCAGTCCGGCCGCGGCAGCGTGGCCGACGGCCCGTCCGCAGGTGGCGACGAGGACCTCGTGGCCCGCGGCGCGGAACGCCTGGGCCAGCGGGACCATCGGGTAGAGCAGCCCGAAGAAGGGCGGCCCGGCGAACAGGACACGCATCGACAACCTGCTTTCCTCCCCGACGGGCCGTCAGGCGGCGCCCGGGGGACGGGTGGTGCGGCAATGTGGCGTGGGACGGCGGGTCACCCGGCGGGTGTGGGGCAGGTCACGTGACCGGGGTGGCGACCCGTACTAAGGTAAGCCTAAGCTAACCACGTGCTCAGCAGATCAACAACGTCCCCCGGCTGGCTGCGCAGGCTCGGTGCCGCGTGCCGCCACCATCCGCGACTGCTCTTCGCGGTCGCCGTGAGTTCCGTGTGCGGTACGGGACTTGAGGCGGTCGGACCGCTTCTGGCCCGGCTCGGTGTCGACGACGCCGTGGCCGGGCACACCGGCCGCATCGGCTGGCTGGCCGCCGCGATGGCGGGCCTGGCCCTGGTCCAGTTCGGCGCCGAGTTCACCCGCCGGTACGCCGCCGGGAAACTCGCCCTCGGCGTCCAGCACCGGCTGCGTACCGAGGTGTTCGACTCCCTCCAGCGGCTGGACGGCGTCAAACAGGACGCGCTGCGCACCGGCCAGGTGGTCTCCCGCGCCAACAGCGACCTGACGCAGGTGCAGATCATGCTCGGGATGCTGCCGATCCCGCTGGGCACCTCGGCCCTCTTCCTCGTCGCCATCGGCGCGATGCTGTGGCTGTGCGCCCCGCTCGCCCTGGTCGCACTGACCGTGGTGCCCGCCACCGCGTGGGCCGCCGCCCGCAGCCGGGCCCGGCTGGTCCCCGCCACCCGCGACGCGCAGGCGGGCGCGGCGCACCTCGCCGAGCAGGTCGAGGAGGCCGTCACCGGCGTCCGGGTGGTCAAGGGCTTCGGCCAGGAGGACCGCGAAGTGGGCCGGCTGGCCCGCGCGGCCCGCAGCCTGTTCGGACGGCGGATGCGGGTGGCCCGCATCCAGGCCGGCGCCACCGCCACGCTCGCGGCGCTGCCCGCGCTCGGCCAGGTCGGTGTCCTCGCGTTTGGCGGCTGGCTGGCGCTGCGCGGCACGATCGGTCCCGGCACCTTCCTCGCCTTCGCCGCCTACCTGGCCCTGCTGGCCGGACCGGCCCGGCTGTTCGCGAGCTTCCTGGTCACCGCCCAGCAGGCGCGCGCCGCCGCCGAGCGGGTCTACGAACTCATCGACGCCCGGCCCGACATCACCGAACCGTCCGCCCCGGTCGCCCTGCCCGACGGGCCGGCCGGCCTGGAACTGCGCGACGTCCGCTTCGGGTACGCGCCCAGCGACCCGGTGCTCGACGGCCTGTCCCTGACCGTACGGCCCGGGGAAACCCTGGCGCTGGTCGGCCCGTCTGGCTCCGGCAAGTCCACCGTCTCGCTGCTGCTCCCCCGCTTCTACGACCCGCAGAGCGGCTCCGTACACGTCGGCCCGCCCGGCGCGGCCCCCGACGTACGCGACCTGTCGCTCACGGACCTCCGCTCCACCCTCGGCGTGGTCTTCGAAGAACCCTTCCTGTTCTCCTGCTCGGTCCGCGACAACATCGCCTACGGCCGGCCGGACGCCACCGATGCGCAGGTCAGGGCGGCTGCCGAGGCCGCCGAGGCACACGAGTTCATCGAGGCGCTGCCGGACGGCTACGCCACCGCGGTCGGCGAGCGCGGCCTGACCCTGTCCGGCGGGCAGCGGCAGCGCCTGGTGCTGGCCCGCGCCCTGCTGGCCGACCCGCGGGTGCTGATCCTGGACGACGCGACCTCCGCCGTGGACGCCGGTACGGAGGCCGCCATCCACCGCACCCTGCGCGCCGTCACCGGCGACCGTACGACCCTGCTGATCGCACACCGCCGCTCCACCCTCCAGCTCGCCGACCGCATCGCCGTCCTCGACGAGGGCCGCGTGGTGGACACCGGCACCCAGGAGGAGCTGACCGAGCGCTGCGCACTGTTCCGCGAGCTGCTGGCCGGGCCCGGCGACTCCCTCGACGTACGGGTCACCGCCGCCCCGGACGCCACCGACCGGGGCGTCACCCCGGAGCTGTGGCCGGAGCCCCCGGCCGGTGCGGCCCCGGACGCCGCGGCGGACGAGACCGCCGAGGACCCGCGCCTGGACGAGGCCCGGCTGCGCGCCCCCGACCCCGACGCCCGCTTCCGGCGGCTGCTCGCGCCCGTACGCGCCGCCCTGCTGCTCGGCCTGCTGCTCGTCGTCGCCGACTCCCTCGCCTCCCTCGCGCTGCCCCTGCTCGTACGGCACGGTCTGGACGCCGGGGTCGGCGCGGGCGACGGCGCCGTGCTCGCCGCCACCGCCCTGATCGCGCTGCTCGTCGTCGCGGCCGGCTGGGGCGTGCTGACCTGTCAGGCGCGTGTCACCCGGCGGGCCGGGGAGCGGGTGCTGTACGGACTGCGGGTGAAGACCTTCGCCCATCTCCAGCGACTCGGGCTGGACTTCTACGAGCGGGAACGCGGCGGCCAGATCATGACCGCCATGGTCAACGACATCGACGCGCTCTCCGCCTTCCTCCAGACCCATCTGCTGACCTCCGTCGCCGCCCTGGCCACGCTGTGCGGCGCCGTCGTGGCGATGCTCGCCGTCGACCTGCCGCTGGCCCTGACCGCGCTCGCCCTCGTCCCGCTGATCGCGGTGGCCACCGCTGTCTTCTGGCGGCTGTCATCGGCGGCGTACACCGACGCGCGCAAGCGCATCGGCGAGGTCAACTCCAGCCTCCAGGAGAACGTCTCGGGGCTGCGTGTGGCCCAGGCGCAGACCCGCGAGAGTGAGACGGCCGAGGCGTTCGGCAAGCTCTCCGAGAACTACCGCGCCGCCCGGCTGCGGGCCCAGCGCTACGCCGCCGTGTACTTCCCGTGCGTCAACCTCACCGCCGAACTCGCCAAGGCCGCCGTACTGCTGACCGGTGCGTACCGCGTCGCGGACGGCGCCCTCAGCCCCGGCGTCCTGGTCGCGTTCACGCTCTTCCTCGGCATGTTCTTCTCCCCGATCCAGCAGCTGTCGCTCGCCTTCGACAGCTACCAGCAGGCCTCGGTCGGCCTGCGCCGCACCCTGGCCCTGCTGCGCGTGACGCCTTCCGTACGGCCCGCCGCCGCGCCGGAGCCCGTACCGGACCGGCTGCGCGGCGCGATCGAGCTGCACGAGGTCACCCACCGCTACCCGGGTGCCGAGCGGCCCTCGCTGGACCGGGTCAGCCTGCGGGTCGCGCCAGGCGAGACGGTCGCGCTGGTCGGTGCCACCGGGGCCGGCAAGTCCACCGTTGTCAAGCTCCTCGCCCGCTTCTACGACGCCACCGACGGCCGGGTCCTGGTCGACGGCACGGACGTCCGCGCCTACGACCCGCCCGCCTACCGGCAGCGGCTCGGCGTCGTCCCCCAGGAAGCCCACCTGTTCACCGGCGACATCGCCGACAACGTCCGCTACGGCCGCCCGGAGGCCACCGACCGCGAGGTCGAGGAGGCCGTACGGGCGGTGGGCGCGCTGCCCGCGGTGGCCGCCCAGCCGTACGGCTTCCGCCAGCCCGTCGGCGAGCGCGGCCAGCACCTGTCGGCCGGACAGCGCCAGCTGATCGCGCTGGCCCGCGCCCACCTCGTGGACCCCGGGCTGCTGCTCCTCGACGAGGCCACCGCCGCCCTCGACCCGGCCACCGAGCGCGCGGTGCTCGACGCCGGGGACCGCCTGGCCACAGGGCGTACCACCGTCCTGGTCGCGCACCGCCTGGCCACCGCCGCCCGGGCCGGCCGGATCGTCGTGCTGGACGGCGGGCGGATCGCCGAGGAAGGCACCCACCAGCAGCTCCTCGCCGCCGGCGGCCCGTACGCCCGGTTGTGGCACCACCACTCGTCCGCCGAACCCGCGCCCCTCACCCCCCAAGGATGACCCGCTCATGAAGGCACTTGTCCTCTCCGGAGGCACCGGCAGCAGACTGCGCCCCATCACCCACACCGCCGCGAAGCAGCTCGTCCCCGTCGCCAACAAGCCGGTGCTCTTCTACGGCATCGAATCCCTGGTCGCGGCCGGTGTCACCGACATCGGCATCATCGTCGGGGACACCGCCGCGGAGATCCGCGCGGCCGTGGGCGACGGCTCCCGCTTCGGGGCCCGCGTCACCTACCTCCCCCAGGAGCAGCCCCTCGGCCTCGCGCACGCCGTCCTGATCGCCCGCGACTGGCTCGGCGACGACGACTTCGTGATGTACCTCGGCGACAACTTCGTGGTCGGCGGCATCACCGAACTGGTCGCGGAGTTCCGGCAGTCGCGCCCGGAGGCGAGCATCCTGCTCACCAAGGTCGCCGATCCCAGCGCCTTCGGCGTCGCCGAACTCGGCCCCGAGGGGGGCGTGCTGCGCCTGGAGGAGAAGCCGCGCGAGCCGCGCAGCGACCTGGCCCTGGTCGGTGTCTACCTGTTCACGCCCGCCGTGCACGAGGCCGTACGGGCCATCCGGCCCTCGGCCCGCGGCGAGCTGGAGATCACCGACGCCCTCCAGTGGCTGGTCGACGCCGGGCGCACCGTGCGGTCCACCGTCATCTCCGGCTACTGGAAGGACACCGGCAACGTCACCGACATGCTGGAGGTCAACCGCACCGTGCTGGAGGGCCTGCCGTCCGCCGTCCTGGGCGAGGTGGACGGCGACAGCGAACTGGTCGGCCGGGTCCGCATCGAGGCCGGGGCCAGCGTCGTACGGTCCCGGATCGTGGGCCCGGCGGTCATCGGCGCGGGCAGTGTCGTCCGCGACTCCTACATCGGCCCGTCCACCTCCGTCGCCGACGGCTGTGTGATCAGCGGCAGCGAGGTGGAGTTCTCCATCGTCCTGGACGACTCCCGGATCGAGAACGCCGGCCGGATCGAGGGTTCGCTCATCGGCCGGATGGTCCGCATGAGCGGCGCCGCCCGCGCGCCCCGCGCGCACCGCCTGGTGCTCGGCGACCACAGCCAGGTGCAGATAGCGCCCTGACCCGCGCGTCCACACACCCCCGTCCCCCCTTCCTTCTTGGACTGACGCCTTGAGAATCCTCGTCACCGGCGGAGCCGGCTTCATCGGCTCCCACTTCGTCCGCACCCTGCTCGGCCCCGAAGCCTCCGAGGGCCCCGGCAGCGGGCCGTACGTCACCGTCCTGGACGCGCTGACCTACGCCGGGAACCGCGCCAGTCTCGCCCCCGTGGAGGGCGACCCGCGGTTCTCCTTCGTCCACGGCGACATCCGCGACCGGCCGCTGGTGGACTCCCTGCTGGCCGGGCATGACGCGGTGGTGCACTTCGCCGCGGAGTCGCATGTGGACCGGTCCATCGAAGGCGGCACCGAATTCGCCGCCACCAACGTCCTGGGGACGCAGATCCTCCTGGAGTCCGCCGTCCGGCACCGCATCGCCCGCTTCGTGCACGTCTCCACCGACGAGGTGTACGGCTCGATCACGGACGGCTCCTGGACCGAGGACGAGCCCCTGGCCCCCAACTCGCCGTACGCCGCATCCAAGGCCGGCTCCGACCTCCTCGCCCTGGCCCACCACCGTACGCACGGCCTGGACCTGTCGGTGACCCGCTGCTCCAACAACTACGGCCCCTACCAGCACCCCGAGAAGGTCATCCCGCTGTTCACCACCCGGCTGCTGACGGGCGGGCGCGTGCCGCTGTACGGCGACGGGCTGCACGTCCGCGACTGGCTGCACGTCGACGACCACTGCCGGGCGCTGCGCCTGGTCCTGGAAGGCGGCCGGCCCGGCGAGGTCTACAACATCGGCGGCGGCACCGAACTGAGCAACCGGGAACTCACCGAACGGCTGCTGACCGCCTGCGACGCCGGCTGGGACCGGGTCGAGCACGTCACCGACCGCAAGGGCCACGACCGGCGCTACTCGGTGGACTGGACGAAGATCCGCACCGAGCTGGGCTATGTCCCGCGGCACTCCTTCGAGGACGGGCTCGCCGAGACCGTCGCCTGGTATCGCGACCACACCGACTGGTGGGCCCCCGCGGCCCCGGTCCTGGGAGGTGCGGCCCGGTGAACCGCTGGCTGATCACCGGCGCGAGCGGGATGCTCGGCCGCGAGGTGTGCCGTCTGCTGGCCGCCGAGGGCGAGTGCGTGCTCCCGCTGGACCGCGGGTCCCTGGACCTGACCGACACCCGCGCCGTGGAGTTCACCCTGCGGCGGGCCCGGCCGACCGTGGTCGTCAACTGCGCCGCCTATACGGACGTGGACGCGGCCGAGACCCACGAGCAGCAGGCGTGGCGGGTCAACGCCGACGCGGTGCGCGGGCTGGCGCTCGCCTGCGCCCGCCGCGGTGCCCGGCTGCTGCACGTGTCCACCGACTACGTCTTCGCGGGCGACGCCACCACGCCGTACGCGGAGGACGCGCCGACCGGCCCGCGCACCGCGTACGGCCGCAGCAAGCTGGCCGGCGAGCGCGCCGTGCTGACCGCGCTGCCGCACACCGGCACGGTCGTGCGCACCGCCTGGCTGTACGGCGCGCACGGCCGCAATTTCGTGCGGACCATGGCCGACCGCGCGCTCCGGGGCGCCACCGTCAACGTCGTCAACGACCAGACGGGGCAGCCCACACCGGCCCGCGACGTGGCCGAACGGCTGCTCGCCCTGGGGCGCGGGCCCGTCCGCCCGGGCGTCTTCCACGCCACCGCAGGCGGGCTGACCACCTGGTACGACCTGGCCCGCGACGTCTACCGGCTGGCGGGCGCCGACCCGGACCGCGTCCGGCCCACCGGCAGCGCCGCCCTGGACCGTCCCGCCCGCCGCCCCGCCTGGAGCGTGCTGGGTCACGACCGCTGGGCCGCCGCCGGGCTGCCCGCGCCCCGGCACTGGCGCGTCGCGCTCGCCGACGAGTTCGCCGCGGTGACCGCCACGCTGGAAGGAGCCGTATCGTGCGCCCGCTGAGCATCGAGGGAGCCTGGGTCCGGGAAGCGCGCGTCCACCGGGACGACCGGGGCTCCTTCCACGAGTGGTTCACCCGGCCGGAGTTCAGCGGCGCGACCGGCCTCGCCCCGGTGCTGGCGCAGGCCAACTGCTCCGTCTCGCGCCGCGGTGTGCTGCGCGGCGTGCACTTCAGCGAGGTGCCGCCCGGCCAGGCCAAGTACGTCACCTGCGTACGCGGTGCCGTACTGGACGTGGTGGTGGACCTGCGGACCGGCTCCCCCACCTACCGCGCATGGGAGGCCGTGCCGCTGGACGGGGACGGGGCGAGCGCGGTGTACCTGTCCGAAGGGCTCGGGCACGCCTTCATGGCCCTGAGCGACGACGCCACCGTGGTGTACCTGTGCTCCACCGGCTACCAGCCGCAGCGCGAACACGGAGTCCATCCGCTGGACCCGGACCTGGCCATCGACTGGCCGACCGGTGCCGGCCCGGTGCTGTCCGCGAAGGACGCCGCCGCGCCGACGCTGGCGGAGGCCGAGCGGCTGGGACTGCTGCCCTCGTACGAGGAGTGTGTGCGCCACCGGACCGCCCGGGAAGGCAGCGCCGCGTGACGACGACCGCGACCGCGCCGCGCACCACCCCGCCCGTCCCGCCCGCCCTGGCCGCGCCGCCCGCCGGGCGCCGGGCGGTGCGGGCCGGCGGGCTGCTGCTGGGCCTGGCGCTGCTGGCCGCCGTGGTGCTGGCGAGCATCGCCGTGGGCGCCAAGGCCATCCCCCTCGACCAGGTGTGGCACGGCCTGTTCGGGTGGACCGGCACCGCCGACGACCGGATCGTGCGGGAGCTGCGGCTGCCGCGTACGGCGCTGGGTGTCGCGGCGGGCGCCGCGCTCGGGCTGGCCGGCGCCGTGATGCAGACCCTCACCCGCAACCCGCTGGCCGACCCCGGGCTCCTCGGCGTGAACGCGGGCGCCTCGGCCGCCGTGGTCACCGCGATCAGCGTGCTGGGCGTCACCTCGTTCACCGGCTACCTGTGGTTCGCGCTGGCGGGCGCCGGTGTGGCGGCCGTCCTGGTCAACGCGCTCGGCGGCAGCCGGGCGGCCACCCCCGTACGCCTGGCCCTGGCGGGCACCGCCGTCAACGCCGCCCTCTTCGGCTACGTCAACGGGCTGCAACTGACCGACCTGGGCGCGCTGGAGACCATGCGGCACTGGTCCGTCGGCACGCTCGCGGGCCGACGCGGCGACCTGCTGCTGACCGCGCTGCCGTTCCTGCTCGCGGGCGCCGTCCTGGCACTGGCGGTGGCCCGCCCGCTGAACGCCATGGCCCTGGGCGAGGACACCGCCCGGTCCCTGGGCGCGCGGCTGGGCCGGACCCGGGTGCTGTCCATCGTGGCCATCACCCTGCTGTGCGGCGCCGCCACCGCCGTCTGCGGTCCGATCGGTTTCGTCGGCCTGATGATCCCGCACGCGGTCCGCGCCTTCTGCGGTCCGGACACCCGGTGGCTGTTCCCGTACTGCGCCGTCTTCGCGCCGGTCCTGCTGCTGGGCTCCGACATCGTGGGCCGGGTGCTGGCCCCGCCGACCGAGATCGAGGTCGGGGTGGTCACCGCGTTCTGCGGCGGCCTGGTGTTCATCCATCTCGTCCGGCGGCGCAAGGTGGCCCAGCTGTGAACGTCGTCCGTACCCCCGCCGTACGCCGTACCGCACCCCATCCCACCGTGCTGCGCACCCGTGGCGGGCTGTCCCTGCGGCTGGGCCGCCGCGCCTTGCTGGTCTGCGGGCTCCTGGCACTGACCGGCGCCGTCGTGGCCGTCCTGTCCCTGGGCATGGGCAGTTACCGCCTCACCCCCGCCGAAGTCCTCGCCACCCTCTTCGGCGACGGCCCGCCCGGCGCCGACTTCGTCGTGACGGACCTGCGGCTGCCCCGGGTGCTGGACGGCCTGCTGGCCGGCTTCGCCATGGGCATGAGCGGCGCGGTCTTCCAGTCGCTGGCCCGCAATCCGCTCGGCAGCCCCGACGTCATCGGCTTCGGCAGCGGCGCGTCGGCCGGTGCCCTGGTCTCCGTGATCCTCCTGGAGGCCGGGACCGCGCAGATCGCCCTCGGCGCGGTGCTCGGCGGCCTGGCCACCGCCGCCGCCGTCTACCTGCTGGCCTGGCGGCGCGGCGTGCACGGCTACCGGCTGGTGCTCGTCGGCATCGGCGGCTCGGCGGTCCTCGGCTCGCTGACCAGCTATCTGTACGTACGGGCCGACCTCGGCAAGGCCGCCGAGGCGGCCACCTGGATGATCGGCAGCCTCAACGGACGCGGCTGGTCCGACGTGGGCGTGGCCGCGCTCGGCGTGGCCGCCCTGACGCCCGCCGTACTGGCCATGACCCGTCGGCTCACCCTCCTGGAAATGGGCGACGACACGGCGGCGGCACTCGGCGTGGCCCCCGAACGCAGCCGCCTGGCCCTCCTCGCCACCGGCACCGGCCTGACGGCCCTCGCCGTCGCCGCCGCCGGTCCCATTCCCTTCGTCGCCCTCGCCGCCCCCCAACTGGCCCGCCGCCTCACCCGCTCCCCCGGCCCCAACGTCCTGCCCGCGGCGTGGATGGGCGCGGTCCTGGTCACCCTCGCCGACTGGACGGCCCAACGCGTCTCCGGCACGGGCATCCTGCCGGTGGGCGTGATCACCGGAGTGGGCGGGGGCGCGTACCTGGCCTGGCTGCTGTTCCTGGAGCGGAGGGCGGGGAAGCTGTGACGCGCGGGATGGCCGGAAAGGGGAGCGGTGCTCCGGCGCGGGCGGTGCGAAGGTGTGCCGGTGTACCCCGGTGCGGGGCCGGGGACTGCTCGCCGGGGGGCGCCATGGGTGGCAGGAGACGTACGGGCCTCGGAGCCGCGCTGGTCGCGGTACTGGTCGCGGCAGCCCCGGCCGGAGCGGCCGCTCAGCGGTACGCCGGCGATCCGCCGCGCATCGACCGGATCAGCGTCGCCGCGAACGGCGCCCAGGGAGACGGCAGTTCGTACGCCCCCTCCCTCAGCGCCGACGGCCGCATCGTCGCCTTCGCCTCGCAGGCCACCAACTTCGCGCCGGACAGCAAGAAGTACCGGCCGCAGGTCTTCTGGAAGGACCTGCGCACCGGCTCCCTGCACCGGGTCGGCGCCCAGCACGCGGACGCGTGGACGGACGAGCCCGCGCTGAGCGCCGACGGCCGCCACCTGGCGTTCGCGTCCGTCTCGCACACCGACGACGGGCGGCCCGGACCGCCGGGCGAGGTCGCGGACGTGTACGTACGGGATCTGCGCACCGGCCGTACCGTCAAGGCGAATGTCGGCCTGGACGACGGCTACGGCATCGTCTCCCGGAGCCCGTCCCTCAGCGCGGACGGCCGCTTCGTGGTCTTCGTGGCGGATGACGAGCCGTGGTACCCGCTCGGCGTGCGAGGTGAAGTGCGCATCTACGTCAGGGACTTGGTCAAAGGGGTCACACAGCGGGTGAGCGCCCCGCCGGCCGACTGGGCCCGGGCCGCCACCGACCCGAAGATCAGCGCGGACGGCCGCTTCGTGGCGTACGGGATGTACGTCTCGAAGGTGTCCGGGCCGCCGGTGCAGGACGTGTACGTCACCGACCGGGAGACCGGGCGGACGCGGCAGGTCGACGTACCGTACGACGGAGCCGGGCCCTCGGACCGGATGTCCACCCTCACCGGCATCGGCCCCGACGGCCGATACGTCCTCTTCCAGACCCGCTCCGACAAGATCACCCCGGGTGACACCAACCAGGGGTACAACGTCTTCGTCCGCGACCTGCGCCGCGCCACGACCTGGCGGCTGGACGCCACCGGGCCCGGCGGGAGCACGTCGGCGGGCACCTTCAGCGCCGACGGCCGCCACCTCGTCTTCCGCGACGGTACGGGGATCAGCGTGCGCGACCTCGGAACGGGCCGCACGCGGCAGGTGGTGGCCCCGGGGACCGGGCGGCACGGGCCGCCCGCACCCGACGCGCACGCCCGGCGGATCGCCTTCTCCTCCTGGGCCACGGACCTGGTGCCCGGCGACACCAACGACACCGAGGACGTGTTCCTGCTGAGCCGGTGACGCTCGCCTCCCCCGCAGGCGAGCGGCCCCGGATCACCTTTTCCGTACGGCTCGGAAGCGGAACCTCCCCTTCGTTACTGTGATGTCGACCTGCCCGAACCCGGCGGCGCGCAGCCGGCCCGGCAGCGTGTCCGGCGGTACGGGCACGTACGTGTCGCCCAGGTGCAGCAGCCGGAACTGCACACTCGCGCAGCCGTCGCAGCCCGCGAAGACGCCGCCGGGGCGCAGCACCCGCCCGGCCTCCGCGAAGAGGCGGTCCTGCTGTTGTGGGGACGGCACGTGGTGCAGCATGGTGAAGCAGACGACGGTGTCGAAGCCGCCGTCGGGGAACGGCATCGACGTCCCGTCGCCGTGCACGACCTCGACCCGTTCCCCGTACGTCTCCTGGAGGTCCTTCGCGAAGTCCGCGTCGACTTCCAGGACGCTGAGGCGGCCGGGCACGCGCCGTTCCAGCACACGTGTGGTGGCGCCGTAGCCGGGGCCGATCTCCAGGGTGGCGGCGCCGGGCTCCACCCCGTCAAGAGCCCACGGGAGCAGGCGCTGTTCGACCCCGCGGGCCCATTTCCCGGAACTGCAGATCCATTGGTGCAACCGATTCATGGAGGTCATGCGGCGATGCTAAAAACCCCGGAGGACGTCCACCACGAGGTAGGGGGACATGTCCTGTCGCGATACGGACAGCTGACGCCGCGCGCCGGATATCCGCAGGCCGCCGTCGTCGTCGGCAGCCACGCGGTCGACGACGGCCAGTGGTACGGGCGGCACTGGCACACCACCCACCAACTGGCCTGGGCCGAGCGCGGGGTAATCGCCGTACGCGCCCGGGGCAACACCTGGGTGCTGCCGCCGACCATGGCGCTGTGGATACCGGCCGGCACCGAGCACGCGACCGGCGCGTCCGGCCCGGTGCTGGGCCGGAGCCTGTGGTGCCGGCCCGACCGCTGCCCGGTGGACTGGTCCGTGCCCACCGTGGTGGGCGTCCCGCCGCTGCTGCGCGAGCTGATCACGCATCTGGCCGACGACGGTCTGAGCGCGGGCGCCAGGCAGCGGGCCGAAGCGGTCGCGCTCGACCAGTTGGCGCCGCTGTCGGTGGCGACCGTACTGGCGCCGCTGCCCAGGGACCCGCGGGCGCGCCGCGTCGCGCGTGCGCTGCGCGCGTGTCCCGCGGATGACCGGACGCTGGCGCGGTGGGGCGCCGAAGTGGGCGCGAGCGCGCGGACGCTGGCCCGCGCGTTCGCCGCGGAGACGGGGCTGACGTTCGGGCAGTGGCGCACCCGGGTGCGCCTCCAGGCCGCGATGCCGCTGCTGGCGGGCGGCGCGACGGTGGCGGCCACGGCCGCGCGGGTCGGCTACGCGTCACCGAGCGCGTTCGTGGCGGCGTTCCGGCGGGTGGTGGGGGTGCCGCCGGGGGCGTACTTCTCGCCGTGACGGTCGCGTCGTAACGGTCCGGCCGTGACGCTCCGGCCGGGTCACGGCATCAGGTGCAGGATCGCCTCGGCGGTGGCCCGCGGCGCCTCACGGGGCGGGAAGTGCCCGACACCGGGCAGCACAACGCGTTGGTAGGGGCCGGCGAACAGGTTCTCCTGCCCCTCGGTGGTGTCGGGGCGGTTGTCGCCGTCCTGCTCGCCGTGCAGCACGAGCGCGGGGACGCGCACGGGTGGCGGGTCGGCGAGGCGGTCCTCGATGTCCTGATAGGCCGGGTCGCCGGGCGCCTCGCCCCAGCGGTGCAGATAGGCGTGCACGGTGATGTCGGCCCAGTCGGGGTTGTCCCAGGCCGCGGCCGCCTGCCCGAAGTCGGTGTCGGCGAAGTCCCACCCGGGTGACCAGGTGGTCCACAGGTAGCGGCAGAAGCCTCGGCGGTCCTCGGTCATCGCCCGGCGTCCCCGGGCGGTGGCGACGTACCACTCGTACCAGTAGGCGTGGGCCAGCGGGTACGGCACCGCGCTGTCGGGCCGGTTGGTCGAGTAGCCCGCGGAGATCGCGACGAGCGCGCTGACCCGGTCGGGGAACAGCGCGCCGACGACGTATCCGGCGCGGGCTCCCCAGTCGTGCCCGGCCACCACCGCGTCGTGCAGGTCCAGCGCCTCGACGAAGTCGGCCAGGTCGCGGCCGAGCGCACCGATCTGCCCGCTGCGCTGCCGCTCGGCGGAGCGGAAGCGGGTGGGCCCGAAGCCGCGCAGGTACGGCCGGTACACCCGGCAGCCGGCCCGGTGCAGGTACGGCAGCACCGCGTCCCAGCAGTGGATGTCGTCCGGCCAGCCGTGCACCGCCACCACCGGCCGCCCGTCCGCCGGGCCGCTGACGTCGTAGGCGATCCGCAGGGTGTCGGTGTCCGCGTAGTCGTTCATCCCGGGTGGGTAGCCGGAGCGGTCCGCCCTAAACGGCGGGCGGTGGCGGGTCCGGAGCGGTCACCCGTCCGGGCGCGGGGCGCGGAGTTCCCAACTGGGCCCGCCCGGCCGCCGCGTGGGTGACGAGGCCAACCCGACCCCGCCCGCCGCCGAAGATCATCGGGGTGCAGAATGACCCGTATGTCGATAACGAACACGCCGACGACGGCGACGCTCGACGATGCCCCGATGATCAGTCGCACCCTGGCCCGCGCCTTCGACGACGATCCGATGATGCACTGGTTCCTGCCCGGCGAGGACGCCCGCGAGGAACGGCTGGGCCGCTACTTCACCACGATCTTCACCAAGCAGTACGCCCAGCACGGCGTGTGCGAGCGCACCGGAGCGGCGGCGGCGTTCTGGGTGGCGCCGGAGGCGCGGGACAAGGCCGTTCCCGGCGAGGAGACACTGCGGGAGCTCGATGGCCTCCTCGGCGACCGCGGGCCCATGTTCCGGAAGATCGCCGGAGCCGCCGCCGAGCACGCGCCCCAGGAGCCGCACTGGTATCTGGCGGTGATCGGCGCCGACCCGGCCGCCCGGGGCCAGGGGCACGGGGCCGCCCTGCTGCGCTCCGGCCTGGCCAAGGCCGACGCCGCGGGCCTGCCCGTCTACCTGGAGTCCTCCAAGGCGTCCAACCTGCCCTTCTACGAGCACTTCGGCTTCACCGTGCTGCAGGAGGTGCAGCTGCCGGAGAACGGGCCGACGCTGTGGATGATGCGGCGCGCGGAACGATAGGACACGAAACGATAAGGTAAGGCTCGCCTTACCTTATCGACCGTCCAACCACCCGCGCCCCGGACACGGAGACCGCCCCGATGACCGCAGCCGCCCCGCCCGCCGACACGCCGCGCCACCCGCCCCGGGTGCCGCGCCCCTCCCCCGTGCCACGCGTCACGGACGAGCGTGTCGTCCGCCGGGCGGCCGGAATGTCCGGGGCGGACTTCTGGCGGGCGGTGGAGCGGGACGGCACGCCGCTGGTCGGGCCGGATCCGCGGGGCGCGGCGGACCACGCGCTGGTCACGTTCCTGTGGCGCGGCTCCGCCGCCACCCGCGCGGTCCTGGTGTCGCCCAACAAGCTCGCCGATCCGCGCGACCCGGCCGGCAACCTCATGGACCGCGTCCCCGGCACGGACGTGTGGCACTGGTCCGTACGGATGCGCCGGGACTGGCACGCCACGTACACGCTGTGTGTGGACGAGGGCGACGGTCCCGCCGCCGACGACGAGGCGTACTGGCCGTGGCTCCGCGGGCAGCGGCGCCTCGACCCGCTCAATCCGCGGACGCTCACGAGCCGTTGGGGCGGGCCCCCGGCCTCCTGCGTCACGCTGCCCGATGCGCCGCGCGGCGAGGAGTGGCGGGAGCGGCCGGGCGTACCGCGCGGCAGCGTCTCCGTGCATACGGTCCACAGCGACCGGCTCGGCAACGCGCGCCGGGTATGGCGGTACGCGCCTGCGTCCGGCGCGGAACCGGGCGCGGAGCTGCCCGTGCTCGTCCTCCTGGACGGCGAGATGTGGCAGCCGGGGCTCGGGGTGGCAACCCTGCTGGACAACCTCATCGCGGACGGCCGGATCCCGCCGCTGGCCGCGCTGCTGCCGGAGTCCCTGGGCGCGGACACCCGCTGGGCCGAGATGACCTGCGATCCGCGGTTCGCCGGGTTCCTCGCGGACGAGCTGCTGCCGTGGGCCGCCGCGGACCTGCCGCTGACCGCCGACCCGGCCCGTACCGTCGTGGCGGGCCAGAGTCTGGGCGGCCTGACCGCCGCGTACGCCGCGGTGACCGCGCCCGGCCGGTTCGGCTGCGTCCTGGCGCAGTCCGGTTCCTTCTGGTGGCCGAACGGGCCGGACGCCCAGTGGCTGACCGGCCGGATCGCGGCGTCCCCGAGGCTGCCGGTGCGGTTCCGGCTGTCGGCGGGCGAGCAGGAGTGGGTCGCCCTGCCCGCGAACCGCCGGCTGCGCGACACCCTGGCGGCCAAGGGGTACGAGGACGCGGTCTACCGCGAGTACAACGGCGGCCACGACTACCTGTGCTGGCGTACGGAGCTGGCCGACGGGCTCTGCGCGCTGCTCGGCCCGGGGGCGGCGGCCGGGTCCGCCGACGGCTGACGGGGTTGCGCCGGGGCCGCGTACAGCACCCGTAGGTGGCGGACCAGGGCAACCGAGGCGAGAGCCGCCGCAAGCGCGCACACGCCCCACCACCCGGCCCGGCCCCAGGCGCGTACCCCGAGCCAGGAACCCGCGCTGCCGCCCAGGTAAGCGCAGGTCATGTAGGCGGTGTTGAGCCTGTTGCGGGCGTCGGGGCGCAGTGCGTAGACCCGGGCCTGGTTGGCGACCATGCCGGATTGCATCGCGACGTCGAGGAGCAGGGTGCCAAGGACCAGCGCGGCCAGGCCCGGGGCGCCACCGACGGCGCCCACGGCGAGGATCGCGACCGAGACCAGGACGGCGACCAGGCACACGGCGTTCACCGGGTCGGGGCCGCGGCGGTCCACCAGGCGGCCGGCGAGCGGGGTGCAGAACATGGTCGCCGCGCCGACCAGGGCGAGCATGCCGACGGCCGGCGCGCCCAGCCGGTAGGCCGGACCGGCGAGCAGGAGCGCCAGGCAGGTCCAGACGGCCGAGAATCCGGCGAAGACGGTCGCCTGGTACAGGCAGGAGCGGCGCAGCTCCGGCTCGGTGCGCAGCAGGCGCAGCGGTTCGGCCAGGAGCGCGGGGTAGGACTGCCGGGAAGCGGGCGGCGTAGCGGGCACCGCGAACGCCAGGACGGTGGCGAGGAGCAGGGCCAGAGCCGCGGCCACCAGGTACGGGGCCCGCCAGCCCAGCCATTCGCCGAGCGTGCCGCTGAACGTGCGGGCCAGCAGCATGCCGCCGGTGGAACCGCTCAGCAGGGTGCCGATCACCGCGCCCCGGCGGTCGGGAGCCACGAGACCGGCCGCCAGTGGGCCGACGACCTGCGCGGCCACCGTCGTCAGGCCGACGAGGGCGCTGAGCGCGACGAGGGGTTGCAAGGCTGGTGCGCAGCCCGCGGCGAGCAGGGCCAGCCCGGTGAGGACGAGCAGGACGACGAGGAACGAGCGGTGCGCGACCCGGTCGCCGAGGGGCACCAGCAGGACGATCCCGGCCGTGTAACCGATCTGCGTGGCGGTCACGGCCAGGGCTGCCGCGTCGGACGGCACGTGCAGTCCGGCCGCGAGCAGCGGGGTGACGGCCTGCGGGAAGTAGATGTTGCCGACGGCGACGGCGCAGGTGACGGCCAGGAGCAGGACCATTCGGCGGCTCACCGGCCGGCCCCGGGGGTATCGCCGGGGGTATCGGAAAGCGTCATGGCCCGCAGTCCACGGCACCGTCGGCCCGGCGCCCATTGATGTAGCGTATGGCTTAATGATCAGCTTCGCGCTCGGCGTCGAGGACCTCGCGGACACCCGGTTCGCCATCTCGCCCCTGAGCGAAACCGTGTTCAGCCTGCGGGTCCTGCACAGTCCGGGCCTCTTCGCGCTGCACCTCCCGTGGCGCCGGTCCGTGCTCGGCCGCCTCGGCACGATGGACACGGAGCTGCTGCTGTCCCTGGTGGCGCGCAGGCTGACGCTGCCGGACTTCCTGACACCCAGGCCCGCGGGCTTCGCCCCGGCCTTCGAAGAGGAACTGGCCCGCGTCCGCGCGACTCCCCCGGACGAGGTGCGCCGCGACCTGCTCGCCACCCACGCGCCGGACCCGCTCCCCGAAGCGCTGCGCGATGCCGCCTCGGCCGGCGACGCGCCGGTCGTCCGGCTGCGGGACACCGTCTGTGATCTCCTGCGGGACTACTGGGAGATCGCCGTGCGGCCGTGGTGGCCGCAGCTGCGGCTCGTGGTGGAAGCCGACATGACCTACCGCGCTCGGCAACTGGCCATGGGCGGCGCCCGTCTGCTGTTCGCCGACATGCACCCCAACCTGCGGTGGTGCAACGGCGTGCTGCACATCGACAAGATGATCAGCAGGCACCACGCGGCGGCCTCGGGCCGGGGACTGCTCCTGCTGCCCTCGGTGTTCGCCCACAAGCCCGCGCCGCCGGTCAGCCCGGAGGCGCCCCCGTCGCTGGTCTACCCCAGCCGCGGAGTGGGGACGCTCTGGACGGCGGCGCCCACCACCGACACGCAAGCTCTCGCGTCCCTGCTCGGCGCCCCCAGAGCGAGGCTGCTCGCCCTCCTGGAGGAGCCGCTGCCCACCGTCGAACTCGCCCGCCGCCTCCGGGTGACGCCCAGTGCCGTGTCGCAGCACCTGCGCGTCCTGCACGCGACCGGACTGGTCGCACGGGCACGCCACGGACGGCAGGTCCTGTACCGGCGCAGCTCCCTCGGCGATCAGCTGACGGGTAACACCCGGCAGCGGTGAAGGGCCGGGCGGTTGCCACCGCCCGGCCCGGACCTCAGCGCGAGCGGGTGAGGCTGATGCGGTGCATCGAGTCGACGCGGTCCGCGCCGGCCGCGGACTTGTCCACGACGTAGGCCGTGCCGCGGCGGACCGTGACGTGGTTCGGGTTGGGGCCGGTGGCCAGGTCGGCCAGAACGGTGCCCTTCTTCGGGTCCACGACGGTCGTGGTGCCGCTGCCCCGGTTGGCGACGAAGACCCGGCCGGAGCGGTGGTCGGCGGCGACGGAGATCGCGCCGGCGCCGGTGGTGACGGTCCGGGTGACGGTGCCCTTGCGCAGGTCGACGACGGAGAGGGTGCCCGCGGCCTGGTTGGCGGTGTAGGCGGTGCGGCCGTCGGCGGACAGGTCGATGCCGATGGGGGCGTCGCCGGTGGGGATGAAGCGCGGCTCGGTCTTGTACGGGCTGACCGCGATGATCCGGTCGTTGGTCAGGTCGGTGGCGTAGGCGGTGCCGGTGTGCGTGTCGACGGCGAGTCCGGCGGTGCCCGCGCCCTCGACCTTGACCCGCTTCTTCTCCTTGAACGTACGGGTGTCGAAGGCGACGACCGAGCCGTCGCCGAAGCCGCTTGCCCAGGCGAGGTCGTGGCGCTTGTCGACAACGATCTCGCGGGCGTGGGCGACGCTGGGCAGGGTGGCGAGGTGCTTGCCGGTGCGCTGGCTGTAGACGGCCACCGAGTTGTTGCGGGTGTTGGTGGTCCACACGGTGTCGTGCTCATCGTCGACGGCCACGCCGTAGACCGCCTCGACCGCGCCGGTCGCCTGGTCGGTGACCGGCGGCGTGTACGCGGCCTTGACCTTGAGCGACTTCGGGTCGACCTTCAGCAGTCTGGACTGGGTGACCGGGGGACGGCCCACGGCGGTCGTCGCCCACAGCACGTGGTGCCGCCCGGAGTAGGCCGACTGGTAGAGCCCCGTGGCCAGTTGGGCGGTGTCCACGCGGTACGGCGCCTGGTGCGCGGTCCCGCCGTGCGGGTGCCGGTCGTGCGCGACGGCGGTGCCGCTCACCGCCAGGACGCTGCCCGCGGCGACGGCGAGGGCCGTGGCGCGGCGGACGAGGGGACGGGAAAGGCGGCGGGACTGGGGCGACTTGAGGGCGCTCATGGTCATCACTCCTCGTGGAGAGGCAGGCGGGAGGGAGGCCGGGGGCATCCCCTCGGCACGATCACAGGTTAGCTTAGCCTTACCTAAGTTGCGCACTACGGGCAGGGGCCCCACCCGGAGCCGCGCCACCGTCAACGCCCGTACGGTTCGGCACCGTTGAGCAGCCCAGCGCGTCCAGACGCGCCGCGACCACCGCCGCGATCCCGTCCATCCAGCGCGGCTGCGTCATCTGCGGGTGCAGGCAGTCCACGTCGCGGTTGGCCAGCTCGCCCTTGACGTACGGCGTCCACGCCTCGCGGGTCAGCCAGTCCTCGGCGCGCGGGGCGGCGGCGGTGAAGAACAGCACGTCGCCGGTGAACACCCGGTGCCGGTGTTCCCGCATGAGGCGGGCGTTGTTGACGACGATGTCCACGACGGCGGACAGCGTCCGGTCGGACAGCCCGGCCAGCGCGCTGCCCTCGCGGCGCAGCGTCTCCAGGACGTCCTCCCGCGTCAGCTCGTGCGTCCGCTCGAAGCCCGCCATCCGCAGCAGGGCGGTCAGCGCGTCGGCCTCCTCGGGTACGGCCTGGTCGCGCCATTGGTCGGAGGGGTAGGCGTCCAGCAGGGCGAGGAATTCGACCTCCTCCCCCGCCTCCTGGAGCTGCACGGCCACGGTGTGCGCCAGGACGCCGCCCACGGACCAGCCGAGCAGCCGGTAGGGGCCATGTGGCCGGACGGTGCGCAACTGCCGTACGTAGTCGGCGGCCATCTCCTCCATCGTCGCCGGAAGGGGTTCGTCGCGGGCCAGGCCGCGGGCCTGCAGGCCGTACACCGGCTGCGCCGGATCGAGCCGGGACAGCAGGCCCGAATAGCACCAGCTGATGCCGCCCGCCGGGTGCAGCACGAACAGCGGTACGCGGTCGCCTGCCGGGCGCAGCGGCAGCAGGACGTCCAGGGCGTCACCGCCCGCCCCGTCGCCGTCCAGGCGGGTGGCGAGCGCGGCCGGAGTACGGTCCTGGAAGAGCGCCCCGATGGCCAGTTGCGCGCCGAACGTGTCGCGGATCCGCGCCATCAGGCGGGCCGCCAGCAGTGAGGTGCCGCCCAGGTCGAAGAACGCGTCGTCCACCCCGACCCGGGGCAGGCCCAGCACCTCGGCGAACAGCCGGGTCAGGGTCTCCTCCCGGTGGGTGCGCGGGGCGCGGCCTTCTCCCGTGGTGAAGGCAGGGGCCGGGAGCTGCTTGCGGTCCAGCTTGCCGTTGGGACTGAGCGGGAACGCGCCCAGCACGAGCACGCTGTTGGGCACCATGTGCTCCGGCAGCGTGCGGGCGAGCGCGTCACGCAGTTCCTCCGGGTCGGGCGGGGGCGCGTCGTCACCGCTCCCGGGCGTGACGTAGCCGGTCAGCCGCTGGTCACCGGGCCGGTCCTCGCGCACCACCGCGCAGGCCGCGCCGACGCCGGGCAGGGCGGCCAGCGCCTCCTCGATCTCGCCGAGTTCGACGCGCTGGCCGCGCAGTTTGACCTGGTGGTCGGTGCGGCCGAGATAGAGCAGTTCGCCGTGGTCGGTCCAGCGGGCCAGGTCGCCGGTGCGGTACATCCGGCTGCCGGCGGGCCCGTACGGGTCGGCGACGAAGCGGGCCGCCGTCAGGCCGGGCCGCCGCAGGTAGCCGTCGGCGAGCTGGGTCCCGGCGAGGTACAGCTCGCCGGGGACGCCGGGCGGGCAGGGGCGCAGGGCCGCGTCCAGGACGTACAGGCGGGTGTTCCAGACGGGTGCTCCGATAGGCACCGGGCCCTGGTCGTCGGGCGCGCAGGCATGGTGGGTGACGTCGACGGCCGCTTCGGTGGGGCCGTACAGGTTGTGCAGTTCCACGCCGGGCAGCGCCGTCGCGAAGTCCCGGGCCGTCTCGCGCGGCAGCGCCTCGCCGCTGCAGAACACCCGGCGCAGCCCCGTACAGGCCGCCGCGTCCGGTTCGGCGAGGAACACCTGGAGCATGGACGGGACGAAGTGGCACGTGGTGACGGCTTGTTCGCGGATGACGCGGGCCAGGTAGGCGGGGTCGCGGTGGCCGCCGGCGTCGGCGACGACCAGCGTGGCGCCCTGGCGCAGCGGCCAGAAGAACTCCCACACGGACACGTCGAAGCCGGAGGGCGTCTTCTGGAGCACCCGGTCGCCCGGTTCCAGACCGTACTGCCCCTGCATCCAGCGCAGCCGGTTGTCGATGGCCCGGTGGCCGACCACGACGCCCTTGGGGCGGCCGGTGGAGCCGGAGGTGTAGATGACGTACGCGGGGTGGTCCGGCGTGAGCGGGCGCGGCGGGACGGTGCCGGGGTACGCGGTCAGGTCGAGGCCGTCCAGGACGACCACCGGCACCTGCCCGTCGCCGGGTACGCGGTCCTCCCGGTCCGTGATCACGCACACCGGCCGGGCGTCGTCGAGCATGTACGCGAGCCGGTCTGCGGGGTAGTCGGGGTCCAGCGGCAGGTAGGCGCCACCCGCCTTGAGTACGGCGAGCAGGGCGAGGACGAGGTCGGCGGAGCGCGGTACGGCGACGGCGGCCAGTGCGCCGGGGCGCACGCCCAGGGACGCCAGGTGACGGGCCAGCCGGTTGGCGCGGGCGTCGAGTTCGGCGTAGGTCCACGCGGTCTCCCCGTGGACCAGCGCGATGGCACCGGGGGTGCGGAGGGCCTGGGCCTCGATGGGGCCGATGAGGGTGGTGGGCGGCAGGGGACGGGACGTGGCGTTGAACGTCTCCAGCACCCGGGTCCGTTCGGCCGCCGTGGCGATGCCGTGCGCGCCCAGGGGCTCGTGCGGGTCGGCGTGCGCCAGCCGGGAGAGCAGGTCGAGGAACCGTTCCTGGTGGCGGTCGAGATCGACCTCCTCGTACAGCGCGGGGTTGGCGTCGTAGTCGAGGCGCAGGCCGCGGCCGTCGGCGCGGTCGTAGACGTTGACGGTCAGCTCGTCCACCGGGCCGGTGGACAGGTTGTGCGCGGTGGCCGGGGCGCCCGCGAAGTCCAGGCCGTAGTCGAACGGCATCACGTTGACCAGCGGTCCGACCAGCGCCCGGTCCGCGCCGAGCAGTCCGAGGTCGCGGCGGATGTCCTCGTACCGGTAGCGCTGGTGGCGGCGGGCCGACCGGATGCCGAGGACGACCTGGCGGGTCAGTTCGGCGAAGGTGGCGGCCGGGGGCGCGGTCAGCCGCAGCGGCAGTACGTTCATGACCATGGCGGGGACGCGCAGCGCCACCGAGCCCATCCGGCCCATCATCGGCAGCCCGAGGACGACCTCCTCGGCGCCGGTGGCCCGGGACAGGTACAGCGCCTGGGCGGCGAGCAGCACGTCGGGCCAGGTGGCACGGACCGAGGAGGCCAGCTCCTTGAGCCGGTCGGTGGCCTCGGGACCCAGGTGCGCGGTGCGGCGCAGGTGGGTGCGGGAGGGCAGGGCGGTGCGCCCGGCCAGGTTGACGGCCTCGGGCCGGTCCGCGAACGCCTCGTTCCAGTGCCGCCGGTCGGCCTCGTACGCGTCCGAGGCGCGGTACGCGGCGTCGTCGGCCACCAGGTCGGCCAGCCGCCCGAAGGGGCTCGGTCCGACGGGCTCGCCGGCCGCGAGCGCCGTGTAGGCCTCGGCGGTGCGGCGGGCCAGCAGCGAGTAGCCGAAGCCGTCCATGACGACGTGGTGGACGCGCTGGTACCACAGCCAGCGGTCCTCGCCGACCCGGAACAGCGCGTGCGCGAACAGCGGCCCGGCGGCCAGGTCGAACGGCTCGGCCAGGTCGGCCCGCATCCAGGCGCGCGCCGCGCCGTCGGGGTCGTCCTCCGCGCGCAGGT
Organism: Streptomyces rimosus subsp. rimosus; assembly: GCF_000720725.1. Classification (GTDB taxonomy): domain Bacteria; phylum Actinomycetota; class Actinomycetes; order Streptomycetales; family Streptomycetaceae; genus Streptomyces; species Streptomyces rimosus_A. The sequence continues at coordinate 168,763 of NZ_JOCQ01000010.1, forward strand.
CCGCCAGGTGCAGCGGCAGCGGCGCGGGGCCGGTGGTCAGCGGGAGCTGGCGGGGGCCGTCGTCGGTCTCGACGATCCGGACCCGCAGCGCGTCGGCCTCGGCGACCACCTGGTGCAGCGCGTCGGAGAACAGCGCCGGGTCCACCGGCCCGTGGATCTCCAGGTATTCGGCGGTGTTCTGCGCGGGGCTCGCCGGGTCCAGGGCCTGCGCGTACCACAGGCCGGTCTGCGCGGCCGTCAGCGGCAGGCCCTCGGCGGTGCCGCGGCCGTCCGCGCCGGTGCCCGTGCCGTGGTGCGCACCGGTGTCCGCGCCGGTGTCGAGCAGCGCCGTCACGAGGCGACGCCCAGGACGCGGGCCCACGCCTCGATGGCGGGCTGCTCGGCGAGGTCCACGAAGCCGGCCCGGGTGTCGTGCTCGCGCCGCCATCGTTCCAGGAGCGCCATGATGCGGACCGAGTCCATGCCGTAGTCCACGAGGTTCTCGTCCACGGGGATGTCGGCCGGGTCCTCGCCGAGCACGTCGGCGACGTCCGCGCGCAGGTGGTCGATGGTCAGTGCCATGGCGTGTCGTTCTCCTTGGGCGTGTGGCCGGTGGGGTGGTGGGGCCGGCCGGGAAGGGGCCGTACGTCGGCGGACGGCCGCGGGGCGGGCATCCGGCCGGGCGCTGTCCCGGCCGGTGGTGGCGCCGTCCGTTACCCGGCCATGGCCTTCTGGATGTCCTCCAGGACGGACATGGCCGCCAGACCGCCGCCGAGGCTGGTCCACTTGGAACCGTCGATCTCGGTGGCGTGGCCGTCGCGGACGGCGCCGAGCTGCCGGTAGGCGGGCTTGTTCTTCAGCTCGGCGAACAGGTCGGCGTCCTTGCCCTTGGCGGCGAGGGTGCCGATGAACAGCCAGTCGCCGTCGATCTGCTTGATGTCCTCGTCGCTGATGGGGGTGGAGTGGCCCTGGCCGCGCTCGTTCTGGATGCCGGGCCGCTTGAAGCCGAGGTCCTTCAGGACGTCGCTGATGAAGACGCCCTGCTGCATCACGGCGGTGCCCTTGGCGGAGTAGCGGGCGACGGAGACGGTGCCGCCGGCGTGCGCCCCCAGCTTCTTCTTCAGCTCGGCGGCCTTGGCGTCGTAGCCCGCGACGAAGCGCTTGGCCTCGTTCTGCTTGCCGAGGGCCCGGCCGGTGAGGTCGAGCGCCTTCTTCCAGTCCTTGTCCTTGCCGATGGTGACGACGGTCGGCGCGATGGCCTTCAGCTGCTGGAGCACCTTCTGGTCGGCGAGCTGCCCGGCCAGGATGACGTCCGGCTTGGCGCGCAGCACCTTCTCGATGTCGGGGCCGGTGACGGCGCCGACGACCGGTATGTCCGCGGCGCGGCCGGCGAGGTATTCGGGGGCGCCCTTCTGGCCGCGGCCCGCGGTGAGGCCGATCGGCTTGACCCCGAGCGCCAGCGCGGAGTCGAGGTCCATCTCGCTGAGCGCGACCACCTTGGCCGGCTTGGCGGGCACCTCGACCTCGGCGCCGGTGGCGTCGGTGACGGTGACCTTGCCGCCGTCGCCGGTCTTCGCCTTCTCCGAGCCGCCGCTGTCCTTGTCCCCTCCGCAGGCGGTGAGGGCCAGCGCCAGGGCGGTGGTGACGGCGGCCGCCACGGTCAGGCGGACGCGCGGCGAGGAGTGCGTGGACATGTCTGTAGTCTCCGAGAGGTGAAGTCCGGCGCCGGAGCGGCGTTTGACGGAACGGTTGTTTCGGGGCATGCCGGAAATACCAAGGCGTTCGGTCCTGTCGGGCGACAGAAGCCCCGATCGAGCCTTAGGTTAGGCTAACCTTATGTTGGTTGCGCAAGAGACCGGGGCCCCCGTGGGCGGCACCGAGCCCCCGTTGTCCCGGCCGCCCGGACCCGGCAGGCGCTTCCTGACCGCCGCCGTCGCCCTGACCGTGCTGCTGGCCGTCCTGGCGGTGCTGTCCCTGCTCATCGGCACCGGCTCCAGCCCCGTCGCCCGCGCCTGGGACTTCCTCATGGGCGACCCGTCCGCGCGCGCCGACGCCCAACTCCGGCTCGCCGTCCTCGACGTACGGCTTCCGCGCACCCTCGCCGCCGTCCTCGTCGGCATCTCCCTCGGCGCCGCGGGCTGCCTCCTCCAGGCCGTCACCCGCAACCCTTTGGCCGAAACCGGACTGCTCGGCGTGAACTCGGGAGCTGCGCTCGGCGTCGTCATCGGCCTCACCTACTTCGGGGTGCAGTCCTCGTACGCACTGCTGGGCTGGGCGCTCGCCGGGGGCATGACCGCCAGCGCGGTGGTCCTCCTCCTGGCCGCCTCGGGCCGGGCCGCGGCGTCACCGCTGCGGCTGGTGCTGGCGGGCTCCGCGCTCGGCGCCACCTTCCACGGCATGACCTCCTACGTCCTGCTCAGCACCCAGTCGACCTTCGACACCTTCCGCTACTGGACCATCGGTTCCCTGGCCGGCATCAAGACCTCCGACACCTACCCGCTGATCCCGCTCATCGTGGCCGGCCTGCTGGTCGCCTTCGGCTCCGCCCGGCCGCTGGCCGCGCTGGCGCTCGGTGACGACGGCGCGCGGGCGCTGGGGCACCGCCCGGGCCTGATCCGGGTGGTCGTCGCCGGGGCGGTGACGCTGCTGGCCGGGTCGGCGGTGGCGATCGCCGGGCCCATCGCCTTCCTCGGCCTGCTGGCCCCGCACGCCGCCCGCGCCGTCACCGGCCCGCGCATGGCCGCGCAGCTCGCCCTCTCCGCCCTGATCGCCGCCGACGTGATGATCGCGGCGGACATTTTCGCCCGCGTCGCCATCCGCCCCTGGGAGACCCCCGTGAGCGTCCTCCTCGCCTTCGTCGGCGGGCCGTTGCTGATCTGGATCGCCCGCTCCCGGCGGCTGTCCACGGCGGGAGGCACGGCATGACGGACCCGACGGCGGAGAGCCGGGCGGCCGTCCCTCCCCCCTCCCCCACACCGCACGTCACTCCGCCTTCCGCACCGCACATGGTCCCGGACGTCACCCCGCCCGACAGCCTCGTCCTGCGGACCGGTGCCTTCTCCTGGCTCTTCCCGCGCCGCGGCTCGCTGGTCGCCGTGGCGCTGGCGGCGCTGATCCTGGTCCTCATCGCGCTGGGCACGTTCGCCAGCTCCACCGGCATGGGCTTCTCCGAGACGCTCTCCGGCCTGTTCGGTACGGGCGACCCCGCCACGGTGATGCTGGTCCAGGACTTCCGGCTGCCGCGGATCGCCGTCGGCGTCATGGTCGGCGCGGCGCTGGGCATCGCCGGCTGCCTCACCCAGACGCTGGCCGGCAACCGGCTCGCCACCCCCGACATCATCGGCGTGAACGAGGGCGCCACCGCGGCCGTCGTCGCCTCCGTCGTCGGCTCGTCCACCGGCATGATCGGCGAGTGGTGGCTCGGGCCCGTCGGCGCGGTGCTGGCCGCCGCGCTGGTCGTGCTGTGCGCGGGCGGCGCGGGCCACCGGGGCCACCGCGTCCTCGTCGTCGGCATCGGCGTCTCGACCGTCGTCGGGGCCGTCACCGACCTCGTGATGTCCCGCCAGAACGACAACACCGCGGGCGGCGTCTTCCTGTGGACGGTCGGCAGCCTCAGCGGGCGCGACTGGTCGGTCGGCACACCGCTGCTGCTGGTCCTGCTTGTCCTGCTCCCGTTCGCCCTCGCCGCCGGGAACCGGCTGCAACTGCTGCGCTTCGACGACGACACGGCCGCCGGGCTCGGCGTGCCCGTCCGCCGGATCCGCGCCCTGGCGCTGGCCCTCGCGGTGGTGCTCTCCGGCGCGGCCGCGGGCATCGGCGGCCCCATCGCCTTCGTCGCGCTGGCCGCGCCCGTGCTCGCCGACCGCCTCGGCGGCCGGTCACGGGTACCCGTCCTGGCCTCGGGGCTGGTGGGCGGCGCCCTGATCGCCGGGGCCGACGCGCTGGGCCGGGTGATCGCCCCCGTCGAGATCCCCGTCGGCGTGGTCACCAGCGTGCTCGGCGGCCCCTTCCTGCTGTGGGTGCTCTTCCGCCCGGAGCGGGGGACGGACCGGCGGTGACCCGGCGGCGGCCGGACATCGCCGTACGGGCGGACATCACCGTACGGCTGGGAACCACCCCACGGATGGGAACCACCCCACGGATGGACACCGCCCTCAGAACCCGAGGTCGTCCCACCACCAGGCGACCGACGGCAGCGGCAGCGGCGCGCCGCTGGGGTCGGACGGGCGGTCGGCCAGGGTGATGTGTGCGGGCGGGGAGATGGCGCCCGGCCCCGCGGCGGCACTGCGCAGACTCAGGTAACGCGGCACGCGCAGCCCCCACTCGATGTTGCCGCGGATACCGTGCCCGAGATCCGTGAGACAGCGGCGCAGTTCGGCGCTCGCCCGGGGCAGGATCCGCTCGCGCAGGACCAGGAAGCGGTGCAGTACCCGGTCGCGCAGCGCCACGGCGTCCGCCACCGCGCGAGCGGGCGGGGACCCGTCGTGCCGCATCAGGACGGAGAAGATGTTCTGCTCGGTCTGGTGGCGGGTGACCTCTTTGACGAGGGAGTACCGGTCGTTGTCCAGGGCAGCGACGAGAATGGCCATTTCGGTCAGGGCGCAGACCGCCGGGGAGTCCATCTCCCGGGCGGGCACCTCGGCGCCGTTGGCGATCTCCAGTAGCGCGAAGGTGGGTTCGCCTCCGGCTGCGTGCAGACGCATGGTGAGGTAGTCGTCGAGCGTCGGCATGTGCCCGCGGGCGCGGTTGCCGATCTGCCGCTGCACACCGCTCAGCCAGGCGCGGTGGGCCTGTTGGAAGCGCCGTACCTGTACGGGCGTCGCGCAGGCCCGGAAGCGCTCGCCCAGGTCGTGGACGGCCGCGGCGTGCGGGTCGCCGAAGGCGCACGGGCCCGGGATCTCCAACGCGCGCTGCACGTTGCCCGCCATGGCGGCGAACGCGGCCGGGTCCCTGCTCAGCATTCCCTCGTCGCACCGGGCATCGTCGAAGGCGAACCCCCAGTACACCCAGCAGACGGCGACCCAGAGGCGTTCGAGGTCGGCTTCGGGAGCGAACCGGGCGTAGAAGTCCGCGCCGCAGGTGCCGAGCGCCCACGCGCGCTCGGCCGGGGTACGGCAGAATCCGAGCCGGTCGATCCACGCGACGGCGCGCCGCTCGGCCTCGCCGGCCTCGGGGTGGATGGCGGAGGCGATCGGGCAGTAGAAGGGGGGCAGGTCGACGGCGGCCGTGTCCATGGAGGCTCCCGGGCGCCGCTCAGGGGCGGGTGAGTGCGCGGGGCAGCGCGAAGTGCCGCCGCTCCTCGGCGGCGCGGATGACTTCGACGTCGTCGAAGCCGTACGCGGCGAGCCGGTCCAGGGCCTCGGCGACCAGGATCTCCGGCACCGACGCGCCGCTGGTGAGCCCCACGGTGGACATCCCCCGCAGCCAGGCCGGGTCGATCTCCTCCGCGCAGTCGACCAGATGGGCAGCGGGCGCGCCGGCCAGGACCGCCAGTTCGGCCAGCCGGGCCGAGCCGGCGGAGTTCCGCGAGCCGATCACGAGCACCACATCGCAGACGCCGGCCAGCCGTCGCACCGCCGCCTGCCGGTTGCGTGTCGCGTAGCAGATGTCGTCGCCGGGCGGTCCGAGCAGTGCGGGGAACCGCGCCTTGAGCGCGTGGACCGTCACCGCCGTCTCGTCCACCGACAGCGTCGTCTGCGACAGCCAGACCACCCGCCCCTCGTCCGCGACCCGGAGGTACGGGACGTCGTCGGGGCCGCCCACCAGGTGGACGCGCTCCGGCGCCTCGCCCATCGTGCCGATCACCTCCTCGTGCCCCTCGTGGCCGATCAGGAGGATGTCGTAGCCCTCGCGGGCGAACCGCCGGGCCTCCATGTGGACCTTGGTGACCAGCGGGCAGGTCGCGTCGATGGTGGTGAGCCCGCGCCGTGCGGCCTCGGTGTGGGCCTCCGGGGCGATGCCGTGCGCCGGGAGGACCACGACCGCGCCCGCGGGCACCTGGCCGGTCTCCTCGACGAAGACCGCGCCCCTGTGTTCCAGGGCGCGGACCACGTGCCTGTTGTGGACGATCCGCTGACGGACGTACACCGGCGGCCCGTAGCGGTCCAGGGCCTTCTCCACGGTGACGACGGCACGGTCCGCCCCCGCGCAGTAGCCGCGGGGCGAGGCGAGCAGGACCCGGCCGGGGCCCGCGGTCACGTCGACGGAGCGGAATGCGGCGGTTCCGTAATACGTCATGAGGTCCTCACGGTGGCGGCGATGGCGAGCTGGTACAGCGCGGCCCGTACGGCCGACGGGAACGGGGAGCTTTCGAGGGAGTCGACGGCCTGCCGGCGGCGTTCGCGGATCATGTACTCGACGGTGTCGAGCGCGCCGGTGGCCCGCAGGACGCCGCGGACGACGGCGGCGCCGTCCTCGTCGAGGCGCGGGTCGCCCACGAGCGCCCGGAGCGTACGGGCCTGTGCGGCGTCGGCCTGCCGCAGGGCGACGGCCAGCAGCCCGGTGTGTTTGCCTTCGCGCAGGTCGTCCAGGCACGGCTTGCCGGTCACCGAGGGATCACCGAAGACGCCGAGCACGTCGTCGCGCAGCTGGAACGCTTCGCCGACCGGCACTCCGTAGGCACTGCACGCCGCGTACATCCGCTCGTCGCCGCCTGCGAGGGCGACGCCCAGTTGCAGGGGGCGTTCCACGGTGTACTTGGCGGTCTTGTACCGGGCGACGGCCAGGGACGTGTCCAGACCGCTGTCGAGGTCCGCGCTGGCGAGCAGGTCCAGATACTGGCCGTACATCAGCTCGCTGCGCATGTCGTCCAGTACGGGCCGGGCGGCGGCCATCCGCGCGGCGGACAGTCCGCCGGCGTGCAGGAGTTCGTCGGACCAGACCATGGCGAGGTCGCCGAGGAGGATCGCGCCGTTGACACCGAAGCGTTCGGCGTCCGTGCGGCCGGGGCGGCCGCTGCCCGCGTCGGCCAGCGTGCGGTGCACCGTGGGGCGCCCGCGTCTGGTGTCGCTGCGGTCCATGACGTCGTCGTGGATGAGGGCGAACGTGTGGAAGAGCTCCAGCGAGGCGGCGGCAGGCACGACGCGCGCCAGGTCACCTCCGTCCGCCGCCAGCCAGCCGCAGCAGCACAACAGCGGGCGCAGCCGCTTGCCGCCCGCGCCGAGCAGGCCGCGCAGGAGGTCGATGAACCGGGTGAGGTCGGCGTCTTCACCCGGGCTGGTCTTGCCGTCGAGGAATGCCGTCAGGGCCGCCTCGACCGCCGCGGGTACGCCGTCGAGGCCGGGGACGCGGACGCCGTTACGGATCTGCGCTGCGCGCGCGATGACCGGCAGCGCGCCGGCGCCGTCCTGAAGGCTCCGGCCGGGGCAGCGGAAAGGGGCGACGGGGACGGTGGGCACTCCGGGGTCTGCGGCCATCTTGCGCTCCACGAAGGGTGAGGGAAAGGGAAGAGGAAAGTCGGCAAGGGTTTTCGCGCGTGGGCTGATACGGAGTGGGCAGTGCCTGTGCCTGTGCCAGTGCCGGTGCCGGCTCATGGGCATCGCGGACAGCGGGGCGGTGAATTCTGACCGCCGCGTTCTTTCCACAGAGAGGCACGACGGATGCGGATGCGGATGCGAATGCGAATGCGATGAACGGTGCCCGATACGTCGACGTGGAACCTCTCGAATTCGCTGATCGTCGTCTGCGGGACGAAGTCGGATTGGGTGACCGGGAGTTGCCCGAGATCGATGCGGAACGGGCTCGATGCGGAGCGGACTCGGCGCAGAACGGGCTCGGCGCAGAACGGACTCGACGCAGAACGGGCCGGGGCTTCCCAATCACTCGTCGTACGTTCCGGGCGCGCCGTGCCCCGGTCTCCGGCCGCGTCCCGTGGGGCGGACAACGCGGCCGGAGAGTCTGCGCGGCCTCCTGACCGATCAGATCACCCTGGGTGCGCGGCACCAGTCGGCCTCGGCCGCTCACCATGTCTTCCGCCTTTCCTCGTACGGCGACGGCCGGACGCACCCACCACGGCTCCATCTCGCCGCGGACACCTTCGCGCCGCCCCGTGCCATCGGGGCGGCCGGTGTTACTCCATGGGTTCACGCGCCGAAAGGCCCTCATTCCGACTCGGCGACCGCATCGTGTTGAACGTGTTGTGCGGCAATGGCACGTCAACAGGCGTCGGCGGGCGAGGCATTCATCCGGAATTCCGTACGACCGCATCCACCCGGCGCAACAAGGACCGGACCGGTTGGCGCGTGGCGTGCACCCGCAGTTCCCCGCGCAGTTCGGCGAGAATACGGTCGGCGCGGCCGGAGCGCAGGTGAAGGTAGTCGTCGAGGAACCGGTGCCAGGTCGCGCACGCCTCCTCCAGCCGGCCGTCGCCGAGCAGCAGCCGGGCGATCTGCGCGTGGGTGAGCGCGCAGGGGAGGTATGCGGTCGCCGGGCGCTGCTCCAGGGACGCGCGCAGGGCGGTGACCGCCGCCGTCCGGTCCCCCAGGAGCGCCAGCGTCCGCCCCTTCCGGCAGGCGAGCGCGGCCGCGGAGGCACCGGGTACGCAGCGTCCTGACGTGCGCGGATCGGGCATCTCCTGCTGCTGTCGCGCCATCTCCGACAGGGAGGCCAGCGCGCGGCGACGGTTTCCGGTGGCGGCCTGGGCGAGCGCGAGTTGAGCCAGCAGCGGCGCCCGGACTTCCGGGGGCGCGTCGGGCGTGGCGATAGCAAGGGCCGCCTCCGACAGGCGCAGGGCCGTGCGGCGGTGGCCGAGGTCGAGGGCGTGGCCGCTCATGCTCCGCAGCACGATGGCGTACGTCGTACGGTCACCGGCCTCGGCGGCCAGGAGGAGGGCGGCGCGGTGGTAGTGCTGCGCCGCGCCGTTCCGTACGTCGTCGACGTACATGCCGGCCAGCACGTGGACCAGCCGTGCCGCCTCGGCCAGCAGCGGAAGGTACATACTCGCGTGGCCTCCCGCGTGCAGCCGGGGGACGACGTCGTCGTGAAGATAGGACACCAGGGCCGAACGGGCGTGGCGGCCGCCGAAGTCACCGGCGCGCCGGAAGAAATCCGTGGCGCTGCGCAGCCCCGCGGCGTCTCCCGGGCAGCCGATGTCTTCCCGCGACAGCGGCTGCTCGGCGGCGGAGCTTCCAGCACTCCGTCCGGGCCACACCGGCGCATCGTTTTCCACGGCGTTGTAAACGCACTGCTGCACCAGGCGCCGGCGCACGGGGTCGGCGTCCATTCCGCACAGCGTGGCCAGCAGCGCCACCGCGCGCGTTTCCCCGTCGGCGCCCTTCCGCACGTACGCCTCGATGCTGTCCCGGACATCAGGTGCGGCGGATTTCCCCATCCCCAGCGCCCCGGGGGAAACGGGCCGGCGGAGTTTGCGGGTGAAGGCCTCGGCGATCAATTCCCTGGTACGCGGGCGGGGGACCGATCCGGCCAGCCAGTGCGCCACCGAAGTGCGGTCGTAGCGCAGCCGTATGCCGTTCTCGGCACCGAGCGCGTTGACGTTCCTGGCCAGGGCTTCATAGGTCCAGCCGGCTGCCGAGAGCAGCCCCCGCAGGGCATCGTTGGCTGCACGACGGTCGGCGGCCATCCCCCTCCTCCAACGCGTGGAACGCTCACAAGGATTTCGCCGCGACCCGGGCAGCGTTACACAGCTGAACGCCCGTCGTCTTGGCAGGTGTCCCGCACCTCCGTGTCCGGCCGGGAGGGCTTCACAAGCCGTCCCGCCGGAGCGCAGCAGGCACCGGTCAGCGGGGACTCGGCGGCGGCACGGGTGGCATTCGCGCGACGCCTTCCGACCAGGCGGATGCAGGGAGCACTCTTCGTTTGGCGCGATGCCCAAGCGGGGTGAGCGATATCCCTACATTCGCTCTATCGGGCAATTACTAATATGAGATGAGGCCACTGGACTCTCCGAACGGGAAGCTGGGGCCTTCGAACGGGAAGCTGGGATCTCCGAACAGGGATCGGGCGCCGTACTCCTGCGTCCGCCCTCTCAGAAGATCAGAAGATACGGGGCTGACCGGACGACGCGCTCAGGCCGCCGTCGACCGGAAGGTGCACGCCGTTGACGAACCGGGCGTCGTCGCTCGCCAGGAAGGCGATGACATCGGCGACCTCTTCGGGCTCGGCGGGGCGCCGCATCGGAATGCGCTGCTGGAACGCGGCCATCAGGGACTCGTTGGCGAGCAGCGGGCCGGCCATCTCCGTGGCGGTGAGGCTCGGGTGTACGGCGTTGACCCGTATGCCCTCGGCCCCGTGGTCGAGGGCCATGGCGTTGGTGAGGTTGACCACCGCGCCCTTCGCCGCGTTGTAGGCGGCCAGACCCCAGTCCCCGCCGAGGCCGGAGACCGAGCCGACGTTGACGATGCTGCCGCCGACGGCGCGCAGGTGCGGCACCGCGGCCCTGGACATGTAGAAGGTGCCGTCCACGTCGACATTCATGATCTGGCGCCAGCTGGCCGTGTCGGTGTGCTCCACGGTGCCGCCCGTGGCGACGGCCGCATTGTTGACCAGCACGTCCAGTCGGCCGTGGTCGGCGATCACCGCTTCGATGAGAACGGTGACCGCCGATTCGTCGGAGATGTCCGCCACCTGCGCGACGACGGCCGAGCCGTCGGGCGCATCGGCGACCGTCCCGCGCAGCTTCTCCTCCGTACGCCCGACCGCGACGACGGTGGCGCCCTCGCGTGCGAAACGGTGCGCCGTGGCGGCACCGATGCCGGAGCCGGCGCCGGTGACGATGACAACCTTGCCGACGAAGCGGCCCTCGCTGCTCACGATCAGTGTCCCCTCAAGTGGCCTAGACATCAGAGCTGTTGCCCAGGGAACTGACGGGTCCGGCGTTCTGTTCCCGCCCACACCGAGCACAGCGGCCCGCACCACACACCGAAGGACGCCTGCACCAGCGAACACCGAAGGACGCCGACGCCAAGGAACTGACGCCGGCGTCCCGGAGCCGGGAATGTCCGCTCAGCCGAGGCCGGTCATGATGCGCCCGACAAGCTCCCGGTTGCCCGCGGGAACCGCGGCGAAGCTCGGATCGGAGATGTTGGTCTTCGTATCCGTGGCGGCCGTGTCCTTCTGGGTGTCGGTGGCGGCCGTGTCCTTCTGGGTGCCGGTGGCCGCCGTGTCCTTCTTGGGGACGGTCTGGCCGTTGGTCTTCGGCGGCACCTTGGGGTCGTCGGCCGCTCCGGCGACGGGTGCCCCCGCGACGACGGTGACTGCGGCCAGTGCCGCGCCGGCCAGGGTGAGACGTATACGCATGCAGATCGCTCCTGGATCGTGAATCAGATGGGTACGTCTTCAGCACACCCGCTTCCGCCGGTCACCGCATGCCGGCGGAGGCACCCGGGTGGCCGGGGCACGATCCCCGTACGGCGGCGCCCAGTGGTTTCCGACCGGCCTCCCAGAATCGCTTCGTCGCAGGTCCACGGGCCAATCGCCCCGCCGGCCACCCCTCTCCGAGCCCTCAAGTAAGGTAACCCTTCCCAACCACCCCTGCGCCCCTGCGCCCCTCCCGCTTCTTCCTCCCGGAGAGACCTTCCGACCGCCGCCCCCTCCACAAGGTCCGTCAGCGGCTGACGCCGGACGACCTCGGCCTGCTCGGCCGGTCGCCGTTCTGTCTGGTCTCCACGTCCGACGCGCAGGGCAACTGCGACGTCTCCCCGCGCGGCGACCTGCCCGGCTTCACCCACGTCCTGGACGCCGCCACACTGGCCCTGCCGGTCCGGCCGGGGAACCGGCGGGCCGACACCTTCCACAACGTCCTGGAGAATCCGCACGCCGGATTGCTCTATCTGATACCGGGCAGCAAGGGCGTGCTCCGTATCAACGGCAGAGCGCGTGTCCTGACCGACGCGCCGTTCTTCGACGCCATGACGGTCCGGGGGCAGCGCCCCACGCTCGCCCTGCTCCTCGACATCGACGAGATATTCCTGCACTGCCCCGCGTCGCTGCGGCGCTCCGGCGTGTGGCAGCCGGAGGCCTGGTGTGCCTCCGGCTGACCGGTACGGACTTCGGGGACCTACGGATCAGTTCAGGCGGTCTTGCGGGCGACCGCCCCGTACATGGCGATGTCCCGGTCGTCGACCTCCTCCTGGTCGGCGTCCGGGCGCCAGTGGTGGACCTGCGTCAGCCCCGGGGCGACCAGGTCCATCCCCGCGAAGAACGCCTCGGCCTCGGCCCGCGTCCGCAACTTCATGGGCATGCCCCGGCGCGCGTACTCGTCGGCGACCCGGTTGACCTCGTGCGGCGCGAAGTCGGCGGTGCCGATCGTCATGGCCACGAAACTGCCCGCGGGCAGCGGCTCCAGGAGGCGCCGCACCAGACTGTGGTCCTCGGGCGGGAGCATGAAGTGCAGGATCCCGATGATCATCAGGCCGACCGGCTTCCGCAGGTCCAGCAGCTCCTGGAACTGCGCGGAGCCGATGATGGCCTCGGGGTCGCGCATGTCCGCGTCGACGTACGCGGTCCGGCCCTCGGCGGAGCCGGTCAGCAGCGTCCGGGCATGGGTCAGCACGATCGGGTCGTTGTCGACGTACACCGCCCGCGCGTCCGGCCGTACCCCCTGGACCACCTCGTGCAGGTTGGGCGAGGTGGGCAGCCCGGTGCCGATGTCCAGGAACTGCCCGATGCCCTCCTCCTGGGCGAGGTAACGGGCCGCGCGGTGCATGAACTTGCGGTTGGCCCGCATGTGTACGGGCAGCGCGGGCCACTCCCGGCACATGGCGTCACCGGCCTCGCGGTCCACGGCATAGTGGTCCTTGCCGCCGAGGATGTAGTCGTACACACGCGCCGAGTGCGCCGTACCGGTGTCGATACGGTCCGCCGGGTATCCCTGGTCCAACACCCCTGCTCCTTACGGTCATACGGCACCACGACGGTCCGGTGCCAGGGGGAGTCTAGGCGGCGGCTGATCAACACCTCTCCAGTGGCCTGCTGTTTTACCGGGCGTCCTACCAGGCGCCCTACCAAGAGGGCAGCGATGACGAGGACACTGACGTCTCACCCCGCCCCCTATTACCGCCCGGCCTCCCACCCGCGATCGCCGCTCCAGTCCACCCACGTCGGGTCGTCGAGCAGCGCCACCCCTTCCGGCAGCCCGGCACGCCGCAGGAACTCCTCCACGTCGGCGTCCGAGTACGCCACCCCCAGGTCGGCGTCGAGCCCGGCCGTACGCACGGAACCCCGCCGCCCGCCGCTCGCGGACGGCCGGTGCACGGTGATCGGCGCAGTCATACCCCCCACCCTGGGCCCGCCCCGCGGCAGCCGCGACCCGGCGCCCGCCCGAATACGGCCAACCGGCGGCCGGTACGCAGTCCCACCGCCGTCCGCCGTCGACGACTCCGACCACCCCACAGCGAACTGGATCAGTCACTCCGAAATACGAGGAGGTCCGCCGTGCCACCCGCCGGTCGCCCCCGCGCCTTCGACATGGAGGCCGTCCTCCGCGAGTCTCTACGGCGCCTTCGGCTCCAAGGAAGGGCTGTTCGCGCGGGCCGTCGAGCACTACATCGCCGGGCCGGGCAGTGTCACCGACATCGCGTCCGACGACGCACCCAGTCCCCGCGAGGCCGTGGCCCGGCTGCTGCACGGGTCCATCGACATGCAGACCGACCCCTCTCACCCCCGCGGCTGCCTGGTCGCCCTTTCGGGGGCGGTCCAGGGTTGCGGGGCGGAAGAGGCCGGGTTCCGGAAGGTCGTGGCAGCGCGCCGGGCCGCGGACCGCGCGCGTTTCAGGGAGCGCGTCGTGGAGGGCATCGCCGTCGGCGAACTCGCCGAGGACGCCGACGTGGAAGGCGTGACAGCGATGATCCACGGGTTCCTGCTCGGCATCTCGACACAGGTGTGTGACGGGACACCGGCCCGTGACCTGCACGCGGCGGCCGATGCGGTGCTCGCGGGCTGGGGCGGGCCGGGAACGGACGTACACGACGTGCACGGGGACCGAGACCGTCCGGGCCGCGCGCCGGGCCCACCACCCGATAACTGATTGCCGTACACGCACCCCTGGTGATCTCATCCGCGCATGGACCATGACGCGATGCTTGCGGTTTTCGACGACCGGATGAGGAAGAACGCACCACCGGACGACCCCGGTGCGCACGTCGAACGGGTAGGGGACGTGGTGCGCCAGACCGGCCCGGACACCGGCTGGAACGGGGTGCTGTGGTCCGCGCTGGACCGGTCCCGCGCGGACGAGGCCATTGCGGAGCAGATCGGCCACTACACCGCGCTCGGGCGGGAGTTCGAGTGGAAGCTGTACGGCCACGATCAGCCGGGCGACCTCGCCGACCGGCTGGAGGCCGCCGGTTTCGTCCCCGAGGATCCGGAGACACTCATGGTCGCGCGGATCGCCGACCTCCCAATCACCAGTGCACTCCCCACAGGCATCGAGCTGCGCCCGGTGACCGACGCCGCCGGTGTGGAGCTGCTGGCGCAGGCCCAGGAGCAGGCGTTCGGTACGGCACCCGGCACCCGCCACCGGCAGCAGCTCCTCGCGCAACTCACCGGGCAGCCGGACACGGTCGTCGCCGTCGTCGCCATGGCCGGTGACGTGCCGGTGAGTGCGGCCCGGATGGAACTGGTGCCGGGCACCGGCTTCGCCGGCCTCTGGGGCGGCGGAACGGTAGCCGCCTGGCGCGGCCGCGGCATCTACCGCGCCCTGATCAACTACCGCGCCCGCATCGCCGCCGAGCGCGGCTACCACTACCTCCAGGTCGACGCGTCCAGCCAGAGCCGCCCCATCCTGCAGCGCCTGGGCTTCACCGCGCTGACCACCACGACCCCGTACGTGTACCGCCCCCGCCCTGCGACAGCTTCCTGACGTCGCACCGTCAGAGGGGCGCGAGGATCATCAGGATCTCGTCGCGGTCGTCCCCGGGAGCCAGGCGCAGCGCGTCGGGCCGGCGGCCGATCTCCTTCCAGCTTGAGGGGCTGGGCGTAGTAGATGTTCGCCACGGCCGCGCCGCAGACCACGGCCGGCAACAGCACCGTGCCCCGGCCAAGCCCGCTCCGTACGGGCGCGGCGGCGACCGGAGCGGGGCCGGAAGCCGGCCCGGGAGCGGGGACGGAATCGGGCGTGGCGCGGTCGACGGCGGGTGTTGATCCGGCACCGAGGAGCACGCCCCTGTCACGCGGCGATGCAGACTTTCGCCCGTCCCTTCAACCCCGCGGCACCGGCCGCAGCGCCAGCAGGGCGATGTCGTCGGCGCTGTCGGCGCTCAACCCGATGAGGAGTTCGTCGCAGAAGACGTCGAGGGGTTCGCGGGCCAGGTCGGCGGTGTGGCGGCGGAGCCGGTCCATGGCGTGGTCGAGGGATTCGTCGCGGCGCTCGATGAGGCCGTCCGTGTACAGCAGGACGGTCGAGTGGGCCGGGAGGGCGTCGGTGGCGCCGGGGCGGGGCATGTCCGGCTCCATGCCGAGGAGGAGGCCCGAACCCCCGTCGAGGTAGCGCGTGTCGCCCTCGTGTGTGGTCAGCAGCGGCGGCAGGTGCCCGGCGGAGGAGTGCTTCAGCTCCCACGGGCCGCTCGCGGGGCCCGTGACCAGGGCGTAGATGCAGGTGGCGGTGGCCTCCTGGGACAGGCTGTGGTTTGCGATGTCCAGTCGGCGCAGCACCTCTTCGGGAGGCTCCTCGCGGTCGATGGCGATGCCGCGCAGCATGCTGCGCAGCTGGCTCATGGCGACGGCCGCCTCCAGGTCGTGCCCGGTGACATCGCCGATGACCACGGCGGTCTGTCCGCCGGGGACGACGAAGCTGTCGTACCAGTCGCCGCCGATCTGCGCGGTCGTGGAGGACGGCGAGTAGCGGGCAGCCATCTGGAGATGCTCGATCTCGGGCAGTACGGGCAGCAGGGAGCGCTGAAGTCGCTCGGCGATGTGCCGGGTTTCCTGGTAGAGGCGCGCGTGCTCCACTCCCAGGGCGAGGCTGCGGACCAGGTCGCCGATCAGGAGCAGGGACTCCTCGGTGAACGGCCGGTTCCGGCCCGTACGGACGAGGGTCAGGGCGCCGAAGACCGCCCCGCGGGTCCGCAGCGGTGCGACGACGGCGCTGTTCGCGCCCACCCGATCGAACAGCTCGACGTAGTGCGCGTCGAGCGGGCTTTTGGCCTCGCTCGGCTCCGGCGGCTCGGTGAGCAGCAGCGGTCCGGCGCCGCGCAGCACCCGGGCCAGCGGCCCGCGCGCGACCCCCGTCACGGGCGGGAGCCTGCCCGCGTACGCCTCGGCCGGCAGCGGCGTGGGGCTGTGGTGCGCGACGCAGAACCGCTCCAGCTGATCGCTGTCGTTGAGCAGGTCCACCACGCACCAGTCGGCCAGCCGCTGCGTGAGGATCTTGCAGACGCGCTGCAGTCCTTCGTCCAGGTTCGGGGTGCTGCTCAGCGATTCCCCGATGTCGGCCAGCAGTTTGCGCTCCAGTGCCGCTCCGCCGGCCGCGTCACCCGCCGCACCTGTCGCAATGCGCTCCGGCCCCTCCGGCAGGTCCGGCCCTGCGGACTGCTCCGGGGACGCGGCCCGGCTCTCCCCGGGTGACAGCGGCGCGGGCACGGGAGGGGCCGTTCTGGGGGCGAGTTGCGCGACGAAGACCGTAGTGCCGTCCGCGGTGCCCTGGGTCTGGATGAACAGCCGTACGGGAACCAGCCGGCCGTCCCGGTGCAGCGCCGGAAGCGGCACCGAGCGGCCCAGGATGTGCGGCTGCCCGGTGCGCAGGAGCCGGGTGAACGCCGCCAGGTGGCGCTCCCTCAGGTGCTCCGGGATGAGCACGGTCAGCCGCTGCCCCACCAGCTCGCCCGTCTGCCAGCCGAGCATGTCCGCGGCCGGCCCGTTCGCCACGATGATCCGGTTCTCGTCGTCGGCGGCGATGGTGGGGATCCTGCTGGCCCAGGCGTGGCTGGCGTCCCAGGGCACCAGCTCCGAGGGGCTGGCGCTCGGCTCGCGGGGGATCACGGTCCATGCGGTGGGCGGCCCGCCGGCGAACTGGCCGGTGATCTGGTCGAACAGCCACTGGCGGAAGACGCGGTTGTGGGGAAGCGACGGCCAGACGAGCAGGCGTTCGTCCCGGGCCAGCTCCTCGGCGGTATCGAGCACTTGACGGAGCGTCGGCACGGCAGGCGCGATGTCCGCCGGAAGGGACACGTTAAGGGAGTGGGTGTGGTCGACCGACGGCTGTTCCTCCAGCGCCGCCGTCATGGCGGCGCTGAGCACGTTGTTCATGTCGTGGGCGACGGCGAGGTCTTCCGGCTGTACGCCGGTGTCCGTACCGGCGAAGGCGGCGAGGGTCAGCTCCCGCAGCAGCGCGTGCTGGTGCCCCTGGGCCGCCATGTAGAGCGCGCCCGGCAGGTCGACGAGGGTCACCGTACGGGTCGGACCGCAGGCCGGCGCGGTGGTCTGCCATCCGGACGGCGGGGGCGGCCGCTCGTCGCGCCGCAGGGCGAACCAGACCGCCTTGCGCTCGTCACCGGTGTCGACCCCGTAGGCGGACGCCAGTTCCTCGACCATCGACAGCCCCTGCCCGGGCCCGGTGTGCGGGAGGGACCGCTGCGGCACCGGCGCGCGGCACGGCCGCCGGTCACCGATCCGTACCTGGACCTCGCCGTCGAGGGCCCGGGCCGACACGTCGATCTCCGTGCGCGCGTGCAGTACCGCATTGGTCACCAGCTCGCTGACCAGCAGCTCGGCGGTCTCCACCGAGTCCGGGTCGGCCCCGGCGAGCACGGCCCGCACGAAATGCCGGGCCGCCGGCACGCTCTCCGGCCGCGGCGGAAACCTCCGGGAGGACGCCTCCTCCGGCTGACTGATGTGGTCCATGCCGCCAGTGTGCTGCACGCGGCTTCCCGGGGCTCTGCGCTCCGGTACGAGTTCCGCCGACCCGCTCGCGGGAATCCGCCGACCGGGTGAGGGGGGCCGGAGAGCGGGGCCGGTGACCGGGCCGGTCACCGACGGCCCGGTAGGCCCCCGCGGTCATCCCAGCAGCCACCTCAGCAGGCCCCCCGCGGCCACCCCACCATCACCCCGCCTCCCCCCGCACCACCCCGCCCATCACCGCGGCCACCACCTTGCGCACCGCCTCGGCCCCCGGCCGTTCGCCCGTCCGGTCGGCGAAGAGCAGATGGCCGCCCCCGATCAGCGTGGGAGCGAGGCTGTCGATGTCCGCGTCGGCCGCGATGCGGCCCCGTTCGCGTTCGGCGGCGAGGTAGGAGGCCAGGGCGGTGGCGGCTTCGGTGAGCAGCGGGATGCCGGCCGGCGTCGTCCGGCGCAGCCGTACGCGCAGCTCGTCCCGCGAGGTGACGAGGCCGACGATCGCCACCGCGACCGGCCCGAACAGGTCCGTCAGCGCCTCGGTCAGGTGGCCGACGACGGTACCGGTTCCGGCGGAGTCGCGCAGCGCGGCGGCGCGGCCGTCCATCCGGGCGATGCGGTCCCGTACGAGTTCGGCGAGGAAGGCGTCGAAGTCGTCGAAGTGCCGGTGCAGCACGCCTTTGGCGCAGCCCGCCTCCGTGGTGACCGCGCGGCTGCTGAGCGCGCTCGGCCCGTCCCGGAGCAGGACGCGCTCGGCGGCGTCGAAGAGCTGCTCGCGTGCGTCGCGGATGGCCACCCCTGTCGGCACCGTACGTCTCCTCCTGCGGTCGTCGGGGCGTACCCCGTTGACGAGTGGGCACTCGCCCACTCATAGTGGGCACATGCCCACTATACCGTCGGAGGGATCGACCCCTCCTGCCCGGGAACCGTCGCGCCGCCCCGCTCCGGAGCCGCACCGGCACCGCGAAGTGGCCGAGTCGTTCGGCACGGACGCCGAACGCTACGACCGGGCCCGCCCCCGCTATCCCCGGGCCCTGATCGACCGTGTCCTCGCCGTCGCACCCGGTACCCGCGTGCTCGACGTCGGCTGCGGCACGGGCATCGTGGCCCGTCAGTTCGCGGCGGCCGGGTGCCGGGTGCTCGGGGTCGACGTGGACGCGCGGATGACCGGACTGGCACGGCAGTACGGGCTCGCAGCCGAGGACGCCGCGTTCGAGGCCTGGGACCCGGCCGGCCGGACGTTCGACGCCATCGTCTCCGGACAGGCCTGGCACTGGGTGGACCCCGTGACGGGGCCCGCCAAGGCGGCACAGGCGCTGCGGCCGGACGGCGTGCTGGCCGTGTTCTGGAACGCGGGCAGTCCCCCGCCCGAACTGGCGACGTCCTTCGCCGAGGTCTACCGCCGCCTGCTGCCCGACTCGCTCGCCGCCCGCCAGTGGTCGGTCCCGGCCGTGGACACGTACACCGCGATGTGCGGCAAAGTCGCCGACGGCATACGGGAGGCGGGCGGGTACGGCCCTCCGGAGCAGTGGCGCTTCGACTGGGAGCACACGTACACCCGGGACGCGTGGCTGGACCAGATCCCCACCACCGGCGGCCACACCCGGCTCTCTCCCGCCGAGCTGGCGAAGGTGCTCGCGGGCATCGGCGCGGCCATCGACGCGGTGGGCGGCGGCTTCACGATGCGGTACAGCACGCTGGCGGTCGCCGCGAGACGGAAGGACGCCGGCTGAGCGTACGCCGTGTCACGCGGGACATTCGCGGGGCGCTGCCGCTCATCCCAGCAGCGGCGCCACCGCGTCCCGCAGCTGCCCGACGTGCCGGTAGTGCAGGCCCGTCATGCCCACCGTCCGGGCCGCGGTGACGTTGCCGAGGCTGTCGTCGACGAACAGGCAGCGGCGCGGATCGGCCCCGGCCCGGCCGGCGGCCGTCGTGAAGACGCGCGGGTCCGGCTTGGCCATGCCGATACGGGCGCTGTTGACCACCGCGTCGAACGCCTCCGCCAGCCCCACGGCGGCGAGACAGGTCTCCAGCCGGGTGGTGGCGTTGGAGACCAGGACCACCGGCACTGTGCCGCGCAGCGCGGTCAGCAGGGCCACGACCTCGGTGTCCACCCGCCCGGTCAGCGCGCTCCACGCCGTCACCAGGTCGCGGGCCCGCCCGGCCGAGCCGCAGACCGGCACCAGGCCGTCCGCGACCCGGTGCCGCCACTGCTCGTCGCTGAGGCGTCCGGTGACGGCCGCCTCCAGCAGCGCGGCGTCGAACGCCACGGCTGCCAGGGTGCCTTCGGCCAGCCCCCAGGAGCGGTCCAGCGCGGTCATCCCGTCCGGGTCCCACAGGTTCACGACTCCGTCGAAGTCGCACAGCACCGCTTCGTACGGAGGCGTGTCCGTGTCCATGGCAAGTGATCGTGCCATCCGCTCCCCGATCCGCCAACATCCCGCCCGCGCACGGCCGCACACAGATCGAAGAGCACGGTGGGGGGACGACCGGCCCGCAATCAGGCCCCATTCCCCCGGAACGCCGACCGGTACGACTGCGGTGTCACGCCGACAACGCGCTTGAACCGCTCCCGGAACGCGGTCGGCGAGCCGAACCCGGCCTGGGAGGCGATGCGTTCGACGCCGTGGTCGGTGTTCTCCAGGAGGAACTGCGCCCGCCGCACCCGGGCGCGCAGCAGCCACTGCAACGGTGTGGTGCCCGTCTGCTCCCGGAAGCGGCGGCTGAACGTCCGCTCGCTGAGACCGCTGCGCGCGGCCAGCTCGGCGAGGGTCACCTCCTGGGCGAGATGGTCCTCGATCCACTTGAGCACCGGCTCCAGCAGCGAGCCCCGCGGCACCGGCGGCCGGGCGTGCACGATGAACTGTGCCTGCCCGCCCTCCCGTTCCAGCGGCATCACCGCCAGCCGCGCCGAGTCGGCCGCGACCGCCGAGCCGAAGTCCCGCCGGATGAGGTGCAGGCACAGGTCCAGCCCGGCGGAAGCCCCGGCCGAGGTCAGGATCCGGCCGTTGTCCACGTAGAGCACGTCCGGCTGTACGTCGACGCGCGGGAATCGTTCGGCCAGCAGGTCGGCCGCCATCCAGTGCGTCGTCGCGCGCAGCCCGTCCAGCAACCCGGCTTCGGCGAGGATGAACGCTCCCGTGCAGATGGAGGCGATGCGGGTGCCCGCTGCGGCGGCCGCGCGCAGCGCGTCGAGCACCTCCGGGCCGGGCGGCGGGGCGGCCTCCGAACAGCCGGGCACGACGATCGTGTCCGCGTCCCGCAGCGCCTCCAGGCCGTGCGGCGCGACGATCGTGAAGGCCGCGGAGGCCACCTGGGGTTCCGGTGCGCAGACCCGGACCCGGTACGGGTTGCGCCCGTCCGCGAGCCGGGCGCGCCCGAACGCGTCGACCGGGCAGGCCATGTCGGCCGCCACCACCTGGTCCAGCACCAGGACCGCCACCGTATGCATGCCGGACACGGTAAGCGAGAAGCCGCCGTACGCAAATGCCCAGCTCGTGGGCGTGGGCTGACGCTTTCCGCAGGCGGGGCCCGGTGGCGGGAACCCGTTGGAAATTGTCATTTCAGCCTCTGGGGGGCCGGTCGGAGCGCGGCCTAACCTGACGCGGCACGTTCCCGGGCGGTGGCGCAGAGACCCACCACCCGCCCCCTGAGCGACAAGAAAAGGCGCCCCTCCATGTCTGTCGACGAAGCCACCCGGCGGCCCGGAGCCGTCCGGTGACCAAGTTCCTCCTCGCCGTCCACGTCCTGGCCGCGATCATCGCCGTCGGGCCGGTGACCGTGGCGGCCAGCATGTTCCCCGCGGCCGTCCGCCGTGCGCAGGCGGCCGGGCCGGACGCCGCCGGCCGGTCCGGCGCCCGGCTGCTGCACCGCGTCTGCCGCGTCTACGCCGCCCTCGGCATGGCCGTGCCGGTCTTCGGCTTCGCCACCGCGAGCAGCCTCGGCGTCCTCGGTGACGCCTGGCTGATCGCGTCGATCGTGCTCACCGCCGCCGCGGCCGGCGTCCTGGCGCTGCTGGTCCTGCCCGGTCAGGAGCGGCTGCTCGGCCGGCTCGACGGCTCCGGGCCTCCCGTGGACCGCGGCGCCACCGCGCGGCTGGCCATGCTCACCGGAACGTTCAACCTGCTGTGGGCGGTGGTGACCGTCCTCATGATCATCCGCCCCGGCTCCACCACGGGAGCGTGACCGTGCACCGCGACCGCCGGGCCCTGCGCATCGCCGCCGCCGTGGAACTCGCCTCGCTCGTCGTCCTGCTCGGCAACCTCGCGACCGCGCATCTGCCCGCCGTCTCCTCCCTGGCCGGCCCTCTGCACGGCTGCGCCTACCTCTTCACCGTGGTCGCCACGGCCCGCGATCCACGGCGCACCGCCATGGCCGTCGGGCTGTCCCTCCTGCCCGGCGTCGGCGGGATGCTGGCCGTACGGCACCTGACACGGGGAACGGAGGGGGGTGATCCGGTTCCCGTACGGGAGTGAGCGTCGCGCCGGAGCGGTACCCGGCACGGGCGGAACCCTGCCGGGCGCGCACCTCCCGTACCTCCGTGCCGCCCCTCACGCCACCGAGGACGAGGTCCCCAGCAGCGCGATCACCTCGTCATCACTCACCTGCCCGAAGTCGTCGTACCACTCGCCGACCGCCCGGAAGTGGTCCGGCTGGTGCAGGACCAGTACGCGGTCGGCCTCCTGGGACAGTTCGCCGACGGCGTTGCGGGAGCCGACGGGTGCGGCCAGGGCCAGGTGGGCGGGCTGCCGGCGGCGCAGGTGGCGCAGTGCGGCGAGGGCGGTGAGGCCGGTGGCGAGGCCGTCGTCCACGAGGAGTACGGTCCGGCCGGTGAGGGCGGGCTCCGGGCGACCCCGGCGGTAAAGGTCCTCGCGGCGGTGGAGTTCGGCGCGTTCGCGGGCCACGGAGGGCGCGAGTTCGTCCTCGGCGAGGCCCAGGAACTGCAGCGCCCGCCGGTCGAAGACGGGCGGCTCATCGGCGACGATGGCGCCGATGCCGGTCTCGGGCGATCCCGGTACGCCGATCTTGCGGGCCACCAGTACGTCGAGGGGCGCCCGGAACTCCCGGGCGACCTCCGCGGCCACCGGGACGCCGCCGCGCGGCAGGGCGAGGACGAGTGGGTCGGCCGCCCCGTACGGCCATGTTCCGGCCGCGCCGGCCTCGTCGTCGACCGGTGATCGCAGCCACTCGGCGAGGGACCGGCCTGCGTGCCGGCGGTCGGTGAAGCGCATGGTTGCTCCTTGCCCTCGGTCGGGAGGGGCGTTCGGGTGGGTCGGTGGCGGCGGGGCGCGGGTCACTGGCCGGTGGGCCAGGTCTCGGCCTCGCCGGTGGCGGGCGGCTCGGCGTGCAGCGGAGTCAGGGCGTGGGTCCGGTCCAGGTACAGGAAGGCGTCGTAACGCTGGTCGAGCGTGGTGGACACGTAGTTGGCGAACGCTTCCCGTTCCGGCCGGTAGACGACGCCGATGGCCCGGTGGTCACGCCGTGCACCGGACCAGAAGGCCGGGCGCGGGATCTCCGGGTGCAGGCCGGTGGCGGCGTCCCGCGGCGGGAAGATGAACAGCGCACGGTCCTCGGGGAAGACCTGGTGGAGCAGTTCCTCCACGCTGCCGGGGCGAGCCTCGGGCACGGGCACGTTCCGGGGGGTGGCTCCCCACTCGCTCCCGGCGACGACCGCCCCCTGGTACGAGCCGAAGCCGACGAGCACGACACCGTCGGCGGAGTGCCGTTCCCGTACGAGCTGGCCGATGTTCACCAGTCCGGCGGCGGCCATGTCGGTGGCCCGCGCGTCGCCGACATGGGTGTTGTGGGCCCACACCACCGCCTTGGCGCCCGGGCCGTGGTGGACCGTCAGCCGGTCGAGGGTGTCGGCCATGTGGTGGTCGCGGATGTTCCACGACTCGGGCCCGCCGTGGACCACCGACCGGTAGTACCGCTCCGCCCCGGCGAGGGTCTCGGCGTTCTGGAGCGCGGCGAGTTCGGCGACGGACGAGGCGTCCTCCGGGCGCCGGGCCCGTTCGCGCAGCGACACCAGGAGCCGGACCACCTCGGGTTCGCACCCGGAGGGCAGCATCCGGGTCGCCAGGGCGTAGCTCTGCGGGTCCTGCTCGTACGGTTCGAGGCAGCGGTACGCCTCGACCGCCTGCTCGACGTGGTCCGGGTGGTGCTCGCGCAGGTAGGCCAGCACCGCGTCCAGGGACTCCCACATGCTGTAGACGTCCAGGCCGTAGAAGCCGACCCGCTCTCGGGGCGGAAGGCCCGTGTTGTGCTCGCGCAGCCACCGGGCGAAGCGGGCCACGTCGGTGTTGGCCCACATCCAGCGCGGCCAGCGGCGGAAGCGCTCCAGGACCTCCCGCGGGTCCTCGGGCGCGCCGGGCTCGGCGGTGACCGAGCAGTGCAGGTCGAGGCAGTCGGGCCAGTCTCCCTCGACGGCGACGAAGGAGAACCCCTTCTCCGCGATCAGCCGCTCGGTCAGCCGCGCCCGCCACCAGTAGTACTCGGCCGTGCCGTGCGACGCCTCGCCCAGAAGGACGTAGCGGGCGTCTCCGATCCGGTCCAGCAGCGGGTCCAGCGCGCCGGGGTCCGGCAGCGGTACGGCCGTCTCGCGGACCGCCTCCAGGTCGGACGCCGCCGGTTCAGCGGTCATCGCCGCCGCTCCCGTGGTTCCCCGCGGGTGCCGGCGGGTGCAGGAACCAGTCCCGGGCGGACTCGGTCACCTGCTCCAGGGTTCCGGGCTCCTCGAAGAGGTGGCTAGCGCCCGGCACGATCTCCACCTCGCAGGGCGCCCGCAGCCGGGCCGCTGCCTCGCGGTTCAGCCGCAGTACGTCGGTGTCCAGCTCGCCGACGAGCAGCAGCGCGGGCGCCCGTACGCGCTCCAGCGACTCCTCCGCCAGGTCGGGCCGGCCGCCGCGGCTCACCACGGACCGGACCCGGGCGGGCCGCCGCTCCGCCGCCACCAGGGCCGCTGCCGCGCCCGTACTCGCGCCGAACAGGTGCAGCGGCAGTTCCCGGGTGGCCGGGTGCTCGCTCAGCCAGTCGACCGCCGCGACCACCCGCTCGGCCAGCAGGGGGATGTCGAAGCGGTGCTGCCGGGAG
Organism: Streptomyces rimosus subsp. rimosus; assembly: GCF_000720725.1. Classification (GTDB taxonomy): domain Bacteria; phylum Actinomycetota; class Actinomycetes; order Streptomycetales; family Streptomycetaceae; genus Streptomyces; species Streptomyces rimosus_A. The sequence goes on from NZ_JOCQ01000010.1 coordinate 193,618, forward strand.
ACCGCGTCCTCCTCGGCCTCCTGGGGGGTCAGCAGGTCCGGCAGCAGCGAGGCCAGACCGGAATGGCGCAGCGCGAGGGCGACCGCGCGGTTGCGCGGACTGCGCCGCGAGCTGCCGCTGCCGTGGACGAACAGCACCACGGCGCGCGGTGAGTCCGGCAGCTCCAGATCGCCGTCGAGCACCACCCCGCCGGGTGCGGACACGGTTTCCTGCGTTGTCACTGCATCCTCCTTCCGGCACCGGCTCGGGACGGCACCGGCCGCACGCGCGAACACCCGGGCCGGACCGTTCCTCCTCGGCCCTGAGGGTTCCTCACGTCCCGCCGGGCAAACAAACGCCCACCCGCCTTCGTCAGGTACCGCGTCGCGCGCTTCTTATCCTGTAGGCGCCACTCGGTTCCGCCTATCGGCCGAGCGATTGCGGGGGCGGGGGCGGAACTGGGGCCGGGACGGTGCCAGGGCAGGGGCAGGGGCAGGGGCAGGGGCCGGCATACCGGCACCGGTCGGCACGCCACCACTGCCCCGGCCCCCGCCCCCGTACGCGTGCCAGGCCGCGGCCAAGCGGCGTACCGCTTCGGTCAGGTCCTCCGGCGGGGCGAGGAAGTGAAGACGGATGAATGCTCCGCTCGCCCCGGAGGCATCCAGCCCGCTGCCGGACAGTACGGCGACTCCGTGCCGCAGGGCCGTCTGCGCGAAGGTGTCCCCGTCGCCGTGGGGCAGCCGTACCCACAGGGTCTGGCCGCCGCCGACCGGCCCGACCTGCCACTGCGGCAGCCGCCGCGCCAGCTCCGCCAGCAGGTGATCGTGGCGTGCCCGGCGGTCCTCCGCCGTGTCCCGGCACCACCGCTCCAGACCGGGCAGCAGATCCGCGGCGGCGAGCTGTGCGGGGAGGTTGCCGCCGAGGTCGTGCACCGCGCGCAGCCGCGCGAGACGGTCCACGATCGCTTCCGTGGCCCGTATCCAGCCGACACGCAGTCCGCCCCAGACGCTCTTGCTGAGTGAGCCGACGGTGACGACCGTCCCCCCGTACGCAGCGAGCGGAGGCGGCGTGTCCTGGCCGGGGAAGGACAGGTGGGCGAGGACTTCGTCGTCGATCAGCGGCACACCAGCCGCCGCGGCGGCGCCGGCGAGCCGCCGGCGTGCCAGCGGCGGCAGTACCGCGCCGGTGGGATTGTGGTGCGTGGAGACGACGTAGGCCAGATCGGGGCGGTGGGCCGGTGAGCGGACCGCCGTCTCGAAGCCGACCAGGCCGACGGGGAGCGTCCGCAGAGAGGCGGACTGCTCGCGGAACGCCTCCAGCGCGCCCGGGTAGGTAGGCGCTTCGACCAGCACCTTCCCCCCGGGTTCGACGAAGGCGCGGGCGAGCAGGGAGAGGGCTTGCTGGCCGCCGTTGGTGACGAGGATCTGCTCGGGGGCGGTCGGCACCCCGCGGCGCGTGTAGTGGTCGGCGACGGCGCGGCGCAACCGGGGATGGCCCGCCGGGTGATAACCGATGTCGCCCGTGAGCGTGGCAAGTTGGCTCACGGCCCGCTCGTACGCGGCCAGGAGAACCGGCGGCGGCGCGGCGGGCGCGGCACACGCCATCAGCACCACATCGGCGTCCTGCCGCTCCAGCAGGTGGAGGAAAACCGGCGCCCCCGTGGTCTCGCGGGGCCGCTCGCGCGCCGGACCGGCCACCCGGGTGCCGCTCCCCTGGCGCCGGACGATCCGGCCTTCCGTACGCAGCTGTTCGTACGCGGCGACGACGGTCCCGCGCCCCACCGCGAGCGCGGCGGCCAGGGACCGGTCGGGCGGCAGCGCGGTCCCCGGGACGAGTTCCCCCCGGTCGACGAGGTGTCGCAGCCGCGCCGCGAGCAGGAGGTACAGCGGACCGCGGCCGGACGACCACCGGCCCAGACGGTCGGCCAGTGCAGCGGAATCCATGGCCATGAGCCTCATCTCTCAACACCCTACGTACAGATATGTTCGGCCACGCCCTCGTACGGGCGCGCCCGGCCGGGCGGCCACAGCCCCGACGGACGGACCAATCCCCGGCCATTGGCTCTGTGCCGCGCCCCGGACGACGGCGAGGATCAGGGCATGACGACACGACACGACGACCCGCGCCACCTCTCCGCCGTCTCGGTGCCCGAGGCCATCCCCGCACTCCCCGGACCCTTCCAGCAGCGCGAGTTGGCGCGGGTGAACGACACCACAGCGGTCCGCCTCGCGCGGCTGGAAGGCGCGTTCCCCTGGCACCACCACGACGAGGACGAGCTGTTCCTGTGCTGGGACGGCACCTTCCGGATCGAACTGGAGGGCCGGGCCCCGGTCGTGCTCACGTCCGGCGAACTCTTCGTCGTCCCCGCAGGAGTACGGCACCGCCCCGTGGCCGAGGAAGCCGCCCACGTCCTCCTCATCGAGCACCCGGAAACCAAGCAGTACGGGAACTGACGCCCTACGGACGCTCAGCGGCCCGCCGCACCCGCTCCCGCTCCCCGAAAACCACCGTCGACGTCACGCCTTTCCTCCGGACGAACCGCCCATGCAACGCCGCAAGCACGGCACCCGCCAGGAGCACCAGGGCACCTACCGCCTGTACGGCTCCGAAGCTCTCGCCGAGGAAAAGCGTGCCGCACACCGTGTTTACCACCGGAACGGCGAACATCATCAACGAGGCCGAGGCGGGCCCCACGGCTGCGACACCCCGGTAGTACAGAAGGTTGGCGACGGCGACGGCACCCAGCGCCAGAAACGCGGCGTTCAGCCAGACAGCGGACGGGAGGCCGCTCCAGTGCACGCCCGGAAGGTCAGGGGCCGCGACCACGCCCAGCAGCAGAGCTCCGGCACAGGTGGCGTACGTGGTGGCGCGCAGCGGATCGACGCCGGCGAGAACACGGGGGCCGGCAAGGGTATAAGCGGCCCAGCACACGGCGCTGAGAAGAAACAGCACGTCCCCGGCGAGCCGCGTAGAACTGCCCTGGGCGCTGCCGCCCACCCCCACAAAGAAGACTGCCGCACCGGCCAACCCGAGCCCCAGCCCCGCCAGGCGCGTCTTCGACGCCCGCTCCCGCCGGGTCAGGAGGAGGAAGAGGCTGGTCAGGACCGGGCTCATGACCGGGATGAGGATGCCGGCGTCCAGGGACGGAGCGAGCGACAGCCCCCAGAAGAAGAAGCCGTTGTAGGCGAACACGCCGACTATGCCTGCCAGGGCGGCGCGGGCGGCGGCGCGTGGGGCCGGCTTGGTCTGCCCGCCGCCGCCGAGCCGCTTGCCGAAGAGCACCAGGACGGTCATCAGCGCCAGGGCGGCGCCGCCGAAGCGCAGGAGAGCGGCCACGGAGTGCGGCAGGTGCTCCACCACCGACTTGGAGCTGGAGAAGGCGCTGCCCCACAGCACCATGGTGATCGTCAGCAGCAGATACGGGCTGCTTGGGGTCTTCGTTCGCGTCATGGGAAGACTGTGGCGGTGGTGGGCCGGGTGGGTCTTGAACGCTGGTGCGCTTGCTCGGCCTTGGCATGACCACCACCAACAGGCCCCCTTTCAGTCTCAGGGCGTCTGCGCCACAACAGAGCCGCATGGGCCCGGGAGTTACGAACCGCCCAGGAAATCAGCGAGGAGCTCGCGCAACCGCGTCGGCTCGTCCTCCTGAACCAAATGACCACTGTTGTCGAGATAGGCCAGCCGGGCACCTGGAATGAGTTCCTTCAGCCGTTCGGCATGATCGGGCGGAAGCCAGTTGTCTTCCCGCCCCCAGCCATGGGCGGACGAGGGCATCAGCCACCTTTTCGCTCAGCCCCTTGTTGCTCGCCGTGGCGATGTGCGCGCGCACCAGCGCTTCGTGAAGATGGGCCGGAAGCGACGCGAACGCCTCGGGGTGTTCACGCGCCAGGCGGAAGAACCCCGTTCCCCACGGGCGCAGGGCGACGACGTCGAGCAGTGCGAGCCGCCCGTACCGCACCCCGTCGAAAACCGCCGACCTGAGCGCTACGGCACCACCGAAGTCATGTGCGATCACGGCGGGTTCACGCAGCCCCCATTCCCGCATCAGCCCGGTGAATACTTCCTGTTGGGCCGCCAAGGAGACGTCCTGCCCCTCGAACATGTCCGACTGGCCGTAACCGGCCATGTCCCAGACGTGAAAACAGAAGCGGTCGGACAGCTGTGCCACGATGTCGCGCCAGATGTACGAGGAGAAGGGAGTGCCGTGCAGAAGGACAACCGGCTCCCCTTGCCCTACGCGGGCCCAGCGAATGGTTCCTGACGGGCTCGCGTACTCCTCGTCGAGTTGCCAGTCCTCCATGACACCTCCAGTCGGGTCCACCGACTTCCGCATGCTAACGACGAGATCGTCCACCCGGCCAACAGCTCCTGGCTGAACAGGATCGAGGCCCAGGGCAGTGCGATCCGCCGATACAGCATCTGGCGGAACAAGAACGCCGCCGACACGCGCCTCACTACCCTCGTCCACAGGGCGTACGCCGCCTGCCCCGACGCCGTCGGCGTCTGTTTTGGGTCGTCAGGTCCGGGTCGGTGGCGCGCTCATCGCTGCCGTCAGGAATGTGATCGCCCATCGCCGGGCCGCCTCGCCCGCTTCCGGGGGCACGCAGCCAGGGGAGGGCTGCTGGTAGACCTGAAGGCGGTCGACGGCCGTCACGGCGAGGATTCCCCGCATCCGGAACCGCAGCTCCTCCGGGGAAAGGCCGGGCAGTGCGCGCGCGAAGGCCGCAAGGTAGCGCTCGCGGACCGAGTCCTGGGCCGGACCGGTCCAGTTGCGTGCTTCCTCGGCCGGGTCGCTGAGGATCGTCACGATCAGCCGGGACGTCCGGGCGCCGCCCTCGTCACCGGCCGGCATCTCGTCGAGCAGCGGCCCCGCGAATGCCTCCACCAGTTCGCTGACCGGTGGGTCGGGTGTCCGGGCGAGCAATGTGTCGAGCCCGGCGCGCTGGGCAGCGTTGATGGGCTCGATCACGCGGCGGGCGACTGCGGCCATCAGCTCCGCCTTCGAGCCGAAGTGGTAGCCGACGGCGGCCAGGTTCGCTCCGGCGAGTTTGGTGATCGCGCGGATCGAGGTGCCGCGGTATCCGTGCTCGGCGAAGAGGTGCCCGGCCGCGTCGAGGATCTGGGTGCGGGTGTCTGGAGTCGCCACACGCAGGACTCTACATATGTTTAAATGAAACGAACGTATGAATGAGACGGACGTATGAGAGAGGGCTGTCATGAAGCTGCTCGTGTACGGCGCCGGAGTACTCGGCAGCCTGTTCGCCGTCCGCATGCATGAGGCCGGTCACGACGTCTCGCTCCTCGCCCGGGGCGAGCGCCTGACCGCTCTGCGCCGGTACGGCGTACAGCTCACCGAGGGAGACGGTCCAGCCGTCAGGCGGATATCGGTACCGGTGGTCGAGCACCCGGACGGCGAGTACGACCTGATCACCGTCTTCGTCCGCACCCACCAGGTGGACGCGGTGCTGGAGTCGCTCGCCCGCGTCGAAGGCGACGTGCTGTTCCTCCACAACTGGGCGGCCGGCGCGCAACCGCTGGGCGCGGTGATCGGCCACGAGCGGGTGCTGCTCGGCTTCCCCACGGCCGCCGGCACGATGGACGGCGACGTGGTTCGCTACCGCAGGACCAGCTTCATGACCCGCCGGGTCGCCATGCCGATCGGCGAGCCCGACGGGCGCACCACCCCGCGACTGGTACGGTTCGTGGAAACGTTCCGTACCGCCGGGATCAACGCCAAGGCCGAGCCGCAGATGGATGCCTGGCTCAAGACGCACGCCGCGTTCGAGGTCCCGCTCGGGCAGGCGGTGCACCTGGCGGGCGGCCCGGCAGAGCTGGCCGACGATCCCGACGCAGTACGCGGCATGCTCCATCTCATACGGCAGAACCTCGCCGCCATGACGACGCCACCGGTACCTCGCGCTTTCGCCGCGTTGCGGACTCTGCCGCAAGGTCTGCTCGTGGCCGCGCTCCGGCGCTTCCTGAGGAGCCCGACGGCCGTGCACAGCGGACTCAACAACCCCTCGCCTGCCACGGCGGCCGAACTCGACCGGCTGGCCGAACAGCTCCGTGCCCCTGCGGGAGCCCGCTAAGCAACCAGGACAGCGAAAACCTCACCACGCTCACCACCGCCGGTCCCGCAGCCCTCGAACCCAGCTCCACTGGCTCCACTGGCTCCACGGACGGTAACCGTGGCCTCATGACCGTCTCGGTAGAAGCCGCCTAATTACGCGCGCAACGCCTGCGAGAGCGCGTCAACGGTCACGTCCACTACGGCCAGGAGTTGCGCCGGATTCGCCCCGCCTCTGCTCATGACAGCGAGAGACTGGTTCACGGCCGCCGCGTGTACAGCGAAGGTCTCGGCGTCCTGGTCGGTCATTCGGCCGGCCTTCAGCGCGGCGCGCAGGCGCAGGCGCTGGAAGCCGAGCGCCTGCCTGGCGTGCGCCGCGACGGCCGGGCTCAGCGCTGGAATCGCCATGACCGACTGGGCAATCAGGCACCCATCGGGCAGTTCGGGATCGGCGATGCGTTCCAGGGTGACGTCGAAGAATGCGCGGACAGCCGCAAGGGGCTCGGAGGCTGCGCACGACAGGGCGGCGTCGTACTTGTCGCCGTAGCGCGCGGCGTAGCGATCCAGGCAGCGCAGGAACAACGTGTCCTTGCCGCCGAGCGAGGAGTAGATCGAGCTGCGGTTCAGGCCGGTCACCCGGGACAAGTCGTCGACCGAGGTATCGGCGTAGCCGGCGCGCCAGAACTGGAGCATCGCGGCGTCGAGCGCCGTGTCCATGTCGAACTGCTTCTTGCCTGCCACGTGGCACTTCCTTGCCGGTGCGTCGGTGTTGCGGGTGCTGTCCCATCATTCCATCTTGAACTGATCAGTTCAAGACGTGCTAGCCTCCGGGCATGATCGCGATCGGGCGTCCCCCGCAAACCGAGACAGCGCGGCAGGCACACCACGCAACCACGGCCGCCACCGTCGCCTTCATGTACACCGTCGTCATGGTCAGCGACGACACCAACTCGCACCGTGTTCCGGCGCTATCTGGCCGTATGTGCCGCAGCCGCCTGCGCGATCCCCGCAACCGGGCTGAGCCCAGCGCGACGTATTTCCTGTTCATCCATACCGGTTCAGCTATTCCGGGCTCGCCATCCCCGTCCTGCTGCTGGGTCTTGTCGATCAAGGCAACCCAGCACCCGGAATTCGAGCACCACGCCGGCCACCCTCGTCATTTGCATCGCCCTCGCAGGCCCGGCCTTCGGGCGAATCTTCGGACCAGCCCACCCAAACACCGATGGAGGATCCCATGACCGTCTCCGAAAGTAACCCCGTCCGCGACCTGCCCCTGGACGACCTGGCCGGATTCACCCACCGCTGGGTCGACGCGGACGGCATCCGCCTTCACGCCGTCGAAGGCGGCCAGCCGGCCGGCCCGACTGTCGTCCTGCTCGCCGGGTTTCCGCAAACCTGGCGGGCCTGGCGAAAGGTCATGCCCGGTCTCGCCGGCCGATTCCGCGTCATCGCGATCGACCTGCCGGGCCAGGGCCACTCCGAGCGCCCGGAGCGCAGCTATGACACCCACACGGTCGCCGCCCACGTGCACGCCGCGGTCAAGGCACTCGGAGTGTCGGACTACTGGCTGGCCGCCCACGACATCGGCGCCTGGGTGGCCTTCTCCCTTGCCCTCGACTACGAAAGCCAACTGCGCGGGGTCGCTCTGCTCGACGCCGGAATTCCCGGCATCACCCTCCCTGAGACGATTCCCACCGACCCGGCCCGGGCGTGGAAGACCTGGCATTTTGCTTTCCATCTCGTGCCCGACCTGCCCGAGACCCTGCTCGCCGGCCGCGAACGGGAGTACGTCGACTGGTTCCTGAAGGTGAAGGCCCTCGCTCCCGGCACATTCGACGACGCCGACCTCGACCACTACGCAGCGGCCCTCGCCGCCGACGGCGGCCTCCGCGCCTCCCTCGCCTACTATCGAGACGCCGCCGAGTCGGCGCGCAAGAACCACCAGGCGCTCAATCGGAAGCACCTGACCGTGCCCATCCTCGGAATATCCAGCAGCCACGGCTCCATTCCGGACATGGCGGCCTCCATCAGCCCATGGGCCGACAACACCACCGGAGTCATCGTGCCCGACGCCGGGCACTTCATCCCCGATGAGCAGCCCGAAGCGGTCGCTGCCGCGATAGCCGACTTCATCACCGACGGCGGCTGACACCGCTCAGGCCCGCCCGGCTGCGCATCCGCCCAGGCGCGCCTTTCCCCTGACCACCCTCAGGGCATAAACGGCTTTCCTGGCTACATCTCCCTGGTGGGGAGCCGAAGCCGTCCGGCTTTGTTCACGAGAACCGGGTTTTCGTGAACATAGCCAGGCCGTTGCTGTTCGCCGTCCTGTAATCGAGGTGTTCGACAGCGACTCCAGTCGTTCGGGCTTCCTTGTCAGCGAACCTGGTCGCTCTTCGGCCCGAAGCCTTTCGTCCTGGTCGGAGTTCCGTCCGGGGCGAACGAGTGGTGGAAGGTGAAGGCGCGCGGCGCGGCACCGTGGTCGTGAAGGTACTCCAGCCTGGAAACCCCATCCTGCCAGGTGGGTATCACGCCGTCGGAGACCCACCAGAACACGTAATTCGGGTTTTCTGTCCTCTCCACCCAGTCGTAGCGCCTGTTGAGCGCCTCACGGTGCAGACCGGTGTAAATGGCGTCGAAGGCGGGTCGCAGGCCGGTCCAGAGCGAGAGGGTCGCGGCCAGGGCGGTGGTCTCCGCCGTACGGCCCTTGCCGTACCAGGTCGGTACGGCGAACTCTCCCCATGCACCCCAGTCCGCCTCGAAGTGTGAGCCCCGGCCGCCGTTTGCCGCTTCAGCATGCGCGAGATATCCGGGGTGCTGGCTGATCTTCCGGTAGACGGCCTCACCGATGTCGTAGAACTCCTGCGTAAGAGGTGCGGGATCGGCGAGCGGTGACTTCAGGATGCCGAATGTGTACAGAGCAAGACGAGGCATGCTTCTCTTTCTGATCGGGGGTGCTTGGTGTGGATTCGGGTCGGTGGCTCACGCATGGGGCGAGGATTCGTGGGGCGTGACCGACTTGTCCCGTCGCGCGGGCGGTCAGCTTGAAGGAACCCCTGCGCGAGCGTGGGCAACCGCCGAGGACCAGGTGAAGGTAGCTGCCTCTGCGAGCCATGTCGAAGTTGCGTTTTCCCTGCCCAAGTGGCTTCTTGTACAGGCTCTTGCGGGAGCTGGGCGGTGGCGCTGCCTGCCGCCGTGAAAGTCCGCATCGGACCGGCGACTGCGGAGGAGCAGCATCGAGCCGGGCTTGAAGCTGCCCCAGCGGAAGCCTCTACCGTCCTGAGCAGGGCCGGAGATTCCGGCCCGGTGAAGCAGGTGTGAGGGAGGCGGCGATGGCCTGGCCGATCGCGGAGGTCGCCCGGATGTCGGGTGTGACGGCCCGGACGCTACGACACTACGACGATATCGACCTGCTGCCGCCGGCCTGGGTCGGGACCAACGGCCACCGTTACTACGAGGAGCGCCAACTGCTGCGGCTGCAGCAGGTTCTCGTGCTGCGGTCGCTGGGCCTGGGACTGCCTGAGATCGGCCGGATCCTGGCCACGCAGGTCGACGAGCTGGAGGCCCTGCGGGTCCATCACCGTCGGCTGCTGGCCGAGCGCGACCGGCTGGATGCCCTGGCCGGCACCGTCGCCCGCACGATCACCGAACTGGAGCAGTCCAGGAAGGACGGCACAGACATGATCAGCATCAGCCGGCCGGAGAACCTGTTCGAAGGCATCCGGTCTGCCCAGTGCATGCAGGCCCTGCGCGGTTTCCCGGAACTGGCCGGGGCCGTCGAGCGGCGTACCGCCGCGTTGAGCAAGGCCGCGATCGAGGCCGACGAGCGCGAGCGCACGGCGCAGATGGTCCGGCTGGCGGAGCTGTTGGCCGCCGGCCTGCCCGCTGACGCCGACGCGGTGCAGGCCGAGATCGACGCCCAGTACCGGACGTTGGCCCAGAGCCGGGCAGCCACCGCCGAGGAGTACCGCGCGATCGGGCGTTGCTGCGTGGAGAACGAGCACTGGCGCGCGGTGTACGAGTCGATCGCGCCGGGCCTGGCCGCATACCAGCGGGCCGCCATCGAGGCGTACGCCGCCACTCGGCTGCGCTGAGACGGGACCGGGCCGCCGCCACGGGGGTGCGGCGGCCCTGCCGGGCCGGATCACTTGCCGGCTCCGCCGACATAGCCCCTTTTCACCTCTCCTTTCTCCGGAGCACGGCATACCGGGCCGGCCAGTCCGTAACCCCCGTCTGTCGGCCGAAATCAGCAATCCGAAGGTCGAGCACGGTGAACCACGCATCCACTGCCTTGAGAAAAGTCTTTTCAGTGGTCCAGGACGGTCCGCTGAACTGGTCCAGGGCATTCTCTTCGCTGAGCGCGGCGGCGCCGACATGTACCCACAGTCCGCCAGGGCGGCACATCCGGGCCATCGCCGCGACGAACGTCCGACGCTCTCGATCTGTGGGGCAGGTGTGCAGTACACCACGGTCGAGGACCACCGGGAACAGGCCCAGGGGCACGTGGCCGGTGACGTCAAGAACCTCATACCGCACTGCCGCACCGGCCGATGTGCGCCGCCGGGCCTCTTCGATCGCGTGGGCTGAGAAGTCGCAAGCCGTCACGGTATAGCGGCGGTTGGCAAGCCATCGAGCGGTGGTCCCGAGACCGCAGCCGACGTCCAACACGCGGACTGGGGGCGGAGCGTACTCGGCGAGGAGTTCGCCGAGTACGGGGGGCGGTTCCTCGTCCCATCCGGCGATCGCGGAATCGTACGTGTGGTCCCATTCAGCCGCGTTCAGGGAGCGCAGCGGCATGGCTGCTTCGCCGTGAGGCATGGTCCTTGATTCCTCTCTCTGCTGTGCTCCGGTACGCAGCCGCTGTTTTCTTCCGTCAGCCCACAGCCGGCCAGCGGGTGATACGGGAGGGCAACCACCACAAGAGGGAGCCGATCTGGTGAACGAGGCCTGCCTGCATTCCTCCATACACGAGTGGAGCATGAAACTGGAGTAACTTTCTGGGGCTACGGCCCTCGAACAGGCTCGCTGTGACGTTTCATTTTGGTCAAGGGTTCTGTCGAGTCATGGTCATTCGACCGGTGACTGCGTTGGACCGCGACCATCGGAGCCGGATCCACACCGCGGTTCCCGGCCCGCCAAGAAGCCCCGCCTTGATGGCTTCTGGTGACCGAGAGCTCGCGGCGACGAGCAGGATCCGCTGTGCCGATCAGCCAAAAGCCGGCTGGGGTTCCTCCTGGCGCGGAGGTTTCGTCGATGGTCAGGGGTCAGGCATGTGCGACACCGCGAGTCCGCGCCGCCACAAGATCACTGCGGCGGTGGCTCCCTGCCTCTCCAAAGTTGCGACAGTTTCGACAGGGTCGAAATGAGCAGCCGTTCAAACCGATTCGGCCGTTCGGCCTCTCGGAGAAGAAGAACGGCCTCCCTACCACTCCCCCAGTTCCCTGTCCGGATTTCACCGCTCTCCACCACCCAGCAAGATCACACCTGACGACGTCATCGAGGTGAGGTGGTTGCGCACAAGATCGCGTGTTCTGCCGCTGATCGGACCGTTGGCGCACCCGTGCAGTCCGCCGGCCGCCATCGGCCGCCATCGGCCGCCATCGGCCGTCGTACGAAGGCCTCTTGCACCCGTCGCGACCTACGAAGCACTCGCCCGCGCCGACCCCACTCTCCCCGATGGCCAACGCGAAGGCGCCGACTGGCTCCGCAACTGCGCCCGAACTTCCGCGCGTGTGGTCGCGCCTCAGTGCTGGATCAGGCCGCCGACCGGGACGGCAGCGACGTGCCCGGTCGCCGGAAGCGTCTGCGCCAGGGCTAGGCCGATGTCGACCAGCGATGACCGGCGCAGGCAAGCGACATCGGGTATCGGAGTCCAGACCGACTCAGCGATTTCGCCGTTCGGCTCCGGCCGCAGCCGGCCCCCGGTGATACGAACCTGGTAGAAGACGCCGACATTCTGATGGTCCGGCCCGCCGAGGACGGCACGTTCGGCCGCGGGGATCACCCGGGAGTCCACACCCAGCAGGCGTTCGACCACCGCGTCGCAGCCGGTCTCCTCGGCGACTTCCCGGACCACCGCGTCGAACGGATCCTCCGCGTGCTCGACCCTGCCGCCCGGAAGGGTCCAGTTGCTCTCGCCCTTCGGCGGCACATGACGGGCGAGCAGCACCCGCCCGCCCTCGATGCACACGGCGTACGCCGCCAGCCGAAAACTCATTCCCCCGCACCTCCCACCGGACCTTATCCCGATGCCCAAGGTCCATACATGCATGCCGTGAGCGGCACAGTGGAGCGATCGCGTGGATCATCCAACAGAAGCGGCCTAGGCGGGCCTGGTGTCGTACTCGGCGCGGGCGGCGTCGATGTGCGGCAGGTGCGTGATGCTCCACTCCAGCAGCGGCGCCGTGGCGTCCCGGAGGGTCCGGCCCATGGGGGTGAGCTCGTAGCTGACGTGCGGCGGCATGACGTTGTGAACGGTGCGGCTCAGGATTCCGTCCCGCTCCAGGCTGCGCAGCGTCACGGTGAGCATGCGCTGGCTGATGCCGTCGACGGCCCGCTTGAGTTCCGTGAAGCGGAGCGGTCCGTCCTTGAGGGTGCGGACGACGAGGAGTGACCACTTGTCGCCGACGATGCCGAGCACTTCGCGAGTCCGGCACACGTCCTGCTGCTGTGCCGGTGTCGGCTCGCTGTTCCTCGCGTTCACGGTTACCTCCTGAGAACCGAGGCACTGAAATGTGCCTTATTGCCGTATGTGTAGCGGTGAATCACTCTGGTGGTGGTTCTCAGAGAGTACCGAGGCGCGAAGGGGAACCGTCTGTGACCTGCGCGCCTTCATTCCGTACGAGGAGATCGTCTTTCCCATGTCCACGTTTCTACTGATACACGGCGCTTGGCACAGCGGGCAGTGCTGGGAGCGGGTGGTTCCGCTGCTGGAGCAGGCGGGGCACCGGGTGCTGGCACCGTCGCTGACCGGCTACGGCGACAAGGCGCACCTGCTGGGGCCCGAGGTGGGGCTCGACACCCATGTCGCCGACATCGCCGGGCTGATTGCCGATGAGGAGCTTGCCGATGTGGTGCTCGTGGGCCACAGCTACGCGGGGCTGGTCATCTCGTCCGTGGCCAATCAGGTGCCGGACCGGATCGCGCACCTGGTCTACCTCGACGCGATGGTCCCGGAGGACGGCGAAACCGCGGTCGACGTCCAGCCCGTCACCCGCAAGCTGATCGACCTCGCCGCGAGCTCCCGAAGCGGCTGGCGGATTCCTCCGTTGCCTGAACAGCCGCACCCCTTCGGCCTGTTCGGCGTTACGGATCCCGTTGATGTCGCATGGCTGCGTTCGATGCTTTCGGATCAGCCGGTGCGGTGCCTCCAACAACCGGTCCGGCTGGACAACCCGGCCGTGCACGCGATCCCGCGCACGCACATCCACTGCGTCGGCGCGACACCGACGGGCATCACCCGGCGTCCCGTGCCCCCGGCGCAGCCCAACGGCTCTCCTGCACAGATATGGGAACTGCCGACCGGCCACGATTGCATGATCACCATGCCCGCCGAACTCACCGCCCTGCTGCTCAAGCTCGATCCGCAACGGGGCTAGAACTCCAAGCCGCGGATCGTTGCATGGCGTGGTCTTGCGCCTGTCGGCCGCTGCGAAATCCATGCTGGTCCAGCGCACCGTCCGGGTAGGGTTGGGCAATGCCCGAGCTGATGCGGCTGCACGCCGGACATGCCTCGGCGGTCCTGGCCTTCGAGCTGGCGAACCGCGCCTACTTCGCGGCCTCGGTCTGCGACCGCGGCGATGCGTATTACGACCGGTTCACCGACCGGTACAGCGCTTTGCTTGCCGAGCAAGAGGCCGGTGTCTGCGCCTTCCACGTGCTCGTCGCCGAGGGCGGATCGGTCCTGGGACGGTTCAACCTGTACGACTTGGAGAACGGCACCGCCGAAGTCGGCTACCGGGTCGCGCAGCGCGTCGCCGGCCGCGGTGTGGCGACCGCGAACGTCCGGGAACTGTGCCGCCTGGCGGTGGCGTCCCACGGGCTGCACACCCTGCGGGCGGCCACCGCCCACGATAACGCCGCGTCCCAAAAGGTTCTGGTCAAGGCCGGGTTCGTCCAGGTCGGGCCCGCCGACCCGGCCGACCTCGGCGGCAAGCCAGGCACCTGGTATCAGCGCGACCTCGCACTCCAGCAGTAGACGGTGATCTTGCTTGCGTGGCGACTGAGAGGCGGGCACGGCTCCACCGCTGATCACCGATGGTGAAGACCGGAAATCGCGCCATGCCCGAGTGCAGGCGGCCGCAACACATCCCTTTCGACCAACCACGAGCCATCGAAAGCTCGTTTCCTGTCCCGAACGGCGGAACATCCGACCAAGTCTGTTTCCGGCGCAAAGTTTGTATCCGGCCTGTAGCGGGGTTTCCTGCAAAATCCCGGTCGGGGCAGTAACGGCACTCCAATGCCCCTCCCCGCGGAGTTTCCGTTTCAGCTTCGGCGTGCGCTTCCGCGCCATTGTTCCGGTCCGTACGAGTCAGCGCCGGCAGCTGGTTCACGAAGACACCAGCAGGTCCGCCGCAACGTCACGTCCGTCCGGCGCACGGCCTCGGTCACCGTGGCATAGAGCTGCTTCTCGCGATGCTCCCACCTTCGCCACCTGCTGGACCAGTACGGAAACGCTCGTGACAGAACGCACCGTGGCGCAAGCCGCTCACCGCTTGCCGCGAGCGGTGAGCACGTGACACGACACCACGGCGTGAAAGCCGAAACACACGCCCCCGGCGTACTGCCCGCCACCATGGGCGAGTCATTGTGGTGATGTTCTCATCATTCTTACGGTTGCGGCGCGGCATCAACCGCTCGCGGGAGCGAAGGCGCAAATACATTCGTATTGCGTCGGCCGGGCTCCCGTGATTCGCGTTATCCCCCAGGGAAAAGGAGTGCGACCATGACGTACGAGCGTCCCACACTCACCAAGGCCGGCGGCTTCCGCAAGGTGACCGGCGTCAAGAACACCGGCCCCAAGGATGTTCTCGGCGGCAAGCAGCTCCTCTGACGCGACCGGTGCGGGGCCGCTGAGCGGGCCCGCACCGTGCTCCGGGCCGGGCCGGCCGACGGAGCCGGCCCGGTCTGCGGCCGGCCCGGCCCCGTCGGCCGGTGCCCCGCCCGCTCCCGACGTCACACCGACCGAAGGCGTAGCCGTGGAAGAGTCCCTGTCTTTGTCGGCCCTGTCCAGCTGGTTCGTCGTCCTGCCCGACACCGGAGCGGCCGCCACGGTCGCCGCGAAGGCGCTCTCCTACGCGTCACACAGCCTGCGTCACGCGTCCGGCAGGCCCTGGCTGGTGGGCCGGTGGGCAGCGGAGTCGGCCGTCGTGGGAGTGCACGGCGAATCCCGCGTCGCCGTGATCGGCGAACATTCCGTCACCCTCCGAGAAGCCCGACGCGCCGCCGCGGCGACAGCCACCACCGCCTCGCTGACGGCACTGGAGCGGCACAGCACCGCGTGGGCCGGCAGCTTCCACCTCGTGGCCAGTTCGGGCGGCCGGGCCCGCGTGCAAGGGGGAGTCGTCGACCTACGGCGGGTGTTCCACGCCGACGCCACGCCTCCGACGCCCGCCCGGGTGACCATCGCGTCCGACCGGGCCGACGTACTGGCCGAGCTGGTCGGCGCGGAGCTGGACGAACGCCGTCTCGCCCTGGAGCTGCTCACCCTGGGCGTTCCGCACCCCTTGTCGGGGGCCCCGCAGTGGCGGGGCGTCCACGCTCTGCGCGGCGGCCACTACTTGAGTCTCGACACCGACGGACGGGCCCGGTCGGCCCGGTGGTGGTCGCCGCCCGACCCCGACGTCCCCCTGGCGGAGGGCGCAGTGCGGCTGCGCGAGGTGCTGACCTCTGCCGTCGATGTGCGTACGCGGGGACGCGGCCTGGTGACGTCGGATCTGGGCGGCCTGGACTCGACCGCCGTGTGCTGCGCCGCGGCACGCGGGGACGCGAAGGTCGTCGCGTACACCGCCGCCCTCCACGACGAACTCGGCGACGATGCGCACTGGGCGCGGCAGACCGTCCAGGCCCTGGGGTCGGTCGAGCATCACGTCGTGCCCGCCCAGGACACCGCCCTGACGTTCGACGGTATCGATACGCTCCAGGACATCCTGGACACGCCGAGCATGCTCACCGTCGACCGCAACCGCCGTATGCACCTCGTGGCACTGGCAGCGGCCCGAGGGTCCGCCCTCCATCTGACCGGGCTGGGAGGCGACGAACTCCTGGCCGGAACGCCTGCCCGGCTGCACTCCCTGATATCCGGCCACCCGCTTCTCGCCCTGCGGAACGTGCGAGGGTACGCGGCCAAGTACCAGTGGCCCCGGCGCAAGGTACTGCGCCAACTGGTGGACCGCCGCTCCTACCGGGCCTGGCTCGCGCGGGTCGCCCGTGACCTGACCGGCCCGGCGGCCGCCGCGGACGAGCCGCTGCTCGACTGGTCCGTACCTCCCCGGATGCCGCCCTGGGCCACGCCCGAGGCCGTCGCGGCGGCGCGCGAGCTGCTGTGTGCCTGCCTCCCGGACGCCGAACCCCGGGGCAGGGGGCACGGTGAACACCGGGAGCTGGCCGCGATGGACGGTATCTCGCAGTGGACCCGGCACATCGGGCAGATGGCCGCGCCCCTGGGGGTCACCATTGCGGCCCCGTACTACGACGACCGTGTCATCGAAGCGTGCCTCGCGGTCCGGACACCGGACCGGATCACGCCGTGGCGTTACAAGCCGCTGATCGTCGAAGCCACCCGCGGCATCGTGCCGGAGGCCGTCCGCACCCGCGGCACCAAGGCCAATGCCACCTTCGAGGAAGAGACCGGGCTGCGGCGCCACCGCAGCCGGCTGCTGACGCTCTGCGAGGAATCCCGGCTGGGCCGGCTCGGCCTGATCGATGTGGGAGTCCTGCGGGAGTGGTGCCGCCGCTCGCTGTCCGCCGAGACCGAAAGCTACCTGCTGCACCCGACCGTGGCCTGTGAAGTGTGGCTGCGCTCCCGCGAAATGACACCGGCACCGCCCGGCCACTGACCGAACAGGAGAGGTGACGGCGATGTACGCGCTGAAACCCGGTGTTCTGCTGACCGAAACCGAGTACGGCATGGCGCTGCTCGACCAGAAGAGCGCCGAATACTGGACGCTCAACCCCACGGCAGCCGTCGTCCTGCGGACCCTGCTGGACGGCCACGGCATCGACCAGGCGGTGGAGGCACTGACCGGGCACTACGAGGGCGTCGACACCGACCTGGCCACCCAAGACGTCACCCGCATCATCGACGACCTGCGGTCCGCGGGCCTCGTCGCACCGTGACCGCCGCGGCGGTCACGCGCCGGATCCCGAGGAAAAGGTACGCCATGTCGACGCCGGAAGCGGTTCCCTACTGCCCTCGCTCCGTTCCCTTGGCCCGCCGCTTCACGGCTCGGGTGGCGGTGGGCGGCGCCCATGTACTGGCCACGCTGCCACCCGGCCGTATCCGCGTCGTCCTGGGCTGGTTGCGGCGCGGGGCGAGGCCCGCCACGCTCGCCGATGCGGCACGCGCCCGGCAAACCGTGCTCGCCGTGAGCCTGGCCGCCGGAGGGAGCAAGGGATGCCTGCCCCGGTCCCTGGCCACGGTGCTGCTGTGCCGCTTCCACGGGCAGTGGCCCACCTGGTGTGTGGGCGTACGCGCCCGCCCGCCGTTCGCCGCGCACGCCTGGGTGGAAGCGGAGGGGGAACTCGTCGGCGAGAACGTACCGGCCTCCTACTTCCAGCGCTTCTTCGCCGTGGAGTGAGACCGTGACCTCAGCACCCCCTGCCGAATCCCGCCGTACCAACGGCCGGGCACGCCCGGCGGAACAGCCGGACGGCGCCGCCCCCGGCCCCCGGTGCCACGGCCTCCGGGTTCTCGCCGGCCACCTCCGGCCGCAACGCGGACGCATGCTCGCCGGGCTCGCGCTCGGCCTGCTGGGCAGTCTCCTGGGGCTGGCCCAGCCGATGGCGGCCAAGCAGGTGATGGACACCCTCGGCCAAGGGCACCCGGCCGCCGGCCCCGTGATCATCCTCAGCACGTCGGTGGTGGCCGGCGGACTCCTCGCGGGCCTCGGCCACTACGTGCTCGACTGCTCCGCGGAGTCGGTCGTCTGCACCGTCCGGCGCCGGCTGACCCACCTCCTTCCGCGCCTGCGGGTACCGGTGATCGAGCACACCGAGCCGGGTGATCTGATCGCCCGTGTCACTTCCGACACCGCGCTGCTGCGCCGCACGGCCCCGCAGGCCGTGTCGGCCGCGGTCACCGGCACTCTGATCACGGCGGCGACCGTCGTGATGATGGCGCTGCTGGACGCCGTACTGCTCGGCGTCACCCTCGCCGTGATCGCGTTCGTCGGCCTCGTCGTCATCGTGGTGAGCCCGCGCATCGGCCGGGCCACCCGGCACACGCAGGAAGCCGTCGGCCGCATGGGGGCCGGGCTCGAACGGACCCTGGGCGCCCTGCGCACCGTCAAGGCGGCGGGCGCCGAGCAGAGGGAGACCGCGGCGCTGCACCGGGCGGCCGAACACGCCCGTCGTACGGGTATCCACGCCGCCGCGTGGGAGGCGGTGTCCGCAACCCTGTCGGCCGTCGTCCTCCAGGCCTGTTTCCTGGTCGTACTCGGAGTGGGCGGCGCGCGCGTGACCTCCGGCGCCATCGGCGTCTCCACCCTCGTCGCCTTCCTGCTCTATCTCTTCGCACTGACCCCCAGGATCGGTCAACTGGTGGAAGGCTTGGGCCAGTTGCAGATCGGGGCGGCCGCCGCCGTACGCATCCGGGAAGCAGAGGCGCTGGAGACCGAGGAAGCGGGGGCCGAGGAAGCGGGGACCGAGGAAGCGGACACCGTGCAACCGGAGGGCGCGGGGCAACCGGGTCGACGCAGCGACGGCATTGGGCCCCGGGTCCCTTCCCCGGGCTCTCGCGAACAGCACCAGCGCCCCGCCACGGTGGCCTTCCAACGCGTGCAGTTCACCTACCGGCCGGGGCTCCCACCAGCCCACCGCCACATCTCCTTCACCATCCCCGCCGGCGGCATCACTGCGATCGTCGGGCCGTCCGGCGCGGGCAAGACCACGGTCTTCGCCCTCATCGAGCGCTTCTACGAGCCGGACGCCGGGCGCGTTCTGCTGGACGGCAGGGATGTGCGCCGATGGCCGCTCGCCGAACTCCGCGCGGCCATCGGCTACGTCGAACAGGACGCGCCCGTCCTCGCCGGAAGCCTGCGCGACAACCTGACCCTGGGCACGGCCGACGCCACCGACGAACAGATCGCCCGGGTTCTGCGCCTGACCCGGCTGGACACCGTGACCGCCCGCCTGCCGCACGGCCTGGACGCCCAGGTCGGCCACCGCGGCAGCCGGCTCTCCGGCGGCGAGCGACAGCGGTTGGCGGTCGCCCGGGCCCTGCTCCGACGCCCTCGGCTGCTCCTGCTCGACGAGGCCACCTCCCAGCTCGACGCGGCCAACGAGGCAGCCTTGCGCGAGACCATCGGGGACACCGCGCGCCACACCACCGTCCTGGTCGTCGCGCACCGCCTGTCCACCGTGACCACCGCCGACCGCATCCTGGTCATGGAAGCCGGCCGGGTACGGGCTCTGGGCACCCACGCCGAACTGATGGCGCGCGACTCCCTGTACGCCGGACTGGCAGGCACACAGCTGATCGGCCCCGGCTCCTGACGACGTCACGGCCCTCCGCCGTCGCTCGCACCGCCAAGCCGCCCGTCCTTCGGATGCCGTACACCACACCGCGCGGCGATGTAAGGTACGGATGCTAGATCTGACCATTACGCGGTCGTTGCTGTGGCCGCTGCTGCGGGGAGGGTTCGATGGTTGCGGACATCGTCAGGATCTGGGTGGCGGGCTGGGCCGTGTCGCGGCGGACGGCGCCGCCGGTCGAGACGCCCTGGGGGGCCTACGTCGAGGTGGCCGACAATCCCGCCGAGGTCGGGCGCCATGTCCTGCCGGAGGCCGATGAGCCGTTGGTCCGTAGCGCTGCTGCCTCGGTGACCGTGCCGCGGACCTGGATGAAGGTGCCCGCGGAGCCGGCGGAGATCGAGCCCTGGCTGTCGCCGGGATGGGTCCGGGAGGAGAGCGGGCACCTGATGGCCGTCGACCTCATGGCCATGGAGCCGGCCGTGCCCACGGGGTACACCGCGGCCGTGGAGACCAGCGGCGCCGTGGTGCGCGTACGAGTGCTGGATGCGGCGGGCGAGCAGGCGGCCCAGGGGCAGATGGCGCTCCTCGGGCAGGCCACGGTCATGGACCGGGTGATAACGGAGGAGGCTCACCGGCGGCGCGGGCTGGGCGCCTTCGTCATGCGTACGCTCGCCGACCGCGCGCTGGACCAGGGCGCGGTCCTTGGCGTCCTCGGCGCGACCGACGACGGGCGCGCACTGTACGAGACGCTGGGCTGGAAGAAGCACTCAACGCTGGCGGAGTGCGTCTATCAGCCCTGAGGCCAGCAGCGTCGGCCGCACGGGGAGGCGGCGCACGGGCCATGGCCCGGCGGACACGGCGCCTGCCGGCGCGACTTGGGCCTCGCTTTCCACGTGCGGCGGGCGGGGGCGAAGGGATCGCCCCACACGTACCGCCCCCTGCTGCGTCTTTCATAATGCCTGCATGACGAGGGACGATGGCTGGGTGCGCTACTGGCGGGACGGGGAACGCCCCGTGGAGGCCATGCACGCGCACTTCTTCGATCACGTCTATCCGCCGCACAGCCACGACACCTATTCCTTCGGCATCACCGACGCCGGCGCGCAGCGCTTCCGCTGCCGGGGCGCGAACCACACCAGCGGCGCCGGGATGGTGATGGCCTTCAACCCGGACGAGGTGCACGACGGCCGGGCCGCGGCCGAGCTGGGGTACCGGTACCGCATCGTGCACATCGGCCCGTCCGTGGTCCGCGACATGATCAGCGACGCCACGGACGGGCGGACCGGTGCCCTGCCGCTGTTCCCGGACCTCGTGTTGAGCGATCACGCGCTCGCGGGGGCCCTCGCCCGGCTGCACGCCGCGCTGGCCGGCCCGGCGGATCAGCTGGTGCGCGACGAGCGGCTGGCCGCGGCCGTCACCGCCATGGCGCGTCGTGGTGCGTCCGCGGTCGCCTCTCCTGTACGCGTCCGGAACCCGGCCGATCGCGCGCGCCGCCAGGCCGCCCGGCGGGCCCGGGCGCTCCTGGACGACGCCTACCTGGAACCGTTGACCGCCGAGCACCTCGCGGAGGCCGCCGGGTGCAGCCGGTTCGCCCTCTACCGTGCTTTCCGCGCGGAGTACGGACTGGCGCCCAGCGACTACCAGCGGCAGCTGCGCCTGCGCCACGCGCGCGCCCTGCTGCGGACCGGAGCCACGCCCGCCGACGCCGCGTCGGTCAGCGGCTTCGCCGATCAGGCGCACTTCGGCCGGTGGTTCCAGCGCGTGTACGGCATCACGCCGGGCGCCTTCCGGCGCGCCTGAGCAGGGCGTGGAGCGCGACGGCCGGGCCGGCGACGGTCAGGGCCGCGCCGGCCGGCCACCGGGTACGGGGCCGGGAGCCGCCCCGGCCGACCGGAGTTCGCGGATCAACGCCCGTACCGCCGCCGATTCGGCGGCCTCGGGCGTGGTCACGTATCCGACCTCCCGCCGGGGCGGGCACGGCGCCAGAGAGGTGACGGAGACGTCGGCGGGCGCGCCCGCCAGGGTCAGCATGGGCATGATCGACATGCCCATGCCGCGGGCAATCATCGACAGCACCACGGTGTCGTCCTCGGCCCGGATCGTGGCCGGCGGGATCCAGTCCTGGCCGGCCCACCACTCGCGGGTGTACGAACCGCAGTTCTCGTCCCAGTCGATCAGCGGCAGTGTCCGCGGATCGGCGTGCGCGCGGTCCGCCGGGTGCGCCAGCGCGTACGGCTCCTCGAAGAGCCGGGCACCGACCAGGCCGGGCGGCGGGCCCGCGGCGTCCAGGGTGGCGATGCCCAGGTCGGCCCGCCCGTCGGCGACTTCCCCCGCGGTGCCCCGGCCGATCTCCCGCACGATCCGCAGCTCGGGCGACAGGCCCGGGTGCCGGGCGGTCAGCCGCTCCAGTACGGCGGGCAGCAGGTGGGCCGCGGCGCTGCGGAACGCCGCGATGCGCAGCGGGCCGGTGACCGCCCCGTCGCCCGCGCCGCGCACCTCCGGCCCCATTGACTCCAGCAGCCGTACGATCCGCCGCGCATAGGCGACCGCCCGGGTGCCCGCGGCGGTCGGGCGGGCACCGTGCCGGCCGCGGTCGAAGAGCACGGCTCCCAGCTTGCGTTCACAGGTGCGTACGGCATGGGAGACGGCGGACTGGGTCATGCCCAGGCTCGCGGCCGCCGCGGTGAACCCGCGCTCCCGCTCGACGGCGATCAGGATGCGCAGTTCGTGCGGCGCGAGGTCGCTCATGCGGCGCAAGTATTCCATGAGCAGCATTCATGGAAAGCCCGCTTCCATCGACGGGACCCTCTGCCGACGGCGGCAACGGCTCCCTACGGTGGGCGGAGCGCGGCCACCGATCATCTGCGTAGAGCCGCACCCCACACCCCATTCCTTGATTCTCCGTTCCCCGTCCCCTTTCCCCTTTCACACAGGCCCCAGGAGCCCTCATGACCGGCGCTGCCGCCCGCTTCGTCCACCAGATCTCGCGCCCCGCCGGCTTCCCGACCGCCGGGAACTTCGCCTTCGTCGAGACGACCCTCCCCGCCCCCGCCCCTGGACAGGCCCTGGTGGAGAACGTCCATCTCTCCGTCGACCCGTATATGCGGGAGCTGATGGACGGCGGCTGGGACCTGCACACTCCGCTGGAGGGCCGCTCCGTCGGGCGCGTCACCGCGTCCCGGGCGCCGGGCCTGAGGGAGGGCGACCTCGTCTTCCACCGCAAGGGATGGCGCACCCACGCCCTGGTGACGCCGGACGAAGTGCGCGTCCTGCCCGCCCACCCGGGCGTGCCGGCCCGCTCCTACCTGGGCGTTCTCGGCGGTACGGGCCTGACGGCCTACGTCGCGCTCACCCGCACGGCGCGCCTGAAGCCCGGCGAGAGCATTTTCGTCTCCGCTGCGGCCGGCGGCGTGGGCAGCGCGGCGGGCCAGTTCGCCCGGCTGCTGGGTGCGGGCCGTGTCGTCGGCAGCGCGGGCTCGCCGGCCAAGGTCCGGCGGCTGACCGAGGAGTGGGGTTTCGACGCGGCCTTCGACTACCACGACGGCCCGGTCGGCGAGCTGCTGGCCAAGGCGGCGCCGGACGGCATCGACGTCTATCTCGACCATGTCGGCGGCGATCATCTGGAGGGCGCCATCCAGGGGCTGCGCGAGTTCGGCCGTATCGCCTGGATCGGCGCGATCGCGCAGTACCACAGCGCCCAGCCGCCCGCCGCGCCCCGCAACCTCTTCGACATCGTCGAGAAGAGCCTGCGCCTGGAGGGCGTCCTCGTACGCAACCACCGCGACGCCCAGCGCGAACTGGAGGACTTTCTCGTCCCCCACCTCCAAGCGGGCCGCGTCGTGGACGCGCAGACGGTGGTCGACGGCTTCGACGGCGTCGTGGACGCCTTCCTCGGCATGCTGGGCGGTGCGAACACCGGGAAGATGGTGGTGCGGGTAGGGACTGAACAGCCGTAGGGAAGCCGGAGCCTTACGCGCGGGGGCCATGAGAAGAGTCAGCTGTGAGGGGGCCGGAACCCGCTCCCCCCAGGCGTTGTCACACCCCGGCCTTAGCATCCATAGCGTGAACGTTGATCTGTGCTTGCCCCGTGATGTCCTGCTTCCCCCTGGCCGGACGGTCACCGCCGAAGACGACGGTGACATAACGGCCCTATGGCTGAGCGACGACGCCGTACCCGGGGCTGCCGAGCTGTGGACGCGTCTGCGCGAGGCGCACGCCGCATCCGGGCTGTGGCCGCTGCTGCTCGAACCGCTCCGTCCGGACGACGCGGGAGAGTTCCGGCCCTGGGCCACGGGCGAGCTGTATCCGGAAGACATGTCCTCGCCGCAGGCGCATGACCCGGCCGCACTCCTCGCGGCCTGGTGGGACAAGTACGCGGACGAGGAGTGGCCCGGTCTCGCGCCGGGCCGAGAGCCCGTGCGGCGTCCCGACGAGGTGGCGGCCGAGTTCGCCGAGGCGTTCGCCGCCCGCAAGCCGTACATACGCCTGGGGCTCGTCGCCGCGGACCGGGGCGCCGATGCGCTCACCGCCGCAGGCTGGAGCGGCCCCGCCAATTACGACAACGACACCGCCAAGTTCTCGGCGGTCGTACGGGACTGGGAGCGGCGGTTCGGCGCACGGGTGGTGGCGGTCGGATTCGACACGCTCCACCTCAGCGTCGCCGCGCCGCCGATATCCACGGACGAAGCGCGCCTGGTCGCCGCGGAACACTTCGCGTTCTGCCCGGACCTCGTCCGGCAGGGCTCCCACACCCTGGCCGCTTACGCCGAAACGCTCGTCGGCGCCGGGCACTGGGAATTCTGGTGGGACTGACCGGGCGACCGGCCGTGTCGGACACCGGTGCGTCCGGCACGGCCGGCGTGCGGCCTCACTTCCAGCGGAGATTGAAGTTGTCCCCGGTGACACCGGTCGTCGTGCAGTCGATGCCCCGGTACCGGTCGACGAACGTTCCGTAGAGTTCGGCGTAGGAGTCGTAGGACTGGTCGTGTGACAGTCCCTCGCGCACCCGGAACCGCAGTTGTACGTGCACGGACTCGCGCGGCTTGAGCGTGCCGGGCCCGGGGATGCTGCCCGTGGCGACGTCCCCCCGGCGCAGGGTCTTCCACTCGCGCTTCGCGGCGTCCCAGTACTGGAGGTCGGCGTAGGGGCTCAGGCCGTGCTCGCCGTCGTTGTAGACGTGGCTGTCCACCCTGGCCCGCAGGCTGAAGGACTTCAGTTCCTTCTTCGAGGCATTGGTGAGCGTGGCGGTGAAGGCGTGCCACTGGTCCCCGAGGCGGACGGTGTCGGGCGCGCCGAAGGACCGGCCGACGAAGAAGTTGTTGTGGTACTGCCCGTAGGCGGTGTCGACGTCGGAACACGTCGGCATCTTCGGGGCGGGAGCCGCCTGGGTGACCGGGGCGGCGGCCACCGCCACCGGGATCAGGGCGGCCGTCACGGCCGAGACGGACAGGGTGCGGCGCAGTTTCATGGGAACTTCCTTCTCGGGGCTCGGCTCGAATGTCCGCTGGGACATCAGCTGGGATTTCGGCTCTGAGCCCCGGCCGGTCGGGAGGAAATCAGGAGGAAGAGAGAGAAAAGGGCCGGGGTTGCTCAGGCGGTGGCGTCCGTGCGGCCGGTGCCGGTCGCGGGCTTGCGGCGGCGTACGGCGAAGACCGCGCCCGCGCCCACGGCGATCGCGGCCGCGCCGGCCAGGCCGATCACCGGCAGCGCGGCGGACGAACCGGTCGCGGCGAGGTGGCCGCCGCCCTGCGCCGCCACGCCGCCGCCCGACCCCGAACCGCCCGCGGTCCCGCCGGGCGTGGCACTCGCGCCGGGTTCGGCCGAAGCGGTCGGTTCGGCCGTGCCGCCGCCCGGCTTCCCGGGCTTGTCCGTCGGCTTACCGCCGGCGGACAGGATGGCGAAGTCGTACCACTCTTCCTTGGCCGAACCGCAGGAGCCGTCGCGGTTGCGGAAGTCGCCCGACGCGAGTGCGTACCCGGTGCCGGGCTTGGCGTCCTTGACCACGCGGGTGCGCAGCGTCAGCGTGACGACGCTGCGCGGGCCGATCGCGAAGGAGCCGAACAGGGTCTGGGGCGACGCGTCGTGGAACGTCTTCCACTCCCCCGTCCTGCGGTCGCGGTACTCGGTGTCCAGCTCCCAGTACGGCCGGTCGACGTCCTCGGCCGATGACATGTGCAGGAACGGCTGCACCTCGGTCAGCGTCTTGCCGGTGGTGTTGGAGAGCCGCATGGTGAAGGAGGTCCAGGAGCCGCCCGCCACCAGCTGGGACGGCAGGCCGTTGACCGTGACCCGCAGCTGGTCGGACTCGAAGTCGCAGGTCTGACTCTCGGTTTCGCCGGAGGTGCCGCCCCCGCCGGTGGCCGTGCCCTTGTCGTTACCGGTACCGCCCGTACCAGCGGAACCACCCGTACCAGCAGTCGTGCCACCGGTGCCGGCGGTGCCGGCGGTCGAACCGCCCGTACCCGTCGACCCGGTGGTACCGGCCGAACCCGTACCGCCGCCCTTGCCGCCGCTCTCCCCGGAACCCTCCGCTCCGCCACCCGCGGTCGCCGCGGTGTCGGCGGACCCCGTCGTACCGGAGGCGGTCGCCCCGGGGCCGGTCGCGAACGCGGCGGTGGGCACGGTCAGTACGGCGGCGGGCGCTATCACGGCAGCCGCTGCGGCGGCCGTCAGGGCGCGGCGAATCTTCATCCGGCAGACCTTTCGGGTCCCACGTGCCGTTCCGTCGGGACGGCACGCTCGTCGATTGTCGTGCGGTGGCTCGTGCTTCAGCTCGTACGCCGAGGCTGGGACGCAGGCGCGGGTACGTGCACACGCGTGTACTCGCATGCACTCGCATGTACTCGCACATGCTTGCGCCTCATATGTGACCACCCCGGTGGCGAAAAGGTTGCATGCTCGACCAATTGAGATCGTTTCGTGAGCCGGTACAGCCCGCGAGCACCGGCCCCGGAACTCGGAGGCGACCTCAAACGTCCGTACGACCATGCGTATCCGGAGAACCGGTGCCGTCACCGGCGCCCTGTTGACCGTCCTGCTCACCGCCACCGGGTGTGCCCCGTCGGAGGCAGGCAGCGGGGGCAAGAAGAAGACCGAGGGCAGGCCGGCTTCGGCCGCGCCCGTCAGGAAGGGGCCGGGCGGGAACGGCGGGCTGCTGATGGGAGCGCGCTGGATGGTCCAGTGGGTCACCGTCGGCGGCCGGGATATCAGCGCACCGCCGCACGCCGCCTCCTGGATGGCATTCGATTACGACGGCACGGTCAAGGGCAACGACGGCTGCGCGCCCTTCCACCGGTCCGCCTCCATGGCCGACAGCGTGCTCGCCGTCGGCGGGGACCGGGCGCAGGCGACGGAGGACGGCGGGTGCCCGGCAAAGAACCGCGCTTTCGCGGAGCGGTTGCGCGAGGTCTTCGACGGTCCGCTGACGATCGCCCAGCGGCATGACGACCTCACGATGGACCTGAAGAACCAGGAAGGTGACTACGTGGCGGTCAAACTCCAGCAGCCCGAGGGGTTCTACGGCCGCCGCTGGCAGTTGCCCCGGCTGATCGTGGGCGACACCTACAGCCCGGACCTGCCGAAGAGTACGTACTTCGTCTTCCACGCGGACGGGACGGTCAGCGGGAACCTCGGCTGCAACGACTTCACCGGCCAGGCCGTCTTCGAGGGCGACACGCTCACCATGCACCAGCCCACCCGCACCACGGACCGCACCTGTTCCCAGGACGTCATGGACTCGGAAGAGGGCCTGCTCACCATGAAACGGAATCCGCGCACGTTCACCTACCGGGTCACCCATGACTCCTTGACGGCCTACGACGAATCCGACGGCGCGCCGCTGACCTTCGGCTACGAATTCAGGGCGCTGCCCGGCTGACCGGCGGCCCAGGACGCCAGGATGCGGAGCCCGTCGTGGCTGGGGGTGCCGGGTTCGGCGGTCCGGACGACGAGTTGCTGGTCGGGGTCGGTGCCGGTGGTGAAGGTGTCCCAGTCGAGGGTGAGGTCGCCGGCGACGGGGTGCCGCAGAGTTTTGGTGCCGATGTTGCGGGCCGCGACGCGGTGTTCACCCCACCAGCGGCGGACTTGCCCGTCCTGGACGGACAATTCCCCGACCAGTCCAGTCAGGCCGGGGTCCGTGGGGTATTTCGCCGCCTCCATCCGCAGTTGTGCGACACAGGTGCGGGCGACGGTTTCCCAGTCCGTGTAGAGGCGTTTCATCGCCGGGTCGGTGAAGGTGATACGGACGTAATTGCGCTGCTTTTCGGGAATGGCCGCGAAATCCGTGACGAAGGCGGCGGCCAGTGTGTTCCGGGCGAGTACGTCCATCCGGCGGCCCAGGACCACCGCGGGGGTCGTGGAGAGGTCGTCCAGCAGGCGCCGGAGCTGCGGCCGGACCCGCTGCCGTGCGCGGCGGCGCGGCCGGGTGTGCTCCTTGCCGGCCAGTTCGTACAGGTAGGTCCGCTGGTCGTCGTCCAGGTGGAGGGCGCGTGCCAGGACGCCCAGGGCCGAGGCGGACGCCTGCATGCGGCCCTGTTCGAGGCGGGTGTAATAGTCGGTGCTGATGGCCGCGAGCTGGGCGACCTCCTCGCGGCGCAGGCCTTTGACCCGGCGCGGAGCGCCGCTGTCGGGCAGGCCCACTGCGCGGGGAGTGAGTTCGGCCCGGCGGGCCTTGAGGAATTCCCCCAGTTCGTTGCGGTGCGCGCTGCTGGTCATGCGTCCAGTGCGGCAGCCGACGCCACCGGCGAGCGGGGGAAGGTTTTCTCCCAGGATGTTTCCCTCCCCCGGCCCGCGGTCGTGGTCGGGCGCCCGGCCACCGGTGTGAAGGAACAGACCGCGGCGGTCTACGCCGAGCGGGGTTTCGTCACCCTGGCCTTCGACGCCGCCCACCAAGGCGAGAGCGAGGGCGAGCCGCACGGGCTGGAGAACCCGTTCCAGCGCGCCGACGACTTCCGTAACGCGGTCTCCTACCTCACCACCCGCGACGACATCGACCCGGAGCGGATCGGGGTGCTCGGCATCTGCGCCGCGGGCGGGTATGTGCCCTTCGCGGCGCAGACCGACCACCGGATGAAGGCGGTCGCCACCGTCAGCGCCGCGGATCTGGCGCGCTTCTTCCGGGACGGCGATCCGGCGGGCTTCGCGGCGCTGGTCGAGGAGGCCGGTGCGCGGCGCGGCGAGGAGGCGGCCGGGAAGGGGGCCACGCTGGTCAGCGCGCTGCCGGAGCTGGACGGGATCGACGCGTCGACGCCGGCGCCGGTCCGGGAGTTCGTCGACTACTACAAGACGCCGCGCGGCCGGCACCCGCGCCACGAATCTGTGGGTCGCACGCAGCGCGGACCAGCTCGACCAGTTCGACGCCTACGCCGGTGTCCACAAGATCGCCCCGCGCCCGCTTCTGATGATCGCGGGCACCGAGGCCGCCACCCGCCCGTTCAGCGAGCAGGCGGTGGCCGCGGCCGGCCGTACGGCGGAGCTGTTCGACGTCGAGGGCGCGACGCACGTCGACCTGTACGACAAGGACGAGCACGTCACCCGGGCCGTCGCGAAGCTGACCGAGTTCTTCGGCGCCCATCTGGCGGCCTGATCCCGGCCCGGCGCCGGAGGCCGCCGGTTCCCCGGGTCACCTCCGCTCCGGCCGGAGCGGGGGTGCCGTCACCTCCGGTCCCGGCCGGGCGCCTCGCGTCAGCGCGGCGTCGGCGGTGGCGAGGATGTTGCCGAAGGTACGGGTGAGGACCGGCCGCATGAGGAGGCGGGTCAGCGGGGCGCCGAGCAGCGGGAGGCGCACTTCGGCGCGGGTGGTCCAGCACACCCGGGTGCCGCCGTCGGCCGCGGTGAACGTCATCCGGCCCAGCTCGTGCCGGGACGGCGGCCAGCTGCGCTCGACGACGTACTCGGTGGCGTGCGGCGGGTCGTACCGGGTGATGCGCTCGCGGAACCAGCCGATCAGCCAGAGGTGGCTGCGTACCGCGCCGACCCCGTAGGGCGCGTCCGCGCCGTGCCGGGTCAGCCGGCAGCGGAGCGCCAGGGGCGAGCGTGTGTAGTGGGTGGTCGTGGTGAGCCAGGCGAACACCTCGTCCACCGGGGCGGCGATGACGCGTTCCACGGTCACGGTTTCCACGGCTGGGGTCCCTTCCTGTCGAGCGGGCGCACCGTGTTGGCGCGGCGCAGTTTGTCGGGGTTGCGGATGCCGTAGAGGCCGGTGATCCGTCCGTCGTGGATCTCGACCGTCAGCAGCCAGTCGAGCGCGCCGTCGGTCAGGAACCGTGCCGCGGGCATGCCGTTGTACGTGGCGGGCTCGATACGGGTCTCCGCGAGGTTTCTGCGGGCGACGCGGAGGATGAACCGGGCGACCTCGTCGCGGCCGACGACCGGGCGGCGCGCGGCGACCACCTTGCCGCCGCCGTCGGAGATCTGCACGACATCGGGCGCCAGCAGGTCCATCAGCGCCCGCACGTCACCGGTCGCCGCCGCGTCCAGGAAGCGCCGCACGATCTCCCGGGCGGCGCCGGAGTCCGGCTCGAACCGGCGGCGCCGCGCATGGACGTGGCGGCGGGCGCGGTGGGCGGTCTGCCGGACGGTGGCCTCGCTCTTGCCGACCGACGCGGCGATCTCGCCGTGGGTGTAGCCGAACACGTCGTGCAGCACGAACACCGCGCGTTCGGTCGGGTTCAGCGTCTCCAGGACGAGCAGCATGGCCATCGAGACCGACTCGGCCAGGAGCACGTCGTCGCCGGCCTCGGGGGCGGTACGGATCGGCTCGGGCAGCCACGCGCCCACGTAGTCCTCGCGCCGCGCCCGGGCCGCGCGCAGGTGGTTGAGGGCCTGCCGGGTCACCGTACGCACCAGGTAGGCGCGCGGGTGCCGGACCGTGGCCGGATCGACCGCGCTCCAGCGCAGATAGCTCTCCTGCAGCACGTCCTCGGCATCGGTGGCGCTGCCCAGCATCTCGTAAGCGATGGTGAACAGCAGTCCGCGGTGTTCGGTGAACGCGCCCTCAGTGCTCTCGGCACTCCCAATGCCCTCAGAACCCATGCTCCGCCCCCGCCCCGACCGCGCAGTGACCAACCGGCATCGTCCAGCCTTTCTCTTCGCCTGCCCATCGGGACACCTCGCGGCGGCGAAACGTGACAGCGGCGGCCCGGCCGGTCCGGACCGCCGGTCACCGCTACTCTCCGGACGAGGTGGGCAACCGGATGGGTGCGAGCTTCTGGACGGTGTCCCGGATGTGCTCCTGGGCGGCGGACGCGCTCGGCGGGGCCGCCCTCACCTTGGCCACCGCGGCGGCCAGCTGCCCCTGCACCGCCTCGGGCAGGGCGCTGCCCTGCACGCTGTTCACCAGCTCCTGGGCCAGGAGGTGCAGCTTGGTGTTGGTGTTCTGGGAGGCGGTGACCAGGACGGCCCAGGCGGCCTCGGGGCTCAGGGTGAAGGTGGCCATCAGGATGCCGCGGGCCAGGTCGATGGCCGGGCGGGTCTGCATGGCGCGGCGCAGCTGGGCGACCTCCGTGGGCAGGTCCTGGTGGGCGTCCTGGTCGAGGTCGTGCTGCCGATTCCCGTCGGGATCGGGGCGGTGGTCCGGGTGCGGGACCGTGCCGTCGGCGTGGGAGTGCGTCGCGGACTGCCCGTACGGCTCCGGGGAGATGAACAGCTTCCGGGCCCCGGTCACGTCCAGCAGCCGCTCGACCGCGCGGCTGCTGGAGCGGATGACGACGGTCTTGCCCTGCGCGACGGCCCGCAGGCGCAGGCGCAGCAGCATGTTCAGGCCGGCGCAGTCGAAGAACGGGACGGCGTCGAGGTGGAGGTCGATCCCCTGGTCCGATCGGCTCAGGGCCTCCTGCAGGTCGTATTCGACCTCCTCGCAGGCGTCCAGGTCCAGTTCCCCCTGCACCGCCATTCCGGTCCGGTCGCCGCCCCGGAAGGCGTCGAGCCATGACAGGCGGGGCGGGGGCACGGCGGGCGTGCCGCCGTGCCCGTCGGCTCCGGCGGAATCGGGAGGAGGGGACGCCCAAGGCGCGGCTTCCGGCATGGCCTTCCCTTCCCGTCATCGGCTCATCCGCTCGTCTCCCAGGCTTGCCCATCGGGAGACACACGTCAATTAATACACGAAAAGCCGTACGTGTTTCGGGACACGTGAATGATGGGTCGGTAGAGTTGCGGCATGGATGACCTGTCCGAGTCGCAGAACGGGGTGCCCGAGCCGCACACGGGGTGGACCTTCGTGACCAACCACGCCCGGGTGCTGGCGGCCATCGCCGACAACCACAACGCCCGCATCCGCGACATCGCCGCGCACTGCCGCCTGACCGAACGCGCCGTCCAGAAGATCATTTCCGATCTGGAGCGCGACGGGTATCTGTCCCACACCCGTGAGGGGCGCAGCAACACCTACGAGATCGACCCCAGCAAGGTGCTGCGCCACCCCGCCGAAGCCGGCCTGACCGTCGCGTCGCTGCTCTCCCTGCTCGTCCAGGACGAAGCGCACCGCGCCACGCAGCCCGACGAGGAACGGCGTCAGCCCACGGGCTGAGCGGGGCCTCCTGCGGCCCCGCCGGACGCTTCACGGCGCCTGTTGGTTGTACGGCGATCGGCTGATTGCCCGGGGCGGCCGGCGCCTCTTTGATGAGCGGGTCCCGTGTGCGCGGGTGGACGTGACCTGTTCGTCGAAGGGTGACCATGAGACGGCTCTTACGCGCGGGGCGTGCCTCCCGCGTGACGCGTGCGGCCGCGGCCGCCACCGTGACCGCGGTCTGCGCCGCCGTGCTGCTGCCGGGTACGGCCCGGGCCCGGCCCGTAACGGACACGGCGGGCGCGGCAGGCACCCCGGTCACGGAGCGGGTGAGCACCACCTCGGACGGGAGCCAGGCGGACGGCCTGTCCGACCGGGCGTCGATCAGCGCGGACGGGCGGTACGTCGCCTTCTGGTCGGCCGCGCCGAACCTGGGCGCCGACCACTACCGCGCCCTGCTCATCAAGGACTTGACGTCCGGTCAGGTCACCCGGGTGCCCGACGCCAGGACGTACGGCGGCAGCCACACCGCGATCAGTGACAACGGCCGGTACGTCGGCTACGGATCGGGCACCCGCTACGCGTCGGCCTACGTGTACGACCGGATCACCGACCGGACCACCCAGGCCAACAGCGCCGAGCTGAGCAACGTCGACTCGCTCAGCGCCGACGGCCGCTTCGCCGCTGTCACGGTCGGCAGCCGCAACCCGAACAGGCCCGCCCGGCTACTCGTCCGGGACCTGGCGGACGGCACCGACGAGCGGATCGACCCGCAGCAGACCCCGACGGGCCACCCGTCCGTCAGCAACGGTTCGCTCAGCGGTGACGGGCGGCTGCTGGCCTTCGCCACCGGCCCGCGCAGCGGCGCGTACGACGTCTTCGTCAAGGACCGGGCCGACGGGACCGTGCGGCAGGTGGACGTACCGCTGGACGGGGTGCAGGACGACAAGCGCAGTTGGCTGGTGGAGATCAGCCGGGACGGCCGCTACGTGCTCTTCGATTCCGAGTCCGACCACCTGGTCCCCGGTACCACCCCGCCCGGCCGGCACGCCTACCTCCGCGATCTGCGGACCGGCACCACCGTACGGCTCGCCCCGGCCGGCGTCTCGGCGGTGGCGGTCAGCGGCGACGGGCGCAAGGTGCTGCTGTCCGAGGAGGACCGGCTCACGCTGCTGGACGTGCGTACCGGCGAACGTACCGGGGTCGGCCCGGCCGCACGGGCCATCCCGGGCGCGCTCACCCGCGGCGGCGAGGCGGTGGCCTTCACCTCCGAGGCCGCCGACCTCGTGCCCGGCGACACCAACGCTGCCGCGGACGCTTTCGTGCACCGCCCCGGGTGACCGCCCGGGTGCGGCCGTGGCTCAGGTACGGCGCCGACGGACCGCCACCGCCCCGCAGCCGAGCGCCGCTGCCGCCGCCACGGCCGCACCGGTGATCATCCACGCGTCACGGGCGCGCACCCCGGGCCGGGGGACCTTTCGTTCGGGATGGTGGGCGGGCGCGGCGCCGTCCAGGCCGAGGGCCAGCACCTCGGCCAGATGCAAGGCCCGCCGCCCGGTGCCGGACTGCTCGATCTGGGTGCGGCAGCTGAAGCCGTCGGAGATGACCAGGGCGCTGGGGGCTGTGTCGCGTACGGCGGGCAGGACGCCCTGTTCGGCGACGGCCATGGACACGTCATAGTGGTCCTTCTCGAAGCCGAAGTTGCCGGCCAGGCCGCAGCAGCCCTCGTCCAGCACGTCGGCGTCGATCCCGGCGCGGCGCATCAGCTCCCGGTCGGGGTCGGTCTTCATGACGGCGTGCTGGTGACAGTGCGTCTGTACGGTGGCGGCGCGGGCCAGCTGGGGCGGCTGCCATTCGGAGGCGCGCCGTACCAGCAGTTCGGCGAAGGTGTGGAACTGGTCGGCCAGGCGCTGCACGTCGGTGTCGTGCGGCAGCAGTTCGGGGGCGTCGGCGCGGAAGACGGCGGTGCACGACGGTTCCAGGCCGACGACCGGCGTACCGGCTTCGAGCCACGGCCGCAGGATCCGGGTGGTGCGGTGCAGGGTGCGTTTGGCCGTGTCCAGCTGTCCGGTGGAGATCCAGGTCAGCCCGCAGCACACGGCTTCGGTGGGCACCGTCACCCGGAACCCGGCGTCCTCCAGGACGCGGACGGCCGACCGGGCGATGTTCGGGTGGAAGTACGTGCTGAAGGTGTCCGGCCACAGCACGACGGTGCGGGGGTCGGCGGGGTCGGGTTCGGGCCGGTCCTGCGCGCGCCACCACTGGAGGAAGGACTGTTCGGCGAAGACGGGCGCCGCGCGTCGTGTGGCGACACCGGCCAGGCGCTTGCCGAGGTTGCCGATCACGGGTGCGTGCAGGGCCGCGTTGGCCAGCCGGGGCGCGGCGCGGGAAGCCAGGGCCCACAGCGGCAGCCAGCCCAGCGCGTAGTGCGCGGCCGGGCGCAGCCGCCCCCTGTAGTGGTGGGCGAGGAATTCGGCCTTGTAGGTGGCCATGTCCACGCCGGTCGGGCAGTCGGACTTGCAGCCCTTGCAGGCCAGGCAGAGGTCGAGGGCGTCCTTGACCTCGGTGCTGCGCCAGCCGTCGGTCACTGCCGAGTCCGCGTGGCCGTCGAGCATTTCGAACAGCAGCCGGGCGCGGCCGCGGGTGGAGTGCTCCTCCTCGCCGGTGGCGCGGTACGAGGGGCACATCACGCCGCCGCGGTGGCTGCGGCAGTTGCCGATGCCGACGCAGCGCAGCACGGCGCGGGTGAAGTCGTGGTCGTCCTCCGGGTAGCCGAAGTGGGTCTCGCCGTACGTGGGCCGCCAGTGCGAGCCCAGTCGCAGGTTCTCGTCGACGCGGTAGGGGCTCGTCACCTTGCCGGGGTTCATCCGGTTGTCCGGGTCGAAGAGGGCCTTCAGCTCGCCGAAGGCGCGTACCAGCCGGTCGCCGAACATGACCGGCAGCAGCTCGGCGCGGGACTGTCCGTCGCCGTGCTCGCCGGAGAGGGACCCGCCGTAGGAGGTGACGAGTTCGGCGGCCCGGAAGAGGAAGTCGCGGAAGTCCCGGATGCCGTCGGCGGAGGTCAGCCCGAAGGGGATACGGGTGTGGACGCAGCCCTGGCCGAAGTGGCCGTAGAGGGTGGCGTGTTCGTAGCCGTACTCGCGCAGGAGGGAGGTGAGGTCGCGCAGGTAATCGCCCAGCCGCTCGGGCGGTGCGGCGGAGTCCTCCCAGCCCTCCCAGGTGTCGCGCCCGTCCGGCGGGCGGGCGGTGACGCCGAGCCCCGCCTCGCGGGCCCGGAGCATCTTCTGCTCGCGCTTCGGGTTGTCGGAGAAAGCCACGCTGTCGTCGTCCTCGCCGCGGCCCATCGCCTTCAGCAGGCCGTGCGCCTGCCGGTCGACCTGCTCGCGGGAGTCCCCGGCGAACTGGATCAGCAGCCAGCTCTCCCCGGCGGGGAGGTTGTCGAGGGAGTCGGTGTGGGCGTTCTCCTCGCGCATGAGCTGGGCCATCCGGCCGTCCAGGGCTTCGAGTTGGCTGGGCTCGCAGTGCTGGAGGGCCTTCGGTACGTCGTCGGCGGCGGAGGCGATGTCCGGGTAGCCGATCACGAGCAGCGCCTCGTACTCGGGGACCGGCACCAGCTCCAGTTCCGCGCGCAGCACGGTGACGAGGGTGCCCTCGCTGCCGACGAGGGCGCGGGCGAGGTCGAAGCCGTTCTCCGGCAGGAGCGAGTCGAGGTTGTAGCCGGAGACGCGGCGCGGGATGCGCGGGTAGCCGCGGCGGATCTCGGCGAGGTTGCGGTCGGCCAGGTCGCGCAGGCCGCGGTAGATCTCGGCCCGGCGCCCGCCCTCGGCGACGATCCGCTCGTACTCCTCGTCCGGGGTCGGGCCGGCCCAGAAGCGGGCGCCGTCGTAGGTGAGGACCTCCAGCCGCCGCACGTTGTCGACCGTCTTGCCGTACGCCTGCGCCGACGCGCCGCAGGAGTTGTTGCCGACCATGCCGCCCAGCGAGCAGTGGCTGTGCGTCGAGGGCTTCGGTCCGAACTGCAGGCCGTACTCGGCCAGTTGGCGGTTGAGTTCGTCCAGGACGATGCCGGGCTCGACGACGCAGGTACGCGCCCCAGGATCGACCGAGACCAGGCCGTGGCAGTACTTGGTCCAGTCGATCACCACGGCGGCGTTGGTGCACTGCCCGGCCAGGCTCGTACCGCCGCCACGGGAGAGCACCGGCACGCCGTGTTCGGCGCAGACCGCGACGGCCGCGGCGGCCGCGTCCACGGTGCGCGGTACGACCACGCCGATGGGCACCTGGCGGTAGTTCGACCCGTCGGTCGCGTACGCGCCGCGGCTGCCGGCGTCGAAGCGGACCTCGCCGTCCACGCGCCGGCGCAGCGCGGCCTCCAGCCCGGCCGGGTCCGCGCCGCTGTCCCGGTGCTCCGTGCCACCCGGCGCGAGCGTGCGGCGGCCTGCGTCCGGTCCCTTGTCCACGAGGTGTCCTCCTGCTTCCTGACGTCCGACGGCGGCTCCCTCGCCGGATTCCGCTTACCACCGGGTACCGCGCCACGCGCGCTCTACCCTCTTTGCCGCATCTGTTCCGTTCTCCCGGCAGCCGTTACGCCGTTCGGCGGACGGGCGCGCCCGGGCGGGGCCCGGTCAGTCGGCGTCCGGCCCGTTCAGGCAGGCGCCCGCTTCGAGCAGCAGGGCGTGTACGAACGCCTGGGGCAGGTTGCCGCGCAGCTGGCGCTGCTCCACGTCGTACTCCTCGGCGAACAGCCCCGGCGTACCGCAGGCGCTGCGGGTCCGTTCGAACCAGCGGAAGGCCCCGACCCGGTCGCCCCCGGCATGCGCGGCCAGCGCCATCATGAACCCGCAGAGCAGGAAGGCGCCCTCGGCCTCGCCCAGCGGCCGGTCGTCATGGCGGAACCGGTAGAGGTACCCGTCGTGGGCCAGCCGCTCCTCGATGAAGCGCCGGGTGCGGTGCGTACTGGGGTCGTCCGGGCGCAGGCAGCCGCGGGCCATCGGCAGCAGCAGGGCACCCTCGGCCCCCGCGTCGTCCTCCGCGCGCAGCCATACGCCGTCGGACCGCAGGCAGCGCCGCCGCGTCTCCGCTTCGACGGTGTCGGCCAGCTCGCTCCGGCTTCGCGCCGCCGGGCCCGGGACGCTGCGGGCCAGGGCGCGCAGCCCGGCCACGATGCTCAGCCGGGAATGCGTCCACCAGCGCTCCTCCAGCTCCCAGATTCCGGCGTCCGCCTGCTGCCAGTGCTGCTCGACGCACCGCACCGCCACCTCGGCCGCCTTCTGCCCGTCCCGGTCCAGCCGGTCGTGCCGGGCCGCCGCCGCGAACAGTTGCAGCGCTTCTCCGTACGTGTCGAGCTGGAACTGCCGGCCCGCGCGGTTGCCGACGAAGTCGCTGCCACCCGGATAGCCGACCAGGGGCAGCGGGCGTTCCTCGGCGACCGGGGCGCCGTCCACCGTGTAGGCGGGCCGAAGCCGGTCCCCGTCCTCCAGCAGCCGCGCGCTCACGAACCGTACGGCCTGATCCAGCAGCGGGTACGGGCCGTGGGCCGCCACCGCGAGCCCGGCGTAACACTGGTCGCGGATCCAGGTGTAGCGGTAGTCGTAGTTGCGGCCGGCCTCGGCGCGCTCGGGCAGGGAGGTGGTGGCCGCCGCGACCATGCCGCCGGCGCTGCTGGTCAGCCCGTGCAGGACGGCGTAGGCGTGGCGGGCGTCGCGGGGCGCGGCGGTGTCGAGGCAGCGGGGTACGGCGTCGCGCCACGCCGCTTCCGTCTCCCGCCACAGCCGCCGCGGCTCCGGCACGGTGTCCGGCGGCCGTCGGCCCAGGTACAGGACCAGGTCGCGCTCCTGCCCTTCCGGAACGGTGAAGGCGGCCTGCCGACCGCCGCCGGGCCTGCGTGCGAGGGCCGCCCCGCCGAACCACAGGTGCAGGCCGCAGCCCTGAGCGGTGTGGCCGTCCGGCGTGTCGCGGCCCTCCGACATGACGCCGGCGCCGAACTCGGGCCGTGGGTCGAGCACGAGGTGGACGCGGGCGTCGCCCCGCACGGCACGCACCTGGCGCAGCAGCACCAGGCCGTCGCGGGCGGCGGGCAGGGCCAGGGCTTCCCGGCATTCGATGACGGCCTCGTCGGTGACCCAGCGGCTGACGTGGATGAGCGTGCCGTCCTCGTAGTGGCCGCCGCGCACCCGCCAGGCGCTTCGCGGCCGTACGGTGTAGTGACCCGGCCCGCCGATCAGCGCGGCGAAGACCGCGTCGTCGTGCCAGCGCGGCGCGCACAGCCACACCACCTCGCCCTGCGGGCCGACGACCGCGCCCCGTTCGCCGTCGCCGAGGAACGCGTAGTCCCGCAGGACGGCGGGGGCGGGCACGGCCGCGGAGAGCAGGTCTTCCATCTCCGCCTTTCGTCCGGTGCGCACGGCCGGGGCCCGGCCCCGGCTCTCGTCCGTTCCGTACGCGTACCGCACGCATACGGACGCCACACCAGTACCCCGTGGCAGGCGCAACATGACCACCGGCCGCCCGAACGCCTCGCTTGCAGCCCTTCACACGCCCTGTTAACTTCTGCTGCGACATCTCACCGTAGGGTTCCGCCCTCGCCATTCAGCCTCCCCGTGTCCGGTGACACCGGGAAGGTGGGAGTCACACCGAACAGTGACAAGGGTGTGCGGCGATGGCTGCGCTGCGGCGTGCGGAAACGGCTCTGGAAGCCGTTGATCTGATCAAGACCTACTCCACAGGCAGGAACAAACCCCCGGTCAGGGCGTTGCGGGGGCTGAGCTTCCATGCCGCGCGAGGGACCGTGTTCGGGCTGCTCGGCCCGAACGGGGCAGGCAAATCGACCACGGTGAAGATCCTCTCCACCCTGTCGGCCGCCGACCGCGGATCGGCGCGGGTCGCCGGGATCGACGTGGCGGCGCAGCCGGACCGGGTGCGCCGGACGATCGGGGTGGTGGCCCAGCGGCCCGGCACCGACCCGATGGCGACCGCGGCCGAGAACCTGCTGCTCGCGGGCCGCCTCCACGGCATGTCCCGCCGCGACGCCAGGGCCCGCGCCGGTGAACTCGTCGACCGGTTCGGGCTGACCGACGCCGCGCACCGGCTCGTCCGTACGTACTCCGGGGGCATGGCGCGCAAGCTGGATGTGGCACTGGGGCTGATGCACCGCCCGCAGGTGCTCTTCCTGGACGAGCCGACGACGGGGCTGGACCCGCAGGCGCGGAGCGAGATGTGGGACGAGATCGCCCGGCTGGCCGCGGACGAGCGGATGACGGTGCTGCTCACCACGCACTACCTGGACGAGGCCGACCGGCTCGCCGACCGCATCGCCATCGTCGACCACGGCACCGTCGTCGCCGCGGGCACTCCCGAGGAGCTGAAGAGCGGTCTGCGCGGCGACGCGGTGCTGGTCGAGCTCGCCGGGGCCGAGCCCAGGGCGCGGGCGGTGCTGGAGCGGGTGCCGGTGCTGCGCGACATCACCATGGACGGGTGTACGGTCCGGGGCCGCACCGACGACGGCGCCAGGGCGCTGCCGGCCGTACTGGCCGCACTCGACGAAGCGGGGATCGCCGTGGCCTCCGCGACGCTCGCCCGCCCTTCGCTCGACGATGTCTATCTCCGGCACGCCGGCCGCGGTTTCGAAGCGGCCGGCGATGAGGCTCCGAAGGGCCTGGAGGCGACGCGGAACCCGGAGGCGGCGAAGTGACCACCACACACGCGACCTCCGCCGGCACGCGTCCGCTGACGGTCCTCGTCCACACCGCCCTGCTCACCGGCCGCCTGCAGCGCACGCTGTGGCGGATGCCCACCTTCCTGGTCATCGGGCTCGTCCAGCCGGTGATCTGGCTGCTGCTGTTCGGGCAACTCTTCCGCGCGGTCGCGGACCTGCCCGGATTCGCGTCCGGCAGCGGCGGGTTCCTGGAATTCCTCACCCCGGGCGTGGTGATGATGACCGCGATGTTCGCGAGCGCCTGGGCGGGGACGGCCTACCTCCAGGACATCGACCGCGGGGTGCTGGACCGGCTGCTCGCCTCGCCCGCCGGCCGCGGCGCGATGGTGTGCGCCACCCTCGTCCACCAGGCGGTCCAGACCGTCGTCCAGAGCCTGGCCGTCGTGGGCATCGCGCTGCTCGCCGGTGCCCGCTTCCCCGGCGGCGTCGCCGGCGTGGGCGTCACCGTCCTCGCCGCGGTCCTGCTGGCGCTGGTCTTCTCGGCCCTGTCCGACGCCGTCGCCCTGCTGACCCGGCAGCAGGCCACGCTGATCGCGATCTCCCAGTTCACCACGCTGCCGCTGATGTTCCTCAGCTCCGCCGTCATGGATCTGCGTCTCGCGCCGGGCTGGGTCGGGGCCGTCGCCGCGTACAACCCCGTGGAATGGGCGGTCGTCGCGGCCCGGCAGGCGATGCTCGCCCAGGCCGGCCGGAGCGCGGTCCAGGGCCACCTGGCCCTGCTCGCGGCGGCGGTTCTCGTGATGGGATTCCTGGCGACACGGGCGTTCCGGGCTTACCGGAAGTCCGCGTAAGGGAGGCTGCTCAGCCTCCCCGTGCGGGAGCCGGACCGCCGACTCCGGCCCCCGCCGACCGCCTCGGGTACCGGCGGCCGCCGACCGCCTCGGGTACCGGCGGCCGCCGCCATCCTGCCCTCACCGCGCGGTAGTTGAATTGCCCATCAGCGGTAGTTGAATTATCCCGTTCCCCTCCCCCGGCCACACCCACAGCGCTTTCGCCTTACCCGCACAGGTCCTTCCGGGAATTGGGCGGGCTCATTCGGACGCATCCCGTCGCACCAATCTCCGCCCTCTCACCTCGGAGCCGTTACGGCCCGGTGGTGGCAGCGCATTCCGGATTCCGCACGGGCCGCGTACGGGCCTGCGATGAAGGCGGAGCGTCATCGGCGGCAGCGCCCACCGCCGCCCGTTTTCCCAGGCGGGACGGTGCCCGCCGGACGGCCGGACACCGTCCGTGCCCGTCCCGGCGGTCCGGCGGCGGCGTAATTCCACCGCCCCCGCGCGTTCTTCCGGCCGGTCCGCCACTGGCCGGATTCCGTGATTGACGCCGGTATTTGCCGTGCCTAGGTTCCCTGTCGCAACGGGGGGAGGAACACACCGGAACCGGACGTCGAAAACAAGGGGTGGACATGCCAAAGCAGTACGTCACACCGGAATGGGAATCCCCTGGCGAGTGGTACGGCACCATGAAGGCCACGGTCTGGAATTTCGAAAGCGAACCACTCGTCAACCCGGAGATCTCCTTCCGCGTGCAGTCGGACCAGAACGTCACCAACGTCTACGGGCTCGTCTGGCAGCGGCAGGGCAATGTCATCACCGGGCGCCTGGTGCCCGAGCGGCAGACCGTTGCGCCGCGGCGCGGCACGCAGGAGTTCCGGCTCGGCTTCTCCCGGTCCAAGCCGGGCCCCGGCCCGCTGCCGACCGACTTCAAGATCAACGGACAGCCGGCCGACGTACCGGACGACCTGACGCCGCCGAGCACGCCGGGCAACGTGCACACGGACACCCTCGGCCCGACGCAGGTCACGCTCGCCTGGAACCCGTCCACCGACAACATCGGCGTGATGGGTTACGAGGTGGCGTACGGCGGCCCGCAGCCGCGACGGGTCAAGGACGAGACCGCGGTGCTCTCCGGACTCACCCCGACGACCAAGTACACGGTCCGGGTCACGGCCGTCGACCTCGCGGGCAACCGCTCCGAGCCGTCGCAGCCGCTGGAGTTCACCACGACCGACAAGCTCCCGGACGGCGGCCCCTGGGACATGCCGCGCGCGCCGTACGTGGACTACATGGCCTGGCCGAACCCGAGCCTGCCCCAGTACGCCCAGGAATCCGGCGTGGACGGCTTCATGCTGGGCTTCATCGTCGCCAACAACAACAAGAAGCTGGCGTGGGCCGGGCAGGACGGCCCCGACTGGGAGGTCGACCGGAGCTCGTACGGCAAGAAGGACATCGAGCAGCTGGCCGCGACCGGCGGCAGGGTCGCCTTCTCCTGCGGTGGCGCCTCCGGCCGGCCGCTGGAAGCCGTCGAGACGAGCGTCCCGAGGATCGTCGAGCAGTACGAGGCGTTCCTGCGCAACTACGGGGTGGCGCGCATCGACTTCGACTTCGAGGGCGACTTCCTGGCCGACGAGGCGGCGCACCTGCGGCACACGGCGGCGATCTCCCAGGTCCTCGTCAAGCGCCCCGGCCTCAAGGTCTCCTACACCCTCCCCGCCGACGCGCAGCCCGGTGAGGGCTCGGCGGGCTTCAGCCCGGTCGGCGTCAGGTTCCTGGCGAAGGTGGCCGCCGCCGGTATCGAGCCCGGCCTGGTCAACGGCATGCTCATGGAGTTCGGCCAGAGCGCGCCGCCCGACATGTACGAGTGCTGCGTCATCGGCCTGAAGGCCATGCACGGCCAGATCAGTTCGCTGTGGACCGCGTGGGACGCCGGGAAGGTCTGGCACCGTACGGGCGCCACACCGATGTTCGGCTGCAACATCAACAAGCGGGTCTTCACCCTGGACAACCAGCGCAGCCTGGTCGAGTTCGCCCACGAGCACCAGCTCGGCGCGCTGTCCGGCTGGGACGCCACCCGCGACCACAACCAGGGCAACCCCGACGTCCAGCCGCCGTGCACCGTCGGCTGCGACGCGTGCGACACGTACCGCTGTACCTGCGTGGACCAGCGGCCGTTCGACTTCAGCAAGCTCATCGCCCTCTACAAGAACGGTGCCGCGCCGACCATCGGGACACAGACCGTGATGTAGCGGTCTCCGTCCACCAGCGAACGGCCGCACCGGGTGCGGCCGTTCGCCTGTACGGCTACCCCTCAGCCCAGGCGGGCCGCCGTATACGCCTCGATCGCGTCCCGCTGGTACGCGGCCAGGCCCGGCGCGATCGACTCGTACGCGGCGCGCCAGTGCTCGTTCTCCACACAGGCGCGACCGATCGCGCGGTACTCCTCGGCGCTGACCTCCCGTATCCGGATCAGCGTCCGGTGCTGCCGGTCGATCTCGGCCTGCACCGGGTCGGCGTCGGCCGGCACACCGGAGGCCAGCAGTTCGGCCAGCCGGACCATCTGGGCCGTGCGCTCGCGCTGGTCGGCCTCGATCTCAGCCTCGCCCAGCCCCGCGTTGTGCCGCTCGATGGCGGCCGCCAGCTCGGGGAAGTCGCGCAGGCTCTTCAGGTACTGCGGGGGCCGGATGCCCTCGAACAGGTTCTCCGGCCGGTTGATGCTCACCATGGCGGTGCCGTCCTTCCTGGACTCCTCCAGTTCGCCGATCGTGCGGGAGACGGTCGCGGCCAGGGCGTCGAGCCGGTCGCGTTCGGCGAGCAGCCGGCGGTGGTGGCCGCGCAGCGCCGCCAGCTCGTCGACCTGGGCGGCCAGCACCCGGCCGATCTCGGTCAGCCCCAGGCCCAGCTCCCGCAGGACGAGGACCTGCTGCAACCGGAGCAACTGCCGCTCCTCGTAGTAGCGGTGCCCGTTCGCGCCGGTCCCCGCGGGCGGCAGCAGACCGATGTGGTCGTAGTGGCGCAGCGTCCGCGCCGTCACACCGGACATCCGCGCCACCTCCGCGATCGGCCAGGACATCGCCGCTCCCTTCACGAGTCACTAGGCGGGACCGGCTTTCCGGCCCTGGTCAGGACGGTAGAGGCTGCCGCTGCGGCAACTTCAAGGACAAAGCCCGGCCCCGTGGTCCGTCGCAGTCCCGGAAACCCCCGGCCCGACCTCTCACGGGAAACATATATCCGGCGTTATTCACGCCTCAAAACAAACACGCATTCGCTCTCTGCATATGTGCGCGGCAAGTAGAGCAAAGCATGTGGAAGCTTGTGTATAACTCTGTCCAATTGTGCTCGGCAGTGTGGTTCTAGAAGCGATTTCAGGGTCAAACTTGGGCCGGAAATGCGCCCATGCCCACTGACCGGACACAGGGTGCCGCTGTACGGAGAGAAGGGATGTCGGGCCGTGGCGCATCGCGGGGCACGCAAGGCGACGGAACGTGTGGCGGGTGCGGCGGCGGAACGGCTGCTCCGGCTGGGCCAGCAGTTACAGGGGACCACGACGACACCCGACCGGCGGGCGGTTTTCCGTACGGACCAGGAGGTCAACGACGCGCCGTACCGGGAGCGCTGGGCGCACGACAAGGTGGTGCGCTCGACCCACGGCGTGAATTGCACCGGCTCCTGCTCGTGGCAGGTCTTCGTCAAAGACGGACTCATCACCTGGGAAACACAGGCGACCGATTACCCGTCGGTGGGACCGGACCGCCCGGAGTACGAGCCCAGGGGATCCTTTTCCTGGTACACCTACTCACCCACCCGCGTTCGCCACCCGTATGCGCGCGGCGTGCTGGTGGAAATGTTCCGCGAGGCACGGGACCGGCTCGGCGACCCGGTGGCGGCCTGGGCCGAGATCACCGGGGACCCGGACAAGCGCCGCCGCTACCAGCGGGCCCGCGGCAAGGGCCCGCATCGGCTGGGACGAGGCACTGGAGATCGCCGCCGCCGCC
The DNA here is from genome assembly GCF_000720725.1 of Streptomyces rimosus subsp. rimosus. Classification (GTDB taxonomy): domain Bacteria; phylum Actinomycetota; class Actinomycetes; order Streptomycetales; family Streptomycetaceae; genus Streptomyces; species Streptomyces rimosus_A. Next base: position 238,340 of record NZ_JOCQ01000010.1, read on the forward strand.
CATGTGCACACCCTCCAGCACCACGGGCCGGACCGGATCGCCGGCTTCTCCCCCATCCCGGCCATGTCGATGGCCTCGCACGCGGTCGGCGCCCGCTTCATGGCCCTGCTCGGCGCGCCGATGCTCTCCTTCTACGACTGGTACGCGGACCTGCCGATCGCCTCCCCGCAGGTCTTCGGCGACCAGACCGACGTGCCGGAATCCGGCGACTGGTGGGACGCGGCGTATCTGATGCTGTGGGGCTCCAACGTGCCGGTCACCCGCACCCCGGACGCCCACTGGATGGCCGAGGCCCGCTACCGCGGCCAGAAAGTCGTGGTGGTCTCCCCCGACTACGCCGACGCCACCAAATTCGCCGACGAATGGCTGCACCCCCACCCCGGCACCGACGGCGCCCTGGCCATGGCCATGGGCCACGTCATCCTGCGCGAATGCTTCGTCCAGCGCCAGGTCCCGTACTTCACCGACTACGTCAAGACCTTCACCGACCTCCCCTTCCTCATCGAACTGGAGCCGCGTGGCGCGTCTTTCGTGCCGGGCAAGTTCGTCACGGCGGCCGCGCTGGGGCTGTCGGAGGACGAGCGGGACGGGGCGGCCGGGCGGTGGAAGCCGGTGGTCTTCGACGCGGGGCGGGGCGCCCCTGTGGCGCCGCCCGGCACGCTGGGGGAACGCTGGTCGGAACAGGGCGCGGGCCGCTGGCACCTCGACCTGGGCGACGTGGACCCGCTGCTCAGCTTCCACCAGGAGCAGGGGGCGACCAGTGTGGAGGTCCTTCTTCCGCGCTTCGATCAGGGCGCGGAGGGTGGGACCGGTACCGTACGCCGGGCGGTGCCGGTGCGCGAACTGGGCGGCCGCCGGGTGACGACCGTCTTCGACCTGCTGCTGGCCCGGTACGGCGTGCACCGCCAGGGCCTGTCGGGGCAGTGGCCGCAGGGGTACGACGACGCCGCGCTGCCGTGCACCCCGGCCTGGCAGGAGACGCTGACCTCCGTTCCGGCGGGTGCCGTCGTACGGGCGGCGCGGGAGTTCGCACACACCGCGGAGAAGACCCGCGGGCGCTGCATGATCGTGATGGGCGCCGGTACCAACCACTGGTTCCACTCGGACACCATCTACCGGTCCTTCCTGACGCTCCTGCTGCTGACCGGCTGCCAGGGCGTCAACGGCGGCGGCTGGGCGCACTACGTGGGCCAGGAGAAGGTGCGCCCGTACGCCGGGTGGCAGCAGTTGCAGAGCGCGGCGGACTGGGTGCGGCCGTCGCGGCAGATGGCCGGGACACCGTTCTGGTACCTGCACACCGACCAGTGGCGGTACGAGTCCTACCGCGCCGATGCGCTGGCTTCCGCGACGGGCCGGGGCCTGTTCGCGGGCCGGCACACCGCTGATCTGGTGGCGCAGTCCGCGCGCCTGGGCTGGATGCCCTCCGCCCCCACATTCACCGACAATCCCCTGACCCTGGGTGAACGGGTACGCGCCACCGGGCGTGAACCAGGCCAGTGGGTCGCCGACCAACTCCGGCACGGTCGGCTGCGGTTCGCCTGCGAGGACCCGGACGATCCGGCGAACTGGCCCCGGGTGCTGACCGTATGGCGGGCGAACCTGATCGGTTCCTCGGCCAAGGGCAATGAGTACTTCCTGCGGCATCTGCTGGGCGCCGACGACAACGCGAGTGCCGGGGAAGCGCCTGCCGAGGCCCGTCCGCGCGATGTCACCTGGCACGAGCAGGCGCCGCGCGGCAAGCTCGACCTGCTGCTGGCGCTGGACTTCCGTATGACCTCCACGACCCTCATGGCGGATCTGGTGCTGCCCGCCGCCACCTGGTACGAGAAGCACGACCTGTCCAGCACGGACATGCACCCGTACGTACACGCCTTCTCACCCGCGATCAGCCCGCCCTGGCAGGCCCGTACCGACTTCGAAATCTTCCACGGCCTGGCGTCGAAGCTCAGCGAACTGGCCCGCGGGCGCCTGGACACCCGGTACGACCTGGTGGCGACCGCGCTGATGCACGACACCCCCGGCGAGACGGCGCAGCCCGGCGGAGCGGTGCCCGACTGGCGGGAGGCGGGCCCACCCCGGCCCGGCCACAACCTGCCGGCGTTCGCGCTCGTCGAGCGGGATTACACGGCCGTGGCCGCGAAGCTGGCGAGTCTGGGGCCGCTGGCCGAAGAGGCAGGCATGTCGGTCAAGGGCGTGACCGTGTACCCGCGGGCGGAGGCCCGGTGGCTGGCGGGCCGGTGCGGCACGGCCGCCGAGGGCGCGGCGAGCGGCCGGCCGCTGCTGGACACGGACGTGAAGTTCTGCGAGGCGATCCTCGCCCTGTCGGGCACCACCAACGGGCGGCTGGCCGCCGAGGGGTTCGCGCGCCTCGCCGAACGCTGCGGCCCCGGCAGCGGGCTGGCGGCACTCGGCGAGTCGGTCGCCGAACGGCGCGTCGTCTTCTCCGACACCCAGGCCCGCCCGGTGCAGGTGTCGGCGAGTTTCGAGTGGTCGGGCAAGGAGGGCCCGGAGCGACGGTACGCCCCGTTCACGATCAACACCGAGCACCGCAAGCCCTGGCACACCCTCACCGGCCGCCAGCACTTCTACCTCGACCACGACTGGTTCGCCGAACTCGGCGAACAGCTGCCCGTCTACCGGCCACCGCTGGACCTGGCCGCACTGGGCGAACACCCTGCGACAGTGCGGGACGACGCTCCTTCGGTGACGGTCCGCTACGTCACCCCGCACTCGAAGTGGTCCATCCACTCCGAGTACCAGGAGAACCTGCTCATGCAGACGCTGGCCCGCGGCGGCCCGGTCATCTGGCTCAGTGTCCAGGACGCCGCGCGGATCGAGGTGGCCGACAACGACTGGATCGAGGCGGTCAACGCCAACGGCGTGGTCGTGGCGCGGGCCGTCGTCTCGCACCGCATGCCGCCCGGCACGGTGTTCATGTACCACGTGCAGGAGCGCCTGGTGAACGTGCCCAAATCCCAGACCACCGGGCGGCGCGGCGGTGTGCACAACGCCCTCACCAAGCTCCTGATCAAGCCCACCCACCTCATCGGCGGCTACGGCCAGCTGTCCTTCGCCCCCAACTACTACGGCCCCACCGGCAACCAGCGCGACGCCGTCACCACCATCCGACGCCGCTCGCAGAACGTGGAGTACTGACATGCCTCGCGGCACACCCCCCGCCCGCCGGGTCATGGCCCAGGTGGCCATGGTGATGAACCTCGACAAGTGCATCGGCTGCCACACCTGCTCGGTCATCTGCAAACAGACCTGGACCAACCGCACCGGCACCGAATACGTGTGGTTCAACAACGTCGAGACCCGCCCCGGCCAGGGCTACCCCCGTGGCCATGAGGACCAGGACCGCTGGAAGGGCGGCTGGCGACTCAAGGGCGGCCGGCTCGTACCCCGTAGCGGCGGCCGGGCCCGTCGATTAGCCCGTCTCTTCGCCAACCCCGAACTGCCCGCCCTCAGCGACTACTACGAGCCGTGGACGTACGACTACGCGAACCTGACCACCGCACCCCTGGGCGACGACCTGCCCACCGCACCGCCCCGCTCCCTCATCGACGGCCGC